>NZ_JMCC02000149.1 GCF_000737335.2 Enhygromyxa salina | reverse complement strand
ATTGGGCCTCAGTGCCGTGCATAACCCGGATCGAACTCAGGGTGTGCGGCACTAGCCGTGATCGACGACGCGGTTGCGCCCGCCAGCCTTGGCGGCGTACAGGCGCCGATCTGCGGTCTGGATCAGATCATCCGCGTTGGCGACCGAGCTATCTAGATCCGCGACCCCGATCGAGATCGTGACCGGAATCTTGCGCCCCTCGAACGCGAAGTCCTCTTCGTCGATCAGCTTGCGAATCTTCTCCGCGAAGATGTGCGCGCCCTTGATCTCGATCTCGGGGAGGATCACGGTGAACTCTTCGCCACCGTAGCGCGCGACGACGTCGACCTTGCGCGCACGCATGGTCACGAGCTCGGCGATGCGCCGCAGCACGAAGTCGCCAGCGCGGTGACCAAAATTATCGTTGCACTTCTTGAAGTAGTCGATGTCGAAGATCAGCAGCGCGAGCGGCCGATCGTAGCGACGCGCGCGGCTGAGCTCGCGCTCGAGCGTCTCCATGAAGTAGCGACGGTTGAACACCTGCGTGAGCCCGTCGACCGTCGACAACCTGAAGATCTCTTCGTGGTAGGAGCTCTCGATGTTCTCGCCAGACAAGAACTTGAAGATCGAGCGACCCACCTTCACGAGATCCCCATCGCGCAGATAGGCCTCGTGGATCTTGTTGTCGTTGATGTACGTGCCGTTGGTCGAGTCGTTGTCGCGGATCTTGATCCCGAAGTCGTCGACGATGATGTAGGCGTGCTCGCGCGAGACGGCGTCTTGGCTCAGGCAGATGTCGTTGGTCGTGGCCCGACCGATGCGAAGGTCGCGACCGACGATGTTGTACTTGCGCCCGAGGTCCTGCCCGTAGATCACGACCAAACAAGCGTCCTTCCGCTTGACCTTGGGCCCTTGGGTCTCATCCACCTTCGCGTGGACGATCGTGTCCTGGTTCTCGTCTCGCATGGAGCACTCAGTCGTCGAAGAGTCGCGCTTCGACCGCGAGCGACCAACCGCCAAATTTGGTCAGCATGGGCCGCTCGACCGGCAGGGTAACAAAACGGGGCTCGGAAAGCTCTCCTACACTTCCTTCCGACCCCCCACCCCCATGGGTCCTCGCCCGTGGCGCAGGGCGCCCATCGGCACTCGGGCCCAGGCTGAACCCGTCCACGAGTGGCGTCAGCGAGCGGGCGAAAACAACCCACTGCCCACGCTCGACCCGTCCATGACTGTCGTCCGCGAGCGGGCCAGAGGCCCTCACCCCCTGCTGAAAGCAGCTCGCGGCCCACAGTGGACCAGTCCACGAACGCCCCCGCCCGTGCCGAAAACAGCTCGCAGCCCACAATGAACCAGTCCACGAACGCCCCCGCAAGCGGGCCAGAAGCCCTCGCCCGTGCTGAAAACAACCTCGCTCACAAACGAACATGGATGCCGCGCTTGATCTTCTCGACCGCTGGCTGCCCGTAAGGATCGATCGACCACGACCCTGCCGTGACCGCGGTCTCGATCATCCCGTGCAGCATCAGCGCCGCGAGGCTCGCGGGGCTCCGGTCACGCACGAGCAACGTGCGTGTGGGCAAAGTCATGCTCTCACAGGTCGCGTCGCGCTCGATCACCCGCAGCCGCGCGAGGTCGGCGAGGTCGCCCGCGTAGCTCCCCGTGGGGTCATCGTCGAAGTCCGCGAAGGTCACCCGGCCTCGCGCTGGCCCGTCGAGCAACAGCTGCGCGACGCTGTGTTGATCCGCCGGGCCACGCAGCGCAGCCACGAGCTCTCCGACCCGCGAGCCATCCTGCCGCACGCGACCCAAGCTCTCGCACTCGAGCTGCTGGGTCCACGCGGCCCAGTGCATCAGCACCTCGCTGTAGCACCACAAGATCGAGTACGGCGCCGGGTGTTCGAGTCGCCACGCGAGCGAGCGCGCGAGCGAAGCGCGAGCCACCGGGCCCGAGGCGAGCCGATCGCGCTCGTGGATCGCGGCCGCCGTCAGCAACATCGGATCCAGGTTTGCGGCCCGCAGCGGGACCTGCCCGACCGCGGTGAACACCGACCAACGGCCGCCCACGGCCGCTGGCATGGTCAGCTCGAGGTGCTCGCCGCCCGACGCCTCGCGGACCCGCGCGACGATCGGTGGCAGTGAAGCTGCGGCCTGACCGAGCTGATCAACCTGATCAACCGGATCGCTGATCACGGTCGCCGGCTCGAGGCCGCGAGACAGACAGGCCTCGAGCAGCCGCAGCACCTCGATCGTGTTGCCGCTCTTCGACACGATCAACAGCTTCGCGTTGCAGGCCGTCGCCCAGTCCAGGCAGTCGCCGACCACCCACGGATCGACAGCATCCAAGATCCGCTGCGGCCCCGGTCGCAGCCCCGCGACCTCCGCGAACTCGAGCGCGGCCCGAGCACCGAGCGCGCTGCCACCAAATCCAAGCACCAAGGTCGGACCCACGGGCACGCGCCGCAGCTGCTTGTCGTCGATGATCCCAGCCTCGATGTCGAGCCACGGGGGACGCGCATCGAGCAGCTCGACGATCGCTCGGTCGGCTGCGGCCACGTTGGCCTCGCTTGGATCCTTGGGCCCGAATGAGACGCGATGAGGCGGCTGCGACTCGTCAGGGGCGGCCGCGTCCAACCATGGGGTCCGGGAGCCAGACTGGGTCTTCGTCTCGGGGTTGCTCACAGCTCATCCGTATCACCATTGGACCAGCGTCGACCATGGCCGGTAGAGCGCCGATCCGCGCCAAGTTTTTGACCTGCAGCGACGCACGATGTATGGCGAGACAATGACCGAGGAGCGAAGCGCGCGTGGCCGATTTGGCGGATTGGGCGCCATCTTCTTCTTGGCCACCCTGGGCGGAATCGCGTTCTATGTACAGGAACAGTCGATCCCCGAGGATCGCGACGAGCTGCGCAAGCCCGCGACGGCGCTCCCGAACCTGATCGACGAGAACGCGCCCCCCCCTCTGGCCTGGCGCGATCGCCTCGACTTGGCCGCGATCGCGCTGACCCCGATCCTCGAGGCCAACGCGGCGCCCTCGGCCCCGGTCCCGCAAGGTGCGGAAGCGGCCGCCGAGGCCCAGCTGTCCGTCGACCCGGCCACGGCCATGTACGTGCAGGACCTCGCCGATGGCCACCGCCTGCTCTACACCCTGGACCCGGTCCTTCATCAGGCCGCCCAGACGATCTTCCGCAACCGCGAGGTGCCCTACGCGGCCGCGGTCGTGCTCGATCTACGCGACAACTCGGTGCTGGCGTTCGCCGGGCACTCGAGCATGGACCCGCAGGTCGACCCGCTCGAGATCCTGACCACAGCCTGGGCCCCCGCCGCGTCCACCTTCAAGCTGGTGACCGCCGCTTCCTTGGTCGAGAACGGCGCAGCCGGCCCCGACACGAAGGTCTGCTTCCACGGGGGGCTGCAGGGGATCACCGACGATCTGCTCAAGGACGATCCCAAGCTCGACACCCGCTGCGAGTCGCTGAGCAACGCGATCGCCCACAGCTACAACTTGGTCCTGGCCAAGCTCGCGCTCGGGCATCTCGATCAGCGCAAGCTCGACGAGACCGCGACCAGCTTGCTGTTCCAGACCGAGATCCCGTTCGAGTTCCCGCTCGAGCCCAGCCCCGCGCACATCCCCGCAGACGCCAACTCGCGGGCCAAGGTGGCCGCGGGGTTCTGGCACGTCGATCTGAGCCCGGTCCACGCGGCCGTGCTGGCCAGCATCTACGCCCGCGGCGGTATCTACCAGCCGCCGCACATCGTCGCGCAGGTCGTCGGCCCCGACGGCAGCGATCTGACCCCCGAGCTGCCCGAGCAGAGCCGCGCGCTCGCCCAGTCGGTCGCCGACCAAGTCGGGCACATGATGATCGGCACGACCAAGTTTGGGACCGCGCGCGACAGCTTCCGCGATCCGCAGGGCGTCGAGTTCATCCCGGCCTACGACATCGCGGGCAAGACCGGCAGCCTGACCGGCAAGCGCGATCCGGTGCTCAACTACAACTGGTTCATCGGCTTCGCGCCGGCCGAGCGGCCCGAGATCGCGTTCGCCGTGGTCCTGGCCAACGAGGCGCAGTGGCGGATCAAGGCCCACTACGCGGCCCGCCGGTTGGTTCAGATTTACCTCGAGCGGCGCGACGCGATCGCCGAGGCCCGCGCCGCCAAGCTTGGACTCGAGAAGCTCGAGCTGCCGACCCGCGATCCCGAGACGGGCGCCCTGATCGCCCACGTGCGCGCGCCCGAGCAAGCGAGCAAGCCAAGCGCGAACACGGGTGCCGACACCGACGCAGCCGAGATCCCCGATCTGGCCGACCTCGAGGATGAGCTGCCCCCGATCCCCGGCCCCCTGCCGTCGTTGCCCGGCGCTGAGTAGGCGTCAAACCCGGGGTACTCTCTGGGTCGCATGCGAGGTGGCCAACCCAGCGCACCTGCGCGACCACGCCCAGGGCTCGCCGCGGTCACGCTGGTTGCCACGCTGAGCTGGAGTCCGCTCGTCAGCGCCGCCGCGCCAGGACCGACCGCCGACGGCGCAAGCGAGGACGAGCGCAAGCAAGCCGCGCGCGCCCAGGTCCAAGCCGCGTCCGCGGCGTTTGGGGCTGGCGACTTCGCGCTGGCGATCGAGCACTACGAGGCCGCGATCGCGCTGCTGCCCGCGCCCAAGCTCAACTACAACCTTGGCGTGTGTCACCAACGGCTGTCGTTGAGCGCCGACACCCCCGAGCAGCGCACGCGCGAGCGCGACCTCGCGATCGAGAGCTACAACGCGTACCTCGAGCAGAACCCCCGCGCTGACGATCGGTTCGAGGTCGCGGCAACGATCCGCGAGCTCGGCGGTACGCCGGTGACGATGCCCACGCTGATGCCGCTGTTCGAGGACGACGAGTATCAGCCCGCTAGCGATCCCCAGCCCGATCCCCAGCCCGATCCCCAGTCCACTCCCAGTCTCGATGGCGATCCGGCCCAGGCTCCAACTCCAACCCCCGCCGCCAACCCGAGCCCGCCGCAGCCACCCGCGCCCCCCTATCCGCACCACGGTCGGTTTGGGTTCAGCATTGCCGGCGGCTACAGCCCAACGATCCACGCGGCTTCGGGCATCAACGGCGAGAGCGCGATCGCCCTGGACCTGCACGGCGGCGGCTTCGTCGGCCCGCGTCGTCGGTTCTTGCTCGCCGCGCACACCAACCTCCACAGCGGCGCGGGGACCAACCGCGCGGGCCTGCAGCTGTCTGGCTACAGCTTTGGGTTGCTCGGGCAACAGACCTGGGTCGTCGGCCACGAGGCGCTCTCGCTCGGGCTCGGCAGCGTGGTCGCGCTGACGGGTCAAGGCCTCGACATCCGCCCCGGCAGCGCCCCGCCAGCGTGTCGAACCGGCAACGGCACACGGGTCGCGTCACGCACCGGCGCGCTCGTCGGTCCGCGCCTCGAGCTCGGCGTTCTGCTCGGCGTTCGCCGCCGGGGCATGATCGGTCTGCTGGTTCAGCCGGGCTTTGCGTTCTTTGGCGACGGGCGCAGCGGAATGGGCTGCGAGGCTGGCGAGACCCCCTGGACGAGCCTGGGCGTGCGGCGTCGCTGGCAGCTTCAACTCTGGGCCGGCGCCGGCTTCAATTTCCGGTTTTGATTAGACCCCCACAGTCGGCTTCGCACTTCGCAGGTCACTCGCTGCGCTCGCTCCCAATGGGCTGGCTGTTCGCTGCCGCATGTGTGGCCCCCTAGCAGGGGGCTCTTGTCTGGGCATCTACGGCCACCGGTCGGCGCTCCATTCTTTTTTTAGACCCCCACAGGCGGCTTCGCACTTCGCAGGTCACTCGCTTCGCTCGCTCCCAATGGGCTGGCTGTTCGCTACCGCATGTGTGGCCCCCTACAAGGGGGCTCTTGTCTGGGCATCTACGGCCACCGGTCGGCGCTCCATTCCTTTTTTAGACCCCCGCAGGCGGCTTCGCGCTGCGCTCGCTCCCGATGGGCTGGCTGTTCGCTGCCGCATTTTGTGGCCTTGGCGAGCGCTTCGGTCACCTTGGCGATCACCCAGGCTTGGCCCTGTTCGCTGGCCAGATAGAAGTGTCCGCCGTTGAACTGTGCGCAGTCGAACGCGCCTGTGGTGCGATTGCGCCATAGCTCGAGCTCGGTCCGTGTCACGTGGGGATCTTCGTTGCCGCCGAGCGCCAGGATGCTGGCGTCGATCGGGGGCTCATTGTCGACGTTGTGGTTTTCATTGACCGCGAGGTCGGCCCTGAGGATCGGCAGCATGCGCTGGAGCATTGCGGGCTCGACCAGGATCTCGCGGGGGATGCCGCCGTAGATTCGCTGCACTTCGCGGATCAAGTGGCGATCGGGCAGCTCGTGTAGACGCAGGGTCCGGCCGCTGCCGGGCACCGTGCGGCCAGAGACAACCAACAACGCGGGCTGACGCAGGCCTCGTCGTCGCAGCTCATAGACCAGCTCTAGGCTGAGCAGCGCGCCCAGGCTGTGTCCAAAGATCACGACCTGCGAGCACTCGAGCAGGGGCTCGATCGCACGCGCTAGGGGATCGGCGATGTCGCGGACGGTTGTCGCTAGCGGCTCGTCGACCCGGGCGCCGCGCCCCGGCAAGCGCACGGCGAGCAGCTCGACCTCGTCCGGGACCAGGTCCGCCCACGGACGAAACGCGCTTGGGCTGGCGCCCGCGTGAGGCAGGCAGATGAGTCGGGCGCGAGCTGCCGGCTTTGGAGTCGGGCACGCAATCCACGTCCGCGTCGCATCGAGAGTGTGGTCGTAGAGCATCCGAGACTCGACGGGAATTCTATTACGAACTGATCCGCCGAAGATAGCTGCGCTGCGACCGAGGGGGTCTAAAATTGCTCGGCGCTCGAACCCCACCCGAACGGGCTTTAGCGTGGATCCGTGAGCAATTCGGCGGTGACGATGACCGTGCCCCCACCCTGTTTTTCCACGCGCACCGTACGTTGGACCGGGAAGTGGCCCGGTTTGCGGACCTCTACACGATGCACGCCCGCGGCCAGACGCAGCCGGCCCGACACCGCCGCGATCTGCCCAATGTACTGCCCGTCGACCCAGACGTCGGCGTCGGGGGTGTCGCACTCGATCGCGAGCAAGCTCGTGGGCGCGGCCCGGCCACCTTGCGTGTGGGCGCAGCCAGTGCCCGCGACCGCCAACACACAGACCAAGCAACTCAGCGCCGCCGCGCCTCGCCAAGCGCGGCCCCAACGAGCGGGACGATTACTGCATTCGGACGCGGAGGGCATGAGCACCATCGACCCGCAAGCCTACCAGCGCGAAGCCAGGAAAGCTCAGGTCTTGTAGGGCGCGCGCGAGCTGCTTGGCGTCGATCCGACCGCCGACCCGCAAGATCGCGCTGCCATCGGCGCTGATCCCCGCGAGCTCGACCGCGTCGACGCCGATCACCGCCTCGCGCAGGGATCGCTCCAAGCTCGCAACCCGGGCCGCCGGCCAGGGCTGCTCGACGCGAAGCTCGAGCTCGCCGCGGGCAACCACCGCGAGCTCGTCGGCCAACTCACCCAGCGCACGATCGAGGGCGATCCCCGTCGCAACCTCGAGCTCCGACGCGAAGCCCTGACCCGCGAACCCCAGCTCGAGCTCGACCGCGCCCGTCAGCTTGGCGGAGATCTCGACCGCGGCCGCGCGCACGTGGGTGTTCGCCACGGCCCCGCGATCCTTGCAAGAGATCGACAGTGCCAGCGTCGCGTCACCTGCGTCCGCCAGGATGCCGTAGGCACGCAGCGGCTCAGTCAAGGCGGCCTCTTCGATCCCGGCGCACCCGCTGGCCTGCAGCTTGCCGAACCGAAACCCGCTCGCGCGCTGGCCGGCGCTCGCCGCAGCGATCCGCTTGCGCAGCCGCGGCACGTCGATCTCGACCTCGACCCGGACCTCGAGCTGATCCCCGACGCTGGTGACCTCGAGCACACGGTACGCGGCCGTCCAGGCCTCGGCCCGCGCGAGCACCTGCGTGACCGCGGCCGGGTCGGTCGGGATCTCGACACCCGAGATCGCCTGCTCGAGCGCGGCCTTGCGTGCCTTCGCGGTCGCTTCGTCGCGCGCGCGGTCGGCTTTTCCTGCGCCGGCGCTCGCCGACCCGCTCGCCTGGATCGGCGCAGCCTCGGCGCGACTGCAGGTGATCGTTGACGACGAGACCACCGCCGCCGCGCTCACCACCGCAAGCGCGAACAAACGAGCGCGCGAACCCAGCTGACGGCGCATGTCTCGATGCTGCTCGTTCGCGCCTGCGTTGGCAACAAATCGACGAATTACGACATTGACACCAGGTGTCCCGGCTTCCGCGTGGCGGCTCGGGTGACAGATGCTGCGCGACACCTCGTCCGCCGCGCGCCCCTTGCACACGAAAAATGCGTTGGAGCCCGCGCAGCGTAAATTCCACGTGCGTCGCTTGGCAGCCCTGGTGTTTGGTGTCGGTCTGAGCTACATCCCGCGCCATGTTGCGTGGTCCGTTCCCTGGACATCGACGCTACAGCATCACCCATCGCGCAGTTCAGAGGCTGCGCGAGCTGGTCCCGACCATGGACGACCTCGACGACGAGGCGTTGCGAGACCAGCTGGATGTGGCGCTTGGCAAGGCGGAGGATGGCGGCAAGGCCGTGCGGACCCTCGACGCGATGCTGGGCGAGCCGCAGGTGCTGATCCCCGTCGAAGAATTTGGCGAGACACTGTTCGCCATCATCAAGGAAGACACCGTCGTCACGGTCCTGCCCAAGGGCCACGGCGAGGAGATCCTTCAGCGCGGGCAGGCCCTGCAAGCGAAGGTCGCCACCGGTGAGGTTCAGATGCCCGATCGAGAGCCGGTCGCCGAGCGCTGGGAGGGCCGACGCCGCTGGCGACGCGAGGCTCCGGGGCCGGTGGTGATCGAGCGGCCGCGTCCAGTGATCGTCCGCGACGAGCCCGAACCAGCGACCAGCGTGCCGTCTCGCCCAACGTCTGGGCTGAGCAGCCACGACGGCGGCTCCAGCAGCTCGAGCGCGCGGGTCTCCCAGGTCGAGGCCGCCACGCTGACCGAGGACACCAGCTGGGTCGGGCACGCCCCCACCCCCGAGCGCCCAGATGATCCAGTCGCCGCCGCGCTGTGGGACGCCCTCGAGCGGGGCAGCCGTCGCGCGGTCGTGGCCGCGCTCCACGAGCTGATCGATCGCAAAGAGCGCGACGACGACCTGCTGCCCGTGTGGAACGAGATCGCGGAGCTCGGGATCCCCCAAGGTCTCAAGCTCGGCGACTTGATCGACGCTTGCGCGCTGTCAAAACAGGCCGAGCTGTCCTAAAAGCTGGTTGATGGCGCTGCACGTCTTCAACACCCGCACGAAGCAAAAAGAGCCGTTCGTCCCGGCCGACCCGAAGGTGGTGCGCATCTACACCTGCGGTCTGACGGTGTACTCGCACATGCACATTGGGCACGCGCGGACCTACTGCTTTTGGGACGTGTTCCGGCGCTGGCTCGAGTACCGCGGCTACCACGTCATCAGCGTCATCAACTACACGGACATCGACGATCGGATCATCTCGGACGCCGCCAACGGTGGCACCGGGATGCTCGATCACGCCGAGCGGATCATCGCCAGCTTTCGCCAAGACTGCCGCGCGCTCAACATCAAAGACTACGCGACCTACACCCGCGCGACCGACTTCGTGGCCGAGCAGATCGACGCCGTGCAGGCGCTGCTCGACAAGGGCCACGCCTACGTCAGCGACGGCGAGGTGCTCTACGACGTCCGCAGCTTCGAGCGCTACGGCGAGCTCTCGGGTCGCACGATCGAAGCTCTGCAAGAGGGCGCGAGTGGCCGCACGGCCGATGCCGAGCGCGAGCGCAAGCGCTTCTTCGCCGACTTCACGCTGTGGAAGCCCAGCAAGCCCGGTGAGCCCAGCTGGGAGACCGGCAAGCCCGAGTGGCCAAGCGGCCGACCCGGCTGGCACATCGAGTGCTCGGTGATGAGCACGACCACCCTGGGCGCCCACTTCGACGTCCACGGCGGCGGGATCGACAACCTGTTCCCCCACCACGAGAACGAAGTCGCGCAGGCCGAGCCGCTGTGCGGACACCCCTGGGTGGGCTACTGGATGCACCCGGCGCACCTGCAGCTGCTCGACGAGAGCAACGATCCGGTCAAGATGAGCAAGTCGCTCGGCAACGTGATCTCGATCCCCGAGCTGGTCAAAAACCACAGCGCGGATCAGATCCGGTGGTTCTTTGGCGTCACCCACTACCGCTCGTCGCTGGCGTTCAACTGGCAGCTGCTCGCCGAGTCCAGCAAGGGCTTCGAGAAGATCAAGCGCGCCGTCGGGATCCTCGAGCGGCGGCTCGAGCAGGCTTCGGACGCCGAGCTCAACATCCCCGTACAGGGCACCTACGCGAGCTTGCGCTCGGGTGACCAGGCGATCCCGCGCGAGCGCGAGAGCTTCGTGCATGGGGCGTTTGGCGAGGCTTCGGCGCGGTTCATCGAGCGCTTCATCGCCGGCATGGACGACGACATGGGGACCTCCAAGGCCACGGCCGCCTTGTTCGACTACGTCGGCGAGCTGTTCGTCGGCGGGATCGAGGCCAGCGACGACGTGCCGAGCTTGCTCGCGGCGTATCGGTGCTTGACGCGGCACCTGTGGGTGCTTGGCGCAGAGCTGCCCAACCCGCGGCTGTATCCCGAGCTCGCGGTCGAGTGCACCCGCAGCGCAGACGCGGGCGGCGGCGATGAGGCTGAGCGGGTCGCGGCGCTCGGTGGGGTGATCGACAAATTGCTCGAGGCCCGTCAGGACGCGCGCAAGGCCAAGGACTTTGCGAAGTCGGATCTGATCCGCGATCTGCTGCAGGCCGCGGGCGTGGCCGTCGAGGACACGCCAAAGGGTGCGCGCTGGCAGCTGGGGTGATCGAGACGCGCGACGGGAGGCCGCCCCAACCAGTCTGGTCCGCGCTGCAAGCCACCCGCGCAGGTGGGGGCGCGCGAGCAACCTCGCCCGCGCGGGAGCCCCCTCAGCCCTGGGGCTCGTTGCACGTCACGTTGCTCAGCTGCCCGCCGCTCATGTCCGAGTATGTGTAGGGCGCGTTGAGTCCCGCATACGACGCGACTTCGTAGGTGTCCGGGTCAATGCGGAAGGCTTCGGTGCCGCCCAGCGGGATCGCCCAGATGAAGCCATCTACGTCGACGCTGACGCCCCGATAGTTACCCTGCGCTGGCAGCAGCACCGTGTCGCCAACAACCATGGTCTCCATGTCGACCCACCCGACACCACCGACCGTGCCCGACCAGATCCGACCTTGTAGATCTTGCGCGACCCCGGTGCCGCCGCTGCCTGGAAGGTTGCCGATCGCGCTGGCCCACTGGCCGCCCTGTGGATCGAGGCGGCGTGGGGCGTCTGTCCAGGGCCGGCCCTCGCTGTCAACGGTCAGGCCGTAGCTTCCGCCCGAGTAGATTTGATACGAGAGATCGCTGTAGTTGACCCGGACCACGGTGCTCTGGCCAAACACGAAGAACCACATGTTGCCTTCGTTGTCGACGGCGGCGCCGTAGGGCCCAAGGCCCCAGTTCGCGGCACCAAATGTACACATGACCTCATTGTGCGGGATGTGAATCATCTCTTCGACTTCGCCAGTGTCGCCATTGAGACGATGCACGTACACGCCGGTCTCACCACATTGGCCTGGCGTGCCGCTGTCGCCAGTCGTCGTCCAGATCTTCTGGTTTTCCCACACGCAGGTGGCCTCGTTGTAGGTGCCCGAGGTCCACGCAACCGGGCGCTGGACGGTCATTCCCGGGAATTCGCGGTGCCACGCGATGCACTCGTCGGCCGCGAACGCGCGCACGTCGTTCTTGCCGGTCGAGGTGTCGATCATGCCGTTGTTGTTCTTGTCCTCGCAGTCGTCGAGGTCCGCCCAGATCTTGGTGATACCCACGTGGCGGTTGGCGATCGCCACCGCGCGGCCGTCGACGCTGACCGAGGTCCGCGACGGGCTGCCGCCTTGATCGGGGCGGGTCCAGTAGCGGCCCTCTTCCTCGAGCGTGCGGGTGTTGAGCTTCGTGACTGTGTTCTCGCCGCTGTTGGCGATCCAGATGTAGCTGAACTCGGCGTCCCCACAGATATCGCCGCCCTGGCAGTTCTGACCGCCGCCGTCGCCCGCGTCGACGGGGTCGAGGGTGTCGAACTTGACGCCGTCGGTCTCGACGCCGGTGTCGGGATCGCTGGTGTCGGGGTCCGTGGTGGTGGTCGACGTCGTCGTCGAGCTGCTCGAGCTGCTCGAGCTACCCGAGCTCGACCCGTCGGCGCTGGACTCTTCGGCGTCTGTCTCACCCGAGTCGATCTCTTCGCCAACGGTGACACCGGTCCCGCCCGTCCCGCTGGTCTCGCCACCGCAGCCGGTGAGCAACATCGCAACCACGAAGGGCCCAGAGCCGTGCGCAAAGATCAATTTCGACATCGCCATCATCCAACCTTGGCACACCGTACCCGCGTTGACCGCGGGCGGTCAACGCACAACGCCGTGATGGCCCGCCTCACATGCTGATCGAGACCCGCGCGACCGTGATGTCCCAGCGCTCGCGGGCGCCTGGCAGGTGCCGAAACGAGAACAGAAAGCCGGGATCGTACGCGCTGACGACCCCGCCCATCTCGGGCAGCGCGAACACGCTGAGCTCGGCGTCGTCGACCAGCAGCATGAAACGATAGCCGCCCAGCCCGGTCCCAAGCAGCGAGCCAATGTCGACGCCAGCCGAGGCGGAGCCGATCGACACCGCCAACTTGGTCCCGCTGAGCAGCGCTGCTGCGCTTCGATCCGGCGTGGTTGCGAACCAGTCAACGGGCCCGGTGACGAGCTTGCCGCCCTCGCCCTGCAAGCCCACGTTCGCGTCCTGAGTCAGGCTGACGATCGAGTAGCCGCGCGGATCGACGACCGGCGTAACGCTGGTCCGTGAGCCCAGCTCCGCCATCGCCTGGGCGGCGCTCGACTTCGACTCGCCGTGGAAGCGATCGAACAAGGTGTTGCCCTGGGCCCGGTCGACGTAGCCATCGAACTCGTCGAGCGAGATCTCGAAGGTCCCGTCGAAGTCCATCGGGCTCAGCCCCGGACGCCACTCGACGTAGGCCTGGGTGCCCGCGCAGCCGAGCGGGGCCAGGACGAGCAGGGAGGACAGCAAGATCCAAGCGCAGCGAAGCACGGGGGCGACTATACGCCAATCCCCCAGACTCGGATCGTGCTCGGCTTCGCCTCCGCGCGCTCCGACGTACTCGCTTCGCTCGCACCCAAGGTCTGGACGATCGGCGAACGCTCCGCTTTCTTCATACCCCAATCCCCCAGACTCGGAGTCTCTGCGGGTCAGTCGGGATCGGGGGCGTCGGGATCTTTCGGGTCGGCCGCTTGGCGCTCGCGCTCGTGGCCGGCGTGGGCCTGGTCGGCGTGCTCGCGCTCGGCTGCGGCTGCGCGCTTGTCGGCCTTCGTTCGCCCGTGCACGACGCGCTTGCGCTCGGCCTGCTGCTGCTCCTCTTGCTTGCGCTTGCGCTTGCGGAACCGGTTGAGATTGACGACGTCGCCCACGGTGGCGGCAACATAGCACTCGATCGGGAGGCGAAGCACTCGTGTTGGGGCTGCGCGGGGCTGGTGGTTGATCACCGCAGATTCGCACGCCGATGCGCGATCCCTCCTGGTAGACTGGCGCGCATCGAGTCGCCTGCCATGTCTGTACTTGCTTGGAAGACCCCTGTGTGCGCAGCCGTAGCCGCGGTGCTGCCCTGCGTGATCGCGTGCTCGTCGGCGGCGCCGACCCCCTCCGACGACAGCCCCGCCGACACGAGCGGGATCACGCTGTCGGGCGATGGTGACGGCGACTCCGGCGACGGCGACGGCGACGGCGACCCCGGTGACGGCGACGGCGACCCCGGTGACGGCGACGGCGACGGCGAACCTGGCGATGGCGACAGCGACGGGCCCAAGTTCGACATTCAGAGCGAGGGCGACCTCGATGACCCGGGTTGCCTGCAGTGCTCGGCCGATCTGCACGCCGTCGAGAACTGCCAGGGCGCCGTAGTGGAAGCCTGCGCCCCCGATGAAGCCTGCGACAGCTCGACGTGGACCTGCTCGCCCGCGTGTGAGGCCATGGTCAACAACAAGTCCTCGATCGGCTGCGAGTACTTCGCAACCGAGATGGACAACGAGTCGGGCGGCAACACTTGCTTCGCTGCCTACGTGGCCAACACCTGGAATCAGAACCTGCACATCACGCTGGAGTACGGCGGCCAGGTCCTGAACGTCGAGGCCTACACCCGCGTCCCGCTTGGGTTTGGGCCCAACCTGACGCTGGCCCCCTACGACGCGGGTGACGGCCTCGCGCCGGGTGAGGTCGCGGTGTTGCTGCTCAACGGCCCGTCCCCCAACGGCGGCGGCGTCCCCTGCCCGATCGTGCCCGCGATCGCGCCAGACACCCGCGTCGTCGGCACTGGCAAGGGCAGCTCGTTCCTGATCACGACGGATCTGCCCGCGGTCGCGTATCAGATCAACCCCTATGGCGCGGGCGTTGGGGCTGCGGTCGCGGGCGCCTCGTTGCTGATCCCAACGAGCGCCTGGGACACCAACTACGTGGCCGCCGACGCCTACGCGTACGACCTGCCTGGGCGCGCGCCTTCGATGAACATCGTGGCCACGCAAGACGACACCACCGTCACGATGAACCCGATCGTCGCGGTTCAAGGCGGCGGCGGCCTGCCAAGCTCGGCCGCCAACCAGGTCATGCAATTCACGCTCGAGCGAGGTCAGCACGCGCAGTTCTCCCAGCCGGCCGAGCTGACCGGCAGCATCATCGAGTCCGACAAGCCGATCGGGCTGATGGCCGGGCACTCGGGCTTGCGGGTGCCGGTTGGGGTGTCTTACGCCGACCACGCCGAGCAAATGATCCCGCCCGTGCGCGCGCTCGGGCACGAGTACGTCGGCGTCATGCACCGCCCGCGCGGCAACGAGGGCGCGGTCTGGCGGGTCGTCGGCGCGGTCGGGGGCACCACCTTGGACTGGACCCCGGACGTCGGCGGGCCCGCGAGCCTCGAGCAAGGTGAGGTCGCCGAGTTCATCACGCCGCAGGCGTTCGTCGTCACCAGCCAGGACGCCGATCACCCGTTCATGCTCCACACCTACATGAGCGGCTCAGGCTGGGCTCCGATCGGGGTCAGCGGCCACGGCGACTCGGACTTCGTGATCAGCGTCCCGCCCGAGCAGTACTTGCCGTCGTACGTGTTCTACACGGATCCCTCGTACCCCGAGTCGAACCTCGTGGTGATCCGCGCCAAGCAGGCAGGAATGTTCTGGCCGGTCGATCTAGACTGCTACGGGCCCCTCGATAATTGGCAGGCGGTCGGCGATTACGAGTGGACCCGGATCGACTTGATGACCGGGAACTACCAGCCAGCCAACGGGTGCTCGACGGGGGTGCATCAGATCGACAGCGACGCGCCGTTTGGGCTGTGGATCTGGGGCTGGGGAACGCCCGCGACCACGGAGTTCACACAGAACCGGTCGTATGGGTATCCCGGCGGGATGAA
The DNA here is from genome assembly GCF_000737335.2 of Enhygromyxa salina. Taxonomy (GTDB): domain Bacteria; phylum Myxococcota_A; class Polyangia; order Nannocystales; family Nannocystaceae; genus Plesiocystis; species Plesiocystis salina_C. The sequence continues at coordinate 1,218 of NZ_JMCC02000149.1, read as the reverse complement.
CATTCGGCCGATTAATGATCTCGTGATCGATCCGCAGGGGTAGGCCGCAGGGGTAGGCCGCAGGGGTAGGCCACAGGGTAGGACCCGGCCACGATCGTCTCCGCCCCGCGCGCCTTGGCTGTGAGACGACCCGCTGGGGTGCTGCGGCGCGGCTTCGCGGGCCCTCGATCGCGGGCAGAAAAATACGCTATCACTCCGGCCCGTGCCCAAGAGCAGCCGCAAATTAGATGCCCTCGCCGCTCTGCTCGAGCGCACCGGCGGCGATCCCAAACGGATCGAAGCCGTGCGCCGCGCCCAGAGTTTTCGTCGTTCGTGGGTCGACCTCGCCGAGATCCTCGTGCAGGTCCGCGCCCGCAACCTCCACGAGAAGTGGGGCTACCCCGACTTCTACGCCTACGCGCAAGATGAGCTCACGCTCAAGCGTGGGACCGTCGACAAGCTGACGGTCAGCTACAGCACGCTCGAGCGCCACGCACCGAAGGTGCTCGAGCACGACGGCGTCGCAACCAAGATCCCCTCGTACGACGCGCTCGACTACTACCACCGCACGGTCGGTGAGCTCGAGGCAGTCAGCGACAGCACCGAAGAAGCCGCAAACGAAGATCCCGAGCAGCCGCGTCGGCGCGCCCGGGTCCCGCAGCTTCCGGGCCCCGAGCTGCGCCAAGAGTTCGAGGAGGCGGTGTTCAACGAAGGCCAGCCGCTCACCGAGCTGCGCAAGCGCTTCGATCCGCACTTCTTCCCCAAGCCCAAGGGCGCCGAAGAGCTCGAGCGCATCAAGAAGGCCAACGCGACCGCCCGCAAGCTCGCCGAGCTGCTGACCGAGATCGACGGCCTGCCCGACACCCAAGTGCGCAAGCTCGAGGCCGAGCTGGGCAAGCTCCGCACCCGCCTCGACGAGCTCGCCGAGCCCATCAAGGATCAGGTCACCAAGGCGACCGCGCGAGCCAACAAGCGCGCGCTCAAGGCCCGAGCCGAGCTCGCCGAGCAGCTCGCCCGCGAGGCCGGCGAAGCCAGCGAGGACGGCGACGCCCCCAAGCGCAAGCGCACAGCGGTTCCCTGAGAGCTGGGGCTCATCGTCCCTCAGCGACCGCCGAGCCCCTTTTTAGAGAGGCGAAGCGACCAAACCCGCCAGCGGCTGCAGTCGGCGAAGCCCCCGTACCCGTCCGCCCCGAGGAGCGAAGCGACCAGACGCGAAGCGGCTGCAGTCGGCGAAGTCCC
>NZ_JMCC02000148.1 GCF_000737335.2 Enhygromyxa salina | reverse complement strand
CTTGAGCCCTCCGTGCCCGGAGCGACCCTCACGGGTCGTGCGCGCTGCCCGATCAGCACGTCGTGCGCGCTGCCCGATCAGCACGTCGCCCCCCGCACCGAGGCGATGCCCATGCAGAGGTCTACATGCTCGACGGTCTGAGCCGGAGCCACGCTAGTCACATGCGTTCAGAGCCCCCTCCTCGCTCGCGCCAGAAGGTGGAGTCGGTCCAGCGTTGCTCGACGCCGTAGAAATACGCCCGCTGCTGCGCGTAGCCGGTAAAGCGCTCGTGAACGCCGCGCGCGTAGGTGGACAGCGCCTCCGCGTCGCCGCGCAGGTGAGCCGCCACCGCCTGCGCGCTGGCGAGCCCGTCGGACAGGCCCTTGTAGATGCCTTGCGACGAGATTGGATCGAAGCAGGACGCCGCGTCGCCGACCGCCAGCCAGGTGGGTGAGGACGAGGTGTCAACGACCGGCTCGAGCACGAACGAGGGCGCCGCGCAGACCGTGAGGCTCCCGGTCACGGGACTTGCCCCAGCCTCGAGCAGCTTGGGCAAGATGTGGCGCGTCGTTGCGAGCGCGGCCAGCCAGCCCTGCGCTCGATCGAGGCGACTGGCCTTGTGCAGCGCTGGCGAGGTTGCGATCGCCACTGCCACGCGCCTGCGCGGCAGCCGGGCCAAGTACCACCAGCCCTCCTCCACGGCCTCGAGCATGGTCAGGCGAAACAAGCGCGAGATCTCAGCGTCGGGGAGCTCGAAGAAACCCGACGACACGACCAGGCGATCCAGCGTACGCGGTTGCGCGCCGCATCGCCGAGCGTAGCGCGAGCGCTGACCGGTCGCGTCGATCACAAACCCGGCTCGAATTCGTGTGGGCGCCCCCTGGTCGCCGACTTGCAAGCCAAGCTCGACCCCGCGCTCGTCAGCGCCAAGACGATCGACGAACTTGGCGCGCGTCCACACCTCGACCCCAGCGTCTCGCGCCCGCGCGGCCATCCACGCGTCGAAGCGCCGCCGGTCGAGGTGCCAGCCGTTCCCGTTTGGGTTGAACAGGAAGTCGTTGTAGCCAAGCTCGTCGGCCCCCCACGACGAGCAGCTGCCCAGGCACGGCTCATGATCCTCGCCCAGGAAGCCCTCGAGCACCCCGAGCTGGTCGAACAGCGCGCGGGTGTCGGGTGGGATCGACTCGCCAATGCGCTCGTCCTCGTAGCCCCCAGCCTCGACGACGAGCACCCCCTCGACGCCGCGACGGGCGAGCCCGAGCGCGGCGGCGCAGCCGGCTGGGCCGCCCCCGAGCACGACGACATCGTAGCGCGGCAGACCGCTCACGCGTTGAACTGACCTGGCGGGACCCGGTCTTTGTCCCACGGCTGGACCGCGTCGCTTGGCTCGTCGTCGAGCCGGCTCTCCACCTCGAGGTAGTGGGCCGGATCGTAGGTGCCGCCGTCGTCGATGTTGCTGGCCTGAATGATCACGCCGATGTTCATCCAGTGATCCAGGATGCGCGCGACGCCGGCGTCCGTGCTTGCCTGCCCCTTCGGCGTCTTTTGATAGCGACCGACCTCGGCCGGGTTGCCCGGCCCAAACGGCGGCGGGTCACTGGGGTTGATCGGCGCGGTCTTGGTGAACGGCCCGCGCATCGAGTAGCGCTGCCGCTCGCGGGTCTTGATCGGGTTGCCGTTGGCGTCGCGCTTGGTGACCTCGACGAGGCCGGCCCCGTCGCGCACGTCCTTGGCCGCGTACACGGTCAGCGGGCGCTGAGCGGGCCACGACCAGTACAGCTGGTTGTTCTGCTCGATGTTTGGCGACGGCAGGTGGGTGCCGCAGGAGTTGTAGTCGGCGTGCCATGGGATCGCCATGAACTTGGACACGTCGCCGGGCTCGAGCTCGGTCTCGTCGCGCTTGGGCGTCCACCCCAAGCTCAAGAACGGCGCCTGAAGCTGGCCCGAATAGTCGAGCGGCTTGGGCCGGACCCGGAACGGGCCCCCGCCGGAGCTGCGCCAGTCCTGGCGCCACATGTCGGGCTCGCGGCAGATGTAGGTCATGTCGATCCCGGGGCCAAACCGCCCGCCAAGACCCGCCAGGAACGACGCCTTGTCGAGGGTCTCGCCGTGGTTCAGGGTCACGCGCGCGCTGGCGTCGGCGTGGCCGTCGTTCCAGTACGTCAAGTACTGGTACTGGGTCTTGGCCAGCGACAGCAGGCTGCGACCGGCGTCGCCCAGCGACAAGGGCATGCGCTTGCGATCACCCGTCGGGTCCGGCGCGGGCTCACCCGGCTCGACCGGCTTGCGGATCAGCCCGAGCCCCGCCAACGCCGTGGCGGAGACCTTGGTGTCGGCGGTGATCCGCTCGACGTGCTCGTGCGCAGAGATGCCCTTCGTGGTCAGGTTGGTGACCCAGCGCTGCAGCCCGGCGGCGAGGAAGATCGGCCGCACCTCGTCTTCGAACGAGGGACGATAGTCAGGCTGGAACTCGCCGTTGGCGAACAGGTCCGGGCGCAGATCCAGCTTGCGGACCCACGAGTCGTGGATGTCATCCCACAGCGAGACCACGTTGAGGACCTGCGGCGCGTAGGCGGGGTCGGTGGAGATCACCCACGCCGCGCCCTCGACCGTGTGGGTGCTGCCGTCCTTGAACACCAACACCGCGTCGACCGGGCCGTCACCGGTGTCGTCGAACCACCAGTCGTTGTTGACCGCACCAACGAAGCCGTGCTGCGCTGGATGCTTGTTGAAGCTGTTGGCGTGCCCCCAGGCCGCGACCACGACCAGGCGACCGTGCTCGTCGGTCTGCAGCTCGCCGAGCGACTGAATCGCGGCGACGCCCGGCGGGTAGAGCTTGCCGTCGTAGTCGTCGCTTGGCCCAAACACCTCTGGGTAGCTCGCCACGGCCCGCTTGGGGAACACCGTGGGGTAGCTGGGGAGCGGCGTGATCCCGGCGCCCGCTTGGTAGTAGGACGCTGGCGAGCTCTCGCCCAGGTCCACGACGTCTGCGTTCGCGCCACTGATCGCGCGCGGACCCGGATCGATGAACATCCCGGCCCAGCGCTTGGGGTCGTTGGCGCCGCTGCCCAACTCTGGATTGCGCAGTCCCTCTGTCGGGGTCTTGGGATCCGCGGGGGTGCCCCACGCCAAGATGCCGTCGTCGTCGGCCGAGCCGTACCAGGCCGTCTTCTTGTTGGCCATGTGCACGGTCCAGATGATGTCGGCGACGGTCTTGGTCTGGCCGCCGATCTCGACCGTGCTGCCAATGCGGATCTCCGCGCCCGCCTGGCCCATTGGGTAATTTTCTTTGCCCTCGGCCTGGTACGCGTAGATGCGAAACCGGGCGGCTTGTCGGGCGAGCCCGCCGTCGGGGCCGCGGACATCACTGGACGTGATCTCGGTGTCCTCGGTCCCGGCCTTGATCGGCAGCCCGCCGGTCTTGGGCCCGTCGCCGAGCGGATGTCCGGCGAGGGTCTCGGGCGCGAGGTAGAACTCCTTGGCGGTGCCGACCCGCGCGAAGCCAATCGATGGGTGGATCCTGAACGTCGTCGTGCTCATGGCTCATGTCTCCTGCAACGCGAGCGCGGCGCTCACTTGGTCGCCTTGGCTTGCTGGGCCGCCTGATAGTTAACCACGAAGTGGCTGAGGTTGATGTGCTTGCCGTTGACCTGCGTGGTCTTGATTCCCACCGTCACGTCGTGGACCCCAGCGTTGTGGCAGCTGAAGCAGTTCTCGTCCTGCTTGAAGGTCTCCATGGTCGTGTTGGCCAGGATCAACGAGCCGCGTAGATCGTCTGGGGGCGGGTTGTTGAGCGGGACCACCCCGGTGCTCCAGATCGCGCCGACGTAGGTGTAGTTGGCCCAGACCGTGCCCGCGGTCAGCTCGCGCAGCTGCTTGTCGAGGCTGACTATGTTGCCCTGGTTGGTGTCGCTGCCAGCCCCGTGGGGCTGCGCGCGACAGACGTTGACCGGGCCCAAGGGGTTATTGGGATAATACTGATTGCACGCGCTGGCCGAGGCCTTGCCATCGTAGAGCGACCAGGTCTGCCCGGTGGTTGGCTGGCCGACTGCGGCGCAATCTGGGGCGTTGTCGACGTGCTCGAAGGTTGCCCAGATGAACTCCGGGTGGTGCTCGACGACACCCGCGACGTGAATGGCGATCAGCGCCATCTTGGCGGGGACCCGCTTTTCGGTCTCGGTCACGTCGCCGTCAGCGTCGACCTCGACGACCGGGATCTCGGTCTCGACCACGTAAAAGCGCTCGTCCGCGTCTGGGATCAGGACTTTGCCGTTTTTCTCGGCGACCCGCCACGAAGCCTTGAGCTCGAGCGAGTCGACGGGAAAGTCGAGCTCTGGGTTCGCAGCTTGCAGCTTCGCTAGATCCCAAAACTGGTTGTCAGCGGCGTTGATGAAGTCCCAGAATTGCTTGTCGAGGTGATTGGAGTAGTAGACGACCTCGCCGTTTTGATCGACGAGGATCTCGTTGCCGGGGCCAGCTTGGAACACATCCGCGATATCGGCAGAGCTCGAGTCCTTGGCCATGCGCGCGAGCATGACTTCACCCTCACCGGGGTCGTGGCCGGGGTAGGGCTTGGTCGGACCGCCGGGGACAAACAGCGCGTTGGGGTTGGCGAACGCCTCGAACACCGTCTGGTCGCCCTGTTTGCTCGTCAACCACAGATAGGTTTGAATCGACCACAGGTGAAAGTCGCAGTTCGTGACCTTGTCGTTGCCCGGAAACTTGCTGCCATCGGGCTGTGAAGGGGCGGTGAACCAGCTCTTGTCGGCGAGGCAGGCGTCGGGGGCAGGCGGCAGGTCGGGCGGCAGGTCGAGCTTCGGGCCCGACGACGACGACGACGACGACGACGACGACGACCCCTCCCCACCGGATCCCTTGCAGCCCAACACCAGCGCAGGCACTAGCAGTAAACCTGGCAACAGCGAGGTCCATGACGCAGACGCTGCCCACGACCCGATTCGGTTGTTTCCACTCATTTGTTCGACCTCGTCACGCATTGGCGCCCGCGGTCGTCGAATGATTGACGATCGCGGCGCTTTGAATCAGCGTGGGTGCGAACTTAACACCGAGCTCTGTTCTGGGTCAATGTGAATTTTGGAGCGTAGTCAAGCGCTGTTTACATGTGGATACGTCCACGACGAACGACTGAATCAGCTGCCAAGGATCACCGCGGCAGAGCATGCGGCGTTCGATCATTCGATCGTTCGGCTAGACGACAGCGAGTTCGCATCGCCCGGCGCCACGGTTGGGTCGCGAGAAGGGGCACGCCGCTACGGCGTCGCGGCGATCATCTTGGGCGTGACGGAGATCGGCTCGAGATCGAGGATCATGGTTCCGCGCACGGCTTCCCACCCATCGATGTGGTCGAGCACCGCGAGCACGATGCTGTCTTCGGTCTTGCGTCGCGACGGCGCCGCCATCTGCCCGTGCTCGCGCACGTTGATCAAGATCGAGAAGGCGACCTGCGGGCGCCCGTCCTCGGTCGTGATCACCCCGGTCAGCCCGCTGACGCCGTCGAGGGTGCCGGTCTTGGCTCGCACCCGCTTGCCCGAGCGGCGCAGTCGGGTCCGCAAGGTGCCAACTGGCCCGCCCGCGACCGGCAGCGCGTCGATGAGCCCCGAGCCCGCCGTGTTGGTGCGGGCGGCGACGGCCATCAGATCCACGAGCCCCGAGGTCGTGACCCGCCCGACCGAGCTCAGCCCCGAGCCGTTCTCGAACACCAACGCGTTGGGGTCGTTGCCGAGCGCAGCCCAGTACCCACGGACCACTTCGCTGCCGTTGTCCCAGTCGCCCGGATCCCCGGTCATGCGCCAGCCCAGGCAGCGCATGATCTGCTCGGCCATGAAGTTGTTGGAGTAGGTCAGCACGCCGTTGACGATCTCGATCAGCGGCGGGCTGCGGCGCACGGCGACCAGCAGCACATCGTCGGCGCCCGCGTGATCGAGCATCTGGGGGAACTCGAGGTGGTCGCCGTCGCCCTGCTCGTCGTCGAGGGTGCGCGGGTACACGGGCGGCGCCACGCCAAGCCGCACGGGCAGCCGCTCGCTCTGACTGGCCTCGGCCAGCATCTGGGCGAACGCGCCACCGGTAAACAGACCGGGGTCGACGATCCGGCGGCGAACCTTGTAACCGCTGCTGTTCTTGCGCAGGGTGCCTTCGATCGACACATGGGTCATCGCCGTCTCGCGCGGCGGCTCGCCCTTCTGGCTTCGGCCAACCTGCTCACGGCGCGTACGGATGTCCAAGTTGCTCGCGCCCGAGCCAAGCCGCGCGCGGTTCTCGACCACCACGTGGGGGCTGCTCGGCGTGATCCCGACGGCCGGCCGGCTCGCGCCCTTGACCGGGTACACGGTGATCTCAACCGTGTTGAAGTTGAGGCTCAGCGCGCCGCTGGGTGCCATGTACGACGCGCCCCACCCCTCATCCGAGTAGCCCGGCCCGAACACCTGGGGCGAGAAGGCGGTGTCATCGACGACGATCTCGCTGATCGTTGCGATCGGCAGCCGCTCCGCGACGTCGTGGGCGAGGACCGCGAGCGCCTCGGCGTCGATCGTCGGGTCGCCCTCCCCGATCAGATACAAGACCTCGCCGACCAGCAGCACGCGGGTCTCGAACACGTAGTCCGGGCCCAGCAGATCGAGCGCGGCCGAGGTCGTCAACAGCTTGTGGTTGCTGGCCGGGTTGAGCAGCGTGTCGCCAAAATAGTCGAACAGCACCCGGCCCGAGTCGAGATCCCGAATGTGGACCGAGACCTGCGCACGATCCTGAATGCCAGCGATCGCGCGTTCGATGGTGTCGCGCAGCGACTCCGATCCGAACGCCACCAACGGCGGCTGGGCGCTGCTCCCCCGCACGCGCTCGACGTGCCGAGCGAACGCGGCGAGCCGCCTCTCGAGCATTTCTTGAGCCGTCGGCGGCGGAAGAGGTGGAGGCAGCGGCGGCACCACCACCCACCCCGGCATCCCCACCCCAGATCCCACCGTGGGTGCCTCGTCGATCATCGGCGCGCGAGAGGCCTGCGCTCGCTGCCATCGCATCGCCAGCCCCCCGACACACAACGACACCAACATCACCAAGATCACCGGCGCCCGCCGAGCTGGACTGGCGGGTAGCCGGACACTGCTCCCGCTCGCGGCCGGGGCAATTTTGCTCGACTGGGGCATCGTTGGTGGCACCGGCAAGCGTAGCGACAACGTCACCAGGCACCCCGCCGATTTTGCGCGTTTTTTACCCCCCCGGCCACCTTTGCGCTTTGCGGTACCCCTTCTTCTGGGGCCCAAACGAAGGGAGCGCCGCGCGGTGGCCGTGGGCGTCCAAACGAATGGAGCGCGCCCCCCCCGGGCCGTGACAGCCCAAACAAATGGAGCGCCCCACCCCCGGCCGTGGGCCCCAAAACCAAGGGAGCGCCCCACCGCCAGCCGTGGGCGCCAAACAGACGGAGCGCCCCGCCCCCGACCGTGGGCGCCAAAACGAATGAAGTGCCCCGCCCCGGCCGTGGGCGCCAAAACGAATGAAGCGCCCCGCCCCCCGGCCGTTGGCCAAACAGATGGAGCACCCCACCCCCGGCCGTGGGCGCCAGAACGAAGAGAGCCTCCCACCGGCCGTGGGCGCCAAAACCAAGGGAGCGCCCACCCCGGCCGTCGGCGCCAAAACGAATGGAGCGCCGCACGGTGGCCGTGGGCGCCCAGACGAGAGCCCCACCCCGGCCGTGGGCGCCAAAACGAATGGAGCGCCGCACGGTGGCCGTGGGCGCCCAGACGAGAGCCCCCTTCTAGGGGGCCAATCATACCCCCGCGAACAAACGGCCCACTGGGAACGAGCGAAGCGAGCGACCGCGCAGTGCGAAAGCGGCCGGGGGGGTCCTAAAAGGGGGGTCCTAAACCAGCTCGCGCCGAGCGAACTCACGGCGCAATTTGCCGAGCGCCCGCTCCTGCAGCTGCCGAATCCGCTCGCGCGACAGCGAGTGACGCTCGCCCAGCTGGCGCAGCGTCATCGGCTCGAAGTCGCTCTCGCCAGCGTCGCCGCCGTCGATCCCGTAGCGCCGCCGCAGGATGTCCAGCTCGATCGGCTGGAGATCCGTGAGCGACTCGTAGAGGTGATCGCTCAGCGCCTCGACCTCGAGCATCTCGGCCACTTCCGGGTTCGAGTCGTCCTCGAGCCGGTCGAGCATGCCGCGGCCGTCGTCGTCGCTGGTTGGGGCGTCGAGGCTGACCGTGCCGTCGAGGGTCAGCTTGCTGAGCTTGCGAACCCGGACCTTGCTCAGGCCAGTTTCTTTGGCCAGCTGCGCAGTCGTGGGCTTGTCGCCGGTCTTGGCCTCGATCTCGCGGGTGGCCCGACGCAGGCGCTGGAGATCGGCCGACACGTGGGCCGGGAGCCGGACCGTGCGGCCCTTGTTGGCCAGCGCGCGATTGATCGCGTGCCGGATCCACCAGGTCGCGTAGGTCGAGAACCGGTAGCCGCGGCGCCCGTCGAAGCGATCGACGGCCTTCATGAGCCCGAGGTTGCCCTCTTGCACGAGGTCTTGCAGCGGCATCAGGCCGTGGTCGAAGCGCCGGGCGATCGTCACGACCAAGCGCAGGTTGGCCTTGACGAACTTGTTCTTGGAGTAGCGCATCGCCTGGTTGGCGCCGCGGACCCGCTGGATGTAGCGGGCGAACGGCCGGCTACCCTTGGGCGGGAAGGTGACCTGCAGGGTCACGCAGTCGCGCCGGTTGGCGTCGATCGCCTCGAGGTCGGCGCCGATCATGTCGGCGTATTTGGCGTCGAGGTCCAGCTCGGCCATGGCCACCGCCAGTGCCTGCTGCGCGGCGTGGTAGGCCTCACGGTTGGCCTTGGTCTCGCGGTCACGATAGGCCCGCGAGGTCTCGGCGATCTGTGTCAGCTCGGCGTGGGGCAGCCCCTCGCAGCTGTCTTCATCGAGCGCCTTGGCCAGCACCTCGATGATGCCGCCGACGAAGGGGGGGTACGACAACAGGGCCTTCCAGCAAGCCAAGCGGCGGGTGGCGATCTCGGCGGCGAGACTCTGCTCTTCCTCGGGTGTCAGGACATCGACCTTGGATACGTCGCCTAGGTAGGCACCGAGCGGCGTCTCTGACTTGCGAGCGCTGGAACGACGAGTGGGGGTCGGGGTGTTTTTGGTGGGTGCCATGACAGCTCCTCTTTCTTGCTTTACGGGTCTTGCTTGCAGGGACAGCTCTTGCGACCTACGCAGCTCCGCGGCTCGGGCCCCGGGATCCACGCTTCGAACGCGGATCCCACAGGGTGCCAGCGGAGGCACCAGCGCAGGGAATGCAGCGAGTCACTGCGGGCGCGATGGACCTGCGGTGGCTGCAAATACGATGTCGGGGGTTCAAGTGTTTCTCGGGCCGGCTGGTGTCGGCCAGCGCGAGGTGGGGGGCAGCGAGCAACTCGGTACGTGGCCAAGCGCGCGAAACTGAGTCACAACCAGTTCCGGCACTCATCGCGGCTTCGCGCGCGTCATACGTATGGGTTCGCGGCCTCACTGCCCGAATACATGTGCATATTTCGGGCCGAGCGACTGATGACCCCCTGCCTACGTAGGGCAACCGATGATCTGCCCAGGCTTGGCACGCCAGCGCAGCGATCTTCGGATTGCCGCGGCGCGCGTGCTGGTGCGTGTATGTGCGACGATAGCGAGCGCTGGCGGCCTCACAGCGGTCGTTGGCTGCGCAGGCGCGACCAGACTTCGGCGAGCTCGCCGTCGCTGAACACAACCACGGTTGACGCGCGACTGCAGTCGCGCGTGGCTGACTGTCTAGCCACATCCGCGCCGTGAATGCTACGCATGGGGCTGAACACCCCATCCACTTTTGCTCACGTGGCTGTATGGGGGACCGACGATCCCGTCGGCTTCCCGGCACCCCGTGGCGAGATCCCATCGCGCCACCCAGTCCATGTGGTCCACGTGGGTTGGCCCACGCGCGGGTGAATGGCGCAGCACGCAGCCTCCAAAAGCCAACTGGCTGCGCTATCGTCCCGCCGTGCATCCCCCAACTCGAGCGAGGCGTCGGATGAGCGCACCCGCATTGTGCGGGAAATGGCGACCGTCGAGCCAGGCGGCGCTCGAGCTAGCCGTGACCAGCTTGGTCATGCTCATGGCATGCGAGGCCACGATCGAGGGTGTTCCAGAAGGAGCGGTCGCTCGCGTCGGCGAGGTCGTGATCGAGACGGCGCAGGTCGAAGCCTCGCAGGCGCAGCTCGACGCGTTCGGCCAAGCCAGGTTCCGCGGTCCAGACGGGCAGCGGGCGCTGATCGACGCGATCATCAACGAGGAGCTGCTCGTCCAAGAGGCGCGCGACGCTGGGCTCGGCGCGGATCCTCGGGTGGAGTGGGCGGTCCTGGAAGAGCTCGCCGAGCTTCAGCGCGCGGCCATGTTGGAGCGGCGACTTCCGCGTGCGGAAGTCGCAGCCGACACCGCCGCGTTGCGAGCCCGCTACGAGCGCGAGCGCGAGCGCTTCGCCACGCCGGAGCGACGGAGCATGCGAGTGGTCCGGGTCCAAACTTGGGAGCAAGGCGAGCGCGAGCTGGCTCGGCTCGGCGCCGGCGAGGTCCGCCTGGACGAGATCGGCGGGGTGGTCCAGACGCCGCTGATGAAGCGGGACGATGACGAGTTCCCGGCCTACCACCGGGTGCTGTTCGACGCGGGCCTCGGCGTCGGCGACCTGGTCCCGTCGCCGGTGTTGAGCGGGCAAGTGGTGCTGATCGGCGAGGTCGATGAGATCGTCCCAGCCGGCACGCTGGCGTTCGAGGATCCCGAGGTCCAAGAGCAGCTGGTGACGGCCGAACGAGAGGCGCGACTGGTAGCGATCGAAGCCGAGCTGCACGCCGAGCTGGCCCAACGCTTCAAATGACCCAACCGGACGGGCTCGCGGCTCGTGAGCCGACGGCGGCGTTGGAGGTCACAGACCGGTCCCGCACGTCGCGCGCAGCACACCGCCCACGCCCAGCCGATGTCGCGGAGGGCGAAAAATGCTACTCACGGTGGGTGCGCGCCATCGCTCGACGCTCGCTGTTCTCGCTGTCCGCCCTCTCGCTGGTGGCGACGGCGCTGATCGGTGGACCCGCCCACGCCGAGCCAGTCGTGCTCGATCGGATCGTCGCGGTGGTCAACGACGACATCATCCTCGACAGCGATCTCGACCTGTGGATGATGTACGACGACCGCGTGCTGGCCGAGCTGGCCAAGCTGCAGAACCAAAACGCCAGCGAAGAGCAGATGCTGCACAAGCTCACCGAGCTGCGGCCAATGGGCCTGGACGAGCTCGTCGCGCGCAAGCTGATGCTGGCCCAAGCGCCCACGTTTCAGGTCACGGCGACCGACGCCGAGGTCGAGGCCTACCTGCAGAACCTGGCGCGCAACGCCGGCCTCGGCGGGGTCCCGGAGCTCAAGCGCGCGGTCGAAGAGAGCCTGCGCTACGGCACCTGGGCGCAGTACCGGGCCAAGCTGCGCGAGGACATCATCCTCTATAAGCTGCTGGGGATGCTGCTCAACGTCGCGGTCAGCGACCAGCAGGTACTGGATCGCTACCGCCAGCTCAGCAAGGGTGAAGAGGCCCGCTTGGAGGTCCGCCGCCTGGTGTTCCAGTCGACCGACGACCCCGCCGCCCGCGACGCCCAGCTCAAGGCCGGCAAGGCGGTGGTCCGGCGCCTGACCCAAGGTGAGGACGTCGAGGCGATCGCGGCGGAGCTGCAGCAGAGCGCGGAGCTCGAGCAGGTCACGCGCAGCTCGGTGTCGCGGCCGATCGGCGAGCGCCTGTTCGCGGCCACGACCGGCGATGTCATCGGTCCACTCGAGTCGGGCCAGGGCTTCGTGGTGTTTGTCGTCGAGCAAGTGGTGAGCTCGGATCTGCTTGGCTTCGAAGAGGCCAAGGAGCCGCTGCGCCAGCAGATCTACGAGGAGGTCCGGTTCAAGGCCGAGGCCGACTTGCGCGAGCAGCTGCGCGGCCGCGCCCACGTGGATATTCGTCTGTAGGAGCGACCATGAGCACCTGGAACGAGCAGGACCCAGCCGCGATCGCGTTCTTGTTTGTCGCGTGCGCCCGCACGGCCGACGGCGAGCTGGTCGAAGCCGAGCTGGTCCGCATCGTCGAGCGCGTCGGTCAGTGGATGCCCGGGGCCTCGCGCGAGCAGCTTCACGAGATCCTCGAGCGGGCCGTCGCGCTGTACCAGGGCGCCCCGGATCAGCGCGCGGTGATCGGTCTGGTCGAAGCCACGGCCGAGCGCCTGCGCGAGCTGCTGGCACGCGAAGACCGTGAGCGGCTCGTCACCGAGTTGATCGGGCTTGCCTACGCCGACGGGCACGTCGAGCAGGGCGAGGCCGACTTCGTGCTCGCGACCGCGCGGATCCTGGACGTCGAAGTCGCGCTGTCCACCGACTAACCAACGTCAGGAATTGTGATCACCGCGTCGACCCCGTCGAGCTCGAGCCCGAAGCGCTCGAGCGCCTCGCCAGCGCAGGGCCCCGCGTCGCAGTAGCCCGAGCTGGGCACGAACAGGGCGCCGTGGCTGCTGCAGAAGATGCGATCCGTGAGCGCCGAGTAGAACCGGCCCTCGCCCATGTCGAGATCGATGCCCAAGTGCGGGCAGCGGTTGTGATAGGCGAACAACGCGTCGCCCGAGCGCAACACGAAGCCCTCGCAGGCCTCGCCGTCACGCTCGAACTCGAATTTTAGGGCCTGCCCGTGGGCGAGGCCGTCGACGCTGGCGACGCGGACCTGCATCGGCCTACCTCCTGCGTCAGCCTACTTGAAGTTGAGATCGAGCAGCAGCGCGACCTCGTCCTTGATCAAGTCGTCGGGCTTGCCGGGGTAGTCGATGCCCCACAGCTTGCGGTCGATCGCAAACTCGGCCTTGCCGTGCACGCCGGCGTCCGAGACCTCGAGCGTGGCCGGGAACGTGACCTTCTTGGCCTGGCCCTTGATCTCGAGGTTGCCCGCGACCTCGTGGGTTGCCCCGCCCTCGCCGGCCTTCTCGGTGATGCTCAGCGAGGTGAACTTGGCCTGGGGAAACTCGGCGACGTTGAAGAAGTCGGGGCTGGTCAGGTGGGTGGTGAGGTCGGCGGCGTCGGTGGTCATCGAGCCGACCTCGATCGTGATCTCGACGGAGCTGAGCTTGCCGCCCTCGACCTGCGCGCTGCCGGAGATCTTGTCGAAGCTGCCCTTGTGGTCACCGGTCAGCTTGGCGCCGATGAAGCCGACGCTGGAGCCTTCGGTCACGAGCGCGAGGGTCTTGGCCTCGGCGCTCGCGGGCTTGTCCGCCGGCTTGTCCGCGGGTTTCTCAGCGTCCTCGACCTTGGCCTTTGGCTTGTCGTCAATCTCGCTCTTGCAAGCGGCGAGGCTGGTCAGCGCCAGCGCCAAGGCCAGCGCCGAAGTCCGGGCGAATGAATGGGTACGGGGGAGATGCGTGGTCATGGCTGGTTGGAGTGACGAGTTTGGCGGCACGGGCCGACTGTCGAACGCAGCGTTCGCTTCGCGTCGGCGCACAGTTACCACGACTCGAACAGCTCGCGTTGCGCGCGAGGCCGACGAAAGCTGGCGGCCTGCTCGATCGGCGTGCTGGTCGTGTCTTCCAACCCCAGCCGGCGACGGTGGCCCTGAAACATGGCATCGATCGCCTGCCAGCGCGGACCCTGGCCGCGCATCCGCGAGCCAAACCGGGCGTCGTTTCGCTGCCCACCGCGCATGTCCTCGATCGCGCGAAACACCTTCGCGGCACGCAACGGCACGGCCGCGCTCAGCCGCTCCTCGAACACGGGCAGCACCGAGCCGGGCAGCCTCAGCAAGATCAAGAACGCCCAGCTCGCGCCGGCTTGCTTGGCGGTCGCGAGCAGCTCGGGGATCTGTTCGTCGTTGAGCCCGGGGATCACTGGCGAGACCGAGATCCCAACGGGCACGCCCGCGTCGGCCAGCGCTCGCATGGCGGCGAAGCGGCGGCTTGGCGGGCTCGCCCACGGCTCGATCTTGCGGGCCATCGCGTCGTCCATGAACCCGATCGAGAGCGTGACGGAGGCCGCGGCTTCGCGCGCGAGCGTGGCCATGAGATCGGCGTCGCGCCGAACCAGCGCGCCCTTGGTGATGAACGACGCGGGGTTGCGATACGCCACGCACAGCTCGAGGCACGCGCGGGTCAGCCCATAGGCGGCCTCGAGCGGCTGGTAGCAGTCGGTCACGCCCGAGAACATCAGCGCTTCGCCGGTCCACGAGCGAGCCTCGAACCGGGCCCGCAAGAGCTCGGCCGCGTTGGTCTTGACCACGATCTTTCGCTCGAAGTCGGTGCCCGCCCCGAACCCCAGGAACTCGTGACCCGGACGGGCGTAGCAATAAGCGCAGCCGTGGTAGCAGCCGCGGTAGGGGTTGATCGACCAGCGAAACGGGATGTCGGGGCTGTCGTTTTGATTGACGATCGACTTGGCCTGCTCCTCGTAGACCTCGAGCTTGGCGTCGGGCGGCGGGCCCAGCCACTCGACGTGAGTCGAGAGCCACGGGTTGGGCGGGTTCGCGAGCGGGCGGGGCACGTGGGCGACTCTACCGTTCGAGGGCCCGACGGCCCCTATTGCGCGATGGGTCCGTCGTCCGTGCCCGAGCACAACCCGAGGATCGCGTCGACGTCGATCTGTCCGCCGAGCCCGAGCAGCTCGACGTAGGCGTGCAGGTGTTGGTACGCGGCCTGGGCGGCGTAGCTTGGCGGCAAGCTGGTGTTGAGCGCGCCGGGCAGCACCCGCGCGGGCGGCTGCTCGTACTCGACGCCATGTCGCTCGAGCTCGTTGCCCAGCGCCTCGACGACCACCCGCACCACCGTTGGCTCGTTGACGTGAGGCCGGTACAGGTCGGGCAGCCCAACGAGCGTCTGCGTGTCCCACAGCGCGGCGGCGTGATCGAGCGAGTTGTGGATCAGCTCGAGCTCCACGCCCAGGCGCTCGCTGATGTAGATCGCAAAGTCACCGTTGCCCGCGGTCGGGGCCGCGAACGCCATGCAATGCAGCTTGGCGTGCCGGGCTGGATCCCAGCCGACGTCGCGGGAGGCCCCGCTGCCCTGGGTGTCGCGCAGCCACAAGGCCACGACCGAAGCCAGCGCGCCGCCGATCCCGTGTCCCACGACATGCACGGGCAGCTTGCGATCGCTGTCGAGCGCGTTGACGGACGCGGCCAGGAATTCGGCCAGGCTTCGGCCCGCGCCGGGGAGCTGCTCTTCGACCGTCAATTCACGGATGACGTCGAGCTGCCGATGGAGCCCGCTGCACACCGCCGGCGCGAGGTCACCTGGGTTTCGCGCCCAGACCCACGGCTCTTGCTCGAACCACCCAAGGCTCTCGACGGTGTGATCCCAGACCGACAGCGGCGCGCCGCCGCGGATCACCACGTAGCACGCGTCGTCGTCGGGCCGGCGCGAGCGAGTCACGAACACGACCAACGCGGGCGCGTTGGCCTGCCAGCACAGACGAAAGCTGGCCGGGCCCCAGACGATCTCTTGATCGCTCGTGACCGGCAGCCCGGCTAGCCAACCAGCGATGCACTGATGCAGCGCGCTCGCTCGTCGCGCGGGCTCACCGATCCCGCCCGCGTACGCCACGAGCGACAGGCACAGTTGCACGCGGTCCGCGTCAGCCCCCATCTGTCCGACGCTATCACCAGCCAAGCCCAACAGTGGGCTTGCGCTCTCACCGCCTTGCAGCAATATCGGCTCACTACCGCACCCTCGTCCATCACGGGCCCCTGCGGCCCCGTTGCGAGCGCTCCCGAAAAAAACGCGGCCTGCGATGTGGCTTCGCCGTCGAGGCATTGGCCGTGCTCGGCGTGGGCCAACACCTCGCGTCGCCCGGCTCGAGACCGAATTGGGAATGCTTCTCTGGTTCAGTCGAACAGCAGCGCGGGCACCCGGGTGGCCGCGAGCGCGACGACCAGCAACACCAGCGCGAGCGGTGCCGCGAACACGCCGAGCAAGCGCCGGCCCGCGGGCGCGCGGGGCTGGCCGATCCAGACCACGGCCTGGACCAGCCCAACGAGCGCGAGGCCTGCGAGCAGCCAGTGCATTGGCGTGGTCCATACCTGGCCGCGCCTTGGAGAGGCAAATTTGGTCGCCACGGGCGCTCGGGATACAAGCCAGCGATGCTCGCCAGCCCCGGCGCCGAGCTTGGCTACGGCCTCGCCGCGTTCCTTGGCGCGCTTCAAGGTGTCGCCGAGTTTCTGCCGATCTCGTCATCGGGCCATCTGTCCCTCGCCGAGGCGTGGCTGGGTGTCGACGCCGAGGCCGCCGGCCACAGCTTCAACATCGTCGTTCATGCCGGGACGTTGCTCGCGGTGCTGCTGGTGTTCCGACGCGATCTATTTGATCTCGTGCGCGGGCTGCTCGATCCCCAGCAAGTCGCGTGGGCGCGACCGATGTGGGTCGCGTTGATCGTGGGATCGCTGCCGCTCGCCGTGGTCCTGATCCCGGGCGTCGAGGCGCTGGTCGTGCGCATGGAGGGCGAGGTCCGTTGGATCGGGGGGGCGCTGCTGCTGACGGCCGCGCTGCTGGCCTTCACTCACCGCAGCCAGCCGCCGAGCGACGAAAAAGATCAGCCGCCCTCGGTCGCGCACGCGCTGCTGATCGGTTGCGCGCAGCTGATCGCGGTGACGCCCGGGGTGTCTCGCTCGGGCTCGACGATCGCGGCTGGGCTCGCGCTCGGGCTGGGCCGGGCTCGCGCGGCCCGGTTCTCGTTCTTGCTGAGCATCCCGGCGATCACGGCGGCGACGGGCAAGGAGGCCCTCGACCTGCTCGGCGGCGACGCGCCCCTGCACTTCGCGGCGGGTCCGTTTGCGCTTGGGTTCGTGGTCAGCTTCGCGGTTGGGTTGCTCTCGCTGCAGCTGCTGCTGCGACTGATCGAGAAGGTCGGCATGCTGCCCTTCGTGCCGTATCTGCTCGTGTTGGGCATGATCGCGCTGGTGGCCGGTAGCTAGCTAGCGCCCCGCACGAGTCGGGGGCCGAGTGTCTCGTCGTAGCGAGACACTGATTGGGTCGTGCTTTTGGGATCTGCGGGGGTCGATGTGCTGATCGGGCAGCGCGCACGACCCGTGAGGGTCGCTCCGGGCACGGAGGGCTCAAGACGCTAATTTGCGTTGTCATGGATCGCTGTCGGCGAGGTTGGGCTGTGGCTTCGGTCGGGCACTCGCAACGCCCTCTTATTGTGCCCGGAGCGACCCTCACGGGTCTTCTGT
>NZ_JMCC02000147.1 GCF_000737335.2 Enhygromyxa salina | reverse complement strand
CGTTGCACTCACAGCCCAGTTCGCCGGGGATACAGCTGGCGACGCAGGTGTTGTTGACACACTCGAGGTCGCCAAGGCACTGGCCAGCGTTGCACTCACAGTTGAGCTCGCCTGGGATGCAGGCCGGATCGCCGTCGCCATCTCCGGTGTCGCCATCGCCATCGCCGGTGTTCTCGCCGTCGCCATCCCCGGTGTTGTCGCCGTCGCCGTCGCCTTGCACGGTGCTGCTGGACTCGCTCGTGGTGTCGTCGCTCTTGCCGTCGTCGCTGCACGCGAAGACGAGTGGAAGCACGAACAAGCTCAGCAAGGGCAGCCGCTTCATGCGGTCACGTTCGCACGTCGGGCCTTGGCTGGCAATTGAGATCGCGCACCGTAGGGGGGGCCTCGTAGTCTGGCGGAGATGCCAGTTCGCCCCTTGGGCCGGCTCGACGACGCTGGCCTGTGTACCGTCCCGCGTTATTTGCGAGATGTTGTCCCACGATCACCACGGGGCTGCACAGCCTCGGCATGACCCTGCGTGACAGTCGGCCGGCCGAGTTGCAGCTCCTCACACGCATCGAGCATCACTCGGTCGTCGACGAAGCTCTGGTCCCGGTCGTGCGCGAGCGTCAAGCTGGTCCGCAGCAGCCGGCTCGCCTGTCGTGGCAGCCCATGACTGACCCGCCACAGGATCTCGATCGCCTGCTCCGACAGCAGCTTGGTCTTGGCCCCGGCGACCTTCAGCCCGTGCTCGATCAGCGCCATGAAGTCCTCGCGCCCGCGCGGTGGCATGACGTTGGTCGAGACCACGCGGATCGCCGCCTGATCCCGAACAACGGCCCGGGACTGGTCGCCTGTTTAGTTCTGGCGATCAGTCCTGCCGAGCTGCGTGCGATCAGTTCAGGCGAGCTGAGTGCGATCAGTTCAGGCGAGCTGGCGGCGATCAGCCCTGCCGAGCTGGTTGCGATCACATAGCCCGGGCTGTGACAACCGTCTCTTCGCTGCGCTCGAGCTCTGCCAGGACGAGCCGTGCGTCTGTCGCCGACCACTGTCGGTCCCGCAGTTGAGCCAGTGTGTGTTCACGTGGTTCTTGTGTGCCATGAGCACGCGAGCCTCCCCCGTGGCAGGCGTGCTGGATCGCTGTTTTGGATGCTGTCACCCGAACGGACACCCTCTCGGCGGCGCGGCCCGTCCTGGCGAAACCACTGATCCAAACGACTAAATCGACCACTTGGAGTCCCTCCTGGAGTCCGGTCCTCCGTTGGATTGGGTCCTCCGTTGGAGTCTTTGGTCCTCTCTGTGATTGAGCGCTAGCGGCCAGTCGCTCGGTCAGTCCGCAAAGAACGCCAAGATCTGATCCCCTGGGATTGTCCGGAGGTCGAGCGAACGTCTACGGTGGGGGGAGCTCTTCCTGGACAATAGCGGCAGGGTCACCCACATCGTCAATAGGTCTGGGCACTACCTGCCCGCCGCGGAGAACTTGCGCCGAGCCCGGAAATTACTGCGGCAGCGTGGTTTCTTCGACGGCACGGAGATAGTAACGCTGCTGTAGATGACGGACGAGACGAACCGCGGAGACATCGCCATCTTATTGGCGTCGATTAATAGCGACCTGCTCGGCTGGGACTGGGACAACGACGAGAGCGGCCCTGACCTCGAGTCGAACTACGCCGAGCGGATCAGCCTGCTCGGTCATACACGGGTACTCCGCAGCGTCTTCTCTACTCATCCGGGCTCCAGGGGGACGTCGCTGCTCTTGCACCTGTGTTTCGTCTGGAAGGGTATGCACTACCGGGACTGGCTTCGGGTCTTGGCTGAGCGTCCCGAAATCGGTAAAATGGAGGTGGGCTACTTTCGGAACTTCTTTTGTGGGTACCTCGCAATTTCTTTCGAGGACGCTGTTAAGGAAGCCGAACTGTCTGGGTCGACGATGGCCCGACTTTTGCCGGAGGGGCGGCCAGCATCTGAGGAACCCCTATGGGGTCATGTTGAGGATGTCTTCGCCAATCTGGGCCTTGATCCATGGGTGCTTTGGCGACGCCTCAGCGGCGAGGGAGCGCCAATGCTCGTTTCTCCAGAGCAACTGTTGCAGCGCGGACGTTCGTGAAAGGACCTGACCAAGGAGTCGCGCATGAGCCCAGCCCGCGCATGAGCCCAGCCCGAAGGACCTGTCAGTTGCGAGCCCGGAGTCGGCCCAGCCCGAAGGACCTGTCGCGCGTGAGCCCGGGAGTTGGCCCAGCCCGAAGGACCTGTCGGAGCCCGGAGTCGGCCCAGCCCGGAGTCGGCCCAGCCCGAAGGACCTGTCGCGCGTGAGCCCAGCCCGCAGCCCGCGTGAGCCCAGCCCGTAGCCCGCGTGAGCCCAGCCCGAAGGACCTGTCAGTCGAGCCCGCGTGAGCCCAGCCCGAAGGACCTGTCGCGCGTGAGCCCAGCCCGCGCGTGAGCCCAGCCCGCGCGTGAGCCCAGCCCGAAGGACCTGTCAGTTGCGGGAGCCGGAGCCCGCGCGTGAACTCAGCCCGAAGGACCTGTCAGCCCGGGCGCGTGCGCGGGAACGACGTGAGTCCGGGCTGCAACCGAAGAAGCCCAGACCAAAGCCGCGCCCCACATACTCGTGGTCATGAGCGGATGACGATTTCGACCTCGTCAACGGCGACGGAGCCCGCGTGAGCCCAGCCCGAAGGACCTGTCAGTTGAGCCCGCGCGTGAACTCAGCCCGAAGGACCTGTCAGCCCGGGCGCGTGCGCGGGAACGACGTGAGTCCGGGCTGCAACCGAAGAAGCCCAGACCAAAGCCGCGCCCCACATACTCGTGGTCATGAGCGGATGACGATTTCGACCTCGTCAACGGCGACGAAATCGCGGCTGGCGACGGTAACCCGGACCGTGACCGGCTTGCCGTAGTAGCTGGTGTCGGGCTGCTCGAACAAGGGGCCAGCGCGCATGCTTTCTCCCTCCTGCGAGAACACCAGGCCAGTTTGACCCCCGGGCAAGTTGTCGATCGGCGACAGATACTCGATCTCGACCCACCAACACGCGCCATCGACATCGCCGGCCTCAGTTGGCAGATCGATGTATGGTGTGATCATTGATGAGCCCTGAAACCCGATGATGCTCTGGACCTCCTGACCGTCGACCCACGGGACGAAGGTGGCGCCATCGAGGTGGCCGATCCGGACGCTGCGCTGAGCGAGCATGCTGGTGTCGGTGGGGGGCTCGGTGCTGCAGTCTTCGGCCGGCTCGAGTTCAGGCTCCGCGCAGGCCAAGGCAGTCAGCGTCAGGGCGAACAACATCCAGGAAAAGGTTCGATACATGCTCGGGAGGTAGCACCGGTCCAAAGCGGCGGCCGCTGGTCGCGTCGTCTTTGGGGAGCGGATTTGACTCACAGCGGCGGCGAGAATCGGGCCGCTGGGGACGTCACGGGTAGATCGGGGGCAATCCACACCAGGTCGATGAGCGGCCGGTGGTGATCGACTGGCGCTGTCGTGGTACGCGGTCGGTCAGACCTGCCCGAAGGACCTGTCAGCCTGGTCAGCCCTGCCCGAAGGACCTGTCAGCCTGGTCAGCCCTGCCCGAAGGACCTGTCAGCCTGGTCAGCCCTGCCCGAAGGACCTGTCAGCCTGGTCAGCCCTGCCCGAAGGACCTGTCAGCCTGGTCAGCCCTGCCCGAAGGACCTGTCAGCCTGGTCAGCCCTGCCCGAAGGACCTGTCAGCCTGGTCAGCCCTGCCCGAAGGACCTGTCAGCCTGGTCAGCCCTGCCCGAAGGACCTGTCAGCCTGGCCGTGCCAAGGAACCTGCCCGCGGTCACGGTCAGACCTGCCCGGGTCAAACCTGCCCGGGAAGGACCTGCCCGAAGGACCGGTCAGCCTGGGCCGAAGGACCGGTCAGCTCAACGACTGTGCGCGGTGCCCGCGGAAAAGTGGATCCGCGACCCCACATGAAATTCCGGCCAACCGCAAATAGCCTGCAAACACCAACGAAGCGGGCCGATACGGCTCATGTGGCGACTCCACCGCGATTCATCCACGAGGAGCAGACCGCCTTCATCACGTGCAAGGCCGTGGGACGAGGGTTTCGCTTTGTGCCGACAGCACAGGTCACAGAGACGTTGCTGTTCGTTCTCGCGCACGCCTGCGCGAAAAACGACGTCTCGCTCCATGAGGTTGTGTACATGAGCAATCACTTTCATATCTTGCTCACGGCACACTCGGCATGCCTGCCAGATTTCGTCAAGGAGCTCAACTCGTTGACGGCGCGGACTCTGAACGCTCTGCGGAAGTCATCGGGGACGAACATCGAAAAGGGGTATGGGCTCGTCGAGCCGCAAGACGACGGGAAGGTGTTGGAGCACGCGGTCTACACACTGACGAATCCGTGTGCGAGTGATCTGGTGACCCGGGCGCGGCATTGGAAGGGTGTGACGACAGCACGAATGCGATATGGCGAGGAGATCGTCCTACAAAAGCCCAGGTACGGCCTCTGGGCCCGGAAGAAGCCAGGCACAAAGCCGAAGAAACGGAAGCGCCCCGACGCGCGGACGCCTTCGAAGCGTGACCGCAGTACGATTCCAGAGACAGTGAAGCTGCGGCTCGTGCGGCCACCGATCATGCCCGAGCTGAGTGACGATGAATTGCGGGATTTGGTGCTCGAGCGGGTGGGCGTGCGTGAGAACGAGTTGGAGGCCAGGCGGCAGAAGGCGGGGAAGAAAGTGGTCAAGATGCGCAACGTCCAGAAGCAACCCTGGGCGATGATGCCCGGCGCGGAGGAGTTGTTCGGGGTGCGGCCGACGGTGTCGGCGACGGATAAGGAAAAGCGTATCGCGGCGCTGGGGCGGAAGAAGGCGTTCGAGAAGGCGTATGCGGAGGCGCGGGAACGGTGGCTTGGGGGAGAGAAGGATGTCGAGTTTCCTGTGGGTACTTGGTTGATGTGCCAGAGGTATGGAGCGCGGTCTGCTGCGTATTCGTAGCTGAGTGCGAACGCAGAGGTTGGGCGGGCATGGCGACCCGCCTGCGGGTGCTGGTTCGGGGCGGGAGAGTGGGGCGAACCAGCGGCATTTGGAGCCTACAGCTGGGGATTGTGGACGGTTGGTTGAGCGATTGGGGTCGTTTTGGAGGGGGCGATCTCTACGGAGGGCGGCTCCCAGCGAAGGTAGCGGACAAGTCCTTCGGGCAGGAGGAAAAGGTCCGGGCAGGAGGAAACGCACCGCGGGCAGGAGGAAACGCACCGGCAAAAGTAAATGTCGCTGACCGGCAAATTTAATTGACGTCGAACAGTCGTCCAAGAGCGCTTCGTCTACAACCCCATATGAGCGCTCGCCGCTTCGAGGTGTCGACAAAAGCGGTGCATGACCCAATCGTGAACCAGCGCCTGCGTGGTCAGATAGATCGGCCACGGCAAGCTCGGCGCGAAGTCGTGTACCGCGGCGAGCACCGTCGTGCCGCCGTCGAGCATGCGAAACTCGAGGCGCGGTCGCGTGCTGGCGTTGAGATCGGCGAGCAGACCGCCAGTCACGTAGAGCAGCTGTCGGTCTGGGGTCGAGCGCTCGGGAGACAGCGTGAGCTCGAGCAGGGGCGTAGCGATGGGCCGGGCGTAAAAGCGCGTCCGGTCCCCTACGATCTCGACGCGCAGGATCGGCCCCAGCGTCCGCGGCAACCATGTCATGTACTCTCGCGCCACCCAGACAGCGTCGCGACCTGGTGCCACGTGCATGCGGTGGACGGCTCGGACCAGCGCACTGCGGCGTCGGCTTCGGCGGCGGACCACGGGGGACGGCGGCTTGCTCAGCGGGGCGAGCTCGGTCCGGGAGCTGGCAGGAGTTTCTAGGCCCAGATCAAGCGCTGAAGCCGACAGGCGAGCGCTTGGGGTGAGCGAAGGGGGCTCCGCCGCCGAAGCGAGGGGGCTGTTTGAAAGCCCCCGCGAAGACACAGAAGGCCCGAGTCGAGTGCGCAGCGCTTGATTCGGGTCTAAGGCGGCAGCGAGCGCCGCCTTCAGGGTGGTGGGCTCCAGTCCGAGCTTGCGCTGGAGCTCGAGATCGCGGGCAACCATCGGGTGCGCGAGGCTCTGGATGAGCGGCGCGACGAGTTCCTTGGGCGCCCCAGTGACCAGCGAGACCCACAGCCGCGACAGACCGATCGTCAACAGCGGCACGGAGATCAGCCGCCGCTTCTTGCCGAGCGCCTCCGCGGTGGCAAGCATCATGTCGCGATAGGTGACGGCCTCTGGGCAGCCGATGTCATGGGAACCAGCGAGTTGCTCATGCCCGAAGCACCTGTCAATGATGCGCACGACATCAGCGAGGGCGACCGGCTGGGTCAGGGTGCCGGTCCACGCGGGGCACACCATCAACGGCAGCCTCGACACGAGCTGCCGCATGATCACGAACGACGAACCGCCCGCTCCGATCACCAGACCCGCCCGCAACGCGACAACGGGGACACCGTGGCTCGCCAGGGTCCGCTCGGTTTCTAGCCGACTGGCGAGGTGCCGCGAGAGACCCTCGCGCGCGTCGCTGGGCACGAGGCCGCCGAGATAGATGATCTGTTTGACGCCAACCCGGCTCGCCGCGCGCGCAAAGTTGTCGGCGCAGATCAGATCGAAGTCCTCGAAGCGACCGCGCGCGAGCCGATCCGTGGGCAGCATCGAGTGAACCAGGTAGACGGCGCGGTCGCAGCCCGCGAGGCCCCGCTCGGCGTCCGCCAGCGAGAACAGGTCGGTGGCCCGCCACTGCCCGTAGCCGCCGCCCGGTGGGCGTGCTCGCCGGGACAATCCCACCGTCTCGAACCGACGCGCGAGCACGGGACCGAGGGCCGACCCAACGAATCCCGACGCCCCGGCCACGGCGATCACCTCTGGCGTCTCGGTCACGTGAACGGTGTAGCCCGTCCCACCCGTCGCCGCCTGCGCCGCGAGCGTGGGCGGAGCCGATGCACCATGGCGTGGCTCACCGAAAATAGATCGGCGTGTCCATCCCGTCGGTCACGATCACATAGACGATCGTGTCCGCCTTGGTGTCCACGTCGAGCTCGTTCCAGGCGGCCTCGATCAGCTGGGCGTGCATGTCTGCATAGGCCATCACCACCAGGATCTGCTTGACCCACGCGTCCTCGGGCACCACGTTCTGCGAGCTCACCAAGATGTCCGCCAGCTTGCCAGCGATCAGCGAGGCAGCCTGCATCGGCGGATAGGGATTCTCGGGCGGAAACCCAACCGCCCGCGTGACGCTGACCCCAACCTTGTGCATCGCAAGATCCACCAGCATGTCGGTCTTCTTGCTGTCCGGCGGGTCGTAGCCGATCTCGGTCTCGGTCGCGAGCAGCTCGGCGTCATCGCAGCGGGCCAGCACTTCGAACGCGAACGCCTCGCTGATCGTCGAGCTACCGCCCCCGTTGGGGGTGGTCAGGATGACCTGCGCCCCCTCGGTGAGGAGCGAGAGGTCATCGGGGTCATCGTAGGGGTCGTCGCCGAAGTCGAGGTGGACCGTGAACAGCGAGGGGGTCGGCAGCTCGAGCTCTGACGCGATCAGCCCGCAGCTGCCGATGATCTGCCCGAAGCCATCGCCATCACCATCGCCATCGCCATCACCATCGCCATCACCATCGCCATCGCCATCGCCATCGCCATCGCCATCGCCATCGCCATCACCATCACCATCGCCATCACCATCACCATCACCATCGCCATCGCCATCGCCATCACCATCACCGTCACCATCGCCATCGCCATCGCCATCACCATCACCGTCGCCGCTCTCGGTCCCGGTCTGCGCCTCACCCTGCTCCTCGTTGGCGGGGACAGGCGTACAGCCGCACAGACCGAGCACGGCGAGCGTGGCGAGGCACTTCGGCAGGTACGACCTCATGACAACCGAGACGATAGCCTGCCCTGCCCACCCCATGTCCGCGAACACCATCTCCGGCGCGGGCGAGCGTTCTCGCTGGCTGAGGTTCAAGACAGGCACAACGCGCAACGGTCAGCAGCGGCGGCCGCGAGGGCCCCGCGCGACGCCGGGGCGTGGCGGGCCTGGTCCTCGTCCGGCTCCGCGCGATCCGGCGCATAGCCCCCGACCATGCAAACCCAGATGTTCCCGAATTGCGGTCGAGTCAGAACGACGGATGAGCACCCGGTCACGGTTTCCCGAGATGCGCATGCCCGCGGACGCGTCGAGTTGAAATCGAGGCTGGCCAGTCTGGTCAGCTTGGCGGACGAACGAGCTCCCGAGCTGAGCAGGGTCACCACAAATACTCCTGCTTCGATCACTCAAGTACAGCAGCGGAGAAATCGCAGAGTTATGGTGGCCTAAGTGGGAAGCGCCCAGCACGAGGTCGGAATTTGTCTGCTCGATGCGGACGGTGCCGTGCTCGAGTTTGACCCGGACTTCGCACGGATCGTCGAGCTGGCGTGGCCAAGCGGATCCGTCGGACGCTCGCTGGCCAAGCTGCTGCCGTGGGCGCCTTCGCTGCCGTCGCCGGGCGGTCCGCCAACGTCGGTCCAGCACGATCTGGGCCACGTTCGTGTCGAGCTCCTGATCCGGCCTGCGAACACGGGGCCGGTCGCCTACTACGTCAGCGCTCAACAGCAACGCACAGAGACCGTGCTCGCCCGGCAGCTACGGGTCGCGCGTCAGACCTTGGACTCGGTCATCGAGGCGTCGCCGCTGGCGATCCTCACCGTCGACGAGCGCCAGCGCGTGGTCATGTGGAACCGGGCGGCGGAGCGAACCTTCGGCTGGACGCGCGACGAGATCCTGGGCCGGCCCTACCCGCTGGTGCCGGAGGACGAGCGCTCGGACTTCGAGGAGCTGTTCGACAAGGTCGTGCTGCGGGGCTCGGGCTTCACGGGGGTCGAGAGCACGCGGCTGCGCAAGGACGGCTCGCGGGTCGAGATGCGCATGCACACGGCGCCGCTGCGGGACGCAGAGGAGCGGGTCACGGGCGCGATGGCGATGCTCGAGGACCTGACCAAGACCCGACAGCTCGAGGAGCGGGTTCGTCACAGCCAGAAGATGGAGGCCGTGGGCCGGCTCGCTGGCGGCATCGCCCACGACTTCAACAACTTGCTCACGGTGGTGTTTGGCGCGGGTGATCTGCTGGCGCTGGACCGCTCGCTGTCACCAAGCGCGCGCGAGCAGGTGTCAGAGATCCTCAGCGTCGCGCAGTCGGCCCGCGAGCTGGTCGCGCAGCTGATGACCTTCAGCCGTCGCCAGGTGGTTCGCCCGCTGGTCATCGATCTCAACGAGCGCCTGCGCGAGGCCGGCAAGCTGCTGCGCCGGTTGATCGGCAACAACGTCACGCTGGAGTTCGACATCCCCGACATCCCCGCGTGGGTCCGGCTCGATCCGTCGCAGCTCGACCAAGTGCTGGTCAACCTCGCCGTCAACGCAGCCGACGCGATGCCCGAGGGCGGGACCTTGCGCTACGCGAGCAGCGTGCGCGAGCTGACCGTCGCGGCCGAGCCCCTCGCGGCTGGGCGCTACGCGTGTCTCGAGGTCCGCGACAGCGGCACGGGCATCCCTGCGGACATCTTGCCGCAGATCTTCGAGCCCTTCTTCACGACCAAGGGGGCCGGCAGCGGCACGGGTCTGGGCTTGGCCAATGTCTATGGCGTGGCCCGGCAAAGCGGCGGCAACGTGGAGGTCGAGAGCGAACAAGGGGAGGGGGCGTGCTTTCGCGTGCACCTGCCGTTGGTTCGGCGGCCGCTCAGGCGGACCCACTCTGGGCCACACGCGGTGCCGCGCGGCGACGAGCGCATCTTGCTGGTCGAAGACAACGCGGGCGTGCGGGTGACCATGGCCAAGACCCTGCAGGCGCTGGGCTACACCGTCACGGTCGCGTGCGACGGCGTCGAGGCGCTCGAGCTGCTCGCTGGCGAGCTCGTCGTGGATCTGGTGCTGACGGATCTCTCGATGCCCCGCATGGGCGGCGCCGAGATGGCCAAGCAGCTCGCTGCGCGACTTGCCGGTCGGGTCCCACCGGTGATGTACATGTCGGGCAACCTCGACGTCGAGGAACTGCGCGAGCAGGTCGAGCAAGGTCGCGCCAAGTTCTTGCAAAAGCCGGTCTCGCTGCGGGATCTGTCCCAGGCGATCCGCGAGGTCTTGGCCCCCGCCGAGCTGCTGGGCCGCTGAAGCACGAAACCACAATTGAGCGGGCCTCTCTAGTGCCCCACACCCTAAGTTCGATCCGGGTTATGCACGGCACTGAGGCCCAACGGCAGTGTCGCAGCTCCTAGCAGTACGCCCGGTACAGCGTCGTCGCCGCTCCTCGCCCTTGGGCCTCAGCTCCGCACCTAACCCGGAACGAACTTAGGGTGTGGGGCACTAGCTCGGGAGTCGGGGTAGCATCTTCACGCGTGGTCCAAACTGCTGGCATCGACGCTCGCTGGTACGCGCCGCTGCTGCGTCCCGTGTACTCCACGGTCACGCGGGCGCTGGATCTGGTCGCGCTCGAGCGGGATCCGTGGACGCTGCCGCGCACCGGCTTGGGCGGCGCGCTGGTCATCCAGGTCTCGCGCGGGTTCGGGCTGCGAGCCGGGCGACGGGCCGAGCGCGCGGCGATCGCCACGCTCGAGGGCTACAACCACCGGCTGCACCTCGGGTTGCCCGACACCGACGAGCGCGCGCGCTTGCTCAGTCGGGACTTGCAGTGGGCGCGCAGGGCCTGGGCGTCGCTGCTCGAGTACGACGAGGCCACCGTCACCCGGGTGCTGGACCGATTGTTCGGCCCCACCCACCACGCCTGCGACCGACAGATCCCCGAGGCGGTGCTGTTCTTGCGAGCGGCGGTCGCGGTCGGGGTCGTGTTGGGAGGGGTGCCCGACGCGGTCCACGACGTGCTCGACCGCCACGTGACCTGGGTCGGGCTGTCGTGGGAGGCCCACCGTGGAACCTTGGACGCGCCCGGCTGGGGTGGGGCGCTGGCGGCGATCGGTCTGCAGGCTGACTACCCCGCCGATCCCGAGCCACGCGCGCGCGAGCAAGCGATCATCGCCCTCGCGGAGCTGCCCCAGCGCTCGCCGGTCGACCTGCTCTCGTGCGCGCTCTCGCGGGCCCCTAGCGAGCTGCCGATCGCTCGCCATCCCCAGGCCTGGACGCCGCTCGCAGCTCCCACGCTCCCGTCAACGTCGCCCAGTCGTGTCCTCGGCGGCGGAGGTCTTGGCGAGTTTGGTCGGCGCTGGCAGCCGGAGGTCGAGCAGGCGCTCGGTGCCCTGACCCACAGCGGCTCGGAGGTCCTGACCCGGGCGACGGCGTACCTGCGCAGCCAGGGCGGCAAGCGAGTGCGGCCGCTGATCACCCTCGCGGCCGCCGAAGCCTGTGGCGGCGACGCCCGCCGGGTGTTGTCGCTCGCGGCGGCGATCGAGTGGCTGCATCAAGGCACGCTGGTGCTCGACGACATCGTTGACGCGGCCTCGCTGCGGCGCGGCCACGCGGCCCTGCACACCGCGACCTCCGACGTGTTCGCGACCGGCATCGCGGTGTTCGTGTTCACCCGCGTGCTCCGCTGCAGCCAGGGCATGCACCCCGACATTCGCCGCCACGTGATCAACACCGCGACCGCGCTGGCCGATGGTGAGCGGCTCGAGCTCGAGCACACCGGCGACCCAAGCCTCTCGCTCACGCGCTACTACGAGATCATCGAGGCCAAGACCGCCCGGCTGTTTGGATGCGCGGCGGCGCTCGGGGCCCTGGGGGTCGAGGCGCCCGCGGTCCAGGTCAAGGCGCTGGTTCGGTTTGGTCGCGAGCTGGGCCTGGCGTTTCAGATCATCGATGACCTGCTGGACTACCTCGGCGACGCGGCGGCGCTCGGCAAGCGGCCGGGGACGGACCTGCGGGCCGGGAAGATGACCCTGCCAACGATCGTGCTGCGTGAGCGGCTACAGGGCGACGAACGCCAGCGCCTGGCCGACGCGCTGGGCCGGGAGCACGAGCTCGAGTGGGTCCAAGCCAAGCTCGCGCAGCACGACGTCGCGCAGCACTGTCACGCGCGGGTCCGCTCGCACTCGGGCCGCGCACAGCAGGCGCTGCAGGCTCTGCCACCCGGGCCGGCGCGCGACACCATCGCGAGCTTCGCCCACGAGCTCGGGGGCCGACAATGTTGAGCGGCGGCGCCTCGCTGGCTCACGTGGCCAAGCGCGTGGGCATGTGGGCGCTGAGCTTGACCCTGCTGCTGTGCTTCTACGCGCTGGGCAAGCTCAGCGCCGCCGTGTTCGAGCCCAGCGTGCTCCCGCTGACGGCCCTGGATCGCGCGGTGCCCTTTCTGCCCTGGACGGTCTGGCTGTACGGCACGATCACCTGGGTCAGCCTGTTCGCGTGGTTGACGATCCCGACCCGGGCCGACGGTGCCCGGCTCATGACCTCGATCCTGATCGCCTCGGCCACCTGCGCGCTGGTGTTCGTCGTGTTCCCGACCAGCTTTCCCCGCGAGCTGTATCCGCTGACCCAGCTCGACAGCGCCAGCCAGCGCGAGCTCGCCCGGCTTCGGGCCGCCGACAGCCCGAGCAATTGCCTGCCCTCGCTGCACGTCGCGCTGGCCTGGGGCATCGCGCTGACCTGGGCCTCGGCGCTGAAGCATCGGCGCGTGGCTTGGCTGGCCGCGATCGCGTGGGCCGTGACGATCAGCGTCACCACGCTCACCACCAAGCAGCACTTCTTCGTGGACGTACCCAGCGGCATGATCGTGGGGGTGTTCGCCTGGTGGGCGGCGGCCAAGCTGTTCCCTGGCAGCACGAGCACGCCGGCCTGGGTCCGCTCGGAAGGGCTCACGCTCACGTGGGACACCCACAAAAAAGCCGCGGCCAAGCTGCGGCTCGCGGCCCAGGGCTACCAGTGGAGTCTAGACGAGGTCGACTGGCCCACCGGTCCGCTGCCGCCGCTGGATCCACTCTTGGTCCGGCTGATCAGCGAGCTGATCTACATTGAAGAGATCGCGGGCATGAACTTTGCGATCTTGGCCAAGGCATCGACCAGCGACGATCTGCGCGCGCTGTATGGCTACTTCGCCGACGAGGAGCGGCGCCACGCCAACGGCCTGCGCCGGGTCCTCGCGCTCCACGGCGCCAGCGTTCGCCCGCCCGGCCTTGGCAACTCATTGGTGCTCGACGAGTTTGACGCGCTCGATCACGAGTCCGACGCCGACGTGCTGCTGATCGCCACCGCCAACCCGGTGTTCGAGACCATGCTCGACGCCGGGACGGTGCCGTTCTTGCGGACCCACCCCGCGCTCAGGAGCCCGTGGTTCGACGACTTCGTCAAGCGGATCACCCGCGACGAATCGGCACACTTGGCCGTGAACTGGATGGTGGTCCGCGAGGCGGGTCAACGCTATCGCGGGCTCGCGGGGCTGAGCCTGTTGCTCAACCCCAGCATCTATCGTGGGATGGTCGCCGTGCCCTTCATGTCGCTCGACGTGTACTCGCTGGCCCACGCGATGGGCTATCGGTTCGAGACGCTGATGCCGGCGTTTGGCAAGCTGTGGCGGCTGCACAAGCGCTACGCCGAGCTGCGCGGGTTTCCGCTGTGGTCGGTGTTCCGCGTGTTCACGGCGGCGGGGGCGATCGCTACGATCGTCAGCGCCAGGTTGGCGCGGGCAGGGCTGATCTTCGTGCGGTTCTGGACGGCCGTCACCAGCGTCACGGATCTGTTCGCGCGGTTGGTGTTTGGCCGGCGACTGCTCAGCAAGCGCGGGCTGGAGTGATGGGTCTCAGTCCCGCGCGCGGGCGCTCATGCAGTACTTGAGCCCGTGCCGCAAGGTCGCCCGCGTGACGATGTCCGCGAGGTTGGCTTGCAGCGCGACCATGGTCTGGGCAACGGCCGGCCGGATCCCGGTAATGATGCACTGCGCGCCCAAGAGCTCTGCCGAGCGCGCGACCTTGAGGATGTAATCCGCTGTGTGGGTGTCGACGATCTCGACGCCGGTGAGGTCGAGGATCACGTAGTTCGCCTGGGTTCGCTGAACTTCTTGGAGCAGCCGCTCCATCAGCGTGCTCGCGCGGTCGCCCGACAGCGAGCCCAGGATCGGCAGCGCCAGCACGCCGTCCCAGACCTCGAGGATGGGTGCGGACAGGTCCTCGATCAGGCTGAGGCGCTCCTGGGCCTCTCGCTCGGCGCGCTTTCGCTCGAGATTCTCGTCTTCGAGCCGCTTGAGCGCGACGGCGAGGTCCGCCGCCGAGGCTGAGTCTGCGTGCAGCAATTGGTTGAACTTATCGGCGAGCGAGACGCTGGACGGCGCGATGTGGATCTCGTCAAATTCGTCGCCCCGCGCCTGAAACCGGGTCTGCGTGGCCCAACAGTCGACGCCAAACAGCCGCGCGCAGAACCCCGCGAACTTGCCACCGGTCATGTCGGTGCCCCAATCCACGCCGAGCGCCTTCTGATACAGGGCCTCGAAATTATTGCGCACGCGAAACACTGCTTTGTGCTTGTCGCGATCGAGCGAATGTAGTGTCCATTCGCCCCACCCGCAGGTGACCGCGTAGGACCCGAGCGCCTCAAAGCCAGCTTCGAAGCTTGGGGCGCTCGAGATCACGCCCCAATCGCCATCGATGCTCTCAATTCCGCCGCTCTGCATGCACAGCTTGAACCGCTCTGTGCCGACCATGCGCTGCATGCCGAGCATCATCCCGACCAGTGAGGACTCGATCCACATGGTCAGCACTGGCATACCGAACACGCGGACCAGACCCGCGCTCGTGTCCCACTCGAATCCGACGCCCTGAACGTTGATGGAAGGTAGGTTGTGTTGCGGTGTCGCGTCCATGGTCACGCTCGTATTGACGCAACTTATGCTCCACGCACGATTAACTCAACCGCGGATTTAGCCTCCAGATCGGCTGATGGGCCGGGGGCGCAACCGCCCCTCATTGCATCATTGGACCGCTCGGTCTGCATCATTGTCGAGGCGAGCGAGCAACGCCGGCAGCGACAACATCGTGTAGGTGTGGAACTCCTCGGGCTCGAGCGCGAGCAAGCATGGAATCACCAGATCTTCTTCGAGCTCGAGGTGCTCGACGAGCGCGGTGTCGTGGCGGCGCAGCGCCGCGGCCAACATTGGCGTCGCGGCTTGGCTGTCACCGGCTTGTGATAGCGCTGTGACAACGTCGACATGCAGCCGATGCAGCAGCTCATGGCCGGCGCAGGCCGCATCAAAGTTCATCGCCCAGCGCCGCGCGAGGTAGGGGTACAGCTTGCGCTCTTCGTACGCTTCATGGCTGCGCATCGCCGCGATCCAGCCCATGTACAGCGAGGCGATCCCGGCCGGGCCCTCACTGGCCTCGGCCGCCCGAACCAGGTAGCTGCTGATCCGACGAAAGTTCGCGTGCGAGCCAAGCAGCAAGACCTGGTCCGGGAAGTGCGGGTGCGTGGTCCAGTGCTCGCGGGGGATCGATGGGCTCGGCGCGGACATGACTCGAAGATCTGCCTCAGCCCGCGGGCGGGGCAAGCCGCCCAATCGGGGAGCTGTCGGGCGTTGCTGCGGTCGCGCGGGATCGTTGACGGTCGATGGGGTAAAAGCCCGGCCGTGAGCCAGAACCACGAGCTGCTGCAAGCCATCCACGCGGCGCCGACCGAGCTCGCGCCGCGCTTGGTCTACGCGGATCTATTAATGGGCGAGGGCGACCCCCGCGGGACCTTCATCGCCCACCAGTGCCGGCTCGAGGGCATGGATCCTCTACACGCCGACTACCCGATGCTCCGCGCCAGCACCGAGCGCCTGCGGTCAACCCACGCCGTTCAGTGGTTGGCGCCGCTGCTCGACCTGCTCGGGGTCCCCGAAGATCAGCGTGAGCAGCAGGTGCGAACCGGGCGATGGACGTTCGAGCGTGGGTTCGTGTCCAAGTTGGCCCTGGACATCGAGACCGCGTCACGCGTCGCCGCCGACCTCAGCCGCCTCGAGCCCTTGGACGGCATGACCCTGCTCGTCTCGGAGTGGATCCCGGACGCGCAGCGAAGCTTCCCCGAGGTCGACGCGTGGCGCCACCTGGGTCTCGAGCCCGACGGTTGGTTCACCGACTACAGCGTCGCGCATGCGCTGAGTTGGGGGCTGTCCCAGCTTCGCGAGCTGTCGCTGGCCAAGTGCAGCCTGGGTGTGAGCGGGTGCCAGCTGTTGGCCAACGAGGCCACGGATCTTGGCAGCAGCTTCGAAGACTACGTGGCTCCGCCGCCGCTGCCGATCGATCAGCTGCGCTCCCTGGACTTGCGAGGCTGCACAATTGGTGACGCCGGCCTCGAGGTGCTCGCGCGGGCGCCCACGCTGGCGGCACTGCAGACCCTGGATCTGACCCAGAACAAGCTGGGCGACGCGGCGCTGCAGCACCTGCGCCATTCGGGCGTCTTCAACCAGCTGCGCGCGCTCTCGCTGGCCGGCAACAACAGCTTGGGGCCGCAGCTGGGGGCGCTGGTGGATTGGCCAACGATCAAACAATTGCGGCGTCTGGCGATCCCGCAGACCACCACGATCGACGCGCTCATGGGCTTGTTCCCCCAGCCCAGCGCCAACTTGCGCGAGCTGGTGTTGACCAGCAACAAGAACTTCACCGCTAGGCCGGAGCTGCTGGCGGCCTGCGCTGAACACTTCACGCACTTGGACCTGGGCACCACGGGGATCGGTGACAAGGGATTGGCGATGTTGCTGGCGACCCCGCCGGCCGCCTCGCTGACGGCGCTGAAGCTCAACGGCTGCTCGCTGTCCGACAAGGCAATCACGATGCTGGTGAATTCGGGCCTCGATCGGCTCACCGAGCTCGACCTGTCCTCGAACAAGCTGAGCAACGCCGGGCTCGCGCAGCTCGCTGCGTGGCCGGGTCTGCGTCACGTCACGTCGTTGCGCCTGTCAAACAACCGCAAGCTCAGCTACGAGGGCTACGCCGCGCTCGCGCAGTCGCCCCACTTCGAGCCCGCCGAGCTGCTGCTGGGTAAGGTCAAAGATGATCCTGCGCGGGCCTTGCTCGACCAGCGCTACGGTGGACGGGCCGTCATGAGCAGCTGAGGCGTTCGAGTACAATCGTGCTCCATGCATTCTGGAATGCCGCATCCCAACCGCCAAGCCCCGCGGGTCCAGGACCCGTCGCGGGCTCTCGTGGCGGGTCTTGGTACACCGACGCGGGCAAGGGCCGGGTGGCCGATCGCTCGTTTGGAGCCGGGCTCACGGGCTAGCCCCAAATCAAGCGCTGAATTGGAAAAGGTGAATGATTTGGGGCTAGTACGAGCCGACAGGCGAGCGTTTGGGGTGAGCGAAGGGGGCTCCGCCGCCGAAGCGAGGGGGCTTTTGAAAGCCCCCTTGAAGACATAGTAGGCCCGAGTCGAGCGCGCAGCGCTTGATTCGGGGCTAGCGCGCGCTCGCACGACACGGGGGCCCGCGGTGTTCGGGCCTCGCCCGAGTACGATCAATAGCGTGCCTCAACAGCCTAAACGTGCGAGCATGGTCGGCATGACCACGCGAGTCTTGATTGCTGGTTCGGCTGTGCTCGCGTGTCTCGTTGGCTGCGGCGGTCCGGGTCTGAAACCGGTCGACCTCGAGTCCGCGCCGCAGGCCGACGACCAGCTGCAGCTGACGGAGAACAAAGACGTCGACATCCTGTTCGTGATCGACAACTCCGGCTCGATGGGCGCCGAGCAGGCCAACCTCGCCGCCAACTTTGGCGCGTTCATTCAGGTGCTCGAGGCCAACGACGTAGAGGCCAACTATCGGATCGGGATCACGACCACCGACAACGGCAACCCGTGGTGTTCCCCCGGCGCGACCACGCCCGAAGCCGGCAACCTGGTGCTCAGCTCGTGCCGCACGCGGATGGGCGACTTCATCTTCAACGATGGCGAGGAAGACGTCAGCGATCTGGCTTGCAACGACATCTGCACCCTCGACGCCGCCGCGCTCGAGATCCAGCCAACCGCCACAGACTTCGACGCCAACCCCAAGCCCCGCCCCTGGCTCGAGCGGATCGAGGGCTTCACCAACATCCCGGCCGGGACCAGCACCTATGATGCGTTTCGCTGCTTTGGCCCCCAAGGCATCAACGGCTGCGGGTTCGAGAGCCCGCTCGAGAGCATGTACTTGGCCTTGACGCGGGCGCAGACCGCAGACGAAGACAGCTACGGCTTCATGCGAGCCAACGCGCTGCTGGCTGTGGTGTTCGTGACCGACGAGGCCGACTGCTCCTACAACAAAGCCTGGGCGACGATCTTCGAGCAGGACGGCAATCGAGAGTTCTGGGCAGACCCCGCCGACATGTTCCCAAGCTCGGCGGTGTGCTGGAACGCGGGCGTTGACTGCGTGGGTGATCCGGGCAGCTACGACGCTTGCGAGACCGTCAACAAGGACGTCCTCGGCAACGTGACCGCAGATCCCGACGCCGCGGTCCTGCATCCCCTGAGCCGCTACTTTGGCCAGCTAGACCAGATCGAGCAGGACAAGCAACAGCTCAACGCCAGCGCCGAGGTCATTGTCGCGTTGATCGGCGGCGTTCAACCCGATGGGTCGCTGTTGTACGCGGACGTTGGCGACAGCGATCCAGAATTCCAGCACGACTTTGGGATTGGGCCGGGCTGCACCGGGCCAATGGGCGAGGCCGCCGTGCCGCCGGCCCGCTTGCGCGACTTCACAAACGAGTACACCCCGGACAACCTGCACTCGATCTGCGCGACGGACTACACCGGCGCGCTCGAGGCGATCGCGGACCAGATCCGCAGCAAGATCATCCCGGCCTGCTACTTCAAGTGTGCCGCCGACACCGATCCAGACACGGAGCTCGTCAACGCAATCTGCGAGGTCGAGCAGACCGTCCCCGGGCTCGGCGTGCGGGATGTGCCGGAGTGCCTGCGTGACGAGCAGGGCGCCTATGCGGTGGACCCCGCCTCGGGCAGCTACGTGATGCCCAGCGGCGACGACGAGGTCTGCTTCGCCGCGCGCACAGACATTGGCGGGCAGTCGGAAGATGGGCTGGATGACATCGCCGAATACTGCACGGACCTGGGCGCCAACCTCGAGTTTCAGCTGGCGTACGCGGCGGGTGTCGTACCGCCGGCCGGGGCGTACTCGGCGGGGTCGTGCGTGGTCTCAAACGACCCCGCGCAGGACTGCCCAAGTCTGGATTAGTGTACTGCTAGAGCGGCGATCAGTTTGGAGTCACGACGCCAGGCACATCTGGGGCCGCTCCTGCCGTTGTCGGTCGGCGCTCGCAGCATGCCGGATACAGCTTCGGCCTCCCTCCTAGGAGCCCGTGGTGCAACGCATCGCGTCGCCTCGCGCCGGGATTTTCGTCGAGATTGAGGAGCCGAAACGCACCTGTACCGGGCGTACTGGAAGTTTCGGCGACGAAGAGCTCGGCGGAAAGACCAAGCGAGGCGGCGTGAGGCGTTGCACCACGGGCTCCTAGGCAGGAACGGCCCCAGACGCACCTGACGACGCGACTCCAAACTGATCGGCGCTCTAGGAACTGTGACACTGCGGCAGGGTATTAGGGGCTACGCGTGCAGTCCAGCAGCCACGCGTCAAACACCGAGCCAACCAAGAACCGATCCGCGCCCACGCCCAGCGCGACGCTCGAGCCGGACATCTCGCTGCCATCCGAGAGCCACACGTCTTCGGTCTCCCACGCGCCGGACTCCGTCTGCGCCAGCCGGACCACCTGCGAGGGCGAGCGCTTTGTCGCATCTTTGGCGTAGGCGCTGAAGCTCAGCAGCTTGGGGTGCGCGCCGATCCACAGCGAGTCGTCGGCGGCGATCGTGATGTTGTCGGGGCCGTGAACGGGGACCTCCTCGCGCGGCGTCAGGGCGCCCGAGCTCTGATCCCGATCGAACACGTGGACGCGCCCGCCGGTCACGGCCGCGACGTACACGGTCTTGCCATCGCGGCTCACGTTGACGCCGTTGGCGTAGAGAATGCCCTTGGCGACGACCGAGAACGCGGCGCCATCCCAGTACAGCACGTGGCCGCGTGCGAGCCGGCCGTAGTCTTCCAGCTTGTGGCCGAGCGCGCTGGTCGCGAGGTGATCGTTCGTGACATAGAAGCGCTCCTCGTCGACGGGCGCGATGTCGTTGGGGCTGACCAGCAGGGGATCGGTGATCGTGCGCTGCAGCGCCAGGCGAACGCGGCCGTCTTCGTTGACGACGTCGAATACCTCGATCGTGTGCGCGGGTCCTTCGGCGCCCTCGTTGGGGCCAAACAAGGTCCGACCGGGGTGGTTGACGACGAACAGGCGCTCGGTCGCGGCGGACTCGGGGGTCGAGCCGATGCCGTGCGGATGAAACACCTCTGGCGCGTCGCCGCTCGCTGCGTAGACGGCGGGCGGATCCGCTGCGAGCGAGTAGTAGTAGATTGCGCCGCGGACCGGGTTGCCCGCGGCGGTGGCCCGGCGGTCGTCGGACGACACGAACACGCCGCCTTCGGGGGTTCCAGACGCGGCCGTGAACGCGAGATCCTCGGCACCGACCACGCCCTCGATCCGCTCGCACGCGGCGTCGGAGTGAAACTCGAGCGAGGTCAGCTGGCCGGCGAGCGCCAGCAGGTAGATGCCCCAGCCGAGCCCAAGCGCGACGACGGTGGCGAGGGAGACGAGCGCGATCTTGCGGCTGCGCGGCATGGGGTACGGTAGATCAATCTGGCCCGGCTAGCCCAAGCTCGGCGCGCAGCTCGTCGAGGGGCCGCGCAAACTCGTCCTCGAGCCGCACCGCCAGCAGCAACTTCGCCCGCTTGCCGATCCCCCACCCACGGCGGAAGCTCCGCCACGCCGCCCCCAGCCGCAGCGGGCAGCGCAGCGGGGCGAACAACAAGGCCACGATCGCGGTGAGCCGAAACCCAGCGCTGTAGTTCTGCCCGCCAACGAACGCCCAGACCCCAACCTCACCGGGCCAGCTGGCGTCGAAGCCGGTCAGCACGTGGACCATGTCGTGAATGATCGCGTAGCGCACCGTGAAGGCGTTGCGCGCGACCATCTCGGGGTCACAATTGCCGGTCAGAACGATCGGGTGCAGCTTGTTGGACTGCAAGAAGCGCAGGTATTCGCGGCCAAGCGTGCCATCGGGCAGCTGCGCGAGCGCGTCTAGATCCACGGGCGGCGCGTAGCCCCGAACGCGGTCGAGTTGGGCCTCGACCTCTGGCCGCGCGCGGGCGCCAGACAGCTCACCCTTGTAGACCGGGACATCGCCGATCAGCGCCGGGTTGGCCTGGGCCTCTCGGATCTTGCGCAGGAGCTCGAGCCTGGTCATGACGCAGTAACCCTCACACAGGCCTCAGCACTGCGACCCGCCGCACTCGCCGTCGCGGATCGTTGCATTCCCCGCCCCGATCGCGCACCACTGCGGCCAGGCCGGTGGCAGCCCGCCCGTTGCCGTGACGTAGTCCGTATACGGCGACTCTCCATCCTCCAACCAATATGGGTGATCCAGCACGAACTGCCAGGTCGAAGCATAGGTTGGCAGTGAGGGGTCTTCGGGCTCGAAGGGTGGGGTCGCGTGGGTGCAGTTGTGCACGCACTCCACGATGAAGTGATTGTCCGCCTGCAGCTCGGCCTCGAGCGCCATCGAGGTGCTGTCAAAGTTCACGCCCAAGCAAAGGTCGGATGGCCCACCCCACAACACCAAGGCCGGCATGCGATTCGCCGCCGGGATCCACGGCTTGATCAGATCCCCGCCGGAGCCGCCAGACAGGGACATCAAGCTAGACAGGTGCTCGCCATGGCGGCTGGCGAGCTGCGCGGAGAACAGCGCCCCGGCGCTGACGCCCATGGTCGAGACGCACTCTTTGTCGAGCGCGAACTGCTCCGCCACGCACGCGAGCATGTCGTCGTGGAAGGTGAATTCCTCTTCCAATTGCGCGTCGTCATCGGCGACCGAGAACGGCCACCGAAATGGGACACCGGTGCTCCCGTCGCGGCCCTCGGGGATGATCGCAATGAAGCGGTAGTAATCTGCCGCGTACTGGGCCTCGGCCTGCTCGTAGAAATCGAGCGCCGCGCCGCCAAGCCAGTGGTACATGAAAATGACCGGAAACACCTCGTCCGGCTGCGCGTCGCTTGGGACCACGAGCAGGAATTGCCGCTCGCCGTGCTCGGTCTGCATCACGTTGAACACCTCGGGCCCGGTCTCGAGCGTGGGGCAGGTCCCGGGTCCGCTGTAGGCCGGCAACGCGGGGGCGAGCGTGGCCCCAGGCGGCGGTTCGGTCCCACACAATGACAGCGCGGGGGGCTCGATCGGGTCGCCGTCACCGTCACCGGGGTCACCGTCACCGTCGCCATCGCCAACGCCATCGCCGGGATCACCGTCGCCATCGCCAGCGTCAGTGTCGCTCGAGTCAGCGTGGGTGGTCGTGTCTTCGCTTGGGCTGTCAGCGCATCCCGCCAGCTGCGCGAGCAGCAGCGAGGTCGACAGGAGGGTAGTCAACTCGAGTGAACAGCGCATGGTAGGCGGTGAGCCTATCATTTGGCGCCGCGTGAGCGGAAAAACTGTGACGGCCGAAAAGGGCTCGACGCCTCGAGTCTGGTGCGCGACGCTAGGCGGGTCACTTGATCTGAGGACGCCCATGTCAAAGCTTCATTTACGTGTTTGGTCACTGCTGCCGTGTCTGTCCCTCGTGTTGATGCTTGGCTGCGCCGACGATCGCGGCAACGCGAGCGGGGAAGGCAGCAGCACGGCCACGGAGACCGCGGGCGACGGAGACGGCGATGGCGATGGCGCGACCCAGACCACGGGGGACGGAGACGGAGACGGGGACGGCGATGGCGATCCGGGCGACGGAGACGGCGACGGAGATGGCGATGGTGACGGCGACGTCGACCCCGAGTTCGCCGTTGGCTTCGACGTGCGCAACGTCGACCCCAGCCCGGCGCAGCTGGGCTCGGTCTATCTTGGCGGGTTCGGGGCGCCGTTCGTCGGCGGCCCCGCGACGGCGATCCACGACTCCCTGTACGCCCGGTCGATGGCGGTTGGGATCGGCGACGAAGGGGTGATCTTCACGGTCGTCGACGCGATCGGCATGGGCAACCAATGGACCCGGGCGATCCGCAGCCAGGCCGCCAACCTGACCGGGCTCAGCGAGGATCGCATCATCATCGCAACCACCCACTCGCACTCCGGGCCCGACTTTCAAGGCCTGTGGGGCGGGGTCGGGGACAGCTACCGGACCAAGGTCACCGTCGAGACCGTGGGCTCGATGCTCGCGGCCTGGGAGACCCGGCAGCCGGCCGAGCTCAGCGTCAGCAACTCGACCGCGGCCAACAAGAACCGCCGCGACTGGCCCATGACCGACGACACCGTGTTCGTGCTGCAGGCCCATCGCAAGTCCGACGCTGGCCTGCTCGGCACGATGATGTCGTTCGCCGCCCACCCGGTGATCATTGGCGCCGACAACACCGAGCTCTCGCGTGACTACTGCGGCTATGCCGTCGACACGCTCGAGGCCAGCACGGGGGCGCCAGTGGTGTTCTTCAACGGGATCCTGGGCGACGTCAGCCCCAGCGTGCCCGAGGGCATGTACGCAGACGATTTCGAGCGGGCCGAGGCCTACGGCAGCTACGTCGCGGCGCAGGCCCAGCTGATGCTCGCCGACGCGGTCCCGGTCGAGCCGATCTTGGTTCACGATTACGCCGAGTGGGAGCTGCCGGTCGACAACGCGCTGTTCAACCTGGCCGGGCAGCTTGGGATCTTGGACTACGACTTCATTCAGAACGGGCTGACGTCAACGGTGATCACCCAGGCGGCGTACGTGCGCTTGGGGACCCAGGCGCAGATCGTCGCGTTCCCGGGCGAGTCGCTCACGCGCTGCGGCCTGCCGATCAAGGACGCGATGACGGCCCCCTACAAGGCCGTGCTCGGCAACGCTGGCGACGCGCTGGGCTACTTCGTGCCCAGCGACGAGTGGATGACTGGGCTCAACGACGACTACGAAGAGGGCGTGTCGCTTGGTGAGACCGTCGCGGACACGACCCGCGACGAGATCATCCAGATGATCAACGAAGACCCCGGCTGACCAAGCCCGGTGGGCTAAACCAACACGTATTGGCCGGGCGCGAGGCCCTCTAGGGTCCACGGCCCGACCGCGTAGCGAATCAGGCGCAAGGTCGGGTAGCCCACGGCGGCCGTCATGCGCCGGACCTGCCGGTTGCGGCCCTCTTTGAGCTTCAGCTCGATCCACGCGGTGGGGATCGACTTGCGCTCGCGGATCGGCGGGTCGCGGGGCCACACGCTCGGCTCGGGCAGCCGCCGGGCCTTCGCGGGCTTGGTCCAGCCATCGTCGAGCTCGACGCCAGCGCGCAGCAACGCCAGGGCATCGTCGCTGGGCTCGCCCTCGACCTGCACCCAATAGGTCTTGACCATCTTGTGCTTGGGCGCGCTGATCCGATGCTGCAGCGCGCCGTCGTCGGTGAGCACCAGCAGCCCCTCGGAGTTCTTGTCGAGCCGACCCGCCGGGTACACGCCTGGGACGTCGATGTACGCGGCCAGCGTGGGCACGTCGCCTTGGGCCCTGAACTGCGTCAAGACCCCGTGGGGCTTGTTGAACAGCAGGACCCGGGCCACGCCAGACTTCTAGCGCATCTTCACGATCGCTGGCCAATACCGAATTAGAGACGCCCGGCGAGCTCCCTCGAGACCGAGAGGGCAGCGCCGGGCGAAGACTTGGTCGGCGTGTGCTAGCCCCGAATCAAGCGCTGCGCGCTCGACTCGGGCCTACTATGTCTTCAAGGGGGCTTTCAAAAGCCCCCTCGCTTCGGCGGCGGAGCCCCCTTCGCTCACCCCAAACGCTCGCCTATCGGCTCGTACTAGCCCCAAATCACTCACCTTTTCCAATTCAGCGCTTGATTTGGGGCTAGCAGCCCGTGGTGCAATGCCTCGCGCCGCCTCGCTTGGCCTTTTCGCCGAGGGCTTTGTCGCCAAAACTTGCAGTGGGCCCACCACAGCGGCGTTTTGGCTTCGCGCCCTCGACGAAAATTCCGGCGCGAGGCGACACGATGCATTACACCACGGGCTGCTAGGCCGGGACGCCGATGATCTCGACCTTGATCGAGACCGAGACGTCGGCCGAGAACCGGACCTCGACCTCGTGCTCACCGACCAGCTTGATCGGCTCGCTGAGCTTGATCAACCGGCGATCCAGCTCGACGTTCTGCGCGGCGAGTGCCTCGGAGATGTCCTTGGTCGAGACCGACCCGTACATCTTGCCTTCGTTGCCGATCTTGCGCGGGATCGAGACGACGGCCTCCTTGAGCTTGCCGGCCTTGGCCTCGAGCTCGGTGCGGAGCTTGGCTTGCTGCGACGCGATCTCGCGCCGGTGGTGATCGAGCTGCGCGAGGTTGGACTTGGTTGCGAGCAACGCGAGTCCACGGGGCAGCAGGTAGTTGCGGCCGTAGCCGGGCTTGACGCGGACGAGCTCCCCGGCGCGGCCGAGGTTGTCGACATCCTTGGTCAAAATGATCTGCAGCATGGCCATCACTGCACCGAGTAGGGAAGCAGGGCCAGCAAGCGCGCGCGCTTGATCGCCTTGGTGATCGATCGCTGCTGACGCGCGGTGACCCCAGTGATCCGGGCCGGGACGATCTTGCCGCGGTCGGTGAGGAAGTGCTTGAGCAGCTGCGGGTTCTTGTAGTCGATGACGACGTTGGGGTCAGCCAGGGGCGAGACGCGCTTGCGTCGGGGGCTGCCGCGCCGTCCACCTTCACGTTCGTCGGAGTCTTCAGACATGGGCATTACTCTTCCTCCTCGTCGTCATCGTCGTCGTCATCGTCATCGCGGTCGTCGTCGTCGTCCGCGTCGTGGATCGTTGCGCTGAGGGCCGCAGCCTTCTCCGCTTCGATGTCGAGCGGATCGGCCGAGACATCGGAGGCCGCGTCGAGGGTCTGGTCGTCAACGTCGCTGGGCCGCGCCGCCGGGTCGACGTCACCGTCGATC
Organism: Enhygromyxa salina; assembly: GCF_000737335.2. Lineage (GTDB taxonomy): Bacteria > Myxococcota_A > Polyangia > Nannocystales > Nannocystaceae > Plesiocystis > Plesiocystis salina_C. Next base: position 17,753 of record NZ_JMCC02000147.1, on the reverse strand, counting down.
ACCACGGTCAGGTAACGCATCACGTTGTCCCAGATCCGCAGGTTTCGCTCGAGCTCCTTGACCATGTCCGAGCCGCCAAGGAAGCGGATGTACAGGTAGATGCCGCGCTTGTTGGTTTCGATCGGATAGGCCAGGGTTCGCAGACCCCAGTTGTCGATCTTCTGCATCCGGCCGCCGTTCTTCTCGAAGATCGCTTGGATCCGCGTGACGATGCTGGCGATGCCATCTTTGTTGATGTCGGGCCGCAGGATCAGGGTGGTCTCGAACTCGCGCTGCGTGTTTCGCAGGGCGCTGTAAGACCTGATTTGTGCTTCTGTCATGAGTCTCCTCGTGGACGTGAGGCCCCGCGGACCATCCGCGGAGCAAGGAGCCCCGGGGACGTGGTCCCTGGGGGGCGGCTGATCTACGCGAAGCGGTGCGGGTTGACAAGTGGAGGGGGGCTTGGGGGTGGTGGGTGCGGGCGTGTGCCATCACGCACATCATGGGTGCCGCGGTTGGCGCGTCTGTCCATGGGCTCCTGGGTCGAGCACATGCCGCAGGAGCCGACGTCGAGGCCCCTAACCCGCGTCCGCCTCACTCTCGAGCACGTGCTCGAGAGCGACCCACCCCGTGCGACCGTCAAAGCACACCAGCAAGCTGCTGGCCGCCTCGCCAAGATCCTCGATCTCCGACAGCCGCGCCGCCCCGTAGACCTCGCCCTCGTGCTCGAAGAACCACCGCTTGCGGGCGGCGTGAACCCGAACGAGCGCCCGGACCTTGTCGACCTCGCGCCCGTAGGCCTCGAGCTCGGCCTCGTCCCACAGGCCGTTGCCGTTCTCATCCCAGTGGGTCAGCAGCCGGGTCTCGCGTTGGATCAGCTCGCGCTCCTCGGCCTCGGTCTCGAGCTGCAGCAACACCGCGCCGATCCGCTCGGCCTGCGAGGCGTGGCCGGTTCGCTGCAGCATGAGCTGTTGCCTGCGCAGCTGATCGAGCAGGTGTGACTCCCGCCAGCGCGAGGGCATGAGGCCCAGCTTCACCAGCAACCACGGCGTGAACACGCTGGTCCCAGGCACGGGCAGCGCGGAGTTGACCGCGGCGATCAGCCCGGCCGGGAACAGCCGCACGAGATCCAGCATTTGCTCGCGGACGATCGCGCGCTCTTCTTCGCTGAGCTCACGCGCGCCGCGGGCACGGACGAGGGCCACGGCCTCGCGGCTCTCTTGCAGCTCGCCCACCAAGTGTGACCACTGCTCGACCGCGACCGCGCGGGCGCGCTTGGTGACCCGGCGAAGCAGCCCGGGGGGACGCTCGATGATCGCCAGCTCCTCGGTTAGATCCCGCAGCTGCTCGACCTCGAGACCCTCCGCTTCGAGCTCGTTGGCGATCTGCGCGAGCACCCACGCGCCGTCGTGGTCCTGCGCCTGCGCGGGCTCGAGCGGCTCGCTGTGGGTCGGAGGCCCGGCCATCCGCGCGAAGTTTACAACAGCTGCCGGCCCGTCACAGGGGCCCGGGCGCGGTCTGGAGATACGAGGGACGCGCGGTGATCACCCCGGCTACAGTCCCCGGGTGGACCAGTCTACGAATGCGTCCGCAAGCGGGCGAGAAGCCCTCGCCCGAGCTGAAAGCAGCTTGAACGCGGCCAGCGTGCCGGAGATGCCTCGCGTGCCCGCCATCGGCCAAGAAAAATTCAGTCCCCCGGAAGAGCTCGCCAACGCGATCTCGGCCAGCGTGGGCGCGATCTTGTCGATCATCGCGCTGGTCGTGATGGTGGTCTCGGCCAGCGGAAAGGGGGTCGTGCATGTCACGAGCGCCGCGGTGTTCGGCGGCTCGTTGATCGCCCTGTACCTGTCTTCGGCGCTCAACCACGGCCTGGTCCCCGGCCGCGCGAAGCACTTCTTTCACAACGTGGACTTGGCGGCGATCTACCTGCTGATCGCAGGGACCTACACGCCCTTCACGCTGGTCGCCCTGCAGAACCGCACGGGCAATCTGATGTTCGCCGCGATCTGGATCTTGGCGCTGGTCGGCACGGTGCGCACGCTGATCAAGCCCAACGAGTACGAGTCCAAGCTCGACAAGGTCGGGGTGATCTCATACCTGGTCATGGGCTGGATGGTCCTGGCCGCGCCCGCGCAGATCATCGCGGCGGTGCCAACCGCGGGGCTGGTGTGGATCTTCTTGGGCGGGGCGTTCTACTCGGGTGGGGTGTTCTTCTTTCGCATGACCTCGCTGCGCTACCACCACTTGATCTGGCACCTGTGTGTGATCGGCGGGAGCGCTTGCCATGTCGTCGCGGTTCAGCGCTACGTGCTGGAGATCCCGTTGACTTAGGTTGACTTAGGGAGCCAGCGTCTGCGCCCACTCGTCGGGCCGAAAGCCGATCAGCGCGACCCCATCACCGATCACCACCGGCCGCTTGATCAGCTTGCCGTCAGCAGCCAGAGCCGCGAGCGCGTCGGCGGTGGAGATCTCGGTGAGCTTTTGCTTCCAGTCACCCTGGCGGTAGCTCTGGCCCGAGGTGTTGAACAGCTTGCGCAGCTCGACGCCCGCGAGCTTCATGACCTTGGCGAGGGTGGCCTCGCTGGGCGGCTGATCGACGATGTTGATGCTGCGGTAGGCGACGCCCTGGGCGTCGAGCCACTTCAGGGCTTTGCGGCAGGTCGAGCAGTTTGGGTACTGGTAGATCTCGATCGGCTTGGCGGCGCTCATGCGCGGGGTTTGTCCCCCTGGTCACGCCACGCGTCAAATTGCCAAACCCCGAGTACCCTGTGGCGTGCGCCGCTCGTCGCTTGTTCCGCTGCTCCTGCTCGCGCTGGGCCTGCTCGCCTGCGCCAAGCAACCCGCGCCCCGCGAAGCCTACGAGGGCGCGCCGGTCCGCGCGGCGATCAACCCGGACTGCGACGCCGAGACGCTCGAGGGCCCGCGCGGCCTGCCGTGCGTGCAGATCGACGTGTTCGCCGAGGGCGAGGGCCCGAGCGCGAGCGACGGCGAGTGGCTGAAGGTCCACTACATCGTGCTGCTCCCCAACGGTTCCGTGCTCGACAGCTCGCACGATCGCGGCAAGCCGCTGTCGGTCCAGCTCAACCAAAGCGGCGATGTGATCGACGGGATGCACCTTGGCCTCGAGGGCATGCGGCTCGGGGAGCGGCGGCGCTTCGTGGTCCCGCCCCGGCTGGCCTACCGCGGCCGCAAGATGCCTGGCCTGCCGCCTGACGCGAACCTCACGTTCTTGGTCGAGCTGGTCGAGCGGCGCGCCAGCCCATGACGTAAGATGCTGCGGTGGTCCAAGCCCACGCCCAGCCCAACTGCGTGTTCTGTGGCTACCTCGAAGCCCCGGTGCACATGCATCGCCCGCGCTTCGAGATCCGCCGCTGCCCCCACTGCATGGTGCTGTGGTGTGATCCAACCCGCTTCGACGAGGACTTCAACCCCGACAACGAGGCGGCCTACCTGGAGGTCGAGGCCACGATCCACACGGAGAACGCGGCGCGCCTGCAGCAGCTGAGCCGGGTCGCGCCGCCGTCCAGCCACCCGCGCTTGCTCGAGGTCGGCTGCATGCACGGGGACTTCATCTACCAGGCCCGCGGGGCTGGCTACGACGCGAGCGGGGCGGATCTGTCGGCCACGGCCGTGGAGGAGGCCAACCGCCGGATGCCCGGCGCGGTCCGGCTCGCAACCTTGGACGAGAGCTACGAAGCCAACTCGCTCGACGTGGTCGCGGCGTTCAACGTGGTCGAGCACATGGATCGGCCCGACGCGTTCTTGGCCCAGGTCCTGCGGGTGCTGCGGCCCGGCGGGGTGTTCATCGCCGAGACCCCCGCGCAAGAGAGCGTGTACCACCACGTGTTGTTCTTGCGCGGGCGCGTCCAGTCGCAAGGTGCGTTCGAGGTTGGGATCCACCCCGGCACGCACATCTTCAAGTTCGGCCGCCGCGCCTGGAAGATCGTGCTGGGGGACCTTGGCTTCGACGTGCTGGACATCGAGCCGCGCTCGACACCGATGCGCGAGCTGCTGGCCAAGAACAAGTCCGATCCGATCCTGCGCGCGGGCATCGTCGGGTTTGGGCTGCTCGGGCGGGCGACGGGCTGGGAGAACCGGGTGTTGGTCACCGCGCGCCGCCGCTAGTGCCCTCGACACCCCAATCCTTGCAAGGAGGTCGCTTCGGGTGAGCGACAGAGGCCGTAAACTTCAGTCCGCCGACGACTGGTGGTGTGGAGGAGCCGTGGTCTCGGACGAGTTGAGAGCCGAGTGTCTCGTCGCAGCGGGACAGTCTCGTCGCAGCGAGACACTGATTGGGTCGTGCTTTGGGGGGTCTGCGGGGGTCGATGTGTTGATCGGGCAGCGCGCACGACCCGTGAGGGTCGCTCCGGGCACGGAGGGCTCAAGACGCTAATTTGCGTTGTCATGGATCGCTGTCGGCGAGGTCGGGCTGTGGCTTCGGTGATGCACTCGCAACGCCCTCTTATTGTGCCCGGAGCGACCCTCACGGGTCTTCTGTGCGCTTCTCGTCGTTCGAGACGGCGGCTACGCGCTTGGGATCGGGCAGTTCTGGGTCAACTACCGCTCCACTCGAGCGGGCCGTCGTCCACCCTTGCCGGCATCTACTGGTTTCGCGGGCGTACCTCGAGCATCGCCCGCGCACGCCCGGCTCCGGTTGCGAGCGGGTTGTCATCGGCGGCGTCTTGGGCGACGCCACGCCGGGCCGCTGCTGGGCTGCTGGGATGTTGGGATGCTCGGATGCTCGCAGTCGCCGCACCTGCTCGACCACTCGAAAGCATTCGATCGACCACGGCAAGCATCGAGTGGAACCACCGCAACCAGCATTGTTGGACCCCAAGACGCCCCTCGATCCCGAGCGCGTAGCCGCCGTCTCGAACGACGAGAAGCGCACAAGAGACCCTCACGGGTCGTGCGCGCTGCCCGATCAGCACATCGACCCCCGCACCCGCTCAGGCCGCTCTACATGCTCGACGGTCTGAGGCCGAGCCTCGGCGGGTTCAGGGCGGAGGCATCGGCGGGCCGAAGGATAGCAGCTCGTCGTTCATTGATTCCGCCTGCGCGCGAACCCACGTGGCGGTCTTGGGCACGGGTGCGATGCGGACCTCGTCGATTGCCCCGCTGAAGTTGACGCCGATCCGAACCGGCTCGGCGTTGACTTTCATCGCGACGATCCCATTGTCGCCGATCATCTCGAGCTCGCCATCCAAGAACAAGAACGGCTTGCCCGACATCACGCCGGCGTCAAAAATGCCCACCATGTACGACCACTGATTGATCGGAATGTGTTCATCCGCCGTCGCGCCGACCGCGAAGTTTTGCATCGTGCGCACATGGAAGCCCGACAGGTTGGGCATGCAGCACGACGAAGCCATCAGCGCGTAGGGGCTGTTCCCGACCGGCTTGGCGAGGATTGCCCGATAGCTCGAGGCCGTGGAGGTTGGCCGGGCCCAGCCCTCCACGGTCACGCTTTGGGTGAGGTCGAGCGCGTCGTCATCGGCGATCTCGACGTACTCGTCGCCGTCAAACAACAGCGCTGGCCCGACCGCGCCGGCGATCGATGCGATGTCGTTTCCGGGTGAGAGCACGCCGTCGAAGCCGTTGCCGGTCGAGTCGTGCATGTTGCCGTTCGTGTCATCCGCGAGGTGCCAGACCGCGAGATACACCCCTGCCCACACCGCTGGGGCGTCCTGCGAGTCGCCCGCGCGCAGGTTGCCAGAGTCCATGAAAAAGTGATCGTCGTTGGCGTCGATCTCGGGGATCCGCACCCACACGTAGGACGTGCCGTTGGGGTCCCAGCTCTCGATCTCGTAGGCGAGCGGGGCCTGGTTTCGGTCGAAGAACCGGAGGTCTCCGCCGTCGGCCTTCATCAGGTCGTAGTCGATCCGGCCTTGGTTGAGCACGACCAACACGGGGAAGTCGGTCAGGCCGTCGCCGAGCAGACTTGGGACGAAGGTCAGCTTGCGACGTTGCTGCCAGCCGTCGCCGTCGCCGTCGCCGTCGCCGTCGCCGTCGCCGTCACCGGGGTCGCCGTCGCCATCGCCGGGGTCGCCGTCGCCATCGCCGGGATCACCGTCACCGTCACCATCGCCGTCGCCATCGCCATCGCCATCGCCCTGCGTGTCTCCCGTCTCCCGTCCTGCGTTGGGGTTTTCGTCGGAAAAGCACCCCAACGTAGGCGACAGACACAGACACAGCAGGCTCAGGGTCGAAATTCGACTCGAACACAGTCGCATCCGCGGAGTATAGCGGAGCCGGATCCGCACATGGTGGGGACTGAAGACCAAGGGCGCGAGGCGGAGGGCTGCATGTCACGAGGTCGGCGATCCTTCACACGGAGTGTCCCGCCCACCCCGCGGCGAGCCTGTGGTTCGACTTCGTGAGGGGGGCGTGCACGCGATCGCGGACAAGCCAGCAGTGTCGGTGTACATTCGACCCATGCTCATTGCTGCGCGCCGGAGTGGCGCCCTAACCGCCCGCTCGGGTCGCGCTCGCGGGACCACGTTGGCCGCTGTCAGCGGTGTCACCGGGCTGTGTGTCGTGTCGCTGGCGCTCGCAGGTTGCGGTCGCTCCGACACGGTGTTGTTCGTCGACACCGACTACGAGGGCACGAGCTTCTCGTACGAAGACACCACCGATCCAAGCACGGACACGACCGACACGGACCCAACCGACACGGACACGGACACCAGCTGGAGCGAGTGTGGCGACGGCGTGGTCGACCTCGACGAGCAGTGCGACGACGGCAACAGCAGCAACAACGACGCGTGCACCAACAGCTGCGAGCTCAATTTTTGCGGTGACGGGTTCGTGTTCGAGGGCATCGAGGAGTGCGACACCGGCCCCGACATCGGCCCCAACGACGCGTGCGTGCCCGGCTGCCAGATCAACGTGTGCGGCGACGGGTTCTGGGGCCCGGGCGAGCAGTGCGACGACGGCAACCCGTTTGACGGTGACGGCTGCAACAGCGACTGCACCACCGGGCAGTGCGGCAACGGGATCGTCGATCCCGGCGAGGACTGCGAAGACGGCAACCTCAGCAACACGGATGACTGCCTCAACACCTGCGTGTGGGCCGAGTGCAGCGACGGCTTCGTGCGCGAGGGCGTCGAAGACTGTGACGACGGCGCGTTCAATGCCCCCGAGGCCGACTGCACCCCCGCGTGTCTGGACAACACGTGCGGCGACGGCTTCCAGCACGCGGTCAACGAAGAGTGTGATCCGGGCATGGACAACATCGGGCCGGGCATGAGCTGCCTCAACGGCTGCGTGCTCAACGGCTGCGGCGACGGCGACCAGGGCCCCGGTGAGCAGTGCGACGACGGCAACGCCGACAACACCGACAGCTGCCCGATCACCTGCGAGCTGGCCGTGTGCGGCGATGGGTTCGTGTGGGCCGACAACGAGGACTGCGACGACCAAAACGCCAACGACGACGACGCGTGCCACAACGACTGCTCGAGCACGCAGATCATCCAGGTCGCGGCGGGCGGCAACCACACCTGCGGGCTGCTCGATCACGGCAAGCTGCTGTGCTGGGGCAACGGCGACGACGGCCGGACCGGCTACGGCAACGAGGACAACCTTGGTGACGACGAGCCGGCCAGCAGCGCGGGCTTTGTCAGCTTGGCCGGGCCAATCAGCTCGGTCGTCGCTGGGATCTCGCACAGCTGCGTCGGCTATGCCGGCGGCCAGGTCCGCTGCTTTGGGCGGGCCGGCGACGGGCAGCTGGGCTACGGCAACGTCAACGTCATCGGCGACGACGAGCTCCCGTCCAGCGTTGGCTTCGTGGATCTGGGCGGGCCCGCGGCGATCCTGGCGACGGAGGGCGGGTCGTTTCACACCTGCGCCGTGCTGGGCAACGGCAGCGTGGTCTGCTGGGGCCGCGAGAGCGAAGGCCGGCTTGGCTACGCGCTTGGCAACCTCAACGAAGACGTGGGCGACGACGAGACCCCGGCCGAGCACGTGGCGATGTTTGGCCCGGTCATGGTTGGCGGCACGGTCACGCAGCTGGTCCTGGGTTTTGCCCACACCTGCGCGCTGCTCAATGACGGCACCGTGCGCTGCTGGGGCGAGGCCAACAACGGGCAGCTTGGCTACGGCAACGCCAACGACATCGGCGACGACGAGACCCCAGCCTCGGCGGGTCCGGTGCCGATCGGCGGCCTGGTCACCCAGCTCGCGGGCGGCTGGTATCACAACTGTGCGATCCTCGACACCAACCAAGTCAAGTGTTGGGGCAAGGGCAACGAGGGCCGGCTTGGCTACGGCAACGTCGCGTGGGTCGGGCTCAGCAACGTCCCGAGCGCGGTCGGCTTCGTCGACGTTGGCGGCACCCCGGTCAAGCTCGAGGCTGGCACCGCGCACACCTGCGCGCTGCTCGACGACGGTACGATCCGCTGCTGGGGCTGGGGCGCGCGCGGGCAGCTTGGCTACGGCAACGTGACCAACATCGGTGACAACGAGCCCGCGAGCAGCGGGGGCCCGGTCGAGATCGGCGGGCTCGCAATCGACATCGCCGCCGACGGCTACACCACCTGCGCAACCCGGGAAGACGGCAGGATCTTGTGTTGGGGCGACGGCGGCCAAGGTCGGCTTGGCTACGGCAACGAGAACTTCGTTGGCGACGACGAATTCCCGGCCTCGGTGGGCGTCGTCCCGCTCTTCTAGCCATGCGCAACCTGCTGAGCATCGACCTCGAGGACTGGTTTTGCGTGTCCAACTTCGACGACCTGCTGGGTCGTGAGGTCTGGGACGCGTGCGAGCTGCGGGTCGTTGACAGCACCAAGCGGCTGCTCGATCTGTTTGATCGTCGCGGGGTTCAGGCGACCTTCTTCGTGCTGGGTTGGATCGCCGAGCGGGCCCCCCAGCTGATCCGCGAGGTCGCGGCCGCCGGTCACGAGATCGCGTGTCACGGCTACCACCACCACCGGCTTGGCTACCTGGATCCCCAGCGCCTCGACGCGGATCTAGGCAAGGCGATGCCGCTGCTGCGCGAGCTGGCGGGCGCGCCGATCCTGGGCTACCGCGCGCCCTCGTTCTCGCTGACCCAGCAGACGATGTGGGCGGTCCCGGTGCTCGAGCGCCACGGGCTGCGCTGGGACTCTTCGGTGTTCCCGTTTGGCGGCCACCCGGAGTACGGCATCGCCGACGCGCCGCTTCATCCTTACAAGATCGGTGAACACCTGCTCGAGCTGCCGATGTCGGTCGTGGAGTTTGGCGGTCGGCGGCTGCCGTGCACGGGCGGCGGCTACTTTCGCCTGTACCCCTACGAGCTCAGCGCCGCGCTGATCCGCCGCTGCCATCGCGCGGGCCGGCCGGCGATCTTCTACGCGCACCCGTGGGAGTTCGACCCCGAGCAGCCGCGCATGCCCTTGTCCGCGGTCAAGCGGTTCCGCCACTACAACAACCTCGGCAAGACCCTCGCTCGGCTCGAGCGCCTGCTCACCGAGTTCGAGTGGGGGCCGATGGGTCCGTGGGCAACCAACGTCGCCAAGGCCCGCACGCGTGCCGAGCAAGCAGCCTGAGTCGCGCCCGCGTGACGCAAAGCCCCGCCGCCGCGTGAGCGGCTTGGACGTGGTGGTCGTCGTGCTGATGGCGCTCGGTGCGTTGGTCGTCGTCGAGCCGGCGCCCTTTGATCTGCTGATCATCTTGCTGCTGCCGATCGCGCTGGTGATGCGGCGGCTGTCGATCCCCAAGCGTGGGAGCGTCGCCCTGGCCGCGGTCGCGCTGTTCTTGCTGGCCAACGCGATCTCGCTGGTGCCGGCCCGCGACCTTGGCGTGGCGCTGCGGTTTGGGGCGATCACGGCCTACTTGGCGATCGCCTGGGTGTTCACGGCGGGGTTCGTTGGCAAGCACGGCGAACGCGGCGCGCAGCTGGTGATGTGGGGGTGGACCTGGGGCGCGGTGGTGACCACCACGATCGCGATCGCCGCCTACTTTGGCGCGTTGCCCTTCGCCGAGCAGCTGGCCCCGCAGGGTCGCCTGCACGCGTTCTTCAAGGACGCCAACGTGCTCGGTGCCTACCTGGTCGCGCCCGCGGTGTGGTCGGCTTCACGCTTGGTCTTGCTCGAGCGCGGGCGTCGGCTGCCGTGGGCGGTGGCGCTGGTCGTGTGCGGTGTGGGGATCCTGCTGACCTACTCGCGCGGGGCCTGGATCAGCATCGCGGTTGCGATGTTCACGTTCTTCTTGCTGCGCTTGGTTGGCGTGGGCTCGCGTCGGTCGCGGACGATGACGCTGCTCGCGGTGCCGGTCGCGGTGGTGTTGCTGGCGGTCGCGCTGGATCGCCTGGTCGACGTTGGCGTGGTCCAAGACATGCTGGCCCAGCGGCTTGGGCCGCAGGAGTACGACGTGGATCGGTTTGCGACCCAGCGCGAAGCGCTCGAGGTCGCGATCTCGAGCCCGTTTGGGATCGGCCCTGGGCAGTCCGAGCGGGTGTTCACGCGGGCCGCCCACAACACCTATGTGCGGGGCTTGGTCGAGAATGGGTATCTGGGTGGGCTCGCGTTGGCGGGGCTGATGTTCTCGTCGCTGTTCATGGCGATCTGGACGGCGTTGAGCTCGCGGGAGCCTCGGCGCCAAGTTGCGATGGCGGTGGTCGCGGCCTCGTTGGCCGCCGTGTGTGTGGAGTCGTTGGTGATCGACACGGTCCACTGGCGGCACTTGTGGGTGTTGGCTGCGCTGGCGTGGACGCCGTCCGTGCGCGAAACCTGACGAACCAGCGCGGACTCGCGTGGCCGGGCGCACGCGCTATGATGGCCCCGTATGTCGCGCGTCCGTGTTGTCGTCGCCGCTGCGCTCATGTGTGGGTGCACCTCGCCAAACCCGGCCTTCAACGATCGCCAGTCAGCCGTTGACGACGAGTCCGGCGACGGGCCAGGCGACGGCGACGGGGATCCAAGCACGGGCGACGGCGACCCAACCACCGACACCGGCGATGGTGATGGTGATGGTGATGGGGACACGACGACGACTGGGGACGGGGACGGGGACGACACCGGCAGCGCCTGCCAACCCGAGCTCACCGATTGCGATGGCCTGTGCGTCGACCTCGTCTCGGATCCCGACAACTGCGGTGCTTGTGGCGACACGTGTGGTGCAGATCAGATCTGCATGGCGACCGACTGCGTCGACGTCAAGTACGTGTTCGTGACCTCGACGCGCAGCAACGGCTTGTTGGGCGGCATCGCGGGCGCCACCTTCATATGCGCCGAGGCAGCGGAGAGCGCCAACCTCCCGGGCGAGTACGCGCCGTGGTTGAGCACCGCCGATAACTACCCAGATAAGTACTACAGCCAGGTGGGGCCCTACGTTCGCACCGACCTCGTCGTCGTCGCCCAGTCGTGGGCCGATCTCGTCGATGGTTCAATCCAGGCGCCAATCGACCGCGACGAGTCGGGCGCCCCGATGCAGCCGGCCCCCGCTGAAGACTGTCAGCTCCCCTACGCGGTCTGGACGGGCACCAGCAACGGTGGGGTCTACGTCGAGCCCAACTGCACGGAGTGGGTCAACAACGGTTCGCAGCAGGAAAAGCATGGCGTGGTCGGCGACGCCAAGGGCATGTCTGGGTGGTCTGCGGCGCAGCAGTGTGCTCAGCACTGCTCGGCGCAGCTACCCATCTACTGCTTCCAGCAGTGAGCGGACCCAGCGAGCGCGCGGTTGACCCTTGATCCGCGCAGGCTCCTCGCCGACCCTGGGGCATGCTCGAGACCATCATTCAGACGCTCCAGAACATCTGCCAAGCAGCCGGTTGGAGCTACAGCGAAGGGCGCGTCTCGATCCCGCTCGATGGTGCGCGCAGCCAGAAGATCGCGCTCGACAGCTTTGACGAGGACGGCGAGACCTACGTCCGCTTCTACAGCGTCATCGGCCCGGTCAAGTCGCTCAACAACAACCGGCTGACCGCGGCGCTGCGGCTCAACGCGCGCATGCGCTTCGGCGCGCTGGCGATCCACGACGACAAGCTCGCCGTCGTGGACACCTTCTTGATCCGCGAGGCCGACGCCAGCGAGGTTCAGCAGTCGCTGGCCTACATGGCCATGACCGCAGATCGCTACGAGCAGGCGATCTTCCACACCGACGAGAACTGAGCCGCAGCGCTCGCAGCAATGTCACGAGGGGGCGCCGCGCTGAGCTCCGCGCAACCAAGGATGAGTGCTAAGGTGCGGCCGCATGTCGGAGCCGTTCATGGGCCTGTCTGTCCTCGATCTACGCGGTCACGACCCAAACCCAGCGGAGCGCTGGCGGCAGCTGTGCGGGCGCTCGTTTGGGCTCGACGGTGAGGCCGATCAGGCCGCGCGGGGGATCGTCGAGCAGGTCCGCACCCGCGGCGACGCGGCGATCATCGAGCTGACCCAGCGCTTCGAGCAGCGGAGCTTGGAGGCGTCTGATTTCGAGCTGCCCCGGTCGCGCTGTGACCAGGCCTTGGCTGCCCTCGACCCCACGCTTCGTGCGGCGCTCGAGCAGGCGGCGGCGCGCGTGCGTTCGTTCCACGAGCTGCAGAATCGAGCGCTGATCAGCACGGGCACCGAGACCCCGGGCGAGACCCTGCGCAGCCGCGTGGGCCCGCTCGCGCGGGTCGCCGTGTACGCCCCAGGCGGGACCGCGGCCTACCCATCTTCGGTGTTGCACGCCGCGATCCCGGCCAAGGTCGTTGGGGTCGACGAGGTCGTGCTGCTGACCCCGCGACCGAGCGAGGTCGTGCTCGCAGCGGCGGCGCTGGCTGGCGTGGATCGGGTGTTCCAGATCGGCGGCGCCCAGGCGATCGCGGCCGTCGCGTTTGGCACCGCTACGGTCCCGCGCGTGGACAAGATCGTGGGGCCCGGCAACGCCTACGTGACCGCGGCGAAGCGCTTGGTGTTTGGCCGCGTGGACATCGACTCGATCGCCGGGCCGTCGGAGATCTTGGTCGTCGCGGATCACAGCGCCAGCGCCAATCTCGTGGCCGCGGATCTGATCAGCCAAGCCGAGCACGACGTGCTGGCCTCGCCGGTGCTGCTGACCACCGACCCCGCGCTGATCCAGGCTGTGAACGCCGCGCTGGCCCGCCAGCTCGAAGCTCTGCCGCGTCGCCAGATCGCCAGCGCGGCCCTGCGAGATCAAGGCGCGGCCGTGCTCGTGGAGACGCGCGAGGCCCTGATCTCGCAGGCCAACGCCTACGCGCCCGAGCACCTCGAGCTGCTCGTCGAAGACCCCGCCAGCATGGCCGCGAAGATCCGCCGGGCCGGGGCGATCTTCGTGGGCCCGTGGACACCCGAGGCGGCCGGCGACTACACGGCGGGCCCAAGCCACGTGCTGCCGACGGCCGGCGGCGCGCGCTTCTCTTCGCCGCTGGGTTGCTGGGACTTCGTCCGCTACACCAGCGTGCTCGAGCTTGGTCCCGAGCAGCTGCGCGCGCAGGCCCAGGCGATCACCACGCTGGCCCGCGCCGAGGGCCTAGAAGGCCACGCCCGCGCCGTCGAGCAGCGCCTGGAGAGCAAGTCATGAGCTGGCAGCGACACATCCGCCCCACACTGGCCCCGCTCGAGGTCTACGACCTCCCGCCTTCGACCGCGCCCAGCCGCATGCACGCCAACGAGTGCCCCGAGCCGTGGCCGCTCGAGGTCCGCACCGCGCTTGGCGAGATCGTTCGCGAGATCGAGCTCAACCGCTACCCCGACACCTCCGGCCGCAGCTTGCGACGGGCGCTCGCGGACAAGCACGGGTGCGACCCCGAGCGAATCGTGCTTGGCAACGGCAGCGACGAGATCATCTCGGGGTTGGTCACGGCGCTGTCGGGCGCGCCGGGGGCCGGGCACATGGTGATCCCCACGCCAACCTTCGTGATGTACGCCCACTCGGCCCAGGTGTTTGGCGTGGACGTGCGCGAGGTGCCGTTGACCGCCGCGCTGCAGCTCGACGCGGTGGGCATGCGGGCGGCGCTGCCGGGCGCGGCGGTGTGCTTCTTGGCGCGGCCCAACAACCCGACCTCGAGCCTGTGGGACGCGGAGCTGATCCACGCGTTGGTCCGCGAATTCCCGGCGACCGTGTTCGTGATCGACGAGGCCTACGCTGCGTACGAACCTGGCTGTTCACTGTGGGATCCAGCCGCGCCCAGCAACCAGGTCCACATGGGCACGCTGTCGAAGATCGGGCTGGCGGCGCTGCGGGTGGGCTACTGCATCGCCGATCCAGCGCTCGCGCTGGCGCTCAACAAGGTCCGGCATCCGTACAATGTGTCGCAGACCAGCATCGCCGTGGCCGAGGCCGCGCTGACCCGGTTCGCCGACGTGCAGGCGGGGATGATCGCAAAGACGATCCGCAATCGTGGTCGCTTGATCGAGTTGCTGGGCCAGCTGCCCGATGCCGAGCTGTTCCCGGCCCACGCCAACCTGGTGCTGCTGCGGCTGCCCGATGACGCGCGGGCCCAGGGGTTGGTCAGCCAGCTCGAGGATGCCGGCGTGCGGGTCAAGGATGTCACCCGGGTCGCTGGGCTGTCGGGGTGTGTGCGGGTCAGCGTGGGTACCGACGAAGACCTCGAGCGGCTCGCGCTCGCGCTGGGCCTGCGCCTCTGAGGCCGGTTACGCCGCTAGCGACACCGGCCGCCACCAACCATCGCGGCCGCGTCTACCGTGTCTACGATGGCGCCGGCGTGGCCACCACCACGGCGTTCGACTTCAAGGGCCACGCGCTGACCGAGCAGCGGCAGCTCGTCGCCAGCAAGACCAGTACACCCGATTAGAGTGTGCTTCTGCAAGAAAGTAGCCATGAGCTACGAGAATATTACGCTCTCCATTGGTGACCGCTCAGCGAACCTTGATCTGCATCGGCAAGACCGGCTGCGGCAAGAGCTACCTCGGCGCCGCCCTGGCCCAGGCCGCTTGTCGCCATGGTCACCGGACCCTCTACACACGCGTGCCTCGTCTCGTGCAACAGCTGGCGATCGCCCGCGCCGACGGGAGTTACCCTCGCATGCTCGTGCGCCTCGCCAAGGTCAGCGTGCTCGTGCTCGATGACTTCCTGATCGCCCCGCTCAAGGACGCTGAGCGCCGCGATCTTCTCGAGATCCTCGAGGACCGCTACGATCGCTCCTCGACCGTGATCACCAGTCAGCTTCCCACGGCCAAGTGGCACGCCGCCCTCGGCGATCCCACCGTCGCCGACGCGATCTGCGACCGCGTCGTGCATAATGCTCACGTCATCACCCTCGTCGGCCCCTCGGGCCGCAAACAAAGAGGCCTCAACACCAAGAGCTGAACTCCAAACACGCTACGAACGCGGTCGCTGCGCTCCCATCTTGCCCAAGTGTGTCCGGGCTGCTTGCCCAAGTACGCCGGACCGGCTGCCCAAGTACGCCGGAATATCCATCGAGGACAGGGGTCGGCGGCTAGGTGGGTGCAAGGCCAAGGAATGGGCCATCAGAACCCAAATTGGACGTAAACTTGCGACTCAACCTTGGTCGCGGAGCGAGTCGGGCCTCGCGCGCGGCGGCGTTCCAGCGAAGACTCCCGGTCCGGTATCGGCGGGGGTGGCCCTACCTCGGGCCTCCGCCTGCTGTCCGGCCAGGAAGACTCCGAGTCCGGAGCTCCGAGCGAAGACTCCCGGTCCGGTATCGGTTCTGCTTCAATCACGTAAATTTGGTACTCAACCACTCCACAGGTGCAATAAGAGTTTCTGGGAGATCGACTCGGGTACGAAACTCTCGACAATTTTGATGCGAGAATGCTCGCGCTATTGCCGACTGCACTTGGGGTGACACACCCCTCGCCACAAGGTCACGCTTGCTGATAGCAAGGCAAAGCTGATTGATATTGTGATCGAGCGATCCTATCTTGTTGACGGAGTCAATGATCTCTTTCTCAGTACGTACCCCGAAGTCCAGTACGAGTATGACCCCCGCGGCCGAACTCAAAACAGTCTGCCAAGCGTAAGGTCCGAAGACTCCGCCCGGAATTGTGACAAGTTCAAAGAGTCGATGGCTTTGGGTGAAGTGAAGGGCCACAGCCGTGTGTTTCGGCGGCGACGCACTGTCACCTCCAGGCGGCGCCGAGGGCACATTGAAACACTGTAGCTTTTTTCCCACATGATTTCCCATTGCTAGCATGATGGTTGTTTTGCCAGCAAGGGGGGGGCCATATATCGCGATTCGGGTCTTTTTCATGCCAGAGTTTCCTCACTCGGGTATGCTCGGGAATCGTTGCTGCAACAACTGCCAGCGCTCGAACGAAAAGCGATCTTGACCGAGCAAGATGTCGTCATATTGTGCGCCTGCTGCAGCGAGGTTGTCACGTAGAGTTGGGTCAATAATTGTCGTCGCACCATCTTCCGTAATGCTGACCGCCCAGTGGTTGAACCGATTTGATCCTCCATGAATGATCCGAGCGCCCTGCGCCTCGAACGCGACCAAGTTGGCAGCAGCAGCGTCCCCGCATGTTCCGGCGGAACCGCCGGGGCCCATGGTTCCCGCCCAACTGGTCGGCTGGTCACTAATGTAAGGGCATTCTCATGAAAGCCATCGAGATGAGAGGTGCCCCGGGAGGTAGAACCTGTAGGAGTTTCGTTGACTCGGAAATAGTCATCGGAGATACTGAGATTCTCCTCACTTGCTCCGACGCCAGCGCTTCCGCGGCTCACGGCCGCAGCTCGGGCCTCGACCGTGACAAGCCCGACTCGCGCGGCGACGAGTGTCTCCCAAGTCCCCAGTACCAGAGCCGCGTTTCCGGCGAACCACAGCCTGGCCTCCTGCTTCTGGGCGCGAATCTGTTTGCCTTTTTCTTGCGCGTTTGGCGTCCGAGCAACGTGTTGTCGGGTCTCCTGGAGCATGCGCTCGGACAATTGCAAAGCGTGCCCGCCGCGCGAGATGAGCTCGAGTTCAACCTCGGAGAATCCAACAAGATCGTGGATGGCGGCGGGGTCTTTTGCAACGGCCAGAACCGCCCGCGCAGTCCGTAGGCGGTCTCGGGTCGTGCGTATATCACTTCCGATGTCATCAATCGCATCCTCGTAGGTCTCCCACAACCCGTCCGAGATCTCGTTGATCCCTTCTTCTCGAATTCGACTCCATATTTCATCTAGCTCCCCATTTAGATTTGTTAACTCATCTTCGAGGTGCTGGGTTGTCTGCTCTTGGTCGTAAATCGGGGAATAGCCAGACTTACCTCCCGTATCCTTCAACATGGTTGGAGTGACAGTCACGTATGCATAGCGGTTGACCCCATCCCCGAGCCCAACTGGGTCCGCCGCTGTCCATCGCCCCAACCACCCCACATAATACCGTGCCGAGTGGTACTCGAGTCCCGTCTCCTCGTCTCGCTCCATGCCCGTGTAGCGGTAGCGCTTCGCTGACACGTCGATGCTGGCATTCACAGCCCGATACGCGCTCGTGCCGTAGGGGTGGTACTCCTCGTAGGAGATGACCGCGCCGCTACCGTCGACCTCGGTCGCGGTGGAGCCGAGGTGGTTGCTCAGCTGGTAACGCCAGATCCCAGTAGGGCTCCCGATCGCGGAGCCGCCATCGACGGTCTTGGTCTCGATGATGCAGATGCGGCCGGTATCGTCGCTGATGTGTATCGACTCGCGCTCGAGGTCGAGCGTGCCGCTGA
This sequence comes from Enhygromyxa salina, assembly GCF_000737335.2. Lineage (GTDB taxonomy): Bacteria > Myxococcota_A > Polyangia > Nannocystales > Nannocystaceae > Plesiocystis > Plesiocystis salina_C. The sequence goes on along the minus strand of NZ_JMCC02000147.1, from coordinate 198 downwards.
TGCGCTTGCGATAGATCTCGAATGGGCCGAGGCAGATGCGCTCTTCGGTGGTCGCGCCCGACTTCTCCACGTACTTCCGGCTGCGCATGCCGCCCGCGTACTGGAAGTAGACCGTCTCGGTGCCGACGGTGACCTCGCGCAGTTCGTCGTCGTGGTTCCACACCATGCTCGACAGGTGCGGCATCGCGGTCATGTTGC
>NZ_JMCC02000146.1 GCF_000737335.2 Enhygromyxa salina | reverse complement strand
GCGGCCGGCGAGTCGGGCGGCGGCTCGAGCTCGGGCAGCAGCGCTGGCAACGGTGGCTCGACGAGGGCGCCCGCCGCCATCACGGCGTCGGCGTCGGCCGAGCTCAGCCCGCTCGGGCCAGCAGACACCTCGTCTTGGGCCAGCAGCAGCAGCTGATCGATGCCAAGGGTCTCACTGGGGAACTCGGGCAAGCGCCCGCGCGCGAGCGGGACGTCGTTCTCGGCGAGCGCGTTGGGCAGCCCTCGAGATCGCACCTGCACGCCTTCGGGGCCGGCAAACAACAGGTCGGGCAAGCTCGCGGGATCGAGGCCGGCGCGCTCGTAGTCGTCGCGATCGCCGAGCATCGACAGGCGCGTGTAGTCACCGAGGACGCGGTTGAGCTTGGCGCTCTGGACGATCCGTCGCCACAGCTGCTTGCGGGCGATCAGCGGCTGGCCTTCAGCCTTGTCCTCGAGCGTGGACACCAAGAACTCGACGCGGGCTTGCTCGAGCGCGCGCCCGACGAGGGGCTCCTCGACGTCGACCAGCGGCACGACCCAGGTCTGCTTGCCGTGGCTCTCTACCGTGACCCGCAGGCCAGCCTCGACGGTCTCGACGTCCGCGAACACCAAGACCTCGTCGTCGGACTGCACGCCATGGACGACCTCCGGGTAGTACCAGCGCGCGCCGGGCACCGAGATCTTGACGTCGTCGTGCACGGTCCGAAGCAGCCGCCGGACGATCTGGCGGGGGCTGTCGGATGCGTCGAGCACCAAGCCCGAACCAGGCAGCTGGCGGACCAAGTGGCGCAGGGTCCAAGCGTCGCGGCGGCCGTGATCGGCGATCACGTCGACGCGCCCAATGTCGGCGTCGGCGAGGTTGGCCACGGTCGCCAGCAGCTGCCCGCGCTCCGACACGCCGGCCGTGGCCATGCCGTCGCTGATCAACAACACCCGCTTGCTGCCGTTGTCCCAGCCGTCGGGCGACTCGTCCTCGTCACCCACTGCAGTCCAAGCCTCGGGGCCGAGCACCCCCGTGCTTTGCTTGGGGCCCCTGAGCTTGCTGACGTGCCGCAGCACGCTGACCAGGTTTGAGGCACCCAGCGCGCTGCGGGCCTGCAGACGCTCGAACGCCCCGCGGTCGATGGCGCCGAGGGGGCCCTCGTAGATGGTCTCGAAGCCCTGATCGAAGGCGATCAGCCGCAGCGGGAGCTGGTTGCCAGTCCACGGCTGCAGGGCCTCGAGCAGCTCGGCGAGCCGCTCGACCTGCTGCCGGTAGCCAACCGCCCGCGAGGCGCTGGTGTCGAACAGGATCGTCAGCTCTTCGATCGGCGCGGCGTGATCGTGGGACAAGGGGTTGATGCGGACGGCGACCTTGCGACCGTTGCGGACCCCGGTGCGGCGCAGCCCCGAGGTTGGCACGACGAAGTCCTCGGTCGCGGTCCAGTCGAAGCGGCGCAGCTCGAGCACCCGCCGGCCGTGCTCGTCCATGCCAAGCTGCTCGGGCAAGCGGTTGCCAGCCCAGACCTCGAGCAAGGGATCGGGCTGGCTGCGCACGACCACGCGGGCGGTGAATCGCGGGATGTCGTGGAGCCCCGCGAGCCGCACACGGTACGCCATGTCGATGTGATCGAAGGTCTGGGTGTAGGACACGATCACACGCTGGACCGACCGGCCCGGTACGTTGGGGAGCGTGACCTCGAAGCGCTGATCCCCGTCGGGGCTGGGATCGATCGCTAGTTTTGCAGGCTCGTGCAGCGAAGGCCGGAGCGCGCCTGGTTTGCGCTCGACGACCTCGGCCTCGCGCCAGGATCCCTCGATCAACGCCGCGAAGCGAGTGACGCGAGCCTTGGCCGGGAGCCGCAGGGACAAGGTCGCGTCGAGCGGGCGCGGCTCGGGGTTCTCGAATTCGAGGTGGAGCTCGGTGAACGCCAGCGGATCTTCGACGGTGCCGCGGACCTCCAGCGAGACCAGCGGCAGATCCGTGCCGTCGCGGCTGAGCATGCGGATCGGGCGGTTGTCTGGCGGCCGAACGTTGTCCAGCTGCAGTCCGCGGCTGAGCCCACCGGCGGGATCCGTGACCGGCGGGGTGTTGCAGGTTGCGGCGGGCAACACCAACAGCAGCAACAACAACCCGACAAAGCCCTGCCACGCCAATGGCCTGCGCCGGGGCTGAGCCACCGGGGCGTCCGTGGTGAGACTCGCGCGCTCACTCCCTTGCATGGGGATCCAACCAGCCACCCCGTGGGCAGCTTCTCACCTTCACGACCGGCAACGCAACCTGAGCGTGGACCAACGTTGGCTTGTTCGCCACGTGAACACATGTACGCAGACACCCACGCGTGTCGGCGCCCGAACAGGAGCCAAGCCAACGCCACCGCTCGCGATCGGGTTCCCGCGAGCGCGAGAGTTCGCTGCCCACGCTGACCCAGTCTACGAAAGGCGTCCGCAAGCGGGCGAGAAGCCCTCGCCCGCGCTGAAAACAACCTGCCGTTTTAGGCTAGCGGCATGCTGGGCAGCAGTCGCGCCAGCACCCGATCGAGCACCGCGAGGTCGATCGGCTTGCTGAGGATCAGGTCGGTCAGCTCGACCAAGCCCGGCTCGGCGTCCGCGACCAGCCCCGTCATCAAGATCCGCGGAAGCTTGGGCCAACGCCTGGCGCACTCGCGCACCAAGCCGGCCCCGTCGAGGACGGGCATGGCCAGATCCGTGAGCACCAGGTCGATGTCGGGGCGCTCGTCGAGCCGAATCAGCGCCTCTTTGCCGTGCTCGGCCATCACGACCTCGTGACCGAGCTGCTCGAGCATCTGGCCCAGGGATCGGCGGACCACAGGATCATCGTCGACCAGCAAGATGATCGAGGGCCGCGCGCCCCCCATGGTGCCGCCCTCGGTCTCGCCAACATGCTCACCGAGCGGCAGCCAGACCGTGAACTTGCTGCCGTGGCCCGGCTCGCTGAGCACCGAGATCTCGCCGTGGTGGCGGCCCACGATGCCGTGGCTGACCGACAGGCCCAAGCCCAACCCCTGGCGCCCCTTGGTCGAGAAGAAGGGATCGAACAGCCGGCGCTGGCTCCCCGCGTCGATGCCGACGCCGGTGTCACCGACCTCGACCCACACGCGATCACCGTCGAGCCCGGTCGAGACCGTCAGGCGGCCGCCCTCGGGCATCGCGTCGAGCCCGTTGAGGATCAGGTTGACGATGACCTCGCACAGCTCGGCGCCGTTGCCGATGATCGGCAAGCGCACTTCGGACGGTGTCCAGTCCAGATCCCACTTGCCGTCGCCGCCTGGGGGATGCCAGCGCGGGCGCGTGAGCGCGACGGCGTTGGCGACGACGTCGGCGAGGTCGGCCGCCTCGAGCGCGTCGGGGTCGCGGGTGCGCGCGAAGCTCTGAATCCTGCGGATCGTCACCGCTGCCCCACGAGAGACCCGCTCGATGACGAGGAGATCTTCGCGGGCCCACTGCGGCAGGTCATCGCTCCGGGCCAAGACCTGGGTGTGCGCGAGGATCGAGGTCAGCGCGTTGTTGAAGTTGTGGGCGACACCCGCCGCGAGCTCGCCAAGCGCCCGCAGCCGCTCGGCCACCCGCTCGCGCTGCTCGACCGTGCGCAGCGCTTCCGAGGCGCGCTTTTTTTCGGTGTAGTCGTGGATGCTGACGACCAGGTGCGCGCCGCCCTCCCCTTCCGCCGCAGGCAGCGGCGAGAACCCCAGATCGACCCAGCGCAGCTCGACGCCCGCTCCATGCAGCGACCACTTGATGATCGACGAGGTGCCGTCGCGCTTGGCGAGCGCGGCGGTCAGCCGCTCGAGTCGCTCCGCCCGGGTCCCGTACGCGTCGTCGCCCGCGGGGTTCAACAGCTCGACGAGCTTGCGGCCGCGCAGCTGATCGCGAGCCAGACCGAACAGCTCTTCCGCGCAGCGGTTGACGCTGCGGACCTCTCCCGTGTCGCAGTCGGCGATCAGCATGCCGTCGTTGGCGAGCTCGAACACCGCGCGGTAGCGGGCCTCTGTCGACATCAGCGCGGCCTCGCGGTCGATCTGCTCGCGGACGTCGCGGACCACCGCGATCACGACGTCTTTGCCAAAGAAGCTGGCCTTCGTGAGCGAGATTTCTTTGGGAAACTCGCTGCCGTCCTTGTGGCGGCTCCACCACGAGAACACCTGCGGCTGCCCGTCGAGAGCCAGGCGCACGGCGTCGAGGGTCGACTCGATGTCGACGCGCCCGGGCGCGCCGAGCAGCGCGGGGCTTGCACCGATGAGTTCTTCACGGGTGTAGCCGTGGATCTCGACGGCTGCGCGGTTGACCTCGAGGAAGCTGCCGTCGCGATCCTGCACGTAGATCGGCTCGGACAAGGCATCGAACAATCCTCGCCAGGTCTCGAAGGCCAGCTTCGGATCATGGCTCGACCCGTCGATTTCCGGCTCGGGTGAGTCCGCGGACATGCCAACACCATAACGCAAGACCGTGCGCCACCGGGAGCCGAGTTGCGCGCCTTGATCGCCCGATCAGCGCGAGGCACCATCCCGCCCGATGACCGACACGCCCGAGGCGCCCACTGACCTCGGCGAGGTCGCCCTCGTGGCCGCCCCCGCGCAGCTGCCCGCTCAACTACACGAGCGCGCGCTCGCCAGTCCGCTCACGCCGCTCGTGACCGCACCGATGACGGTCGATCCCCCGCCGCGGACCAGCGGCGGCCTGCCGAGCGTCGCGGTCGCCCTCGACGATACCCTGCGCAAGGTCGGGACGCGCCAGGGTCTACGCTTGCTGCGGCGAGTCAACCAAGATCCTGGGTTCGCCTGCCCGGGGTGTGCATGGCCCGTTTCCGCGCAGCCCCACCGGATCGCCGTGTGCGAGAGCGGGGTCCGAGCGATCGCCGACGCGCTCGGGCAGCGGCGCGCGGGCCCCCAGCTGTTCGCGACCTACACGATCCCCGAGCTGTCTCGCCGCAGCGACCATTGGCTCAACGCACAGGGCCGCCTGACCCACCCCATGGTTCGGCGACCCACGAGCAACAGCTATGAGCCGATCACCTGGTCCGAGGCGATCGAGCTGATCGCCGCGCAGCTGCGTGACCTGCCTGATCCGAACCGCGCGGTGTTCTACAGCTCGGCGCGGGTCAGCAACGAGGCGGCGTTTTGTTGGCAGCTGCTGGCCCGCGAGCTGGGCACCAACAACCTCGCGAGCAGCTCGCAGCTGTGTCACGAGGCCAGCCGCGTGGCGCTGACGAACACGCTCGGGAGCTGGCGCGGCGGCGTGACGCTCGACGATTTCGCGACCGCCGACGCGATCTTCGTGATCGGACAAAACCCGGCCAGCAACCACCCGCGCATGCTGGAGGCGCTGCGAGCGGCCAAGCTCCGCGGAGCGAAGATCGTCGCCGTCAACCCGCTGCGCGAGGTCGGGCTGGTCCGGTCCCGCGATCCCCGACGTCCTCGCGACTGGTTTGGCAGTGGAACCGAGATCTCCGATCTACTGGTCGCGGTCCGGATCGGGGGGGATCTGGCCTTGTTCGAAGGGCTGTGCAAGGCGGTGATCGAGGCGGGGGCCGTCGATCAGGCGTTCGTGGACGCGCACACCGAGGGGTTCGCGGCGCTCGAGTCCGAGCTCGCGCTCCGATCGTGGGACGACATCGTCGCGCGCAGCGGGGTCGAGCGCGAGCAGATCCAGGCGGCAGCGAACATCTACATCGGCGCCGACAAGACCATCGCGTGCTGGGGGGTCGGCTTGACCCAGCACCGTCGCGGCGTCGATGCGATCGAGCAGCTGCTGAGCCTGTTGTTGCTGCGTGGCAACGTTGGCAAGCGTGGGGCGGGGCCGCTGGCGGTGCTCGGGCACAGCAACACTGCCGGCTGCTGGACCATGGGCGTGACCGCGCGACCGGACGACGCGCTGCTCGCCGGCCTCGAGCGCGCGACGGGGGTGACCATGCCGCGCGAGCCTGGGCTCGACGTCGGCGACTCGCTCGCGGCGATGCAGCGCGGGGAGATCGACGTGTTGTTTGGGCTTGGCGGCAACTTGCTCTCGGCGGGCCCCGACACTGAAGCGCTCGCGGCCGGCATCCGCCGCACGCGGTTGACGGTTCAGATCAGCACCAAGCTCAACCGCTCGCACCTGATCACTGGCGAGACCGCGCTGATCTTGCCGTGTCTCGCGCGCATGGAAGCGGGCGAAGACGCCCTGCAATGGTCGAGCTTCGAGGACGCGACGGGGCGCGTGCGGGCCTCGGTCGGCCAAGAGCGACCGGTCGCGAACGGCCTGAGGTCGGAGGTCGAGATCCTAGCGGAGCTCGGCGCGGCGCTGGCCCCAAGCTCCCCGGTGCGGTGGGCCTCGCTGGCCCGGGATCACGACCGTATTCGCGAGCTGATCGCGGCCGGGCTCCCAGACTGCGACGCGTTCGCCACCGAGCTGCGCCCCGGTCAACCGCTGCAGTTGTCGAGCCCGACCCGGGCCCGGCGGTTTGCTACGGCCAGCGGCAGGGCCCAGCTCACGAGCGCCCCGCGTGACCCCGCCATCCACCACCCGGAGGGCGCGCTGCTGCTGACCAGCGTTCGGAGCCATGATCAGCACAACACCACGATCTACGGACTCGGCGATCGCGAGCGCGGGATCCAAGGCTATCGGCGCCTGGTGCTGATGAACCTCGCCGACATGCAGCGGCTGGAGATCGACCCCTATGAGCAGATCGAGCTCATCGGTCACTTTGACGGAGTCGAGCGACGCGCCCCCAAGTGGGTGGTCGTGCCGCACCACGTACGAAAGGGCTGTGTGGCGGCTTACTTTCCCGAGGCGAATGTACTTGTCCCAGCGGCGGCTCGGGACCCGCGATCGGGGACGCCCAGCTTCAAGTCCGTGGTCGTGACGATCGTGAAGCAGCCCGTCCCCGCCGGCAGGTAACGGGGTTTTCACGTTGCCTGCCCGCCCAGCGCCCGCGCTGCCTCCCGCCGGCATCGGGTACGATTGCGGTAGCGACGCATGCTTTGCAGCCCGGGCGCTGCGGCACCACACGACATACAATGCAATTTCTGAAGTAGTTGTCCGAACGACGCAGCTGGCCGGCATTAACCTTTGTCGGTCCCTTTCTTGACCGATGACCCTGCCGCCCAACAGCCCGTCATGTGCATCTGTCATCGAGACCGCGATCCGCGGGTTGAGCGACGCCGATTGGTCTCGGCTGCGGCAGGCCGCGCGGATCCTGGCCTGGAAGGTGCCTTCGGTCGACGCCGAGGCCTTGCTGTTCGACGCGCTCGAGCGAACGCTGGACGGACGTCGCCGCTGGAAGCCGGCCGCCGTCGACTTCATCGGTCACCTCGTTGGGGTCATGCGCAGTGTGTCGACACACGAGGCCGCCCGGCGGGGGCTCGACACGATCGCGCTGACCTCGAGCATGGACGCGATCGGCGTGGGAAACCCCGAGGACGCGCTGTCGGCCGAGCAACAAATTCGCCGGCTCCGCGCCTACTTTGGCGAGCGCAACGACGACCAGGCCCTGCGGGTGCTCGATGCCATGGAGCTCGGCTGCGACGGACCTGCGATCCGCATGCAGCTCGACCTCGCGCAGACGCAGCTCGAGACGATCGTGCGAAGGATACGTCGGGCCGCCCACCGGGTGCTCCCGGCCTGATCGGGGGGGCGTGCCCATGAGCCCGCTGCCCACGGTGAACCCATCTGCGAAGGCGTCCGCGAGCGAGCGAGACGCCCCCGCCCGCGCTGAGATCAGCCTTCCGCACAAGACCCGCCAGTTCGTCGACGCCCTCGCGTCGGCCGTGCTGCAAGCGGACGACAGCGAGATCGCCGAGCAGGCGGCCGCGGCCGGCGAAGACACCTCCAGCGCCGCCGCGGCCCTCCGCGAGGGCTTCCTCGCTCGGGTCGCAGTCGCCCGGGCACGCGAACTCCAGACGGCGACCCAAGACCACGCCGCTGGCGGCCGCGCTGCCGAGCACCGTGCGCCTGAGTTGCCCGCCCGCCCACAGCCCGCACCCGCCCGCGGGCAGCCTGACACTGAAGGTTCAGAGACCCCCAGCGAGCGTCGGCGGCACGACTCTCAGGAGACGCCGATGACGATCGGCCGCTACCCGATCCTGCGGCGTCTTGGCGCGGGCGGCATGGGGGTGGTCTACGCGGCCTACGACGAGGTCCTGGATCGACGACTCGCGGTCAAGGTGCTCCACGACCACGAGTGGGACATCGACGGCCGCCACCGCGAGCGGCTCCTGCGTGAGGCCCAGGCCATGGCCAAGGTCGCGCACCCCAACGTGATCACGGTGCACGAAGTCGGTGCGGCGGGCGACCAGCTGTTCATCGCCATGGAATTCGTGTCGGGGCCCACGCTCAAAGAATGGGCCAGCTCCAAGCGACGCGGCTGGCGTGAGCTGGTCCCGGTGTTCTGCCAAGTCGCTGACGGGCTCGCGGCCCTCCACGACGCCGGTCTGGTTCACCGCGACGTCAAGCCCTCCAACGTGATCATCGGCGATGACGGGCGCGCGCGCGTGCTCGATCTCGGCCTCGTGGGCGCGGACCGGCTCGAGTTTGTCCAGACCGGTAGCGAGGTCAGCAAGCACAGGGCAGACGACAGCCAAGCGGGGTCCAGCGCGAGCTCGTCGAGGAGCGGGAGCTCATCCTCGATCAACCGCATCACGGGGCCGCTCACCAAGACTGGCGAGCGCGTTGGGACCCCGGCCTACATGTCGCGCGAGCAATTTCTGGGCCTCGAGCCCACCGCAAAGTCGGACATTTTCTCGCTGTGCGTCGCGCTGTATGAGGCGCTGCACCACGTCCACCCGTTCAAGTCCAAAGCCAAGTCCTTCGCCGAGCTGCAGGCCAACGTCGTCAACGGCCGGATCGCCGCGCCGCCCAGCACCAGCTCGGTGCCGACGTGGCTCCACGCCCTGGTCGTGAGCGGGCTGGCGCCCGATCCCAACGATCGGCCCGCGTCAATGCGGGCGCTCAGCGTCGCGCTGGCCAAGGATCCCAGCCGGGTTCGACGTCGGTGGATCGGCACGCTCGCGATCGCCGGGCTCGCGGCGCTCGGCGGTGTGCTGGTCGCACAGGGCCAAGCTCCCGCGCCGCTCCCCACCTGCGACGGCGCCGAACAGAGCCTCGCCACGGTCTGGGACAGCGACCGCGCGGCCAAGATCCAAGCGGCCTTGCGCGCCAGCGATCGCCCCTATGCGGAGGCGCTCGGCGATCGGATCACCGCAAGCCTCAACGACTACGCGCACGCATGGTCGAGCGCCCACCTTCGCGTGTGCCACGAGCACCGCCGCGGCGAGCACTCCGACGCGCTGCTCGACGCCCGCATGGCGTGCCTCGATCGCGGGCGCTTGGCCCTGGCCGAGACCGTCCAAATCCTCTCGGCGGCCGACGGCGAGGTCGTTGATCACGCCGGGCACATGGTCGCCAAGCTCCCACGCCTCGACGCCTGCGACGACCTCGCGGCCATGGCCGCCCGGGATAAGCCACCCACCGACCCCGGCGTCGCGGCGCTGGTGCTGCAGCTCGAGTCCAGCCTGGTGCGGGCCGAGACCCTCGCCTACGCCGGCCGGATCGCCGAAGCGACCGAGCTCGCCCGGTCCGTCGCAACCCAAGCGGTGGCGCTCGAGTTGCCAGCGACGCAGGCCAAGGCGCTGCTCAGCGAGGCTCGAGCGTCGCTCGTCCTTCAGCTCGATCGTGGGTCGAGCGGCGCGCTGCTCGACCGCGCCCTGGCAATCTCGATCGCGCAGGGCCTCGATCCGCTCGCAGCCGAGGCGATGATCCGGCGGGTCTACGTGCGCGGCCTCGCCATTGGTGGGGGCGAGTCCGCGATCGCCGACCTCGCGATCGCCGACGCCATGCTCGTGCGGTCTGGCGACGACCCAGAGCTGCGCGCGCTGCTGCTCAACAACGCGGGCACGGTGCGGCTCGCCGCCGGTGATCGGGTCGGTGCGCGGGCCGACTTCGAGCAGGCGCTGGTCCTCAAGGAGCGGCTGTTTGGCGACAAGCACCTCGAGATCGCGGTCGGCCTCGCCAACCTCGGCATGGTCACGAGCGAAGCGGACGAACAGTCGGAGATCCACGCCCGCATGATCGACATCTACGAGCGGCGCGTGGGCCCCGAGCACCCGTGGACCCTAGACGCGCGGCTGCTCGCGGCCTTCCACATGGCGGACCCCGAGCGCGCCGGCGCCAGCCTGCGCGAGCTGTGTCCTCGCTTTGTCGCGATCGCAGAGGCCAGGCTCGCCGGGGAGTGCGAGTTTGGCCGTGGTCGGCTCGAGCTCACGCGGGGCCGACCCGAGCTGGCTCGGGCCGCGTTCCTCGCCGCCCGCGACCAGCTCGATCCAAACGACGATCGGAAGCTGCTGATCAACGCGTACTCATACGTCGGGCATGGCGGAGCCGAGGAGCTCGTGGGCCCCGCGATCACCGAGCTGCATGCGCTGATCGAGCGCGTGGACGACGACACCGATCGCGAGGCCGCGGGCGCAGAGTGGTGGATCCGCGTCGAGCAGGCCGAGCGGCGCCTCGTGCTCGCTGAGCTGCTTGTGGACGACCCCGATCGCGCCGCCGGCTTGCTCGAGCGCTCGCTCGCCGAGCTCGAGGCGATCACCGACGAGGCCCCACCGCTCGAGCGCGAGCGGCTGCTCGCCAGCACCCAGACCGCGCTCGCCCAAGTACTCGGAGCAGGCGGCGGCGCAGGCGGCGGCGCAGGCGGCGGCACTCCGTGGTCTCGGGTCACTGCGCTCACAGCCGCCGCCCGAACCTACTACCAACGCTGGCCAAGCGCCTACGCGCGTCGACTCGACGTTCTCGACATGCTCGAGGCCCAGTCCCCATGACCACAACCTCACAGCCCCCCACGAAGACGATTTCATGACCAGCTCACTACGCTTTCTTGGCACCTTCAACCTCCCCGCTCAGGCCGTCATGGCTTGCGCCCTGACTTGTGGACTGGCTCCGCTCGCAGGCTGTGACGAAGCACAGCCCGACGACGACACCGAGCTGCGCGGTCTGAGCTACGACTGCCCGCGGTGGCGGTGTGGCTACAACACCTCGGAGGTCAACGGGAAGTCGCTGCAAGAGCTGCACCTGGGCGGGCTCGCCAACGCCGACGGGGTCAAGCTCGTGGGCTTCTTTCCCCCGGCGGGCCTGCTGCTCAACTGGACCCTCACGACCGAGGGCGACGCGTTGGTTGCCCGCGGCGGCCTGTTCGGTAAGGGCAAGCTGCGCGGGCACGCACTGGTTGGTTCGATCCTGCTCCTGCGCGTCGAATCCAACCTGCTCGTCCCTGTCGTGATCGCCGGCTATGAAGAGGTCGACTCGTGGGCGACCGACGGTGCCCCCCAGGCTGCGTACGCGCTGATCTATCCCGACCTCGCCCAGCCCTTGCTGCAAAAGAGCGTCTGCAAGGGCTCGCTCATCGATCCGCTGCAGGCATCAGTCGTGATCCTGGCCGGCGAGCGCTACGACCTCGAGACCAAGACCGTGATCCCCAACCAGAGCAACTGGATCACCTTGGCCTGTGCTGGTTCGGCGGCCGCCAAGATGGCGCTGCTCGGCTACGGCCCTCACGCCAACTTCGACGACAGCGGCGCGCCCGCCAGCCCAGCCCAGCGCCAAGCCACCTTGAAAATGATCACCGCTGACTACTGCGGTGACGGCCTCGCCTACACGGTCGACGGGACCGAGCTCATCTGGGAGAACCAGAGCGGCACCGTCGTGCCGACAACCACCTCGGATCTGAGCGCCCCCGAGGCGATCTGGACCGACGCGGGCGCGCTGTGCCTGGACGTTCCGCGCGCGGCTGATCCAAGCGAAGTCGCCTGCGCGCTGCCAAGCTGCGACAGCCTGAGCCTCGACGACGGCGAGTGGGCGTCCTACGCGGTGTGGGGCAACTAGAGCCCCACTAGTGCCGCACCCCCGCGCCGCACAAACCGTGTAGCCTCCGTCACGTGCGACCCCCCGCGTTGTTCCTCGCCGGCACGTTCGCGTTCGCGTTCGCGTGCCAGAGCCCGCCGTCCAAGTCAGACCCCGCCGCGACTGCAGCCGAGCCAGGCCCTGGCGGATCCGGATCCGCCAGCCCTGCCGCGGATCCCGTATGTGCAGCGGAGCCGCTGCAGGCCGAGCTGGGCTCCTACTGTGAGTTCGACCTGGGCGTGCCCGCCATCGAGCTGCCCAAGGTCACGTGGACAGCAGACAGCTACCACCCCCTGGCGACTCGCGTCATCACCTTGGACGAGAACGGCCTCACCGATCCAGAGGGCCAAGGCACCGTCTCGATCCAGGCATGGCTGGCCGATCCTCCCCGACGGATCCCCGAACCAGGCGAGATGACCCTGGCGATCGCCGCTGACCTCCCCGCCTCGACCGTCGCCGAGCTGTGGCGCGGCCTCGCAGCCGTCGGCCGCACCGAGGTCCGCGTGCTCGTCCACGTCGCCGACGACCGCCCGATCCCGCAGCCCCGCAACCCCGACATGCTCGCCGACATGCGAGCCGAGCTCCCCCCCGACCCCAACGATCGCGTCGTGTTCGTCGCCAAAGGGGTACGCGGCTACGCCAACAATTGCCCCCCTCTCGCCAGCATCTTCGGCGAGCTCGGCAACGTCGCCCCCGGCGACCGCTGTACCAAGCTCGCCGAGCTAGCCTCCGCCGCCGTCGTGGAGTGTGGATGCGTGAAGCTCCCCGACATCATGACCCTCCTCTACGCCCTCACGATCGGCTTCACCCCGCCCACCGGCCGCGCAGCCGCGGTCCCGATCCGCCTGGATCCCGGCAGCAAGGTCGCCCCGCCCCTGACCACGACCTGGGCCGAAGTCGTCACCGCCAACCTACGCAACGACGGCCTCCACCAGCTCTGGATCGACGCCGTCGCCCCCCCTGCATACGGCTACAAGCCACCGTCCGAATGACCCGCTTCATTCCTCTGATCCTCGTACGCGACCGATCCCCGCATATACAACGACAACCGCCCTCAACGGCACTCGCATGCGTGGCGAGCTGATACCGATTGCCGGCTTTGGCTGAATTCGTTCTATCCGTCTGCTACCCAATTCTATCATCGACCAACGCGCCGCCGAGTCCAAGTTCGAGCTTGCGGATCAGTGAGGGCGATCAAGCTCATCTATCAGGGTCGCAAGCACCCGCTCGAGCAGCCTCAGTTCCGCGGGGGAGCGTCCGATCAGCAGGCCGCTGATGCGGGCGACCTCTTCAGTGACACCGCCAAGCTCGAAGCTCCCGAACAACGCCGCGATCGAGAGACCCAGGCCCTTGCAGACCTTGCGTAGCGTTCGCAATGACGGCGAGAAATCCTGATGCTCGAGCCGCCGGATCGTGTCGGCCGCGAGCCCGCTCCGGTCGGCCAGCTCCTCTTGGGTCAGGCGCCGAACCTCGCGGAGACGTTTGACGTGAGCGCCGAACGAGTCTGGCTTGTCGGGTTTGTCCATGACATTGGCCGTCATTGGGCGAGCGTCAACCTTGGACTCATCCGGTGCAGCGCCGTCAGCAGGGCCGCTTGGCGAGCCTCCGTTGCCAGCGCGAGGGCCAGTTCACACGGGGGCGCCCGCTGTTGCCCGGTCCCCGATACCGGTACCCGCGTCGACGCGTCGTGCTGTGTGCCCCTCACCGGACGGTGAGCCCGCGGCTCCGTGTTTCGTTGCAAAGAAAATCAAAAAAAATCGCGGAGCTTGCGAAGCGCCCGCGCGTGGATGCTGCGCACGGTTGGTTCGCGTCGGCCGATAGCGTCAGCGATCTCACCAAACGGCAGGTCGTCCCCGTAGCGCATGCGCATCACGGTTCGCTCGCGCGTCGTGAGCTTCTCGACCGCCGCCCAGACCTGCTGCAGGAGCTCCAGCGTGGCCAGCTTGTCGCTGGGGCTCGTGCGACGGTCGGCCAAGTCCGACCCGCAGGTGATCGCCTCAATGAGTGCGCGCCCCCGAACCCGGTAGACCCGTCGCCGAATGGCCTGGCACATGTACGGCCGCGCCGTCGTGCCCCGAAGGGTAGCGGGTGGCCGGAGGATCATCTGCATCACGACGTGTTGCCCGATCTCATCGGCGTCGCTCTTCGCCCCCTGGTCTTCAGCGTAGAATCGCGCCCAGTCTGCGTGCTTCTCAGCGAAGATCTCACGAGCCTGGTGATCCCCCTCCCGAATCCGCGCCAGCAGGTCTGCATCCGTCGGGTACAACACACCAGCCGTCCTAGCAGAGTCGCCCCTTGGTAGTCGAGAACAGCCGCTCAATTGACCGCAAGTTCGCGGGGGCGCGATTGATGGCCAAGTGCGGTGGGCCCCATTCCCCGGTGCTCGTGGGCGAGCGCTTCGAGCTCGTGCGCGAGATCGGAGCCGGCGGATACGGCCGGGTCTACGAGGCCCACGACCGCGATCTGGACCGGCGCGTGGCCGTGAAGGTGCTGGACCTCGGCGACAGCGACGTCGCGCTGCGCGAGGGGAAGGCGCTCGCGGAGTTCCACCACGACCACGTCGTGGCGATCTACGATCACGGTGTTGGGCCCGACTACCGCTACTTCGTGTTGCAGTATGTAGAGGGCCCGCCGCTGCACGTCTGGTGCCGCGACAACACGGCCGCGAAGGCGATCGTCGGCGTGTATATGCAGGCGGGGGCCGGACTCGCGGCGATTCACGCGAAGGGCCTCGTTCATGGCGACTTCAAGCCGGCCAACGTTCGGGTTGGCCCGGAGGGTAAAGCGGTCGTCCTCGACTTTGGCCTCGCGCGGCATCACGACACGCTCGAACGCGACCGCGAAGCCGAGGACCCGCCGGTGTTCCGTGGGACGCTGGACCACGCGCCACCCGAGCGACTGCTGGGGAAGCCTAGCGATGCGCGCTCGGATCAGTTCTCGTTCTGCGTTGCGCTGTGGGAGGCGTTGACCGGCGTCAACCCGTTTGGTGCGTGCACCGAGGCGACGACGATCGATGAGCGCGTGTTCGCGTTGGCGCTTGGGCTGGAAGGGAGGCCGCCGGGGTCCCGGCGGGTGGAGCGGGCGCTGCGTCGCGGGCTGTCGATGCAACCGGAGGAGCGGTTCCCCAGCATGCAGGCGTTGCTCGCCGCGCTGAGCCCGAAGCCCCGACGGCGGTGGAGCTGGCGGGAGATGCTGATCGCGGGGGGTGCCTGCGTGATGCTGGGCGGTCTGATGACGCTGCTGGTGCTGCCGCGAGGCGGGGGATCGCTGGAGTTCGTGACCGACACGCAGATCAGGTGGGCGGGGCAAGAGGCGATCCTGGCCGCCAACGAGGGCAACGTGGACGGAGCCCTGCGGCGGCTCGAGGCCGCAAAGCGTGCGCAAATCAGCGACGAGTCATCTCGTGAACTGGCGTTGGCGAGTGAGGACGTCGCACTAGAGTTCGAGCGGCAGGAGCTACTTCAGGACGCTCTGCTCGCGTGGCAGTTGGCTATTCTCTTCGCGCGTGACGTGGGTGACCTGAAGTTGGAACAACAAGCCCAGAGCCAGTTTGATGCTGTCGCCGCGCTAATCTACGTCAACTCCGCGTCGTAACAGGTCACTGTGCCGTCCTCATTGCAGACACCATCGTGGCACCAATAGTGAACTCCCCCACAACCACCGCCCGGCCAGCATGGTCCGCCGTTCTCACAGCAAATCGTATACGCTTGCGAGTCGTCGTGCGGCACATAGTCGACACACAACCCGGCGCCGCAAGCATCATCTAGCGGGATGTATGCAGACACCGTCCCCAACTGGGGGTCCACAACCTCGCCATAGATCACCGTGAACGCCTTCGTTCCCGCCAAACAAGGTGCCGTGCCCTTCAACCGAACCACGTTGCTCGCGGGACTATAGCAGACGTCGGCGAGCAGCTTGGGAACGTTGGCCGGTGTGTACTCGCATGCCCCGGGCACTGACGTGCACAAATGGCGATACTCTGCATCGGCAGTGAGTGGGACGGCGATCAGCGCGAGCGTGAGAACTGTCAGGGTGGTCCGTTGCATGGATCCGAGCCTACTCTTGAATTGGATTTCCTGCCGGGCTTTGCCCCTCGCCTCAGAGATGCTCGCCAGAGAACGCCGCACCGGATCGATGCCCGCGGATCACCTCTCGACGATGGGTGGGGCCGGCGACCACCCAGACTTGCCTCGGCCGGGTTGTGAGCGTGGACGCGGATGGGTGACGCGAGTCACCCCGATGCCGCGGCTTCCGCCAGGATGAAGGTCGAGCGGCAAACAGGCGACGACGTGCAATCCGGACGAGCCCGAGTGCTGCCGACCCACAGCAGCGCAGGTGCGCCCCTCGCCTCGATCTGTCACCGCGAGCATCGCCATCGACTAGCGAGGCTGCACCACTGGACTGAGGTCAGTACCGTCCTCCCTACGCGACCATGGGGGTCACGGCGCATCCAATGCGTGTCGCACTTCGTAGGTGGTTCCATCGCGCGTGTAGCGGATTGTGGAGGTTTCGGTATCTCGGTCGATGATGAGTTTGGCGCCGACGAGGTCCTCGTAGTCTGGGCTTAGCTGACCGTAAAGGTTCAGGATCTTGTACTCGCCGGACTCCACCAGAGGACGCTCGCCACAGCCGGAGAAATCTATGCAGCTTGCGAGTTGGGTGAGGCTCAGTGCGCAAACAAGTGCGCTTGCGAGGCAGGTTGTTAGTCGATCAGCCATCGCTACTTCTCCTTTTCCAGTTCAAGAGATTCGTCTGCGAAGTACAGGCCCAGGCCCTCGATCTCGGGGTCGAGGTTCGACCAGCGTTCTTGCTCCTGGGCAACGTCGTCATCAGGACCATCGACGACGGCAACGATCGGGTTGGTGAGTTCAAGTGTTTCACCAGGCAGACACGACACTGCACCTTGGGCCGGCGCGCTGAACATCACCGTTGTCGTGGCGAATGCGGCGAAGAGCAGCGCGATACGGCGTGCAGTACGTCGTGGCGCCGTCTGAATTGTCACTTTTGCTGTGTGCATTCTCGGGGTCCTGTGCGGTCGAGACGTCACCGGGACGTCCCAAAGAATTCGTAGTTGGTCGCGCTCCAGCTCGCTCGAGTGGGCTTTCGCGCGGCAAGCTCGCGAGTCGAGTCCTTGTCCGCTACCTTGGCGCCACTAAGGCGCTTGTCTCCAATCGCGTTAATGTTGTGGGAGATTTCATGTAGCATGATGCCGCCAAAGTCCTCGGTGTCGAGCTTCGTCTGTGGCGTACCATCCTGGCGAAATAGGCCACCTTTGTCGTTCTTGCATACGCGAATCCACGCGTGCCAAGAGGACAGCGTCCACGCCGCCGCCTTCGGCGGGCCGCAGAAGATGCCGGTGCTGCGGCACTTGAAGGTGATCACGTTCTTCGAGCAGCGCCGCACGATCTTGCGGAAGTTCCACTTGATCCGGTGAAAGCGGGTGTTGTCGTACTTTCCCCACCACTCGCGGCCATCGTTCTTGTAGTTGTTCCAGTCAGCCTTTCGTCGCTTGCGCTTGCGACCTGCCTGTCCGTTGAACCAGTCCCGTGACAGCCGCCCTTGGCGCTCGGCTTCGTCGAGCCAGTCCTCGATGTTTGCCCTGGCGCCCGCGTGGCAGTTCTTGATCTTCGGCTTCTTCGCCTCGCCAGTCGGATCTGTGGCGCTGCCGGGCGCGTTCGTGACGTAGGTGTAGCCGTTGCCCAGGTTCTCCTCGTCGGCCCAGATCCCCAGGGTGTCGCGGGTGATGAAGCGGCCGGAGATCGGGTCGAGGTGGCGCGTGCGCAGATCGTAGAGCCCGAGCTCGGCGAGCCACCGCCGACCGGCGAACAGATAGGGGTTGCCGCTGTATGAATCCGGCACTGGGGCGCCGGCCCAGAATAAGCTGGGTTCACCGAAGTCCTGGTACGCGTAGCGCTCGATCCACAGCGGCCCAACCGCGGGCTTGTGCGCCAGCGCGGTCGTCGAGCCGCTCTCGTCGTCGTAGAACCACCAGGAGTTGCCGCGGATCATCTGCAAGCGGTCGTCGAGGCCGTCGCCGTAGAGATACGTGGCGCTTGGGGTCGGGTCGTCGTTGGCATACTCCTCGATCACGTTCCAGTCGTCGTAGATGTAGTGCTCGGTGAACGCCGCGCCGCCTTCCGACCAGGTCGCGCGGATCTTGCGACCGAGCGCGTCGTAGGCGAAGCGCACGGCGGTGTCCTCGGGCTCGCCCGTGTGAAGCACGACCCCGACCAGCCGCCCGCGGTGGTCATACTCGAGCTCGCGGTCAGCCCCGGGGTTGGCGGTCGCGCGGGTCTGCACGAGGTTGCCGGCGCTGTCGTGCGCCCAGTCTTCGCAGGGCGTCTGCGTGTATTCGTTCAGCGCTGCGTCGAGGCTGTAGGTCCCGGCGCAGGTGGCTCCCGTGACGTTGGTCCTGTTCCCGCCGCCATCGAGCTCGTAGCTGACCGTGCGGTCTGTGGCGACGCTGCCCGCGACCTCGCTGCCGACCATGCGACCGAGCGAGTCGTGGATCATCGATCGAGATCCGCTGATCTGGCCGCTCCCCAGGTTGTGCTCGGACTGCTTGTTGTCGGCCTCGTCGAAGCCGTAGGTGCGGCTGTCGATCACCTCGCCGCCGAGCTCGACGTGCTCGCTGGCGACC
>NZ_JMCC02000145.1 GCF_000737335.2 Enhygromyxa salina | reverse complement strand
CCGAAGGCGTGCAGGTGCGATCTCGAGAGCTGCCCAACGCGCTCGCCGAGAACGACGTCCCGCTCGCGCGCATGCGCTTGGCCAAGCCGCTCGAGGGCCGCCGACGCACGCGCCCACGCACGCAGCCGCCGCTGCGGGTCCCGCAGGACGCGTACCAGGGCAACCTGCTGACGATCATGAACCTGCTCGAGTGGGGCCACGTCGCCGAGGCAAAGCAGGTCGCGTGGCGCTGGCGCGAGGCCGAGCCAACCGAGGTCTTGGCTGTCGTCGCGCTGGGTGAGGCGCTCGAAGCCAGCGAGGATGTCGAGGGCGCCGCCCGTGCGTATGGGTCGATCATCGACATGTACCCCGACCGCGCCGACATGCGGCGGTTCGCGGGCTCGCGGCTCGAGGGCCTGGGAAGCGTGGGCGGGCGCTTGGCGATAGACACCTACCGCCGCGCAAGGCAGCAGCGCCCGGATCATCCCTCGAGTCACCGGCTGCTGGCGTTCGCGCTGTTGCGTGCGGGTCGTGAGGAGCGGGCGTTCGACGTGCTCGACGCTGGGCTGCGCCGGGATTGGAGCGCCGCGTTCTCGGGCGCCTTCGTCGGCGTGGAGAAGGTGCTGCGCGAGGATCTCGGGCTCGTCGCCGCCGCGTGGCTCGCCGCCGAGCCAGGGCGCGAGGCGGAGATCCGCGATCGCCTCGACCAGCTCGGGGCCGAGCTCGAGAGCACCCCTTCGCTGCGCTTCGTCCTGACCTGGGAGACTGGCGCCAACGACGTCGATCTCCACGTTCGCGACGTGTACGGCAGCCACGCCTACTACGAGAGCCGCGGCCTGCGAAGCGGCGGCGCCCTCTACTACGACGTCACCAACGGCTACGGCCCCGAGGTCTTCGCCGTGATCGGCGAGCCGACCGGCTACCCGTACAACCTGCAGGTCCACTACTACGCGCGGGGCCCCAACGGCTACGGCATGGGCAAGGTCCAGATCGTCGAGCACGACGGCCAGGGCCGGCTCAGCTTCGATGAGCGCCCGTTCGTGGTCATGAAGGACCGTGCCTTCATCGACCTTGGCGACGTGTTGTAGCCCGGTGAAGTCCAAGGTGTATGTGGGGGTCCAAAGCCCCTATAGTCCCTGTGATGGCCGTCGAGAAGCGGGCGATTGGGCTGCGGGTGCTGATCACGGGCGCGTCGATCTGCGTGGTGATCGCTGGGTTGCGGGCGGCGGGTCCGATCTTGGTCCCGGTGTTGTTCTCGGCGTTTCTTGCCGTGCTGGCGATCCCGCCGGTCACGTGGCTGCAGAGCAAGAAGGTGCCCGACTGGCTCGCCGTCACGATCGTGTTTGTCGGCGTGATCGGGAGCTTCATCGGGGTCTCGTTCCTGATCGGCAACTCGGTCTCCAGCTTCATGGAGAACGTGCCCGACTACGAAGCCCGGCTGTCCTCGATGACGGCGGGCTGGATCGCGTGGTTCAGCGGTCACGGGATCGACGTCTCGGCCGATACGCTGCTCGCCCAGATCGACGCGAGTCAGGCCGCAGACTGGGCCGCGGCGATGGTCGCCAGCATTGGCTCGCTGCTCTCGGACACGGCCTTCGTGCTGCTGACGACGGCGTTCATCTTGGCCGAGGCCGCCGGTCTTCCGCGGAAGCTGCAGGCCGCGCTCGGCGACCCCGACGCGGACATCGAGCGGTTTGGCGGGGTGATCCGCGACATCCACGAGTACCTGTCGATCAAGACCAAGATCAGCGTGGTCACCGGGTTGTTGGCGGGGTTGCTGTGCTGGGCGGTCGGCGTCGACTACCCCGTGCTGTGGGCGGTGATCGCGTTCTTCCTCAACTACATCCCCACGCTCGGATCGATCATCGCCGCGCTGCCGCCGGTGCTGCTTGGGATCGTCAACGTGGGCTTGGAGCGCTCGGCGGTGCTGCTGATCGGGTACCTGGTGATCAACACGATCATGGGCAACGTCGTCGAGCCCAAGGTGATGGGCAAGCGGCTGGGGCTGTCGAGCCTGGTGGTGTTCTTGTCGTTGGTGTTCTGGGGCTGGATCTGGGGGCCGCTGGGGATGTTCTTGTCGGTGCCGCTGACCATGGTGGTCAAGATCCTGCTGGAGAACAGCGACGACATGCGCTGGATCGCCGTGTTGCTGGGGTCCGGGGCAGAGATGGAGCACCGGCTCGAGCCCGACGGGCAGGGGGGCAAGACCCCGACTGGTGTCCAGCGGATGGTAGCGAGCCAACCGCCGGTCGAGGGTGATGGCGGCGATGAGTTCGACGCCGTGGTCGAGGCAGACTGATCACGGATGCGCGCGCAGCGAGGCGGATCTGTGGCTTGCCATCAGTGAGGCGCGCTGGCCTACTGGTTGCTGTGAAATTGCTCGAGCTCAATCGTTTTCTTGTCGTCTCGTGTATCGCTGCGTGCGTGGTGTCTGGCTGCGGCGACAGCTCTGCTGACGGTGGAGCAGATGTCGCGGGCACCGAGAGCGAGACGGGCGACGGCGACGGGGACGGGGACGGCGACACCAACGAGACCGGGACCACCGCGATGGGCGACGGGGATGGCGATGGCGACGGCGACGGCGACGGCGACGGCGACGGCGACGGCGACCCGGGTGACGGGGACGGGGATGGCGATGGGGACGGGGACGGGGATGGCGATGGGGACGGCGATGGGGACGGAGATGGAGATGGAGACGGAGATGGAGATGGAGACGGCGACGGGGACGGGGACGGCGATGGCGACATGATGTACGCGCCGTGGCTGTTGAGCGTCGACGAGCCCAACGCGACCACCGACGTGTTGGTGCAGATCCTGATCGAGGACGGCATGCTGGGTCAGACCAACGTGATCTGCGACGACATCGAGCTACCCGACACGATCCCAGCCGACACGGTCTTCACCTCGCTGACCTTCAACTCCGACGTGCTGTACGCCTCGGTACGCAAGCAGACCAACGGCGACACCTTGCTGCGCATCGATCCGTGCCAGTGTACCTCCGAGGAGATCGGTCAGTACGGCGGGTTCACGGGGGTCAACGGCATCACGTCAAACGAGCTGCAGAACATGTTTGGGGCCTCGTCCGATCAAGACGTGATCATCGACATCGATCCGGTGTCGGCGGTCTCGGTCATGCTCAACCCGCTGCCAGGCAACTGGGGATCGACCGGGCTGACCTGGTCCGATCCAATCGACAATGTGCTCTACGGCATCAACGCGAGCGACGACCGCCTGCATACCTTCAATGGCGACGACGCCTCGAGCATTGGCTCAATTCAGATGGACATGAATTTTGCGTCGGTCGGGATCGAGTTCCACCCTGGCGTCGACAAGCTGTACGCCTGCGGTATCAGTGGCCAGAACACCTCGCTGTTCTCGGTCGACCTCGACTCGGGGATGGTCAGCCTCGAGGCTGCCAACGTGCTGCAGGCCAACTGCGACAACCTGGCCGCGCCGTTTGGCCCGGTCGAGTGCATTCCCCAGTAGCAGTCCGCGCGCGGGCGAGAAGCCCTCGCCCGAGCTGAAAACAGTTCGCTGCCCACGGTGAACCAGTTCACGAAGGCGTCCGCAAGCGGGCGAGAAGCCCTCGCCCGAGCTGAAAACAGTTCGCTGCCCACGGTGAACCAGTCGACGAAGGCGTCCGCAAGCGGGCGAGAAGCCCTCGCCCGAGCTGAAAACAGCCTCAGTACACGCGCTGCAACATGGCGTTGGCCGTGCCGGGGTCGAGGTTGAGCTTGGCCTCGAGCCGGTAGAGATCCGCGATCCCATAGGCGTCGACGTCGACGCCGAGCCAGCGCAGCGCCGTGGCGAGCCCGCGACCGATGTCGTCGCTGACGACCAGCCCGACGCGGCTCGAGCCAATCGCGCTGGCGAGCTCGCTGCGGCCGGCGGACCCGATCCAGACGCGCCCACGGATCCACAGCACCAGGGGGCGGACCGATGGGCGCAAATGATCTAGAAATTGCCGCCACTCTCGCTGGGGCGGCATGTTGGCGATCTTGGCGAGGTTGATCCCCTCCACCTGGTCCCAGATGAGTCCGGGGCGCTCGAGCGGCGGGGGCTGGAGCTGGGGGGCCGGGAGCTGGGCGGCCTGGCTACCAACGATCATGGGCCAGCAGTCAGCAACAATCGTGCCGTACGTCTGGCCATGCTCCCAGCCAGACACCTGGCTACACTGGTTGCCGAAATCTCCATGTCTTGATCAAAAGGACACAGATCGGAACCGACATGATTGTACATGTGGGATCAACCGCCCGGGGCGCCAAGGTGCGGTGGGGCAAACCGCGTCGTCCTCTGTGAAGACACCTCTAGCGAGATAGCCAGCGCGATAGCGCCCAGGTGGGAAACACCAGCTTGTACAGCCGGTAGTCCAGCACGGCGGTGTTGAAGAACACGCCGACCGCGGCATCGTGGGGCCACGTGCCATCGGGTTGTTGCTGGTCGAGCAAGAACCGAAGCCCGCGCTCGATCGCCTCGCGGCCCCGCTCGGGAGCGGCCTGTTGGAGGGTCAGCAGCGCCCACGCCGTCTGGACGATTCGGCTGGGTTGGTCGGCGTCGAGCGGACGCTCGCGGGACTCGAGCACGCCTTCGTAGCGCTCGCCCCAGCCGCCGTCATCGCGTTGCGCAGAGATCAGATGCCGGACCGCCCGACGGACCGCGACGTGCTCACCATCGAGCCCGGCGGCGAGCAGGCCAGCGACGCTGAAGAAGGTTCCGTAGGTGTAGTTGACCCCCCAAAACCCTGGCCACGCACCGTTGGACGCTTGCGACCCAAGCAAGAATTGCACGCCCGCGTCGACGCCCGCTTGGACCCGCGCTCGCAGCTCGCTGGGCATGTTGGCCCCGAGCGCTTCGAGGGCGACGGCGAGCCCCCGCACGCAGCTGGCCGTGCACTCGGTGTACGAGTACTCGAGCATGCAGTTGCCGTACATCTCTGCCGGGTTGAAGCGCGCGAGCAGCATCGACCCGCGGCGGGGTTCGTACGAGCCAAACCCGCCGTCGTCGTTCTGACGCAGCAACACGAATTCCACGGCCGCGAGCTTGTCGCTGAGATCCAGGCGCGCCGCGGCGTGATCCCAGCCGCGATGTTCGGCGTGAAGCAGGGCCTCGAGGGCCTCGGCCGTGCAGTCGCTGACCGGCCAGGGGTGGTGCTCGTTGGCGAAGCCCCAGCCGCCGCGGGCCGACTCGCGGTAGTGCTCGCGGCCGCCCAGGATGTCCGCGCGCAGCTGGGCGCGCGGGAGCCAGGCGCTCGCGCGATCGACCGCGCGGGCGGCCTCGTCGATCTGCGGACCTTCACACAAGGCCTGCAGCGCGAAGCTCGTGTCCCAGATGTCCGAGCGCGCCCCGCAGATGCGCAGGCCTTCGCTGTCGTCCTCCCACATCCAATACTCGAGACCCTGCAGGGCCTGGGCGAGCCGCGGGTCGCGACGATCGCGGGACCACATCGCGAGGCAGAACAACATGCCGTTGACGGGGCTGAGGCACACCCAGTTGGTGCTGG
Organism: Enhygromyxa salina; assembly: GCF_000737335.2. GTDB lineage: Bacteria > Myxococcota_A > Polyangia > Nannocystales > Nannocystaceae > Plesiocystis > Plesiocystis salina_C. Next base: position 16,692 of record NZ_JMCC02000145.1, on the reverse strand, counting down.
CGAACTCGAACTCGATGTGTTCCCAGGCCCGGGCCAGGGCGCGGCGGCGGACCACAGCTGGGATCGCCCGCGAGAGCGCGCGCGCGCCCGCGAACAACCACTCCAGGCTCTGACCGATCGGTTCGTAGAGGTCGGTGCTGGCGATCTGGTCGCGCGTCGCACGAAAGCGCGAGACGTCCCAGCCCTCGGGATACAGCTCGCCGCGGATCGCCTCGACCAAGGGCGACGCGTCGGCCTGCGTGCGAGCGCCGTACAGATACGACAGCCCCAGATAGATCAGCCGCATGTGGCAATACAGCCGGCGCGGGTGCATCGGCGAGTCATCGCCGAGCAACCACAGCTCGGGCAGCAGCGGCTGCAGCTCGGACCACGGATACAGCCCGAGCAAGGCCAGCCACGCGCGACCCCAGGTCGGGACGCCGTAGGGGCCGCCGTGGGCGTGGATCCACGCGCGGACGTCTTGCAGCAGGGGCTCGTTGGGATCCGCGCCGAGCAGCCGCAGCGCGACGTAGCCCAGCACGGTGTGAAACATCCACGAGTCGTGCGCGCCGGCGAGGCCGGCCGGATCCCGATCGTGGTTGGGGTGGTGATCGTGATCGCCGGGCGCAGGCGGAACGTCGGGGTGCATGCCCCAGCCGCCGTCGCGCTTGCGCTGAAGCTCGAGGCTGAGGCGGATCCTCTGCTTGCGTGGCTCGGGGATCTCGCGGCCCACGATGTGGCTGCAGATCACGTACTGACAGATCAGCATCGGGTTCCACACGACCTCGCCAGCCCACGCGCCATTGGGCTGCTGGGCGGCTTCGAGGGCCGCGCAGGCGCGCTGGTAGGCTGCGAGGACCCGCTCGCGCTCGAGCGGCGTCGTGAGAGGATCGATGTTCGGCGCGGGGGGGGTCATGGCGCAGCGCTGTCCGCAGGGCCGACCGCGTCGCCGCCGGAGTCGTCGACCACATCGTCGACCACGGGTGGCGTCGGCGTTGGTGTGGGCGGGGCCTTGGCGTGGTCGACCGCGCGGCCGAGGATCATGAAGTACTGGTACGCGAGGAAGTCGTGGCGCTCGAGCACCTCGAACCCCACGCTCTCGAGCTCGGCGGTAGCGATGGCGTTGGCGACCCGCTGGCTGGCCTTGGGGCAACCCACGTAGCGCGGACACTCGACATCGTCGCGCCAATCGATGACCGCGAGGCGGCCGCCGGGGCGCAGCGCCTTGTAGACCGCGGTGAAGTAGGCCTCGCGGTCTTGCAAGAACGAGTAGGTGTTGGAGATGAACACCAAGTCCACGCTCTCGCGTGGGAGCAGCGGGTGCTCGTAGACGGCGAGCCGCGTGACGATGTTGGGCGTGCTCCACTGCCCGCGGTGCGTCTCGATGTAGCCCTTGAAGTCGGCGTCGACGTCGACGGCGAAGGTGGTGCCCTGATGCGCGGCCGTGGCCAGCCGCCGGGTGAAGTAGCCCGAGCCCGCGCCGATGTCCGCGACGTCCATGCGCGGGCTGATCCCCAGCGCCTCGACCACCCGAGCCGGCATCGCCCACGCGTCGCGCTCGGGCTCTTCGAAGCTGGCGAGCGCGGCCAGCTTGTCGTCGTAGTGATGGTCGCCAGGCTTGTCGGTCTCCACGTCGCGCTTGCACGCGCTGACACAAACGGCGACCAACACGCCCAACACGACGGACGCGAGGCCGGAGCGGGCGAGGGGGGCGCAGGCGCGACGGGACGCAGAACTCACCGGGCGACCATAGACAGCCCGCCCCCCCCGACGCAATCCTCGCCCCGTACATATAGACCCCCACATGCACCTAGGACTTCGCCGACTGCAGCCGCTAGCGCGTCTGGTCGCTTCGCTCCTCGGGGCCGTTTGTTCGCTATCGCATGTGTGGCCCCCTGGAAGGGGGCTCGGGTGGCTTCGGCGGACGCGTACGGGCGCTGGAAGGGGGCTCGGGTGGCTTCGGTGAAGTCCAAGGTGTATGTGGGGGTGATAGAGGAAAGCTTGTACACTGCGGCGGCTTTGGCTGCCACTGCGTCCATCCCCGCTCGCGGCGGGTCCGCCACGACGTCCCCAGCGGCCACCTGTGCGCGGTGCGGAAAGGCCTTCACGGGCCTCGACGATCGCCGCGCGCAGCTGCGGGCGCCGGATCTGTGTCGGGCTTGCCACCTCGATCCGCGCGCGCGCTCGCTGCCGCTCGAGAGCGACATCGGCAAGAGCTGGCTGCTCCGCTGCGGCAAGACGTTGCTTCAGCTGATCGTGTCTCCCAGCGCGAGCTTTCGCGTGGTCGAAGAGCCGGTCTCGCACGCGCGGGTGCTGGCGTTCCTCGCGACCTTGCGGCTGCCAACGTGGTTCCTGGCGCTGAGCTTGGCCGGCGTCTCGTGGCTCACCGCCGACGGCGTTGGGCCGCTGAAGCGCCCCAGCGTGATCGGGGAGCTGCTCGGCGCCCAGTTTGCCGATGTGTTGCGGCTGTGGCTGCTGCTGCTGGTGCCGCTCGGGCTCCCGATGCTGTACTTTTTTGGCGGGATCTTGGCCCACAGCGCGATGGCGCTGACCGGGGGCGCGCGGCGTTCAATCGGCGCGACGATGCGCGCGGTCGGGCTCGCGCTGGCGCCCTCGCTGCTGCTGGTTGGGATCGCCGATCTCCTGGTCGTTGGATTTGGTGTCGACCCCGAGGTCTGGTTCGTGCTGATTTCGCTGGCCGTGCTGATCGCCGTGGTCCTGCTCGCGGTCGCGGTCGCGCGGACCCACTCGACTTGGTTGCTGCGCGGGCTGCTGGTCGCGGCGCTGCCAGTCGCGTTCTTCGCCAGCGTCACCGTGGGGCGTGGGTTGCTCGAGTACTATCGGCTGCCGTTCATGGAGGCGCCGACGATCGACAGCTATGCACCGTACCCAATTGAGTAGGCGCAGATGGGCAACTCGACGCTTCCATTCCCAGGCGCAGGCACATTCCCCGCAGGCTTCGCGGATCCCGAGGGCGCGGCCGGGCCTGTCACGATCCGCCAAGACGTCGCGTGGGGCGAGCTCGACGCGCTTGGCCACGTCAACCACACTGTGTACCTGCGCTGGTTCGAGAACGCCCGGTTCGCGTGGTTCGAGCGGGTCGGGATCGCGGCGTTGATGCGTGAGAGCGGCGGGGCGGTCGGTCCAATCCTGGCGCGGGTCAGCTGCGACTACCGGATCCCCGTTGGCTTCCCCGACACGATCCTGACCAGCGTGTGCTGCGTCGAGCTTGGTCGCAGCAGCCTGACGTTGGACAACACCGTGTGGTCCGAGCAGCACCAGGCCGTGGTCGCGCAGGGGCAGGTGGTCGTCGTGATGTTGGACTACGCGGCCAAGCGCAGCACGCCGATCGATCAGGCGGTTCGCGCTGCGATCTGCACCCTGGACGACGTGCACTCCCGCGAGTAGCCAGAGCCGTTCAGGGCGCGGCTTCAGGGTACGGGGAGCCCGAGGATCTGCTTGTCATCCAAGACCTCGCGCACGCGCCAGCGCTCGAACAGCGGGCTGTAGGTCAGACCCTCGATCGTGATGAAGGTGCCAATCTCGTCGCCGTAGTCGTCGACGCGGCGGGCTTGGACGCGGAGCTTGGCCAGACAGCCGTTGCGCGACACGACCTCGACGTGCTCGCAGCCGTCGGACTCACCCCCAGCCGCGAGGCAGCGCTCGGCCGCGAACGCGTCGAGCGCCGCGTTGCGCTGCGCGAGCTGATCTTGGTCTTGCTCGATCCGCTCGCACTCGAATTGCTCGTCGGCCCACGAGACCCCGACCACCAGCCCGATCGCAGCAGCGCAGATCAGCAGCTCCCGGACACCGACGAAGCCCCCGACCCAGGTGACCCACCGACGCCGCCGACGAAGCGGTGTCAGGGGGCCACGCGGCTGCTCCGTACCCGAGCGATCTGCCATGCCAGTGAACTAGCATCGAGCGCTGGCCGCGGCAAAGTGAGGGCGTCCCCGAGCACGCCCGGGGGCCGGAGTTCGGGGACGCAGGACCCGGATCAAGCCCCGATCGTGGCTTTGATCGCCTCGTCGAGCGAAGCGTAGTCGCTGGGCGCGATCTCGCTGTACTTCACCTGATTGCGGCTGTCCGCGAACATGATCGTGCGGCTCTGCTTGACCTGGTAGTGGTCTTCGAAGGTGCCGTTGGGCGCCGCGTCCTTGGGCGCCGGGATCACGATGGGCATGCTGATCCCAAGCTCGGCCTTGAGCGCCTTGGCCTTGGCCTGCAGCTCGTCCTTGTTGCCGAGCGGGGTCACCAACGCGCCGTCGCTATTGTCGGCGATCACGGCGAACGCCTTGACCTTGTCCTCGCCGTACTTGGCGACCATCGCGTCGAGAGACTTCAGATCTTGCTTGAAGGCTTCGTCGTCGATCGTGCCAACGGCCATGATCTTGGGGCTGGGTCCGAATTTGCAGACCTGGCAGTACTGATCGCCAGACTCGCAGTTGATGATGTCGAAGGCCGCGAAGCGCTGGCCAATGGCGAGGCCGCTGGCGACCGCGACCTGCTCGGCTGGCTTGGCGTCGTCGGCTGGCTTGGCGTCGTCGGCTGGCTTGGCGTCGTCGGCTGGCTTGGCGTCGGTCTTGGCGACCTCGTTGGCGGCTGGCTTGGGCGCGGGGTCGGCCGCGGGCTTGTCACAGGCGGTGACGCCTAGCAGGAGGGTTGCGAGCAATAGCGTGGATCGGCGGGTCATCTGGGGTCCTTCTAGAGTGGTTCGGAGCGGTGGTCGGTTCGGATACGGTCTTGGCCGGGGCTTGTTTCAGGGGCTGGCTCCGCGTGCGCGGCGCTGACCCGTGAGATGCCCGGAACATCCATCGGATGCCCTATGATGCGGGCGATGTCGACCTCCCGACGCAGCTTCTTGCGCGCCACGGGCCTGGCAGCTGGTACGGGTCTGCTCTGGCCCAGCTGGGCGCAGGCAGATCCACCGGGCAGCCGGGTCCCCGCCCCGGTCAAGCCTCCGCCCAGCGGTGCGCTGACCCTGCTGTCCGCGAGCCCGCTGCTCGCAGACGAGCTGCTGGCCAAGCGGGCGATCGACGCCGCGCTGGCTGCTGGGGCGAGCTACGCCGACGCGCGCTTGGTCGCGTGGCGACGCGAGCGGGTGTCCGTCCGCGATGATCACGTGAGCGAGGTCCAGCGCTCGAGCGAGTATGGCCTTGGGCTTCGGGTGATCGCCGACGGGGCGTGGGGGTTCGCGGCGACGCCCCGGCTCGAGCCCAAGTCGATCGACGGCGTCGCCAAGCGGGCCGTCGCCGCAGCCAAGATCAACGCCACGCTGCGGCGCGAGAGCGTCGAGCTGGCTCCGGTCGCGGCGGTCTCGGGCGGCTGGGTCGCGCCGCACCGCGTCGATCCCTTCACGATCTCGCCCAAGCAAAAGGCCGACTTGCTGATCGACGCGAGCAAGTCCGTGCTCGCCGTCGCCGGGGTCGCGCACGCTTGGGCAACGGTCGACTCGCAGCGCGAGGACAAGCTGTTCTTGAGCTCCGAGGGGGCGCGCATCCACCAGCTGTTGTTCCGCGTGCGACCGCAGCTGAGCGCGACCGCGGTCGATCGGCGGCGCGGGCAGTTCGCCAGCCGCGACCACGAGATCGCCCCGATGCTGGCCGGCTGGGAGCACGTCGAAGACGCCAAGCTCGTCGAGGACGCGGCCCAGGTCGGCGAGGACGCGGTCCGCAAGCTCCACGCCGCGCCGGTCGAGCCTGGCGAGCGGACGGTGATCCTCGATCCCAGCAACCTGTGGCTCACGATCCACGAGAGCATTGGACACCCAACCGAGCTCGACCGGGCGCTCGGGCTCGAGGCCAACTTCGCGGGCACCAGCTTCCTCGATCCAGCCAAGACTGGCACGTACGAGATCGGCAACGAGCTGGCCAACTTCGTGGCGGATCGGACCCAGCCTGGCGGCCTCGCAACCTGTGCCTGGGACGATGACGGGGTCGGGACCGAGCGCTGGCAGCTGGTTGAAGCCGGCAAGCTGGTCGACTGGCAGACCACCCGCGATCAGGCTCACTGGATTCGCGGCAAGACCGGCGACAAGGCCGGCCACGCGTGCAGCTACGCCGACTCCTACTCGAGCGTCGCGTTTCAACGCATGCCCAACATCTCGCTCGCGCCCGGCAAAGACGGCCACACGACCGAAGATCTGATCAACGCGACCGACGACGGAATCCTGATCAGCGGGCGCGGCAGCTGGTCGATCGACCAACAGCGCTACAACTTCCAGTTTTCTGGCCAGTACTTCTGGGAGATCAAGAACGGGCGGCTGACCAAGCCGCTGCGCGACGTGGCCTACCAAGCCAACACCGTGGAGTTTTGGAAGTCGATGGACATGCTCGGCGGTGAAGCTAGCTTCCGACTTGGCGGCAGCTTCAGCGACGGCAAGGGCGAGCCGGGCCAGAGCAACGCGGTCAGCCACGGCTGTCCGCCCGCGCGGTTTCGGGTCAACGTAGTCTCGACCGCAGGGGGGAAGGCCTGATGGCGACGCTCACCCAGGCCCAGGCCAAGGCGATCACCAACACGCTGCTGGGCGCCGCGATGGCGCCCGAGCTGGTCGTCAGCGTGCGCGAGCGCAGCAACGGTCACGTCCGCTTCGCCCGCAACCAACCAACCACCGAGGGTGACGTCGAGACCTTGAGCATCAGCGTGACCGCGTCGATCGCCGGGCGCTCGGCCACCGTCGTTGGCAACCGCAGCGACGAGGCCTCGCTGCTCGCGCTCGTGGCCGAGGCAGAGGAGCTCGCTGCGCTCAGCCCGATCGATCCAGAGCACATGCCGCCCGTCGGCCGCACGCCGTATTTGGGGGTGGACGGGCACGACAAACCAACCGCCAAGCTCGGCGCCAAGGACCGCGCCAAGCATTTGCAGCAGGCGCTCGCGGCCGCAGAGGCGGCCAACGTGGAGCTCGCGGGGTTCTTGCAACATCACGAGCAGAGCGTGGCGGTCGCCACCAGCGCGGGCGCGTTTGGGTTTCAGGCCAGCACGTCAGCCTCGCTGACCACGACCTGCCGGACCCTGGGGGTCGCTGGCGAGCAGGGCAGCGGCTGGGCGGGACTCGAGTCGCACCGCATGGCCTCGATCGACGCGGGCGCGATCACGGCGCTGGCCGCCGAGAAGGCCGATATCTCGCAGAGCCCCAAGTCGCTCGATCCGGGTGACTACCTGGTAATCCTCGAGCCGCAGGCGGTCGCGGAGCTGCTCGAATTCTTGGTCGACGCTCTCGACGCGCGCGCAGCCGACGAGGGCCGGTCGTGGTTCTCGCATCCCGACGGCGGCACCCGCGTGGGCGAGGCGCTGTTTCACAACAGCATCAACCTGCGCGCCGATCCGGCCGACAAGACCAACCCCGCGTCCGCGTTCACCAACACGGGCGAAGCCCACAAGATCGTGGACTTCATCACCGACGGCGCGGTGAAGAACCTGGTGTGTTCTCGCTACTGGGCCAACAAGACCGGCGCACCCGCGATCCCGCGGCCGAGCTCGGTGCTGCTCGACGGCAGCGACACAGATCTGCTCGAGCTGGTTCGCGCTGTTGACCGAGCGGTGCTGGTGACGCGTTTTTGGTACAACCGCGCCCTCGATCCCCGCACGATCCTGGCCACGGGCCTGACCCGCGACGGCACATTCTTGGTCGAGCAGGGCAAGATCACCACGGCGGTCAACAACTTCCGCTACAACGATAGCCCGGTGAAAATGCTGCAAAACGTTGTCGCGCTGGGCCGCCCGCAGCGGGTGGTCACGCGCGGCGGTACGGTCATGGTCGTGCCGCCGATCGTCGTGAAGGATTTTCACTTCGCGAGCCGCTCGGACGCGATCTAGAGCCTGGCGAGCGGCGTGCTGGAGCCAGCTACCCCGATCCCGCGTGAAAACCGGGCGTGACAGCGGGCGTGCCGAACAGGCATCATGAGCGCGACTATTGGAGTCGCTCGACCATCAGGACGACCTCATCATGACTAGGTTTCATTACCAACGATCTGTTCTCAGCTCGGGCTTGAGCTCGGGCGAGGGCGTCTCGCCCGCTTGCGGACACCGTGGGCAGCGAACTCTGCTCCCGCTGGCTGCCTTTGGCCTCGCTTTCGTGACGCTGGCCTGCACGGACTCGTCCGACGGCAGCCCATTCATGACCCAAGGTGACACGGGTAGTGACACCGAGTCCGGCGACGGCGACGGCGACGGCGACGGCGACGGCGACGGCGACGGAGACGGCGACGGCGACGGAGACGGCGACGGAGACGGCGACGGCGACGGCGACGGAGACGGAGACGGCGAGCCCGGTCCAGATTGCGGCAATGGTGTCGTCGACCCAGGCGAAGAGTGCGACGTTGGCAACGAGACCATGTTCTGCGATGGCGACTGCACCTACGCGTCGTGCGGGGACGGCTATCACAACATGCTGTCCGAAGAGTGCGACGACGGGAACCAGAACAACGACGACGGCTGCATTGGCGCGTGTGTGCTCAACGTGTGCGGCGACGGGGTCGTGTGGGTTGGCACCGAGGAGTGTGACGACTTCAACATGATCGACACCGACGCGTGCCGAAACGACTGCACCATGTCGTTTTGCGGCGACGGGGTGATCTGGGAGGGGATGGAGACCTGCGAGGATCTGAACATGGTCGACGATGACGCCTGCACCAACGCGTGCCAGATCGCGTCTTGCGGCGACGGGATCCTGTGGGCCGGCATGGAGGTCTGCGACGACGGCAACCTCGATGACACCGACGAGTGCCCTGGCAGCTGCGAGCCCGCGTTTTGTGGCGACGGCTACGCACTGGCAGACGTCGAGGAGTGCGATGACGGCAATAACGTCGATGACGATTTTTGCAGGAACGACTGCACCTCCAACGGTTGGTACGACGACTTCGAGTCCAACAACCTCTTGACGCTGCCGTGGACCAGCAACGGCAGCGCGATGTGGGCCACCGATGGGACCCAGCCGCACCAGGGCCTCTATGGCGCGGCCAGCGGTACGATCACCCACAATCAATTGACCAACCTCGAGGTCACCCTCGCGCTCCCGCAGGCCGGCGTCGTCAGCTTTTGGCATCGCGTCAGCAGCGAGGCCAGCTACGACTATCTGCGCTTCTACATTGACAATGTTCAGCAGGGGAACGGGTGGTCCGGCAACCTCCAGTGGACCCAGGCGTCATTCGCCGTCGGCGCCGGCAACCACACCTTTCGCTGGACCTACAGCAAGGATGGCTCCGTCAATTCCAACTCCGACAAGGTCTGGATTGACGAGGTCTATGTCGGCATTCCGCCATGATGCGCTCTGCTGTCTAGACGCCTTTCGTGCGAGACCTTCGTGCGACACAGTGCCGCCCGAGCCTTCCGCATCAGCGCATGCGGGGGCGAGGCGGCGGTCTGCGTGACGCTGGGCAGAGTCGGACTAGACTTCGCCTCAGCCACGGACCCTGAACCATTGGTGGGAGGGGACGCCCGCGAGCCTTCGTGAACGCTCGGATGTCAGCACATCATGCGCCAGCACTCTTCTCCTCAATCCTTGTTCCGCTTGGGCGAGGCTTCTCGCCTGCTCGCGGACGCCCGTCTTGGGCTCGTTAACCTGGGCCCGAGAGCTCTGCTGCTCGTGATTCCACTCCTTGCTTGCGGGGGGGCAAGCGCCAGAGACCTGACAGCGGGTGGTGACGGCATCGTGGGTACCTCGTCTTTGTTGCAGGAGGACAGCGCGGGGGAGGAGGAATCGGACACTGCGAGCACGCCGAGCGGCTCCATGAGCGGAGCGGGGGAGGAGCCGGGAGACCCAACCGAGACTGAGACCGAGACCGAGACCGGGAGCACGAGCGCCGACGGGGACGACGATGACGGCGGCCCAGGGATCGCTTTTGACCTTCATGGCGTGCCTGACTCGCCCGAGTACGACACGTCTTGCGGCATGGTCGACTTCTTGTTCGTCATCGACAACTCCGGGAGCATGTTTGATGAGCAGATTGCGCTCATTTCAAACTTCCCGAACTTCATCACGGGTATCGAGAATACGCTGGATAGCGTCGACACGATCCACGTGGGCGTGACCACGACCGATGACTACGTCTTCAATGTCACCGACTGTCAAAAGCTCGGTTCGCTAGTGGTGAAGACGGGCGGATCCGACTCGAGCAACAGCATCTGCGGTCCGTATATCGAAGATGTCAACTTCATGACCGAGATGGATGATCTTGGCGCAAAGTTTAGCTGCGCCGCGCAGGTTGGCAGCGGTGGCTCTGCCGCCGAGCGACCGATGCAGGCCATGGTCAACGCCGTCGGCGGCCTCTATGGCGGGGTCGACGAGTGCAACGAGGGCTTCGTCCGCGATGAAGCCCTGCTGGTCATCATCATCATCACCGACGAGCCCGATCTGAGCTCCGAGGGTGACCCCACGACCTGGTACCAAGACGTCGTCGACGCCAAGGCCGGGATCCCCGAGAACGTCGTGGTCGTCTCGCTCATCAACACACCCGGCGGCATCTGTGGGTGGAACGACACGGCCCAGAGCATCGCCGACTTCACCACGATGTTCGGCGCGAACGGGTTCATGGCCGACGTCTGCCTGCCGGACTTCTCGCCGATCTTCGCGCAAGCCGTCGAGGTCATCGACGTGGCTTGCGACAACTTCGTTGTGGGGTAGGGGAGGGCCCGCGAAGGCCCTCCCGCGAGGCCTAGCCGGGGTTGCAGTAATACTGGACCTCGGCAGACTGCTCGATGCCCAGGTCGTCGCAGGCGGCGTTGCACACCTCGATCTGCGAGAACTCCATGTTGGTGTACACGAACCCGCTCTCGTTCTCGCAGTCGTCGACGAGCTCGTAGATGTTGTCGCCGATCACGACCTTGGTGAAGTCGGGGAAGAACGGGGGCTCCGCGAGGTCGAGGAAGCAGCTCGCACCGTAAGAGTCCTCGACGACGGCCTCGAGCGCCTCTTGCAGCATGTCGGCGTCGTCGGCCCGGTAGAACTTCTCGACCCCGGCTTTGGGCGCGCCGCCAGCGATCGCCATGGCCTCCATCTGCATCAAGGTGGGCCCGAAGATCGAGGGGGCGATGCCGACGACGTAGGTGGTCACGCCGTTCATGAGCCCGTTCTCGAGGGTCGCGACGGCCTCGTCGAGCGCGGCTTGATCGGGGTCGGGCTCGTCTTGATCGGTGCAGCCGATCCGGCCGTCGGTGATCAGGAAGATGAACTTGGCCCCACCTTGCGACTCGTACTGCTCCATGTACGCCATCGTGTTGGTGATGCCGAGCACCGTTGGGGTGCCACCGTTGACGATCGCCATGGGGCCGGGGATGTTGGCGAGCAGCACGTTGGCGTTGTCGATCGCAATTGGGACGTCGGGGTTGACCGAGACACCGCAGGCGCCAAACCCTTGGGTCGAGAAGGTCTTGGCCCCAAACGCGATCTGGCTGTCGGCGCCGTTGCCCACGACGGCTTCGACGGCCTCGTACAGGGCTTGCCAGCGGGTCTTGTTGGGGTCGTTGATGTCGAAGCCCGTGTCCGTCATCGAGCCCGAGCGATCGAGCAAGAACATCACGTCGGGGGGGATCGGCGCGACTTCGCCGGCGAACTCTTGGCAAGCTTCGTCGCCGTCGCCGTCGCCGTCTCCGTCTCCGTCTCCGTCGCCGTCGCCGTCGCCGTCGCCGTCGCCATCACCGTCACCATCGCCATCGCCGTCGCCGTCGCCGTCGCCGTCGCCATCGCCGTCGCCGTCACCGTCACCGTCGCCATCACCTGGGTCGCCGTCGCCATCGCCATCACCGTCACCGTCGCCATCACCGTCCCCCTGGTCGTTGGTCCCGGCCTCCATGGTCGTGTCGCCGTCGCCATCGCCATCGCCGCTGTTGGTCTCGTCGCTCGAGGTGCTGTCGTTGCCTTCGCCCGAGCTGCTATCGCCACACGCGAAGGTCAAGCTCAGCGCCGCGAGTAGGCTCAGAGACACGGAGAATCGGGGTCGACCACGAAGTTGATCCATGGGCCATAGACTACAGGCAATTGGTCCCGATCGAAATGTCCTCAATCTGGGGTCAGAAAATACCCACATTTCGGGGTCGATCGGTGACGAAATTTGTCACCGCCGCCAGACCACCGGGCCAGAGCGTTGGGCCAGAGCGTTGGGCCAGAGCGGTGGGTAAGCAGGCGTGTGGGCAACAAACCCGTGGACGGTGTCACTCGTTCAGTCGCGGGCGCTCGGAACCCGAGGTGGGCCCATGTAACCCCCGTGCCCCGGGACGCCGACCTCCGCGACGATCGTGAGCGTTGCCCTCACGTCGCGCGCGCTCCATGTCGATCAGCTGGCGAAACTGAAGCTCACCGATCCGCTTTTGCTGCTGTTCGTCGAGCGCTGCGAAGTGTTCGGTGAGGATGTCGGCGCGGGCCGACTTCATGCCGCCGCCATCGAACATGTGCAGGATCGTCGCCAGCGTGATCTGCTCGAGCGGAAGCCCGGGCACGTAGCCATGGTCGTTTCCGAGCGCGACGATCAAACCCGCGCGCTCGAGCTGGTCCGTGATCGCCACGATCGGGGCGAGCCCGATGTCAAAGCGCTCGTTGAGCGCGTCAACGGTCATTCCAAGCGCGGCGGCGGTGTCGGGCTCGTCGTCGGGGTCGGGGCTGATCCGCATGGTCTCGGCGCGACGATCGTAGTTGTCGGCGATCGCCAGCAGCAGCCGCGCGGCCGTGCGCCCTGGTGAAGGCAGCAGCCGTCGTTGGACCCGGTAGTTGGGCTGCACGTAGCCCTCGCGGGCGACCGAGCTCAAGTGGTGGACCACGAAGGTGATCTCGGTCCCAAGCAGCACGATCATCCAGCTGAGGTAGGCCCAGACCACGAACACGGGGAGGATCGCAAGCGAGCCGTAGATGCCCTCGTAGGTGTGGATAGCGACCATGCTCAGGTACCGCCCGAACGCGATCTTGCCAAACTCGAACAGCGCCGCCGACAGCAGGCCGCCGATCGCCGCCGCCCGCCAGCGCACGGTTTGGTTGGGCAAGAAGCGGTTGAGCAGGATCAGCCCGATGCCGGAGGTCACGACGGGGGTGATCGCGAGCGAGCCGATCCGCGAGAGCACGGGCTGGGCGAGGCTGTAGAACACGACGATCGGGCCCAGGCTCGCGAGCGTGTAGAACATCGTGAACTTGGCGACGATCGTGCGCGAGCGAGACACCCGCCAGATCTCGTTGACCGTCTTCTCGAGCGTAGAGAACAACAAGAAGGCCAGCACGATCACGACCAGCAGACCCCAGCGCCCCAGCTCTTGGATGTTGACCCCCGAGGCCAGGCTGACCAGGCCATCGGCGAGCTCGCCCGCGCGATCCATGTCGGGCCCCAGCGCATAAGCGATCTGCTGGACAAATTGCGTGCCGAAGCTGGGGTCGAGCTTGCCGATGAAGAACAGCACCACGCCGACGCTGGGGACCACCGACAACAGGGTCTGCAGGGCCAAGCTGGAGGCCAGCGCCGAGCAGCGATCCGCGAACAGCCAGCGTCGGATCGTGTACACGGCCAGCAGCCAGACCCGGCGCCCCGGGGTGGGGTCGTGCTCGGGCTCGGTTGGAATCAGCCAGTGCTGGGCGCGCGCGAGCCGAGCGCGAAGGGTCTGGGGGTTCAGCGGATCCACGCGTGGCCGAGTGTAGAACAGTCGCAGGCGACCTGTGCGAGAGTCTGGCCATGCGCCGGCCCATGTCCCGTCTGCTGCTGACGACCACGCTGCTAGCAGCGATCGCCTCGCAGGTCGCCTGCGATCGCGGCTCGTCCACTCTGGCTCCCGACTCCAGCGAAGCTCCGCGAGCGGCCCCCGCGGCTGACTACCACGCCCGCGCCGACGCGCTCGCGCACCGCTTCGTGATCCTCGACGGCCACGTCGACGTTCCGATCCGCGTGGCTGGAGCGGTCTACGAAGGCCTGGCGGCTCCGCCCGTTCACGATCACACCGACGATGGGGACTTCGACTACGCGCGGGCCCGCGCGGGCGGGCTGGATGCGCCGTTCATGTCGATCTACACCCCCTCGGAGTTCCAGGACGAGCCGGGCAAGAGCAAGGCGTTCGCCGACCAGAACATCGACTTCGTGGTCGCCCTCGCGACGGATCACCCAGACAAATTTGCGCTGGCCGTGACCCCCGAGCAGGTCCGCAGCAACTTCGCGCGCGGGCTGATCTCGCTGCCGATGGGCATGGAGAACGGCTCGCCCATCGAGGGAGATCTGGCCAACCTCCGCCACTTCCACGAGCGAGGGATCCGCTACATCACGCTGACCCACGGCAAGGACAACCACATCTGTGATTCGTCCTACGACGACGCCCACACCCACGCGGGCCTGAGCAGCTTCGGTCGCGAGGTCGTGGCCGAGATGAACCGGCTGGGGATCATGATCGACGTCTCGCACGTGTCTGACGACAGCTTCTGGCAGATCATGGAGCTCAGCGCGGTCCCGGCGATCGCGTCGCACTCGTCGTGTCGGCACTTCACGCCTGGGTTCGAGCGCAACATGAGCGACGAGATGATCGTCGCGCTCGCCGAGCGCGGCGGGGTCATCCAGATCAATTTTGGCAGCGGGTTCCTCGACGCGGCCTACCGCGAGGCCGAGGAGGCCGGTCGAGCCGAGCTCGACGCGCTGCTCGTCGAGCATGGCACGGACTGGCAGGCGCCCGAGGGCAAGCAGTTGATCGCGCAGTATCGGGCGGAGCACCCGCTCCCGCGCGTTGGCGTCGCCGTCGTCGCCGATCACATCGACCACGTCGTCAGCGTCGCGGGGATCGATCACGTCGGCCTTGGCTCGGACTTTGATGGGGTGGGGGACAGCCTGCCCGACGGGCTGAAGGACGTCTCGATGTACCCCAACTTGATCGCCGAGCTGCTCGCGCGCGGCTACACCGACGCCGACATCGAGAAGATCTGCTCGGGCAACGTGCTGCGCGTCTGGCAGGCGGTCGAGGACCACGCGGAGTAGCTCGCGTCACCACTGCACGTCGGGTCACGCTGGTCATCCTGAACAGGCTGGTTTGCGTCGGATCTTTGCGAGGATCGGTCGCGCCGTGGTCGAATCCCAGCACGCGCTCATGCAATTGAGTCTAGTGATGATTCAGGGCGATCTCGACGACGCCGAGGTCGAGGCTATCTACGCCGACATTGGGTACCGCGACTGCGCGGTCGTCGGTGAACCAGTGCCAGGGATCGCCGTGCTCGGGCTCGTCGAGGACGAGCGTGAACACTGGCCCCAGCGCGAGTTTCTTCGGCACTGCCGGGATCAGGGCTGGACCGTGATCGCCGACGAGTCGGGGTGCTTGGCGCTGCTCCCCAGCGAGCGTTGGTCGGCGCTGGCCAACCGCAAAGGCGCGCGCGTCGTTGTGCTGCACGGCGAGCCAGATCCCGGCATGCGGGCGTTCGCGGTCCACGAGCCCGGCGGCAAGCGTCGCGCGGTCGCGGTCTGCGAGGACGAGCGCGAGGAGATCGGCGTGCCGTTGGCGATCGAGGCCGCGTTCCGGGGCTCGCAGCTGGCGATCGACGATCTGTTGGTGCTCGTCGCCGGGCTTGGCCTCGACTTCGAGCGGCTGAACTTGCTGCCGCCGTACACGGTC
This sequence comes from Enhygromyxa salina, assembly GCF_000737335.2. Classification (GTDB taxonomy): domain Bacteria; phylum Myxococcota_A; class Polyangia; order Nannocystales; family Nannocystaceae; genus Plesiocystis; species Plesiocystis salina_C. Next base: position 1,158 of record NZ_JMCC02000145.1, on the reverse strand, counting down.
ACCGCTGCGTTTGCGCCGTCGTGGGCGTGATCCCGAGCTCGCTGACGAGCGCGGCGAGCCGCTGGGGATGATCGGTCACGATCCCGTCGACGCCCAGCCGGATCAACCAGCGCATCTGCTCGGTCTCGTCGATCGTCCACACGTGGACCTGCAAGCCGCGCTGATGGGCCGCGCGCACGAACGCTGAGGTGATGACCTGCAGGCCGTGGAAGCTGACCGGGACCTGCAGCGCGTCGTACTCGATCGGTTCGATCGGCACCCGCGCGCTCAGCCCGGCTCGCGCCGCGAGCCAGAACGCGAACACCTCCGAGGTGCAGGCCGAGCTCGCCACGCGGCCGCCCGCGAGCCGACGAAACGCCCGCAGAGACGTCAAGTCACTGCTGCCAACCAACACGCGGTCGTGGATCTGAAGCGCCTCGATCTGCCGCCACAGCTCGGCGACGATCGCCGGCCGGCGCTGCTTGATGTCGAGGTTGACGCGGACCTCGGGATCGAGCCCGACGACCTCCTCGAGGGTTGGGACGGTCACGCCTTTGTCCCGGAACGGGTAGCTGCGGCCATCGAGCGTGAAGTGGTAGCCCGCGTCGAGCCGCCGCAGCTGCGCGAGCGTGAGCCGCCGGATCTCACCGTGCCCGTTGGTCGTGCGGTCCAACCGGTCATCGTGAAAGCACACGATGTGGCCGTCGCGGGTCATGTGTAGATCCGTCTCGATCCACTGGCAGCCCGCGTCGAGCCCCGCACGAAAGGCGTCGAGGGTGTTCTCGGGGTGCGAGGCAGCGCCGCCACGGTGCGCGAGGCAGGCGAGCCCGCGCGACTGAAAATACGGCCGGGGCACAGCTCGTTGTCCACCCTCGTCGCCGATCCGACAAGCGGGTTTGGCCAGGTTCAGGCGGGCACCGGTGGGCCAAGCGCGATCCACCGCCCGGCCGCGGCCTCGCAGACCAACCCGAGCAGCTCCGCCTCACACAGGGCCACCGCGGCCTGGATCGGGTCCGGCATGGTGTCGATGCTCGCCCCCGCGGGCCCGGCCGCCGCCAGCAGCTGCGCGAGCCAGACCAAGTGCGCGGGCCAGCTGTGCGCCGCCGCGTTGGCCTGGGGGGCGGCCCCGCCAAGCTCGTCCAACCACGCGCCGACGCTGCTCGCCAGCCCCTGCAGCTG
>NZ_JMCC02000144.1 GCF_000737335.2 Enhygromyxa salina | reverse complement strand
CGGTGAGTGGTTTCGCTCCGAGGGACCCTCGGAGCCCGCCGGGCTGCCCGCCGTCCCCCCCGCCGTCCCCCCCCCACTCTCCAAACCACGCCCACGACCCCCACCCAACACGAACCCCCGCTCATTAAAGTAAAACCCCCCCATGGATCTCTCCCCGATCTCCGCCCTAAACCCGCGCCTCGACCCCACCCTACAGTTACTGGTCCTCGAGCTCGACCACGGCAAGGCCAACGAGATCGGCACCGAACAACTAGTCGCCTTCGAAGCCCTGTGCACCCTGCTCGAGTCCGCGGATCTCCCCCAAGCGATCACCTGCCTATGCACGACCAGTCGCCGCGTCAGCAAGAGCGGCAAGCCGATCTTCATCGCCGGCGCCAACGTGACCGAGCGAGTCGAGTGGGATGACGCGCGCGTCAAGGCGCACGTGATCCGCCAGCGCAAGCTCATGCAGCGTCTGCGACGACTCCCCCTGTTCAACATCGCGCTCAGCAGCGGCGTCACGCTGGGTTGGGGCACCGAGTACATGCTCACCGCCGACTATTCGATCGCTACCCAAGCCGCCAGCTTCGCGCTCCCCGAGACCGGCCTCGGCATCGTCCCGGGCGCCCGCGGCACTGCAGAGCTGGCGAGCTTGGTCGGCCCCGCGCAGGCGCTTCGGCTTGGCTGCACTGGCGAGTCGATCGACGCGGCCGAGGCCGCGCGGATCGGCCTCGTGCAAGAGCTCGCCGCGGACGTCGACGCGGGCCTCACCCGGGTCGAAGAGCTCGCTCGGCAGCTGCGCCGTCGCTCGCCGCTCGCGCTCGCTAGCTACAAAGCCGCGCTGCTCGACGGCCTTGGGCGCTGTGAAGCCGAGCGCATCGATCTCGAAGAGGCGGCCTACGAACGGTGCGTGGATCTTGGCGAAGCTGCGATCGGTCGCGCGAGCTTTGCCGCGATTCGCGACGGCGAGACCCCCGCGTGGGGCAAGCACCGCCTGCGTTGATCCCGTTTGATCAGCGCGGTATCGCCAGTCGCACGATCCAACGGTCAAGTTGGATCCTCTAGCGCGCGGCCATCTCTGGCGGCCCTCTCGCGGGATCGGGTTTCGCGCCCCGTGACCGACGGGACGGGTATCGAGTCACGTCCGTCGTGGCGCGAAATGCCATGGAGGGGCACGCTTGTTCAAAGCGTCATCCTGATCACGAATACCAACACGAATTCGGTGCGAACCCGGAGCCCCCTACTTACAGGCTCATATTACTCTCAGGCTTTGGATCATGTGTCGTTCTTTCGACCAGTGCGGCCGCTCCGCCCGCTCACTGTACGCCCGCTCTACTAGCCATGAAATTTTATTGATGTAATAACGGTAAACCGAGACACCGCAGAACTCTCCCCTCATCGTCTGCTGTTTGCCGGCACTGTTGTGCCCCGCAATCTAGGTAGATACAGTTCAGCCGCGGCCAGCGCAGATTCGCGTCGATGACCGATATCCCGAAAAAAATCGCGGGGCGCTACCACATAAAGGAGCTCCTTGGGAAAGGGGGCTTCGGAGCGGTCTACCGCGCCGAGGACGAGCTCGAAGATCGTGAAGTCGCGCTCAAGGTCATTCGTTCGGATGGCGCCGCAGACCCGCGTGGAACCCGCTCGCGCTCGCTCGACGGGTCCTCGAGTCAGTCGTCTTCGAGGTCGCGGTTTGGCCGGTACAGCCGCGCGGGATCGCGGACCAACCGCAAGAACTTCACGTCCAACCCCTCGCCCGCGCCGTCGGACGACGTCACCGAGAGGTTCAAAGACGAGTTCCTGCTGCTGACGCGGCTGCACCATCCGAACCTCGCGACGGTCTACGAGTTCGGCCGCTGCGACGAGATCGACGGGGTCTACTTCACGCAGGAGCTGGTCGAGGGCGTGTACCTCAGCGAGTTCCTCGAGGCCAAGTCGCGCGAGCTGATCGTCGATGTGTTCGTCCAGCTCGCGCGGGCGCTCGACTACATCCACGCGCTCGGCATGGTCCACGAGGACATCAAGCCGACCAACGTGCTGGTCACCAACCACCACGGGCAGGCGCAGGCCAAGCTGATCGACTTTGGCCTCGCTCGGGTGCTGCGCAACGGGCCCGACGGCGAGGGCGGCGAAGAGGAAGGCAGCGATGACGTGCACGGGACGCCGGGGTTCTCGGCGCCAGAAAAGATCCGCGGCGAAAAGACCGACAGCCGGTCGGACATCTACTCGCTCGCGGCGACCATGTACGCGGCGATCCGGGGCAGCAAGCCGTTCCCCTCGCGCGACTTCGAAGAGGCCCTGCGCGCCCAAAAAGACTGGCGACCCGAGCTCGCGGGGGCGCTGCTCAAGCAGGCCGGTCCGGTCGTCGCCGAGCTGATCGGTCGGATGCTGAACCCCGATCCCGAGCGTCGCCCGCAGAGCGCCCGCAGCATCGTGCTCGAGCTGCTGCGGCGCGAGCCCTCGCACATTCGGGATCGCCAGGACAATCAAGAAGACCGGGCCGAGTTTGCCCGGGTGTTCGTCGAGCACCTGCCGTTCGCGGATCGCCAGAGCTACCTCGACCTGCTGCTGACGCGAGCGACCGACGTGCTGCTGCCCGAGCTCTCGGCCGAGAGCAGTCGGACCCAGGGCAAGAACCGGCTGATCCGCGCGGTCATCATCGAGGCCCCAGAGGGCATGGGCAAGAGCCGGCTGCTTGGCGAGCTGCGGCGCGAGATCCAGATCGGCGGTGGCCTGTTCGTCGAGAGCTCGTGCTGGACGACCGAGCGCACGGCGCTTGGGGCGTTTGGGCCGGTGGTCTTGCAGCTCGCGACCGCGCTCGGCGAGCGCTCGAAGGTCATCGCCGACTACGCCGAGCTGCTGCAGCTCGCTCGGGATCGCGGCACCGACGAGAGCGCCGCCGGTCGCCTGATGGAGTTTCTGATCGCGGCGTGTCGCGAGCGGCCCTACTGCCTGCACCTCTCGGAGCTGTCCAAGGGTCTGAGCGAGTTCGTGCGCTTCGAGCAGCTCGCCCGCGCGATCGACCACAACAGCGCCCCGCTGTTGCTGTGCGGCAGCTCGATCCCCCACACCAAGCTCGGACCGCTGCTGGCCACGCTCGCCCGCGACCAGCTCGCCGAGAACTGGAGCCTGCGCCCGTTCACGCGCCGCGAGATGCACTCCGTGCTGCAGGGCGTGCTCGGCGAGACCCCGGCGATCCGCGAGCTGGTCAAGGCGCTCGACAACCTCACCGGTGGCCACCCGCTGAGCTTCCGCGAGACCCTGCGCGTGCTGATCGAAGAGGGCATCTTGGCCCGCGACGCCGACGACTGGGTGTTTCGCTCGAACTCGCCGGCCGCCCAGAACCTGCACCAGACCTTGGCGCAGCGGTCCGAGGCCCGGCTCGACGCTCAGGGCGTCAGCGCGTGGGAGATCGCCAGCATCCTGTACCTGATCGAGGCGCCGATCGAAGAGACCCAGCTCGCGCAGCTGAGCGACCTTCGCAAGAGCCGGTTCCGTCGCGCGATCGACCGGCTCGAGGGCGAGGGCTTGATCGTCCGCAGCACGACCTCGGCGACCAGCCACATCACGCTCGCCCACGAGTCCGTGCGCGAGGCCGTGCGCCGCCGCTACGCCGACTCGCTCGACGAGACCCGGCTCGACCTCGCAACCCGCATCGATGACCTCGAGGTCATCGACAGCAACTTCGTGTTCTTGAAGGTCCGGCTGCTCGACGACGCCGCCGAGGGGCTCGAGGCTGTCGACGCCCTCGAAGAAGCCGCCGCTGGGTTGTTCGCCGTTGGTCAGGCCCAGCTCGGCGCCAGCGTGCTCGAGCGGCTGATCCGGCGGCTCCGCATGCACGGTGGCACCGCCGCGATCCCGCGCTTGCTCGAGGCCAAGCTGCTGCTGCTCAATCAAGGCAGCGGCGCCCTCGATGATCCCCGCCGCGAGATCGCCCACTACGAGGCTGGGATCCTGCTGTCCGAGTTGATGCGCGACTTCCGGGCGCAGTCGCTGTTTTGGCTGGGTCTGGCCGATCGCGCCACCGCCGAGGTCGACGACGACATGGAGCTGACCTTGTATCGGCTCTCGCGCGCAGCTTCGGCCGCCCAGCGGGCGCGGGATCGGGTGCTCGAGCTGCGGATCTCCAACCGCCGCGCCGAGGTCTTGCTCTCGGCTGGCGAGATCGAGCAGGCCGGATCCTACTCGCGCAAGGCCATGGAGATCCTCGACCTCGACGACGCCAACGACGTCGACGTCTGCCACATCATCGGCGTGCGCCTGCGCTGCCTGTCGCTGTCGGGTCAGCTCGGCGAGGCCCGCCGCCTGCACGAGATGGGCAAGCCTGTCGCGGCGCGGGTGCCCGTGGTCCAGCGCCAGAGCTACCTGTCTGGCATCGCGTTCTTGGCCGTGCTCGGTGGCGACCCCGACCGGGCGATCCCCGAGACCCTGCAGGCGATCGAGCAGGTCCGGGCCGCCAGGGTTCCACGCTTGTTGCACACGCCGCTGCACAACCTCGGTGATCTGTACCTGCGCGCCGGCCAGCTCGAGCCCGCCGCCGCGGCCTTCAACGAGGCGATCGACATCGCCGCGCTGTTTGGTCTGGACCACGCCGTGCACCTCAACCGCGGGTTCTTGGGCTACACGCTGGCGCGGCTCGGCAAGGTGGAAGAGGGCGCCGTGCAGCTGGCGACCGCGCGTCGCCGCATGCAGCAGAGCTCCGGGGATCAGGTCACCTTGCAGCAGCTACGCCTGCTCGACGCCGAGGTCGCCCACATCATGGGCCAGACCCCTCGGGCGCGGCGCGAGCTCGAAGAGATGCTCGCCGACTTCCACTCGACCAACGAGATCAGCTTCGTGCACTGGGCCCAAGACGCGCTCGCTCGGATCGAGCGGGACATTGGGACCAACTTCATCGAGTCGACCAACATCCCCGAGCCCGCGACGGCGCCCGACGAAGACACCGTCCGCACGCGCCCGATCGGTTAGTACCCCCACAGCCGCCTTCGCACTTCGGGGTCACTCGCTTCGCTCGCTCCCAGCGGGCCGTTTGTTCGCCAGCGCATGTGTGGCCCCCTAGAAGGGGGCTCGGGTGGCTTCGGCGGACGTTGGGTGGCTTCGGCGGACGTTGGGTGGCTTCGGCGGAGGTTGGGGGTGGCTTCGGCGGAGGGGGTGGCTTCGGCGGAGGTACCTGCTGAGCTGACGAGATCTGCTCTATCCGAGCTACAGCCCAGTCGCCGCCGAGATTTTTCGAGGGTTGCGGGAGAGTTCGTGCTCAAACAGAAGCAAGAGAGCTCGGATAGAGATCGAGCCGCCGCAGTGGAACAAGATCGAGTTGCGAAAGCGAGCTCGGTTCCGTACCCACAGGCTCGCTTCTCGAGTGCCTGGATTTCGCGTTGACGGCCTCGAGGTCAGGTCAGTTTCCGATGAGAATTCGAACCTGGAGTCGATAGGGAAGACCGCCCTCTCCGTTGACCAGGTGAGCCTTCAGTGTGTAAGTTCCGCCAGACAACTTGGTGTGGATCGCCTCAACTGACCGAGGGTGATGCTGCCCGTACCACCTGGAGTCGGAAATCGTCGAGAACATTGAAGGCCCTGTCAGTAGGAGATCGAGGTCACCATCATATGGTTCTGCATTTGTGATGATGCTGACGTACGCGGACGCTCCGCCTCCGGGAACCGTGAACTCGAAGTAGTCGACGTCACCTGGACACAGCCATAGGGAAAGATCGTCGAGTTCACTGATTGTCGCCGCAGTCCCCGGTGAGTCATTGTCCTCAGCAGGATCGTCACCGGGGTCCACGCCATCCATGGGGCAGGCAAGTACGCACGTGCTCGAACCCATATCACACGTATACCCGGTGGGGCAGTAACCCTCGCCTACATCGCAAGGGACACACTCACCAGCTATGCACTGAGCCAAGCCGGGGTGGTAGCAGTCCGAGTGTTCCTCGCACTCATCGTTGATCACAATGCCAGTTTCCTCCCCAGTTTCCTCCCCCGTTCCCGTTCCCGGCGGCGATGGGTATTGGCAACCTGTGAGAACGACGCTGAGGATCCAAAGATATGTATTATTGAGCCTATTCATCCGCCATTATCCTGTGTGCAACAACAGACCACACCGTTGACTGGAAACAGACCATCGTAGACAGATCCTCCGAACGGAATCGGCCAATCACAAATCTCTGTCGGGTCAACAGGATACGGAGTCACATTCAAACACGTCGAATTTTCCCCTAGCAATATTCGTCCGTAGCATTGGCTTCCCGTGATGTCCAGAGCTTCGGCGCATTGCTCGCCAATTGACGCGCAATATTCGCCGCACGTCTTGAAGCCATCATCGACACTGAGGCACGGTCCCGCCACGGGGGTGCAATAGCCTTGCACACAGTCACCGGAACCCGCCCGCGTGTCACATTGGTGATGACACTCTCCGCAGTTCTGCTCATCCCAGCCCAATACACGACACTCACCATCGCACCATTCCCAACCCTTCTCGCACTCGACCTCGGTTGTCGTCTCCGCGCTTGTTGGGTCTTCCCCAGTTGTCGTGGTAGTCGGAATGGAATCACCTGCATCATCCACTCCACCCGGCCCACACGCGACGAGGACGAGAGCCACCAGACAGCTTGCTCGAGTCATTGGTCGATCCCTCGGTTCGCGGCCGCGTCACTGATCCGACTCTGCTCCGTCATCGTCCCGAACTGCGTCTGAGCATCACTCTGGAACTCGGACCACCAGTCTGGGTCGCCAGCTTCAGGCCAATCACCGTCTAAAGTATACGACAAGCTCAAAAGCACGCCATCCATGGGGCAGGCAAGTACGCACGTGCTCGAACCCATATCACACGTATACCCGGTGGGGCAGTAACCCTCGCCTACATCGCAAGGGACACACTCACCAGCTATGCACTGAGCCAAGCCGGGGTGGTAGCAGTCCGAGTGTTCCTCGCACTCATCGTTGATCACAATGCCAGTTTCCTCCCCAGTTTCCTCCCCCGTTCCCGTTCCCGGCGGCGATGGGTATTGGCAACCTGTGAGAACGACGCTGAGGATCCAAAGATATGTATTATTGAGCCTATTCATCCGCCATTGTCCTGTGTGCAACAACAGACCACACCGTTGACCGGGAACAGACCATCGTAGACAGACCCTCCGAACGGGATCGGCCAATCACAAATCTCCGTCGTATCAAGAACGTATCCGGTCGTATTCAAACACGTCGAGTTTTCCCCTAGCAAAATCCGTCCGTAGCATTGATTTCCCGTGATGTCCAGAGCTTCGGCACATTGCTCGCCAATTGACGCGCAATACTCGCCGCACGTCTTGAAGCCATCATCGACGCTGAGGCATGGTCCCGCCAGGGGTGTGCAGTAACCTTGCACACAATCACCGGAACCCGCCCGCGTGTCACATTGGTGATGACACTCTCCGCAGTTCTGCTCATCCCAGCCCAATACACGACACTCACCATCGCACCATTCCCAACCCTTCTCGCACTCGACCTCGGCTGTCGTCTCCGCGCTTGTTGGGTCTTCCCCAGTTGTCGTGGTCGTCGGAATGGAATCGCCCACATCCTCCACTCCACCCGGCCCACATGCGACGAGGACGAGTGCCACCAGGCATTTCGTTCGCGTCATTGGTCGATCCCTCGGTTCGCGGCCTCGTCACTGATCCGGCTCTGCTCCGCCATCGTCCCAAACTGTGACTGAGCGTCACTCTGGAATTCCGACCACCAGTCTGGATCACCTGCTTCGGGCCAATCACTATCTAGAGTATAGGACAAGCCCAAGAGCTTCATCACGGTATCGATGCTGAGGGCTGGAGAGCCGCCCAGAAGATCCCAAAGGAAGAAACCCCAGTCGAGTTCGATGGCCATGCTACTACAGTTGCAGTCGGTCCACACGCCCAGATCGCACACACACTCCGGGCAGGGTTCCGCATCCATCATCGTGCAGGAGTCCGTGGTTTTGAATTGCAGGAGACTGTCATACGTGCCCGTGCTGTTCGTGTAAGTGTCGGTTGATTTGTTGGCGACGATTTCCCAGAGTTGAGGTCCTTGCTGGGCGAGGACACCAACGTCTGTCAACTCGTTCCACACGGACATCGCGTAGAAGTGCGCGAAGCCCTCGATGGCGGCCGCGGCTTGCCACTCCACCGAATCGCGGTCATGACCGAGCGTGGAGACCTCCTGGTCGCATGAGTTCGGCGCACAGTAGTTGAACAATGGAGCTATCTCCTGCCAGATTGGTAGGAGCGGCAGGAGCGTTTGAACGTGCCCGTACTCGTGCGCCATCGTGTATTTTCGGAGTTCAGCCTCCGCCCTGGTGTTGACGGTGGGTCGGTTCGAAATGGCGAGATTCGTGATGGCGGCTGGGATCTCGACCGCTTCGTTCCAGTGGGCACCATAGGCAGTGACCCCAGTCCAGTAGCTACGACGCCCCTCCGCGAAGGTCATCGCCCAGAGCATGGGGATCGCGGATCGATGGGTTTGGAGAAGCGGATCTGGAGCGTACTCGATGTCTGTAACTCCCAACTCCACAGTTAGCATCTCTGTGGAGGTGGGAAGCCTGCAATCATCAAACAGCGCGTCACACTCCAGCGCAACGATGTGGGCGCTTCCGACGGTCCACGAACCCAGTCGCGCGCAACCGTCCCCTCGGAAGTATCGAATATTTCGGTGCACCCGTCCTCGTCTAGCGGTTTCCAGCCCCACAGGACTCCCGCGGGCGATCGAACACGAACGAGCATCTCCCTCGCGGTGAACTCTTCGGGGGCGTCACGTCGGCCATATGCATCGTCGGCATCCACGCCTTCGGTCTCACCGAAATTTCCCAGTCGGGCTCCAATACGTCGTCCGAACCACCGAAGTCTCCCATGCCTTCGACGACAGCGGGCCTCGGAGAGCGTCCGTGTAACCGAACTCTCCGGCCAGCCAGACCCAGGTCACACAGACTCGGTGGTTCTCAGCCAGCGCTTGCCTGGGTAGCGCCAGCAGTGCGAACCCGCACGCGAGCACGACGGCATTAGTTTTCCCCATTCGTCATGGATATCACAGTACGGCCGTCGCAGGTAAACCGATGCTCCCGATCGCTAGCAGTGGGAATGTGTGAAAAGCGGCCCATTTTGGGCCAGTGAGCGAGTGCAGCGAGCGAGGGACGGACTTCGGAGCCTACCTCGCGTGGGCGTAGCAACTCGGCGTGCGCACCGAGGGTGCGTGCTCAACCCGATCCGTTCCCTTGACAACTCAGCTTTGGGCACGCCTAGATGTTCGCGCAGGTTGGCGCGTGGGGCCAACCGTCGGCTAGCGACCGCATGCGGCTCGTCGGCCCCGTGCGTGATCGGTGATGCTGAAACGCGGGTTCACCTACGACGGCAGATCCCGCGGGGCGTGCGGGACATCGACCGAAGCGTCACTGCGGTGAGGACGGCGAGCGTTGAAGCTCGAGCACGGCTCGTCCGCTGCGACCTCCGTCAGTGACCGCCTGCTGTTGGGCGCCGACCCTGGTCAGCGCACACGCAGAGGTTGGCTCCGCTGAGGTCGACCCTCGCCAATCCTCGGGAGATTCCCGCGCGCTCACAGCATCGGCCGCCCCAGCCAAGTCGCTCCTGGTGGCGCCTGCTTCAGTCGTCATCGCGGGCCAGCGAAGGCCTGACGCTGCCGGTGACACATGCAACGGCGTGCAGCGACAGCCTGCCGACCATGTGGTCGGGTGCCACGTGGCGGTCGAGCCGCGCGTGTCGGCGGTGCGACGCTTGGCTTGCCAGCCAACAGGCAGGCGGAAGGAACCATCATGTTCATCAAACTCCAAGTACTACTCACGTTTTTCGCGACGCTCACTCCTACCAGTGGGCCTCCCGATCTGTGCGACGTCGTCTACACCGACACCGGGAGGCCGATTCTGTGTGAACCTCATCGCGACGGTGAGATCCGCGGGCTGCACTGGACCTCGGTCGATCTCTCGCGTCGTCTCATCACGATCGAGCGGTCGGAGTATCTCGGCGAGTTCACGACGCCGAAGCACGACAAGATCCGCACGGTGCCCATGACCAAGCGGCTCGCGTCGGTGCTCGGCACTCTCAAGCAAGACCAGCGGCCGCTGGTGTTCAGTCGTGGTGACGACGAACCGATCTCACCCCAGAACGGCCGCACCTGGCTCGGGCAGGCGCTCGACAAAGCGGAGCTGAGGCAGCACGGCCCGCACACCTTGCGACACACGTTCTGCAGCCACCTCGCCATGCACGGGGCTGCGGCGCGGGTGATCCAACAACTCGCCGGGCACGCGTCGCTGCTCACCACGCAGCGGTACATGCACCTGTCACCCGGCGCGAGCGAGGCGGCGATCGCCTTGCTCGAAAGCCCGCCACCACGGCGGGACAAAACTGGTCACCACGTTGGGAACCCCGGCGCCGGCGACATTCTGGAGACGGCTTCACGCGGTCCCCAGCACACCCCATAATTTCAATGACTTAGCCTCGGAACCCTCGGGACCGTTTGTCCGCGGGCGCATGTGTGGCCCCCTACGAAGGGGGCTCGGGTGGTTTCGGCGGATGTTGGGGTGGCTTTCCGCCGACGGGGGCGCTGGGGCCTGGCCTATTCGGCCTGGGTCCCGGCCCGGCCGACGCGACGCGCTAGCCACAGGCAGAGCAGCGCGTTGACGCCGAGCCATGCCCGGTCCCAGCCCGCCCCGCCGGGGATGCCCTCGAGCAGGGTTGGCAGCACGACCGCGCCGTGTAGCAGCAGGGCAGACCAACCCAGGCTCACGCCGGTCAGGAACCCGCGCAGCGACTTGCGTTGCAGCAGCAACAGGGTCAGCAGCACGGGCAGCAGGGCGGACAAGAACAGACCCGAGCCGATCCCGACGGTGGTGGTCACGGTGCCGAGCATGTACGCCGCTGGCATTGTCAGCGCCCCCGCGGCCAGCCCAACGCCGGCGACCAGGCCGACGCCCGTGGTGACTTGGCGACGCCTTAGGGTGCCGGTCATCGCCTGGGCGCCGAGGCCTGCGAAGCCGAGGCCGCCCAGCCCGAGCAGGCCCAGCAAGCCCGCGAACCCAAGCCGCTCGCCGCGGTAGCTCGACCGGGCTGCGATCGCGGCCGCCTCGGCGTCGATGATCCCGGCGCCGTATTCTTTGTCCCACTCCTTGTTGTTGGGATGCACGGCCGTCTGCTTGAGGATCCGCTCGACCTCCTTGGGGTTGTTCACGCCCTGCGCCACGATCAAGCCAGCGACCCCGGCCGCGTGTGGTGCAGCCATTGAAGTGCCCTGGAACCACATGTAGTCGTTGCGCGAGGGATCCCCAATCGCGATGGTGTTCTGCAGCACCCCGTCCGGGTGACCGTCGCGGTTCTTGTCGCTGCGGGTGTCGCCGCCGGGCGCCGAGATGTCGAGCTGCTTGCCCCAGTTGGAGTAGAAGCTGCGCTTGCCCTCGAAGTCCGTGGCCGCGACCGCGACCGAGCCTTCGTAGGCGGCCGGGTACGACACGCGCGAGCGCTGCTCGTTGCCCGCGGCGCAGATGACGGTCACGCCCTTGTCGTGGGCGTACTCGACGGCCTTGGCCATGACGCGCGACGGCAGGGGCCCGCCAAGGCTCATGTTGATCACGTCCGCGCCGTTGTCCGCGGCGTAGCGGATCGCGTTGGCGATGTCGGCGACCGAGCCGCCGCCGTTGGCGGCGAGCACCTTCAGCGGCATGATCTTGGCGCGGTGGGCGATGCCTGCCACGCCGACCTTGTTGTCCGTGGCCTGGGCGATCGTGCCGGTGACGTGGGTGCCGTGGGCGTGATCGTCGAGCCCGTCGGGCAGGCCGTTGGCGAAGCTCTTGCCGTGGACCATCTCGACGCCAGCCAGATCCGGCACGGCCTTGGCGTGGACGCCCTTGTAGTCGAGATCCTTGTACGCGACGCCCGTGTCGATGACCGCGACCGTCGCCGTGCGACCGCGGGTGTGCATCCACGCTTCTGGGGTGTTGATCGCGTCGAGGTGCCACTGCAGCGGGTACATCGGGTCGTTGGGCGCGAACCGAGGGCGGCTGGGTTTGTTGATCTCGGCGTCGTCGCCGGTCTGCCCGTCTGCGTCCAGGGTGCTCCACCCGCCGAGCGCGGCGCTGGGCAGCGAGTAGGTCACGTCCGCCTCCATGCCCTCGATCAGCGGATCACCCGCGCGCTCGCGCTGCAGCGCGGCGAGCTGCTCCGGGGTGCCATACACCCGCCACAGGTGCTCGGTCTCCGAGTAGAACCCGGCCGGCTCCGCGCGCAGCCCGAGCGAGCGCACCAGCTGCTCGAGCTCGGCCTCGGAGCCGCCCTCGCCGTCCTCGGGCTCGACGAGGTCGAGCAGCAGCTGCCGGCCGTCCTGACCCTCGGCGAGCTCCTGCTCGATGGTTGTCTGCTCGATCTGCTCCGCGCTCACCCCGGTGTCCTCTTCCGCGTGCTGCCAAGCGAGCAGACAGCTGAGCCCAAACAGCGCGGATGCAGCGAGGGCGAGGCGAGGCGAGTGAACGGAGTTGTTGTTTTGCATGAGCGTTTCGCCCGCCAGGCACGGGCCGCGGAATTATAGGGGTCCTACGCCGCTGGTGCACGGCTTAATCAGGCGCGGCTCAGGCCTGTGCCCGGTGCGGACCCGCTCACATCAAGATCCCGCGCGCGTCCTGCTTGGGCGCCTCTGGCAGGTTCGCGTCGCCCAGGCGCTGACGCAGGTTGATCTCGATCGTCTTCGACAGCGCCGACAGCGGCAGCGACGGCCAGAAGGTGGTGAAGGGATCCTCGAGCACCCGACCGACCTCGTTGATCAGCGCGAAGCTCAGGCACACCAAGATCGTCAGCGGGATCGCGATCCAGTCATTGCTGATCTGCCCGACCAAGCCGAGCGGCAGCAAGATCCCGTAGGCCATGATCAGTCGATCCGCGATGAACCCGTAGCTGCGCGGGAACGGGGTGTCTTGGATCCGCTCGCAACCACCTTGGATGTCCAGTAGCGCGCGGATCGTGGCGTCGAAAGACTGCAGGCGCAGCGCGTCGAGCCGGCCGGCGTCGCTCTCGGCGACCAGCAGGCGCATCTGCGTGTGCAGCAACGCGTGGGTTGGGTTGGACTCCGCGACCGTCCGCTCCGCCTCTTTGCTGGGCAAGAACGCGGCGAAGTCGGCGTCATCTGCAAGCGACTCGCTGCGGAGCAGCACCCGCAGCGCGTGGACATAGGCGACGTGTCGGCGGATCACGGAACGCTGCAGCTCGCTGGGGACCGGTGGCTGCTGCTCGGCGCCGTGCTCGGGGTTGGGCAGGTAGCTCAGGACTTGGGTGCACAGGTGACGCGACGTGTTGATCATCCGACCCCACAGCTTGCGACCCTCCCACCAACGACCGTAGGCCGAGTTGGTCCGAAAGCTGACGAAGATCCCGATCGCCCCGCCAACCACCGCAACCGGCGCAATTGGCAAGAAGATGTGGTGCGCGTGGGCTGCGAAGAAGTGCTCGAACGTGACGATCAGGGTGGACGCGAGCGCGACCAACAAAGACGCTTTCCACTGCCAGCGCAGCAGGCCCCACATCGATCCTCGAAAGTCGACGAACATGGAGGCTCGGGTTTATACCGGCGTTCCCCGAGCATGAAGAAAGACCCCGCAGAGTGGCTCTGCGGGGTCTTGGGGGTGCCCAGGGACGGAATCGAACCGCCGACACGGGGATTTTCAGTCCCCTGCTCTACCGACTGAGCTACCTGGGCGCTCGGCTGAGGGGGCGTAGGGTTACTCTGTTGGCGAACACCCGTCAAGCATCCAGCCAGTCCGCGTGGGCGGCCAGCTCCAGCCCGGCGTGGAGGGTTGACTCACAGGCGCGACAATCGCGCGCAGTTCGACCCGGGGATGGGCCCCTGCGGCCAGCGAGCCGACCGGGCGTCACCGACCGCGTCACCGATCGATGAAGGTGTTCACATTATCGAGCCACCCCGGGGTTGAATCTGTGAACAAACGGCGGACCCAGGCGCGAGCCAATTGATATATTCACCCGCGACGCAAAGATGCGTCGAGCGCCGACGTGTTGGCGTCTAGACCCCCATCGATCGGTCTGGGTCCGCCAGCACGGATCGCTGTAGTCGCCAGATCTCGAGCCATTTTCGGGGCATTGGTGACGAACGGTGACGAACGGTGACGAACGGTGACATCGGTTCGCGTCGGTGATCCTCGCGTGACAGTGGGGTCAATGACCGTCACGGGGTCGAGGGTCCATATTGAGATCGCGTCGAGGTTCACGTTCCATGCTGTTGCGATTACCAGACCCCGCGACTCGAGCCGTGTCAGCGGCCATCCCCCGCCCGGAGCCCGCGGCCACCCCTCGGGATGGCCTCGTGGCAGCGCTCGAGCCCGGCCCAGAGCCCGGCCCAGAGCCCGGGAGTGGCGACCACGACAGCGCCGCCGATCGGCCCGAGAACGAGCGCGAGCTCGCCGTCCAGTTTGTCGGCGCGTTCGAGGGCTGGAGCCTGATCACCGTCGCTTGCGACCACCGCCCGTTCTGGCTGCTGACGGAGGTTGCGGGCGTGCTCGGTGTCGAGGAGCCCAGGCGACTGGTGGACGCATTGGCCGAGCGCTGGGCGCAGTCGTGCCCGCCCAACACGACCGTCGTGCTCAACGCTGGCGATCGCCGGGACCTGCTCGACAAGCTCGACCGCGCCCACGTGGTCTTGGCCCAGGAAGATCACCGCAAGCCGATCATGTTGCTCGGCCCGGTCGCGGTCGACGAGCTGTGTGCGTGCTTTGACAGCGCGGTTGCCAGGCGGCTGCGGGCGCACTTGCGGGACCAGATCGTCCCCGAATTTCACGCCTGGGATCGCGCGACGCGGGCGCTCGAGCAGCCGATCCTCTCGGTCGACGCCGCCACGATCGCCGGCAACCGACTCGAGTTCGAGCGTCGCTGCTTCGAGGCCGCCGTGCTCGAGCGACTACTCGACCGCCTCGAACAACCCGGCTTCGTCGACCCAGAGCGACTCGCAGCCCACCGCGTCGTGGCCAGCGAGCTCGCGCTTGGCGGGGTGCTCGAGGACTACCAGGAAGTCCTCGCGCACGGGTGGTTGACGCCCACCCAGATCGCCGAGCGCTGGTCCGGGATGACGGCCATGCGGGTTGGCACGCTGATCGCCAACCTCGGCCTCAAGGGCAGCCGCGCGCACTCGCGTGCGTTCCTCAACAAGGCGCGCGGCCACGACCGCACGGTGATCAGCCACGTCTACAGCCCGGCCGCGGTCGGTCTGATCGAACGCGAGCTCTCGGGTCGAGGCCACCGCCGCTGCGCCCAGCTCGACGAGCTCGATGAGCTCGACCTCACAGGATCGGTGACTTAGATGACCAACAAAGACAAGACTCGCGTGCGCTTCTTCGTGGATGGGGACGAGCAGGCCAACAAGATCACCGCGCTGCTCGAGGCGCTTGGCTACGAAGCGGTCCGCGAGATCGACCACGACTCGCCGCAGTCGCGGCTGCGTTGGGCGGTCACGCGACTCGCCGCTTCGGCCCACCTGACCGAGCGCGAAGTCTCGATCCTCGATCGCGTGCTGCAAGGCAGCGGCAACACCGAGATCGGGGACGAGCTCGGGATCAGCAAGGCGACCGTCAAGTGGCACATGCACAACATCTTCACCAAGACCGGCGCCAAGACCCGCGAGGCGCTGCTGCGTGAGGCGCTGCAGCTCGGTGGCGTCGCCAGGCGAGACGCGCCAAGCAGCGACGTCCCAAGCGACGAGACCGGCTCCGACCCGGATCGAGACGCGGACTGAGGTTGCGGAGAAGGCACCGGTCGCGCTCGCCGGTTCGCGCGGCTACAAGCACCCCCCTCATGGTCAGCGAGCCCCCGGTCCCGTCCCGTCGCCCGACCTCTCGCGAGCTGTTTGGCAAGCTCCTCGCCGACGACTACGCGTGGATGCGAGACCGCGACGACCCCGAGGTGCGAGCTCACCTCGAGGCCGAGCGCGCCCACGCCGAGGCGGTGCTCGACATGCGCACCGGGGATCTTCGTGCCCGCCTGTATCGCGAGCTGCGGGGCCGCATCAAGGAGGACGAGCGCTCGGTCCCGACCAAGGATGGCCCGTGGCTCTACTACTCGCGCACCGAGCAAGGCGACGAGTATCCGCGGCACTGTCGGCGCCCGCACGCGCGCGACGAGGCGTCCGAGCAGGTCTATCTAAATGAGAACCTGCTGGCCGAGGCCCACGACTACTTCGATCTCGCCGCCCTCGCGATCAGCCCCTCGCATCGACTGTGCGCGTACATCGTCGACCTCGACGGCGACGAGATCTACACGCTGCGGATCAAGAACCTGGCCACCGAGGAGCTGCTCGAAGACACGCTGGTGGGCTGCGGGCGCGCGCTTGGCTGGGGCAACGACGACGTGTTGTTCTACACCCGCCTCGATCCCGCGCATCGGCCCTGGCAGGTCTGGCGCCATCAGATTGGCAGCGACCAGGCAAACGACGTCTGCGTGCACGAGGAGCGCGATCCCAAATTTTTTGTGTCGGTGTACCGCACGCGATCGGACGCGTTCGTGGCCATGAGCATCGACTCGCAGGTCACCTCCGAGATGTGGCTGATCCCCACGGCGACCCCGACCGCGCCGGCCCAGCTGGTCGCGGCCCGGCGCGAGGGGGTCGAGTATGGCCTCGCGCATCGGGGGGATCAGCTGTTCGTGCTGAGCAACGACGGCGCGCGCAACTTTGCGATCGAGCTGCGCGCCCTGCCCGGCCACGAAGGCGAGACGCGGGTCCTGGTTCAGCATCGCGACGACGTGTTGCTCGAGGACATGGACGTGTTCGCCGGGCACCTCGTGATCTGGGAGCGCCACGACGGCCTGCAGCGGGTCCGCGTGGTGCCGCTCGATCCCATGCCCGCGCGGGCCGGAGACGACAGCGCGCTCGCGCCGGGCGAGCACTTGATCGAGTTTCCTGATCCGGCCTACTCGGTGTGGGGCGACTCGAACCCCGAGTTCGAGACCACCACGCTGCGCTTCGGCTACACCTCGCTGACCACCCCCGCGTCGATCTACGACTACGATCTACGCACCCGCGACCGAACCCTGCGCAAGCGTGAAGAGGTGGTTGGGGGCCACGACCCGGCGCACTACCGCAGCGCGAGGATCTGGACCCAGGCGAGCGACGGCGCGCGCGTGCCGATCTCGCTGGTCTGGCGGGCACAGTCCCAGTCACAGCCCCAGTCAACCGACGCGTCCCGATCGCCGCGGCCGACCGTGCTCGAGGGCTACGGCGCCTACGGCCTGACCATGGATCCCAGCTTCTCGAGCGCGCGCCTGAGCTTGCTGGATCGCGGCGTGATCTGGGCGATGGCGCACGTGCGCGGCGGCGGCGAGCTTGGCCGTAGCTGGTACGACACCGGCAAGCTCGCGGCCAAGCACAACAGCTTCGACGACTTCGTTGCCTGCGCCGAGCACCTGATCCACGAGCGCTGGACCACGCCAGCCCAGTTGGTCGCGACAGGAGGCAGCGCCGGAGGTCTGTTGGTCGGCGCCGTCGCCAACGCCCGACCCGAGCTGTTCACGGCGATCGTCGCCGACGTACCGTTCGTGGACGTGCTGAACACCATGCTGGATCCAAGCTTGCCGCTGAGCCTGGTCGAGCGCGACGAGTGGGGCGACCCAACCTCGGCCGAAGGCTTCGCCTGGATCCACGCCTACGCGCCCTACGAGAACGTGCGCGCGCAGGCGTACCCGGCCATGTTCGTGCTCGCCGGCTGGAACGATCCGCGCGTCGGCTATTGGGAGTCTGCCAAGTGGGTGGCGCGGCTACGCGATCGCAAGACCGACGACCACCAGATCCTCTTGTGGACCAACATGGACGCTGGCCACGCGGGTCCCTCGGGCCGGTTCGAGTACCTGCACGAGCTCGCGCTCGAGTATGCGTTCTTGATCGACCACCTCGGGCTCCCAAACGCAGCTGATCCGCGAGTTGCGTAGGGTCCCAGCCAGACCAACGCGCCGCGCCCAACTAGCCCGTCCAAATTAGCCCGCCCAATTAACCTGCCAAGTGGAGGCGCCCGTGGGGGTAAAAGGAGTACGATTCGCCCGTGCCGACCTGCCCAGGCTGCAGCGCGCTGATCGACGGAGACGCCGTCGAATGCTGGCATTGTGGGAGCAGCATCAGCATGGCGGTGGGGGCCGACACCGCGAGCGGGGCACCCACGCTCGCGGCCAGCGAAGTCGACGGCACGACCCGCCCGTTTCGCGGGCCTTCGATGATCGGCCGCGACGTGATCGGGCAGTATGTGATCCGTCGCAAGCTGGGCGAGGGCGGCATGGGCGAGGTCTACCTCGCGGATCAGCCGGCGATCGGTCGCCAGGTTGCGATCAAGATCGTCCACGCGCAGACCCGCGGCAGCGACCTAGACGATCACATCGAGCGGTTTCGCAACGAGGCCAAGGCGGCGGCCAGCCTCGAGAGCCCGCACATCGTCCAGATCTTCAACTGGGGCGAGCTCGACGATGGCACCTTGTTCATGGCGATGGAGTATCTGAGCGGGCCAACCCTGGGGCAGGTGGTCCGCGAGGCAGGCTCCCTGGAACCCGAGCGGGTCGTGGCGATCGCCACGCAGATCTGTGCGGCGCTGACCGAAGCCCACGGCGCGGGCGTCGTGCATCGGGATCTCAAGCCCTCCAACATCATGCTGATCGAGCGTGGCGACACGCCGGGCCCGACCTTCGCCAAGGTGCTCGACTTCGGGATCGCCAAGCTCGAGGGCTCGGACATCACCCGCAGCGGGGCGATGTTTGGCACGCCGCAGTACATGTCACCCGAGCAGCTGCGGGCCGAGCCCCTCGACGGTCGCAGTGATCTCTACTCGCTCGGTGTCATGCTCTACGAGCTGTTGGCGGGGGTGCTGCCGTTCTCGTCGCCAACCGCGGTTGGCTACGTGACGGCGCACCTGCACGAGCAGCCGCCGCCCCTGCCTCGGCATGTCCCGCGGGCGCTGGGCGAGGTCGTGACGATGATGCTGGCCAAGCAGGCCGACGACCGCCCGCCAACTGCGGCGGCGGTCGCCGACGCGCTCACGGCCGCGCTGAAGGGGCGCTCGCCCATCGCCGTCCGCCGTCGGGCCCGGCAACGCGCGCTGCGGACCGCGCTGTGGCTGACGCTCGCGCTCGTCAGCGCGAGCGCGCTCGGCTATG
>NZ_JMCC02000143.1 GCF_000737335.2 Enhygromyxa salina | reverse complement strand
GTGGGAACCGGGCGATCCCGCGTGGGCGCTGGCGCGGCGACGTCGATCGGGCCTGCCGCGACCGGCGTGGGAACCGGGCGATCCCGCGTGGGCGCTGGCGCAGCGACGTCGGTTGGACCTGCCGCGACCGGCGTGGGAACGGGGCGATCCCGCGTGGGCGCTGGCGCAGCGACATCGGTTCCGGTGCCCACGCTCGGCGTTGGTTGGACCGGGTTGCGGACGTCGGTGCCTGCTGCGATCGGCGCCCGTCCGGGCTTCGGCGTGGGCGGTGCCACCGAGTCGACGCCACGCCCAAGGTTTCCACTTGGGGACGCGCCAGGCGTCACGTCGGTGCCGACGGACGCCTCGACGCCGGTCGTACCGCCGCCGCCGCCACCGCCACCGCCACCGCCACCGCCGCCGTTGGGACCCGTCGACGGCCGCCCGCCAGTCGGACCGCCTCGATCAGCGTTGGGCCCCCGGCTAGGACGCCAGTTGTGCGGCGGCTGGCCGTAGGCGTGATAGCCGTGATGGCCCGCGCCGCCCCAGTACCAACCGTGCCCGTAGTAGCCGTTCCCCCAGCAGTACGAGACCCACGGGTAGTGATAATTCCACACGACGACCAGCGGCTGCGGCGGGCCCCAGTAGTACGACCACGTACCCCAATAGGGATCCCAAAACACGAACGAGCCCTGCACGTTGTAGTACCAGCGGCCGGCCCAGTAGACGCGTGGGAAGGTCTCGATGGGCTCGGGGTAGGTGTGGACGTAGGTGACGACGACGGCCTGCTCGCCGCTCGACATCGTCTCGTAGCCAAGCGTCTCGACCGGGTAGTCCCCAACTGGCTGCGCGTAGTATTGGTCCTGCACGTGGACATCGGCGTAGGCCATGTCCGTTGGCGGAAGCGCGCCATCTTGGTAGTTCTGCTGGTAGTAGGCGGTATTCGAGCGCTGGGCGTAGGTCGGCGCAGCGGTTGCCTGCTGCTGTTGCTGCCGCTTGTTGGCGCAGCCAGTCAGTGACACGAGGGCCAGCAGCCCACCAACGACTAAGGTCTTGCTTGTTACCGCCACGCCCCAAGTGTTCCGCGCACCCCCCTTCGATACAAGCCGGTCGATCCCTGATCCTGGCCGCCAAGCCCGCCCCGATCCCCTCCCCTGGCATCAGGGGATCCACCACAGCTCGGTCTAGAACATCAAATAAACACCGTTTCGATCGGCCTTCGCGCACTTTACAGTGTGCTAACTCACCCATTCGGCGCTCAGAGCGGCCCTTTGTTTCCGCTCGGGCGAGGCTTCGGTCGAGCGCGGGCTCGCTAACTTTGCGGTAGGTTGGGGCATGGCCCAGGTCGACGTACCGGTGCTCACGTTTGTAGCTGGAGCTGATCCCGGCGAGCCTTTTCCGCTTGGGCCCGACGGTCACAATTGGGTCGCCGGCCGGAGCAACGACGCGGATCTGATCCTCGCCGACGACACCGTCTCGCGCAAGCACGCACGGATCTACGAGGCCCGCGGAACGCTGTGGCTGCGGGATCTCGGCTCGCGCAACGGGACGCGCGTCAACGGTCGCGAGGTCTCGCACCACCGCCTGCGCCCTGGAGATCGCATCACGATCGGCGCGAGCTTGCTGCGCGTCGACGTGGTCCCGCTCGCCAAGCTCCGCCGTGATCGTGCTGGCTCCGAAGAGAGCACCGCCGGTCGCTCGATGACCGGCAGCATTCAAGACATCCCGCTCGCGGACGTGCTGCAGTGGCTCGCAACAAGCCGCAAGACTGGCGCCCTGCGAGTCCGCGGCAACTCGGTCGGCGAGCTGTTCTTGCGCGAGGGTCGAGTCTACTACGCCCGCATTCAAGGCAGCGACAAGCTCAAGGCCGACAAGGCCCTGCTGCGAATGATGAACTGGAGCGAGGGCACCTTCGAGCTCGACAACAACGCCGTCGCGCCGGCTGACGGCAAGGAGCTCTCGGTCGGTCTCGAGCACATCTTGATGGAGGCGGCGCGCGTGCAAGACGAGCTCGCCCACCTCGCCGAGCGCCACGAGCTTCCCAGCAAGCGGATCGACTTGAAGCTGCCCTCGGGCAAGCCGTGGCGCGACCTCACCCCCGCGCAGCTCGATCTCGTCGAGTCGATCGCGGCCGGTGGTGACTGGCCAACCGTGCTCAATCGCCTCGAGGCTGACGACGTCGCGCTCACCAACACCGCCATCGAGCTGCACGACGCTGGCGTGATCGCCTATTGAGGTTGTTACAGCTCGGGCGAGCTCAGGAAAAAAAACAGTCACGCTGTATTCGAGCCAGCGCTCGCAACGCTCACTCGGTCGCGTCACTGATCTTTCGAACGCGAGCCGATGATTTTCGCCGTGTCGCGTGGTTTTGCGGATGTGGCTCGTGTGCGTCACGTTGAAGCCAGGTAACATCTCAGACCAGGCGTTGAACTGTTGTGGACGTGACCATCCCCGAAGAAACTTTGTCCGACGACTCGCCGCTGCTCGGCCAGGGGCCGGCGCACGCATGGCTGATCTTCATCGGGTCGAGCGAGAATGACTTCCGAAACGCGGGCGGCGTGTGGTCGCTCGACGGCATCTCCAAGATCTGCTTCGGCCGCGTGAGCGGCTCGGATCTCCAGGCCGAGCGCGTGGACAGCGAGCTCTCGCTCCGGATCCCGCTTGGCTGGGTCAGTGGTCGTCACGCCGAGGTCCGCATCGTCAAGTCCGGATCCGCGCTCGAGTTCGACCTGTGTGACCTCGACAGCCGCAACGGCACCCACATCGAGCGCCAGGCGATCCCCGGGATGGCGCGGCTGCTCGCCGGCCAGGTGTTCGAGGTTGGCCGCTCGTTCTGGATGATCCGCGAGATCACCCAGCACGACGTCCCCCCGGAGCACGTGCGGGTCTTGGACCCCTCGGGCACCTCCAACCCGATGCTGTGCGGGATCCAGCGGACCTTGCTGCGGCTCGCGAGCAGCGACGTGCCGCTGCTGCTCCACGGCGAGACCGGCACCGGCAAAGAGATCACGGCGCGCTCGGTCCACAAGCTCAGCGGTCGGCCCGGTGCCTTCGTTGCGACCAACCTCGCCGCCTTGTCCGACGATCGCATCGACTCGATCTTGTTTGGCCACAAGCGCGGGGCCTTCGTCGGCGCCGACGAAGATCGGCCGGGGATCTTCGAGCAGGCCGACAAGGGCACGCTGTTCTTGGACGAGCTTGGCGAGCTCTCGCCCGCGGCCCAGACCAAGCTTCACGCCGCGCTCGCAGAGGGGCGAGTCATGCGGATCGGCGAAGAGAAGCCGCGCAAGTTCGACGTGCGAGTGATCTGCTCAACGCTGCACGACATCCGGGCGCTGGTCGAAGCTGGTAAATTTCGGCCGGATCTATACTCGCGCCTGGCTGGGTTCGCGGCCACCTTGCCGCCGCTGCGTCGGCGTCGTGAAGATCTGGGCGTGCTGACCAAGGTCGTGTATCGCTCGCGGGCGGGGACCGAGGTCAAGATCGCAACCCGGGCGTTTCGGCGGATCCTCAGCCACAGCTGGCCCTTCAATGTTCGCGAGCTGCATCAGACGCTGGCGACGGCGTCGATCCTGGCGGGCACCAACGGCGAGATCTCGCGGGACTTGCTCGACGATATCCTGGCCAGCCGCCGCGACATGCCGCAGTCGCCCGAGAGCGTCAGCGAGCTGCGGGCGAAGCTGGTCAGTGAGCTGGCGAAGACGGGCGGGGATACGGCTGAGGTTGCTCGGGCGCTGCATCGCGAACCGAAAGAGATCCACCGATGGATTGAGCGGTTTGAGATCGAGCCTGATGCTTATCGGTGATGTTGGGTTGGGTTGGGTTGGGTTGGTGGTTGCGTTTGCGGGGGTGTGAGTGTCCGGTGGGGGACCGCGCACTGGCTGCAGACGACCCCAACTCGGCTAGGTCTACTTCAGTTTCGTGACCCCGCTTCCTGTCGATCGGTGTATTGGCCCGACCGAGCGTGGCTTCGTTAATCTCCACGTGCGTAGATACGCCGAGTTGGGGTCGTCTGCGGCCTTGCGTGCGCTCTGCGTTCGCGGTGACTTGCTCCGCTGCGATCGGGCGGGGGACCTCTCATCTTCGTGCGCTTGGGGGGGAGGCGGCTCGAGCTCAAACCTTGGAGAGAGCCTGAACCGCCCCTCGGCGTGCGGGGCTTACTTGCTCCGCTGGGGGAGGCGGCTCGAGCTCAAACCTTGGAGAGAGCCTGAACCGCCCCTCGACGTGCGGGGCTTGGTCTGCTCGGCGGGCTCCGCTGCCGCTCGCTGAACCACGACAAGGTCCTCGTAGGCCCGACCTGGGACCGCAGCTAGAGAGCGTCCGCGAAGCGTCCGCTCTCTACACATGCACAGCGCCCGCTGGGGGCGACTAGATCTGGCCTAGGGCGCGCTCGATCAGCTCCATCTGGCTCTGCGTGGCTTCGCGGATCGAGGACAGGCGCTCGACGATCGTGTCGGCGTTTTGGGTCTGGCCTTGGTGCGCGGAGCTCAGCTGGCTGATCTGCTCGGAGATGGTCTCGATCGCCTGGGTGATCTGCCGGCTGCCGCGGGTCTGCTCTTGGGTCGAGCGTTCCACGTGGCGGGTGATCTGCTTCATCTTTTCCGCCGACTTCATGATCTGCTCGGCGCCGCGGGCCTGCTCGGAGGTGGCGGTGGCGACCTGCTGGACCGTGGTTGCGACGACGTTGATCGCGTCGGTGACCTGCTTGGAGCCCTTGGTCTGCTCGACGGTGGCGCGGGCGATCTCGCGGACCATTTGGGTCGAGCGGCGGGCCGAGTCCGAGATGCGCTTGAGCGAGTCTTCGGCTTGGTGGCTGACGCGGACGCCGTCGTCGACGGACTTGCTGGAGCGCTGGACGGCCTCGACGGCGTTGTAGCTCTCGCGCTGGACGGCCTTGATGATCTCGGCGATCTCTTTGGTCGAGGTCGCGGAGCGCTCGGCGAGGTCCTTGATCTCGTCGGCGACGACGGCGAAGCCCTTGCCGTGCTCGCCGGCCTGGGCGGCGATGATCGCAGCGTTGAGCGCGAGCAGGTTGGTCTGCTCGGCGACGTCGTCGATGACAGAGAGGATCAGGCCGATCTCGCCGATCCGCTGACCGAGCCGGCTGATCACGGAGACCGCGTCGGCCGAGTAGGTCTTGATCAAGTTGATGACTTCGATCGTGCGGTTGATCGCGTCGACGCCACCCTCGGCCGCCCACACCACCTCTTCGGACAGCTGCGCGGTCTCGTTGGCGTTGTTCTCGACCTGCTGGATCGAGATGTCCATCTCGTTCATGGCCGAGGAGGTCTCTTCGGCGGTGGTCGAGAGCGCCTCGATGTTCTTGGCGACCTCGCGGACCGAGAAGGTCATCTCTTCGATCGAGATCGCGGTCTCCTCTATGGAGGAGGCGAGGTTGAACATGCTCTCGGCGACCTCGTCGTTGGCGGCGGCCATCTCGAGGATCGAGCTGGAGCTCTCTTCGGCGTTCGACGCGAGCAGATCAACGCTCTCGGCGATGCTCTTGAGGCCCGCACGCATCTCGGTCAACGCGGTCAGGGTGTCGTCGACGTCGGGCGCGGCGCTGATGATGCTGTTTTGCAGCTCGCGCAGGTACCCAAGCCGATCATCCACGACCGCGGGGCTGGGGCGCTGTGCGATCTCTGCGACCTGCGCTCGCAGCTGCTGGGCTTCTTCGCGACACGCGTCGCGCTCGAGCCGAGCGCTCTGAAGCTCCTCGCGCACGCGCTTGACCTCGTCACGGGCCTGCTCGCGATCTGCTCGCGCGTCGCGTAGGTCAGCTCGAGCGTCGTTGAGATCCGAACGAAGGGTAGCGATCTCGGCTTCGAGATCTGCAGTCCTATCGTCTTCGCTCTCGCCCTCGCCGTTGTCCTTCTTGGACTTCGCCATCAGGGCGCGATTCTACGGGCTATGGTGGAGTCCGTCACGAACTCGGTCAGCAAAGGGTGTATCCGTGCAAAACCGTGAGCGTGATCACGAGTTTCGCCGCGATCGAGACGGGTCGGGCCGTTTGCGCGCGGACACGTCTGAACGCATTTCCCGTGTTCAGCGCTCGAGTCGGGCCTAGAAGAACGTGAAGCGCATCCCGACCATGCCCGTGTGGCGCAGGGGATCGGGCACTAGCCGCTCTTCACCGGCGAGGAAGCGCAGATCGTAGGTGATCCCGACCGAGGCGGCCGCGGTCGCGTTGAGCCAAAATTCGTAGCCCACGCCCACGTTGCCGCCGATCCCCGCGACCAGGGTGTTGTTGGGGTCACCGGCGGGCAGGCCCACGCCACCCAGGCCCGTGCGCAGGTACAGACCCTGCCAGGCGTAGCCCGTGAACTCGAAGTCACCACCAAACATCCACGAGCTGGCCCCCTCGGCCCGGCCCAGATACTTGGCGCCGTGCAAGTTGATGCCGAGCAACACGCGCTTGGACACGCCACCACCAAACGCGAGGTTGAGCCCGACGTCTGGGACGAAGGTGCCCTTCATGCCGGAGAAACCAAAGAAGACGCCGGGGCCCACGTAGACACCCCGGCGATCTTGTGCGCCCTCGAACTCGATGCCGTTGGGTCCACCACGGACGGCGGCTTCGGCCTCGCTCGGCGTCGCGACCATGACGGCCGCGGCGGCGAGAGTACCCAGGAACACGCTGGCAAGTGTGACGCTGCGGCGACGGGCAACACGGTCGGTAGAGAGCAGGGCGAGGGTCATGGCGTACTCCTGAGCTTCGGGATGATCATGGACCGGATCTGTCGCGGATGCTCGCGTGTTGGCGGTGACCGCAAAACTCGTCAGCGCAAGGTGGTGACGTCCAGGACAACGTAGCCCCCGGGGCCTACATTCACCTGGGCGGTGCGACGCTCCTCACCTCCGCTGCCGCGCACGACGATCTCGAGGGTGTGCTCCCCGGGGGGAACCTGGGTCCGGCCGATCCACACCCGGTCGGGGAGGGTGGTCCACGAGCGGGTGTCGGGCTTGTCGAGGGCGACCATGGCCCCCTCGATCGCCAGCGCGCTGAGCAGCCCGACGACCTCGTTGCCTTGGTTGCCGGCAGCGCGTGCGCCCTCGGCCGCGGCCGCGCGCACGATCATGCGAGTGATCGCCGAGCCGATGATCTTGGGGCGCAGCTCATCGAACTCGCGGTTGATCTCGGCGCCGAGATCGCTGACCAAGTCGAGCTGCACGGGGTAGCCGTCGATCGTCCACTCGGCGCTGTCGAACAGGTTGCCCGCGGGCTGCAGATCCGGGAACACCACGACCTTCATCGCGCTGTGCTCGAGCAGCGCGGTGTTGCCGGTCACGAACGCGCCCGCCAAGCCGATCGCGGCGCCGATCGGGATCCGGACCGGCACCTTGTAGGGCACCCGACCAGTCTTGATGATGACGAGGACCTCGGCCGGGTTGGGGGCAGCTGGGTTGGCGTCGGCTACGGGGATCGGCGCGGCCGGGTCCTGGGCCGGTTCGTCGTCGTCTGACGCCGCTTCGGCTGGCGCGGCCTCCTTGGCTGGGGCTGGGAACCCGGCCCCACCGCCGCCAAGGTAGCGATCCAGTCGCTCGCTCCGATAGCTGCCGCGCTGGCCAAGCCGACCGATCGGCTCGATCAGCGTGGGCAGCTCGCGCTCTTGCAGGGCCTCGTCGTAGTAGCGCAGCGCGCTGTCGGGGTTGCCCTGGCGCTCGGCGACGAAGCCCGCGAGGTACGAACCAAACGCCCCGTGCGCGTGCTCGGGGTCGTAGTCGAGCAGGTAGTTGCGCATCACCGTGAAGCGCTTGGCCTCGATCGCGGCGCCGTCGAGGTCACCTTGGGCCAGGTAGTTGATCAGGTTCACGCCGTTGAGCGAGAGCTTCTCTGTTGGCGTGGTGCGGTAGTGGGTCGCCGCGTCCGAGAAGACGTAGCGACCGATCTCGTCGGCCGAGCTGCGCAGATCCAAGAACTCGAGCTGCTCGTCGGCGGCCTGAAAGTTGGTCGCGCTCGCGTCCCAGCTGCCCATGGCGTGGAGGATCGTGGCGCGCTCGAGCACCGCCAACGCGGTCTCGCTCTTCCACTTGGTCGGCAGCTCGACGGGGTCTTTGACCTTGATGAAGCGGTTGACCTCGGCCAGCCCGGCTTCGTACTGCCCGGCCGAGATCAGCTCGCGCATCGACTCGGTCTTGTCCGAGTAGGTCGCGCACCCGCTCCCCACCCCGAGGCCCATCCCGAGGCCTAGGATGCCCACGAGACCGACGAGCGGGAGCCACGGCTGCCTGCGAGTTCGCCTGCGGGAGGCCATGAAATTAGCGGACGATCGCCTTGCTGCGCTCCGAGGTGAACTGGAACTTGACCACGCTGGTCTCGATCTCGATCACCTGGATGAACAGCGAGTACTGAATGCGGCGCTCCTTGTCGAAGCGCTCTTCGGTCGAGGTGACCTTGCCAGTGATGTAGTACTTCGCGCCGAGCTGGGCCCCGAGCCGGGCCGCGGTCGAGGGATCGAACAGATCCGAGTTTTGCATCTGTGCCTCCGAGACCATCTCGGCTTGGCGCTCGCGGCTGACGACCGAGACCGCGCCCGAGTTCACCATGGTGGTCTCGATCTGCGAGAGCAGCGTGAGCATCTGGTCGTCGAGGTGCATGCTGGTCGCGTTCTTGATCGGCCAGATCGCGACGATGGGGGGGTTGGCCATCGAGCCCTGAACATCGCGGGCCCACCAGGCCGAGGCGAACATCGCGTTGAGGTTCTCGTTGACGAGATAGTCGATGTCCACGCGATCCAAGGTCGTGCTCATCGCGCCTTGATCGAGGTTGGGGTTCTCTGTCCCCGGGCCGCCGCGCACCGCCTTGGGCTTGCACCCGAGCGTGCCGCCAGCGAGCCCGGCGAGGAGAAGCAGACAGAGCGAAGACCTCAGAACGCGGGACTCATGCATGGCGGGATCGTTGTCGTCGGAGCAGGTCGCCGGGATGTCGGCGGGGAGATTGTCGAGGACTTGGCGCTGATGCCGAACCTCGTCGGCCACAACACCTAGTGAATAGTCTCACAGGATCATCCGAAGCCCGTGGACGTCGTGCAGACGCTCGTACGCGAGGATGACTTCATCGACGGATTCGGCCTGCAAACACAGTGTGATGCAGATCGAATTGCCCTTGCTGCTGACCCGCTCGCTGAGCTCGAGTCGCGCACCAACCGCCTGTTGCCCAGCCGCCTGAATCGCGACGCGAAAGGTCTCGGTCGCGGGGCCGAACGCCTTGATGAGATACTCGCCAGGAAACGCGTGGCTCGCCGCGAGTAACTCCCGGCTGGGCGCGCGGCTCGTTGACTGACCCATGGCGCTGTCCTACCACTGGGTACGCGGCCGTGGTAGCCGAGCGCAGGCAAACATGACAGCTCGAGACCCCGCACGATCCGGCGACGCCAATGGCCGGCACACCGCGCGCCCCCCCGCCGCGCAGGCGTGGCGGCGCAGGGCGTTCATTGCCGGGTGCGCGAGCATGCTCGGGATCCTTGGGTGTGGCGGCGCGTCGGGTGCTGAGCCTGGAGGCAAAGGTGGGGGCAAGCGCGGGGGCAAAGGTGGCGGGCCCGGTGGACGCGGCGGCGGCGGCGGCCCGCCCGAGCCCCTCGCCATTGAGGTTGCCAAGCTCGGGCCCGCGACGATCGAGCGGCACTACCGAGCCTCGGGCACGCTCGAGCCACTGCGTCGGGCCGAGCTCCGCCCGATCCGCGCGGGGATCATCAACGTACTCGAGGTCGAGGTCGGCGACGTGGTCGAGGACGGCCAGATCCTCGCCCGCCTCGACGGCCGCGAGCTCTCGATGCAGGCCAAGCGCGACCGGGTCGCGGCCGCGAACGTGGAGGCCGAGCTTGGCCGACTCAAAAACCTCGAAGCGAGCGGGGCGGTCGGCGCAGAAGAGGTCGACGCGCGCCGCTACGAGCTCGAGTCGGCCAAGGCCGCCGCCCGGCTATCGGGCGCGCAGGCCTCGACGATGAGCGTCCGGGCACCGTTCGCGGGCACGATCATCGGCCGCGCAGTGGACGTGGGCAACCTCGCTAGCACCGCCACGGTGATCTACGAGCTCGCGGATCTCTCGGCCCTCGAGCTGCCGCTGCACCTGCCCGAGCGCGAGGCTGCGCGCGTGACCGTTGGCAACTCGGTCGAGATCGAGCTGATCGACGGCTCCACGTTCAACGGCGAGGTCGTCCGTCGGGCGCCGATCGTCGACTCGCTGACCGGGACCGTGGAGTTCTTGGTTCGCGCACACACCTTCCCCGCCCTGGCCGTGCCGGGCGCCTTCGTTCGCGCGCGGGTCCTGCTCGAGCGCCGCGAGGGGGCGCCCAGCGTGCCAACCGCGGCGGTGTTCGAGCTCGAGGGCCAGCGCTACGTGTACCTGCTGCGCGAGGGCAAGGCCCGGCGCGTGGCCGTGCAGATCGGGCTAGAGGGGACGGATCGGGTCGAGATCCTCGGCGGCGTCGCGGCCGAGGATCGCGTGCTGGTCGACGCCAACGGGATCACCGAAGGCATGCCCGTCAAGCCCGCGGGCGAGCCCGACGTCGAGCGCGAGCCCGAGCCGGAAGCCAAGAACGACGAGCAAGGCAAGCGCCGCGGCGGCTGGGGCGGCGGCGGGAAGCGTCACTAGACCCCCCTGCCCATCCCTTCTGGACTTCCCATGCACGTCCGCTTCGCGTCCGGTCGCTCGCTGCACTCGCTCGATGGGCGGGAGTCGCCAGCGTGACGCGAGCGTCCACAGGCGATGCGCCCCCCACTCGGCCCCGCGGGATCTGGAGCGTAATCGCGGGGGTGGTCACGCGACCGGTGACCGTCACGATGGTCACCGTCGCGCTGTTGTTGTTCGGGATCGTCGCGCTCACGCGGATGCCCGTCGAGCTGCTGCCGGATCTGGGCTACCCGAGCATCACGGTTCAGACCGACTACGCCGACGCGGCCCCCGCCGAGATCGAAGAGCTGGTCACGCGCCCGATCGAGGAGCTCGTCGGTGGGGTCCCCGGGGTCGTCGCGGTCGAGTCCAGCTCGCGCGAGGGGGTCAGCGAGGTGATGCTCGACTTCGCCTGGGGCACGCGGATCGACGACGCGATGGCCGACGTGCGCGAGAAGCTGGATCGCGTGCGGCTGCCGACCGAGTCGGAGCGGCCGATCGTGCTGCGCTACGACCCCTCGCAAGAACCGATCTTGCGGCTGGCGCTGGTCGTCGAGTCGGCGGACGGGGTCACGAATTTTCGGGCGCTGCGCGACCTCGCCGACGAGGACATCAAGCAGACGCTCGAGAAGCTCGACGGGGTCGCGGCCGTTCAGCTGCACGGCGGCGACGAAGAAGAGGTGATCGTCGAGCTGGACCCCGAGCGGCTGGTCGCGCTGGGTGTCGACGCCAGCGAGGTCGTCGCGGCGATCGGCGCGGACAACATCAACCGCCCGGGCGGCGGCCTGACCGACGACGGCAACCGCTACCTGATCCGCACGGTCCACGAGGCCAAGACCCCCGCGGCGCTCGGGCAGATCATCATCCGTGAAGGCACGACCTCGAGCGGCGAGCTGCGCCTGCGCGAGCTGGTCAGCGGGCGCGGGATCCGGCGGGCTCCGCTCGAGCGCGAAGAGGTCTCGCTGGTCGGGCAGCACGAGGCGATCGAGCTCGCGGTGTTCCGCGAGGGCGACGCCAACACCGTGCGGGTGGCCGACAAGGTGCTCGAGCGGATCGCCGAGGTCTCCAAGCAGCTGCCCGAGGGCCACCGCCTGGTCGTGCTCAGCAACCAGGCCAGCTTCATCGACGCGGCGATCATGGAGGTCGCGCTCAACACCTTGATCGGCGGCGGCCTGGCGATCTTGGTGCTGCTGTTCTTCCTGCGCGACCTTCGCTCGACCTTGGTGATCGGCGTGGCGATCCCGATCTCGCTGTTGGTGAGCTTCGTGCCCCTGACCACGCTGGGGATCTCGCTCAACCTCATGAGCCTCGGCGGGCTCGCGCTCGGGGTCGGGATGCTGGTCGACAACAGCATCGTCACGCTCGAGGCGATCGCCCGGGTCCGCGAGCAACAGCCGGAGCTCGGCCGGCGGCAGAGCGCGGTCCGGGGCACGGTGGAGATCGCCAGCTCGGTCGTGGCCTCGACCCTGACCACGGTCGCGGTGTTCTTCCCGATGGCCTTCGTGCAGGGCGTGGCCGGGCAGCTCGTCAGCGATCTCGCCTACGCGGTCAGCTTCTCGATCATGTCGTCGATGATCGTGAGCCTGACCTTGGTCCCGGTCCTGCAGGCGATCGGCGACGAGGACGTCGACCCGGCCGCGCTGACACCCGAGGGCAAGTCCAAGCGCTCGGCGCTGGCTTGGCTGGTCGCGATCCCGGCGCTCTTGTGGGTGCCGATCCGGCTGTTGGTCGCGGGCCTGGGGTGGTTGCTGCAGCGGGTCGCGTGGCCGCTGACCCGGGGTTGGGAGCTGCTCGAGGCCCAGTACCCGCGGTTCTTGAACGTCGCGCTGAAGGGCCGGATCCCGGTCCTGTTGCTGAGCGTGGGCGTGTGCGCGCTGGTGTTGTGGTCGGGTCGGGATCTGGGCCGCACGCTGCTGCCCGAGGTTCGCCAGGGCGAGGTCTACGTGCAGATCGAGCTGCCGCAGGGGACGGCGCTGGAGCGCTCGACCGCCTTGACCCGGGGGATCGTGCGCGAGCTCGGCGAGGATCCGCGCCTCGAGTTGGTGTTCGCGCGGGTCGGCAGCGTGACCCAAGGCGGCTCGGCGACGGGCGGGCAAGCGGGCACCCACTTGGCGCAGATCAATTTTCGTCTGCAGCCGCAGCTGATCGCCAGCGGCGAGCTCGAGGCGATCGAGGAGCAGCTGTTCGCGGACGTGACAGCGGCGACCGAGCGGGTGCTCGACGGCATCGAGCACCGGGTCCGGTTTGGTCGGCCGGAATTGTTCTCGTTCGAGTCGCCCGTGGAGGTGCGGGTGTTCGCCGACGAGAGCGCCGACGCGGTCGCCCACACGCTGCGGCTGTTGCCCCGGCTGCGCGAGATCGAAGGCCTCGCCGACGTCGCGGCCGACGATCTTACGGGGCGGCCCGAGGTCCGCGTCGACTTCGATCGCGAGCGGCTCGCGCTCGCGGGCCTCGACGTCGACCGAGCCGCCGCCGCGATCCAGCGCGGGATCCAAGGCGAGGTCGCCGGCCAGCTGCACGCGACCGACAAGCAGCTCGACATCCGCGTGCGCTTGCCGGAGGTCGATCGCTCCGACATCTCGGACGTGCAGCGGATCCAAGTTGGCGTCGTGGGCAGCACCACCGACGCCATGACCGGCCAGCGCAGCACCCCCAAGTCGATCCCGCTGATTGCGGTGGCGCGGGTCGAGCCTGCCGTTGGCCCAGCCGAGATCCGGCGGATCGACGGGCGCCGCGGCCTCCGGATCCGCGCCCGCGCCGACGCGGGAGACCTCGGCAGCCTCGCCGCCCAGATCACCGAGGCGCTCGACGTCGCCAGCGCCCAGATCCCCGCCGGCGCATGGGTCGAGACCGAGCTCGCGGGCCAGGCCGAAGAGATGGGCGACTCGCTCGAGAGCTTGGCCTTCACCGCGTTGCTGTCGATCTTCTTGGTCTACGTGGTCATGGCGTCGAGCTTCGAGAGCCTGCACCACCCCTTCTTGATCATGTTCACGGTCCCGCTCGCCATGGTCGGGGTCGTGCTCGCGTGCCTGCTGACCCACACCCCGATCTCCGCGATGGTCGGGATCGGGGCAATTATTTTAGGCGGGATCGTGGTCAACAACGCGATCGTGTTGATCAGCGCCGTCAACCAACGCCGCGGCGCCGGCATGACCGTCCACGACGCCCTGATCGACGCCGGCAAGGTCCGCGTACGCCCGATCCTGATGACCACCGCCACGACCGTGCTCGGCCTGCTGCCGATGGCCTTCGGTCTGGGCGAAGGCGCCGCCCTGCGCCAACCACTGGCGCTCGCCGTGATCGGCGGCCTGGCCGTCTCGACCGCGCTGACCCTGGTCGTGATCCCCTGCGCCTACGCCCTCGCCCCCGGCCGCAAGCGCGCCGCCTGGGACGTCGGCAACGGCGAGCGCTCAGCAGATTAGCGAAATAGTGCCCGCTGGCGCGCGAGCGACCGCACCCAAGCGATCGCAAATCGAAAATCGCCCACTGACACGCGAGCGACCGCCCTCCCAAGCGATCGCTAAATCGAGATCGCCCACTGACACGCGAGCGACCGCTACACCCAAGCGATCGCGAAATCGCCCACTGACACGCGAGCGACCGCTACACCCAAGCGATCGCGAAAACGCCCGCTGACACTCGAGCGACCCCCACCGAGCGATCGAGAAAGCGCCCACTGACACACGAGCGACTGCTACACGCAAGCGATCGCTAAATCGAAATCGTCCGCTGACACGCGAGCGACCGCCAAACCCAAGCGATCGCAAAAGCGAAATCGTCCACTGACACGCGAGCGACCGCCAAACCCAAGCGATCGCAAAAGCGTCCGCTGACACGAGCTGAGCCCCCTTCTAGGGGGCCAATCACACCCCCGCGAACAAACGGCCAATTGGGAGCGAGCGAAGCGAGTGACCCGAAGTGCGAAAGCGGCTGTGGGGGTAATATCAAGAGTACCGCTGCTCTTTCCACGGGTCCCCGTGGTCGTTGTAGCCGCGCTGCTCCCAGTAGCCCGACACGTCACGCCGCACGAAGCGGATCCCCGTCAGCCACTTGGCGCTCTTCCAAAAGTACAGATCCGGCACGACCGCTCGAACGGGGGCGCCGTGCTCGGTGGTCAGCGGCGCGCCGTCGAGCTTGTGCGCGACCATGACGTTGTCGCGCAGCGCGTCGGCGATTGGGATGTTGGAGGTGTAGCCATGCGCGGCCTCGAAGATCACGAATCGGGCCGTGTCCTTGACGCCGACCAGCTTGGCCAGCGTCTTCAGCTGCACGCCCGTCCACTTGGCGCCGAGGACCGTCCAGCCCGTCACGCAGTGCACGTCCTCGGCCCGCGTCACCTGGGTCTGCTTCAGGATCGCCCGAAAATCGAGATCGATCGGGTTGTCGACCTCCCCGTGGATCCGCAGCCAGTAGTTTGATTTCGAGGTGTCGCCGGGCTGGCCGCCCATCGGCCGCACGCTGGTGATCACCTGCTGGCCCGGAGGCAGGCGCGGTCGCCCGTCGGGGCGGGTCTCGGCTTTGGCCCGTGCGATCAAGCCGTCTTCGGCGATCACATAGGCCCCGCCAAACGCCAGCACCGCCGCGCCCGCGCCGGCTTGCTGGAGGAAGCGCCGCCGGGCCATCGCACGCAGCACCGCGGGGCGCCGCTCGGCTGTCTGCGCTTGCGCGTCGAGGTTGGACCAGGAGGGCTCGGAGGGCTCGGGGCGAGGTTTGGACATGGCGAGATCGCTGGCGGCGTCGAGGCTACGGGGTCCGGTGAGGATCGGTTACGTGGGCCAGCATAGCCTGCCCGCGCCGCTGCTGGGCTGTTCGGATCCGGCGGAGAGGTCGCCGCCCGCCTTGGCGAGCCATCACGAAGGGGCCGCGCGCGACGGGTCGTGGATTGCGTCGTGTGGATCGCGTCGTGTGGATTGCGGCGCGCGCTTCGGCGCGGTCTCGTCATCGCGCTGGTGGATCGGCCGTGCTACTGCACCCAACGTGGCCGCTGACGAGCGCGACGCGGATCCCCGCGTGAAGTTTGGTGCGCTGCTCGAGCCGTTGCTGGATCAGCTCGCGCCCGCAGAGCCTCCCCCGCCCGAGCCCGAGCCCGAGCCCGAGCCCGAGCGCCGCCGGCTCGACGAGGGCGAGCTGATGGCGCTGATCTTCAGCCTGCTCGACCACGACAACCCCCGCGTGTGTGAGGGCATCGAGTTTGATCGGCTCGTGGTCCTCAGCGAGCGGGAGCTCCCCCAAGCGCCCGTGGATCAACCAGCACAGATCCGTCCCCCCCCCCGCGGCGACGAGGTACCCGCCCCGCCGCCGCAGCCAAGCCTCGAGTTTGATCCTTCCGAAGCCTGGATCGGTCGAAGCTGGGCAGACGACATCGCGACAGTCCCGTCCGCGCTGCTCGATCGTCCGCAGCTCGACCCGAAGCAGCACGATCTGATCGAGCGCGCGAGCAAGCGCGAGCGCGCGACCCTCAACCTGCGTCGCCTCGATCGGGAAGCTGCGCTGCGCCACCTGCAGCTGTTCATCCACGCGTGCCGAAGCGAGCGGATCCGCCTGTGCACAGTCGTCACCGGCAAGGGCGTGCACAGCAGCGGTGAGCCGGTCCTCAAGCGGGTGGTCCTCGAGTGGTGCCGCGGCCCGGGGCGCATTGCCGTGCTCGGCTGGGCGCCGCAGCTGGATCAGCACGGTGAGTGGGGCTCGTTGGCGCTGGAGCTGCGAGCCATGCCCACGCGCTAGACCACAACCACACGGCTTGTCACAGCGCTTGAACCCGCCCGGCGATCCGGCTAGACACGCCGCATGTCGGGCTTCACTGCGCTCGTTCTTGTCTGGGCGGCGCTCGGCCTCGCTGGCTGTAGCGTCGAGGTCTGCGCCGCGGATCTACGCAACTGCGCCGGCGAGCGCGACGGCAAGGCGGCGTGCGTGTCGGATCTGTGCCTGGCGAGCAAGGCCGGGACCGGCAAGTGGGATCCCGCGTCCTGCCCCCCAGAGCGGGTCAAGCCGTGATGCAGGTCCGCCACGCTTACCTGCACGGGTTCGCCTCGTCGCCCCAGGCGCGCAAGGGGCAGGCGCTACGCCGCTACTACGCCAAGCAAGGGCTCGAGCTGCACACGCCCAACCTCAACGCCCCGAGCTTCGCCAAGCTCAGCTACACGGGCATGCTCGCGGCGCTCGACGAGCTCGATCGTGAACTCGATCTAACAGAGGGCGTGGAGCCTGGTAGCACGCGCTGGCGATTTGTGGGCTCGAGCATGGGTGGGTACCTGGCCGCGCGGTGGGCCAGCTTGCACCCCGAGCGGGTGGATCGGCTGATCCTGCTGTGCCCGGCGTTCGATTTTGTCGAGCGCTGGCCGCAGATCCTCGGCCAGACTGGCTTTGATCAGTGGCGCGAGCAGGGCAGCTTTGCGCTGCCCGACGCGACCGGCACCCCCGTGAGCGTGCACTTTGGCTTGGTCGAAGACGCGATGACCCACCCCGCGCGGCCGGTTGTCAGCTGCCCGACCACGATCATTCACGGCACCAACGACGTGATCGTGCCGCTCGAGAGCTCGCGCCGCTACGTCGCCGAGCACCCGCAGCCAAGCCTGGTCGACCTGATCGAAGTCGACGATGATCACTCGCTGGCTGGATCGATCCCAGCCATCGAGGCGTGCGCGCAGCAGCAGCTGATCGCGCCCAAGCCGGCGCTCTACTGGGACTTCTTTGGCCCGACAGCGCAGGGCACCGCGGAGCACTTTCATCGCCACCTCGATGAGTTCCTGACCCGCGAGCGCCTCGAGGGCTGCGAGACTGGGGTCGCTGTGATCGAGCCCGGTCGCCACGCCGTCGCGACCTGCCGCTGCCCCGAGTCGCTGGTCGCGGTGATCGGTCGCGCGCTCCGGCCTCACCGGGTCGAATAGTGCTCACTCGGGCTCGAACTCGAACGGGTAGGTGACCTCGACGCGCCCGCCGTCGGGCGGAGGCTCGAAGCTCACGGCCATCAGTGACTCGCGCATGCACTCGCGCACGAACGCGCTGTCGAGGGTCGAGTCCTCGCTGATCGCCGCGTCTTCGACGATCCCCCCGATGTCTTCGGCGCCGATGATCGTGAAGTTTGTGATCAGCTTGCCGGCTAGCTCGGGTTCGTCTTCGAGCGCGCTCTGGTAGCACTCGATCGCAACTGGGACCAACTGCTCGGCGATCGCGGTCTTGATGTACTGCGGGTCGAGGACCGGCAGCTGCGCCGCCGCGCTCGAGGTTGGGGCGGCTGCGCCAGGCGCCGCGGGCTCGAGCTGGTGCTTGCGCCGCAGCGACGACCAGATCCGTTCACGCTCGAGATCCCGGGCCATGCGGTCGCGCGGCGCGGCGCGGCGCGACGGAGCGCCGGCCTCTCGCACCGAGTCTTGGGTGTCGACCCGCGCGGGCGCCCGCTCGGATTGTGCGACCGCGACCGAGGGTTCGGGGCCGACCTGCGCCGATGGTCCCACAGCGGCCGGGTCGCTGCGCGCGGCCAACAGGAAGAACGTCGCGCCGCCCATTCCGGCCAGCGCGAGGACCCCCGCCAACACGACCGCCTGAGGGCCTTTCTCAGCCATCCGCATTCCTACCATGACAGCTTTCCGCCCGGGCGCGGCTTCTCGCCTGTTTGCGGATGTCTCGGTAGAGAGGTTCACCGACGGCAGCCAAGCTTGGGCTCAGCTCGGCGTCAGGGCCGGTCACGAGCGTGCTAGCCTGCCCTTCATGGCCGCCGCGGACGCCCACACCGCTTACCCAGCCGAGGTCTACGAGAACTTCGACGCCTTCATGCAACAGGTGCTGCAAGACACCTACGCGCGTGGAGCCAAGCGGCCGGAGTTCGTCGCGCTCGTGCTCGCCAGCGGCGAGCTGATCCCCATGGCGTGGGGACGGGTCAAGAAGGCGGGCGTCCGAGACTTGGCGATTGGGGCGGCTGGAGTCGTGGCCTTGCGGTTTGGGATCCGCTGGCTGATCGCGGGTCCGCTCGGCGTGATCCTGACTGGGTTCACTGTCGCCACGTTGATCTCGTTTTTCTGGTCGAACCAGCGCGACGTGATGGCCAGGCGCAAGCCCTACAAGCGGCTGATCTCCGACACGCACGAGAAGTACCAAGATATTCAGACCCGCTACCAAGACGGGCGCTACGACACTGGTGAGCGGGCGCTGTTGGTGGAGGGGTTGCTTCGGCGGGTGCTCACGGAGATCGAGAAGCCGGTTGAAGCTGGGGGCGACGCTGAGGAGTAGTGCTGCTGCTGCTGCTCCACCGATCCGGTGGATGTGGCGGCGGGGCGCCCGGTGGAGAGCCCGGCGGGCTCCGAGGGTCCCTCGGAGCGAAACCACTCACCGCTGGCATGTGGTGGGTCGGTCTTCTGGTAGTACGAGTGACCGGCACCGCTTCGATTGGGTCTAATACGCCGTGAATTTTCGCTCCGAGGGACCCTCGGAGCCCTGGTTGCCGGGCCATCGTGTTGCAACCGGTGCCTCCGCCGCGATCGGGCCATGCGGGGTCTACTGCCTGTCGAGCTGGCTGGGGGGGTTCGTGTTGGGCGGGGATCTTGGGGGTTTGGGGGGTGGGTGTGACGGCGGGCAGCCCGGCGGGCTCCGAGGGTCCCTCGGAGCGAAA
>NZ_JMCC02000142.1 GCF_000737335.2 Enhygromyxa salina | reverse complement strand
GACGAGTTCGGGCATGGGAGCTGGCGGACGCGCGAGATCCTTTTGCAGAAGTTCCGTGGGTTCCTCGAGCTGCGACAGCTAGACGGCGCGGAAAATTCTGAGCGGAAGATCCTGAAGCTCGATAGCGATGCTCAGCAATGGGCCCGGTACACTTCCGACGCACTCTGGCTGGGCAAGCTATACATCGAGATAGCGGAAATCCGCCGGGCAACAAAGGTGCTTCGCGCTGGTCGAGCCAGGGCTGCCGAGCAGCATCTCTCTGGCGAGGTAGCTCGGTTTGACCATGCACTTGAGGAAATTGGAGGCCAGTAGGTCGCGCGATGGAGACTGGGAAACAGGTCTCCATCGCGCGGATGCCTCCTAGTCGAAGCAGGTTGTGGTGCCGTCTTCGTTGGTGACGCCGTCGTCGCACCAGTAGATGTCCTGGAGCTCGCAGTCGTTTGACGCTCCGTAGGTGTTCCAGCAAACCCCCTCGTAGCAGCAAATGTAGTTCGCCTGTGGCTGAGGCTGGAACCCCGGCTTGCAGGGGAACACCGCGCAGAAGTCGGGGACCTCGAAGTAGCAACTCACCTCGCCGGTGGCCCGCACCTCGCCGAGTTCGCAGTAGTAGGGGGTCCCGGTGGCACACGAGCCCCCCCGAGCCGGGGTGCAGCTGCGCCCCTCACAGCAAACGGTGTCGTCGTAGACCGGCGCACCGTCGCGGTGAGGCTCGCAGAGGATCGGCTTGCCCGTGTCCGTGTAGACGAGGTCACACAGAACAGGGGGCGCCCCACTGTTGGCAGTGAGCGTCGCGAAGAACGTGAGTAGTACCTGTAGTTTGATGAACATGATGCTTTCCTTCCGCCAGCTGTTGGCTGGCGAGGAAAGCGTCGCACCGCTAACACGCGCGGCTCGACCGCTGAGTTTTCTTCCGTCCGGCCGGTCGGCACGATGAGCAATGCTGCCCGTACAACGCCGTTGCAACCCGAACACCCCCGCTGTTCGCCACTGATCGATGCCCCGTCTGCGCGCCCCTGGTTGCGAGCGCGTCGCTGCCGCGAGACGATGGCCGCGGCAGCATGAGTGACCTCGACTACTACGCGATCCTCGGGGTCGGCCCGGAGGCGGAGCGCGACGAGATCGAGGGCGCCTACCAGCGAGAGGTCGTGGGGGCCGATTATGAGCGGGCGCGCATCCTCGAGGAGGCCCGCGGCGTGCTGCTCGATCCCGCCTCCCGGGCGGACTACGACGCTCGCGTTGTCGGGTCGGCGTTGATCGAAGAGACCGTGACCGCGATCTTGGACGCCCATCTGCCCCGGGCGGAAGCGCGCCTTCGGGCTCAGCGGAAGTTGATCGCC
Source organism: Enhygromyxa salina (assembly GCF_000737335.2). Lineage (GTDB taxonomy): Bacteria > Myxococcota_A > Polyangia > Nannocystales > Nannocystaceae > Plesiocystis > Plesiocystis salina_C. Next base: position 17,942 of record NZ_JMCC02000142.1, on the reverse strand, counting down.
GCGGCCTCATCAACACGGCCAGACGCCCGAACGCCCTCGAGTTAGAGGGAGGAGTCCGGCCAGCGTTCGCACGTCCCCGACCCGCGGTCGGCATGCGTCCCATTTTGGGCCACGCGGCATGAAGCCGCGCGTGCGTGTCCGTCGACGGTGATTCCGTCACGGTTTCTTCGTTGTGATCTCTCATGCTCGATCTTCGCGAAGAGTGACCATTTTGCTCGCCCCGACAACAAACCCTGATACCGTTAGCGCCGACTCCCTTCGGTGAACCGGCTGCTCGGCCGGCTTGCCATGATCCACATTACCCGGCCCGACCCACAATCATGTCAAACTATACAGTTTCCGGCCGGGTGGCTGGCAACGACGGCACGCCCGTCTCCAATGCCACCATCACGATTCACGAAGTCACCAGTCTGACTGGCGAATCACCGCAAAAGGGCCCGGCGGCCAGCACCGACGCCAACGGCATATACACAATCTCGTGGGTCGATTCGGCCCCGTCCACGGGACCTTGGGACGTCTTCGTTCGCGCCCAGCTCGGAGCGGACATGATCGAGTCCGGGCTCATCAGTGATCTCGAAGCGACCACGATCGTCGATCTCGTGCTCAGCACGGACACGTACCCAGGCCGCACGGAGTGGGACCAGCTCGAGGCTGACGTCGTGCCGCTGCTGGGCACGACAAAAGCCAAGGATGTCCCGGTGGATCGGCTCGAATGGCTCGCGCGGCGGGCCGTCGTGCCCTCGGCTCACCTCGCGGCCTACGTGCAAGCGCACCGGCTCGCAGACGGTCGGACGATCAAGCCGCAGAGCTGCTACGCGTTCTTGCGGGCGGGGCTGCCAGCTGATCTGCTCGGTCTGCTCCGGGCTGGCGAGCGCGCGTGGACGAGCGCAATCCGTGGCGCGTGGGCGGGTCGGCGGCTTCCCCTGCCCGGCGACGGGTCTGAGACGGCACAAGCGGACGAGCTCGCAGCAGAGCTCGCCGCGATGCGTGAGCTCGTGGTGGACGCTGAGCTCGTCCGGTTGGTCGCAGGCGTCAGCCAACAGGCGCTCCTCGACACCGCCGGTTTGTCCGAGTCAGACCAGCGAACCTTCACGCAGCTCTGGCTCGCGCACGAGGGTCCGATCGACGAGTTTTGGACGGTCGCCGCAGCGTCCAGTCTCGCCTCCGAGATTCCGCAGCTGAAGTTCACCGTCCAAGCCGCGACCTTGGTCGGCGCCCACCTGCCGACCCTCGCCGCGCTTCAAGCGGAGCGCAACGACGCCACGATCACCGAGCTCGCCGACACCGCGACGTGGAACGTCGCGGACTGGGACGCGATGCTGACCAAGCACGACGTCACATCACCCGATGACATCCCGGGCGCCGACGCGAGCACGATCCGGCAGACCTATGCGCGCACCTTGTTCAACGTGCTCGAGAGCGCGTACCCGTCCGTGTCACTTGGCGCCGCACTCACCCGAGACCAGCCCCCGCAGACCGAGGGGGTCGCCGCCTTCCTGCACAACAATCCGGCGTTCGATATTGTCGACAGCACGATCGGCCACTACCTCCACGGCGCGACGTCACCGTGGACCGGCATCGCCCCCGCGGATCAGCCCCAGGCTCGCGCGAACCTCGAGCGGGTTCAGCGGGTCTACCGACTGAGCCCGCCGATCGGCCGCTACGCGACCGCGAAGGCGCTGCTCGAGCAGGGGATCACCTCGGCCACGCAGATCGTCGCCAGCACGCGCAGCGAGTTCGCGTCGCGGTTTGGGCCGTTGCTCCCGAGCGACGACCACGACAGCGAGGCGCTCGCGGGCACGGTCTGGGACAATGCCGCGAAGGTCCACTCGCTGGTGCTCGGGCTGTCGTCGCAGATCGCCCTGGCCAAGACCGGCGGCGAGTTTGTGCCGGTGGCCAACAAGGGCGCGAAGCAACTCGAGGACTCTCCCAACGGCCTGACCGAGCTGGCGACGATCCTCGGCAACCTCGATTATTGCGTGTGCGAGCACTGCCGCTCGGTGTTCAGCCCGGCCGCGTACCTCGCAGATCTGCTCGCGTTCTTGAAGGCACGCCCGGCGCAGCAGGCCCCGAACGCGCTCGCGGTGCTGCTTGCTCGCCGGCCCGATCTCGCGCACATCTTGCTCGATTGCGCCAACACCAACACGGTGTTGCCGTATATCGATCTGGTCAACGAGCTGCTCGAGGATTTTCTCGTGGGTGGCCTCGGGCCGGTCTCGAAGCAGACCACGTGGACGGCCGCGGAGCTGCGGTTGCACCCCGAGCACCTCGACGCGAACATCTACCAGAGCGCCGCGCTGACGCAGGTGGTCCACCCGTGGACCCTGCCGTTCTCGCTGCCGACGATCGAAGCGCGGACGTATCTGCGGCACCTCGGCGTCCCGCGACACGAGCTCATGCGCCGCGTCGCCGGGGTCGATCCCAGCGACGCGGAGCTCGACGCGATCGCGGCGGACGTGCTCGACCTGGACGCGACGACCTTTGAGATCATCGCGGGCGAGTACGGCGGCAACGTCTCGCCCGACGGCCGCGAGTTCTGGGGCTTCGCGGCGCAGGCCAACGAATGGGTCGACGTGCTTCGGGGAACCGGCGAGCAAGGAGACGTCGGCGAGCTGTTGCTGCGCGCGCGACTCGAGCTCGACGCGCTCCGTGAGTTGCTCGATCTGCACTTCATCAACCCCGGCGGCAACATCGTGATGCAGTGGGCCGATAGCTGCGCGCTGGAGGATGCCACGATCGCGTTCTTGGACGCGCCCGCGCTCGATCGGATCCACCGCTTCGTGCGCCTAGAGCGAGCGACGAAGATCCCCCGGCGCATGCTCGACGTGCTGGTGCGCGACGTCCTTGGCAACACGCTGGATCGCGCGGGGCTGCGCAAGCTCGCGCAGATCGTGCTGCTCCGCGAGCGCGTGCGACTGGGCTGGGACGAGCTCGCCACGCTCTGGGCGAACGTGATCGACGCCCGCGACGGCGACGACAAGCGGGCGCTCTACACTCGCCGCTTTCTGAGCAAGGACCTCGGGCCGATCGATCCGGCGTTCAACCTCGCAGGCGATGGCTCGCAGCTGTTCGGCGAGAGCAACCCGGCAACCCCGATCAGCGCCACGCAGCTGCCGCGTGTGCTCGCGGGCCTCGGGATCGGCGAGCGGGACTACCGGCTGCTGGCGAGCTCCGACCTGGCCAGCGACGCGTTCTCGTTCGCCAACCTCACCGCGCTGTTTCGTTGCGTCGTGTTCGCGCGGACGCTCCGGCTCTCGATCGCAGACTTCCTGCATTTCGTCGATCTGAGTGGTCTGGCACCGTTTGCCGATCCGCAGTCGACCGCAAACTTCGTCGACCAGGTCGAGGCACTGACCAAGAGCGGTTTTTCGGTTGACGAGCTCGACTGGCTGCTGCGCCACCGCTCGATCGGCGCCGGCCCTCTCGACACCGTCGCGGTCGCCCGCACCCTCGGCGACCTGGCCCTGGGGCTACTCACGATCGACGACGAAGCCAGTCACCTCGAGGACCCCGATGGTCAGGCCCTGACCACCAACCTCGCCGCGCTACTCGACGCCGACGACGTCACCACCACCTGTAAGATCATCGAGCAGACCTCGCCGCTCGAGCCCGAGGACCGCGTCGCGTTCATCAAGGCCAAGTTCAGCGGCGTCGTCGACGTCGTCGCCGCCCTGGCCGTGCTCGCCAACGAGCCAGACGTCTCGGTGCGCCGAACGTGTCTCCTCCGGGGGGTCGTCGGGCACCTGCGACGGCGCGCGCTCGTGCTCGACACGATCGTCACACAGCTCGGAGTTTCAGCGGCGGTCGCCGAGGCCCTCGCTACCACCGTGCTCAGCAACCCAGCCGGCGACGGGCGCTTGTTCGAGGTCTACCGCCAACCCTTCGCCACCCACGAGCAACTCGCGACTGGCCTGAACATCGGCACTCACCCAATCCACTTCGCCGCCTGGACCCGCCTGGCCAAGGCCGCGCTGATCTGCGTCCGCTTCGAGCTGCGCGCGGATCAGGCCGCCTGGTACTCGGGCCGCAACGGCTGGCTGAACCTCGACGCGCTCCCCCTCGACGCCGCCTCGGCCACCGCGAGCTTCGAGTCCTGGGCGTGCCTGTGCAACGCCCTCACCCTGCGCGAGCTCTCGCGTCCAGGCGAGCTCGCCCCCGCGGAGATCAGCGAGGCCGCCACCTTGGCCGACGCGATCGGGATCTTGTCCGACCACGCCGGCTGGGACGCCACCGCCGTGCTCGCGCTCGCAACCTCGCTCGGCTACGACGACACCCACGCGGCCGCCGTCGCCGAGGAGTACATCCCCCCTCGCCTGAAGCTGCTCATCGCCACCGCCGACCGCCTCGGCGTCGGTCTCGACGTCCTGCGCGACTGGGCCACCCCGACCCCCACGCTCGCCACGACCGCCGCGATCAAGGCAGCGACCCGAGCCAAGTACGGCGAAGACCGCTGGCCCGAGATCGCCAAGCCCCTGCGCGACGTGATCCGCGAGCGCCAGCGCGATGCTCTCGTCGATGCTGCGATCGCCCGCACGCCTGCATTTCGCACCGCCAACGACGTGTTCGAGCACCTGCTGATCGACGTCGAGATGAGCGCCTGCATGATGACCTCGCGGATCAAGCAGGCGATCGCATCGGTGCAGATCTTCATTCACCGCGTGCTACTGCACCTCGACGTCATGGAGGTCACCTTCGATCCCGAGGCGATCCAGCGCTGGGGTTGGATGAAGAACTACCGGGTCTGGGAGGCCAACCGCAAGGTGTTCCTCTACCCCGAGAACTGGATCGAGCCGGAGCTGCGCGGTGACAAGACACCCGAGTTCGCGGAGCTCGAGGCCACGCTCATGCAGGGTGTGCTCGATCCGCCGCGTGTGGAGAAGGCGCTGAGCGAATACCTCGAGCAGCTGGCCCGGGTCGCCAACCTCGAGATGATCGGCGTCGACGAGCACCCGCACACGGGTGAGCTGTGGTTGCTTGGGCGCACGCACGCGAGCCCGCACGAGTGGTTCGTGCGGCGGCGGCTTCCGCTGGGTACCTGGGAAGCGTGGGAGGCCGTGCCGACCGGGATCGACAGCGACGCCGCGGCGATCGTGCTCTACAAGGGCCGTCTGCACTTGTTCTGGGCGACCGAGCATGAGCAGCAGGCGACGGATGAGGACGCCCCGCCGAGGTATCGCTTCCGCGTCCACCACATCGAGCGCGCCCCCGATGGTTGGGGCAAGCCCACGATGTCGAAGCTCAGCGGGGCGAGGTACCTGCCGCCGCACGACTATCGGCTGCACCTGTACGTCAGCGGCACGAGGATGCTTGCGACCGTCTTGTGGCAGGAAATCGATTTTTCCGAGAGCGGGGGCGACGGCAATCCGGGGATCATCGCGACCTTCACGTACTTTCCCGTCGAGCAGCGTGCTCAGGACCGCGGCGCGTGGATGGACTGGGATGAGTACGCCACAAAAATGGTCGACGTTCCGATTAGCGATGATCTCACCGTCAAACGACAGTTCATCACCGCCAGGAGGTTTATCGCGCTCGGCATGTACGACGAGTTCGAGGGACAGCGCAATGTCTCGAACCTGCACTTCTCGGAGGCTGAAGAAGGTGACGATTGGGCGGCCCACTTCGTCCAGGGCGACGTGTTCGTGGACTTGTTCAAGCGCGCCTCGAGCGGCCGCAAGGCCACGTTCGTGCATCACGCCAACATCTGGACCCCGTGGCGCGATCCAAGCAAGTTGCCGGCGATCTACGATGACCGGTCGCGCAAGTATCTGATCGAGCCCGAGTTCCGGTTCTCGAGGCACGCGAGTGACCCCGGCCTCATTGGCCACTTCAAGCCCGCGAACCTCGTGCTGTGCCCGCCGCCCGAGCCCGAGGTCCCCGATACTCCCGAGCCCCGACAGGCCCGAGAGCAGCGACCCAAGACCCGCGGCGCCTCCGGCAAAGCTCCGCCCGCCCGCAATGCTGCGATGGTCCGGGCCAACAAAGACCTGCCCAGCAACCAGGACGACTACCCGCCCCCGTCGCAGGACTTCGTGCTCGAGATGGTCGAACTCTACCACCCGTTCGCGCGCGACCTGCAAGAAGCGCTGGCGAGCGGCGGCCTCCCGGGCCTATACGCCCCTCCGGTCAACAGCCAGCTGTTTCGCCAACGCAAGTCCATCAACCCATTCGGTGATCCCGACGGCATGGGCCTCAACCCGAAGGCCGTCCGCGGCGACCTCCCGATCGAGGAATTCGACTTCTCGTTCAACAACCCCTACGCCACGTACAATTGGGAGATCTTCTACCACGTGCCCATGCTGCTCGCCGGCAAGCTGGCCACGGAGCAGCGCTGGGAAGAGGCGCAGAGCTGGTATCACCTGATCTTCAACCCGATCGATATCGTGAAGCTGGAGAGCGAGACACCGACCTCGAAGTTCTGGCGGATCAAACCCTTCTTCCACGAAGCGAAGATCCTGGCGACGGATCAGATCGAAGCCATGCTCGGGATCGGAGTCACGCCCGCCGAGCAGCAGACCGCGATCGAGGCGTTCACCCAGCAAGTGGACACCTGGGTGGCGAACCCCTTCGACCCTCACGCGGTCGCCCGTGTGCGCCCCGGTGTCTACCAGCGGGCGCTGTTGCGTGAGTACTTCGACAACCTGATCGCCTGGGCGGACAACCTGTTTCGCCGCGACACGATCGAGTCGATCACCGAGGCGACCGTGCTCTACATCGTGGTCGCGCAGCTGCTCGGTCCGCGGCCGCAGGCGGTTCCCGGGCCCGGCGGCGGCGCCAAGAGCTTCGCCCAGCTCGATGCGATCGGCCTGGATCCGTTCTCGAACGCGATGATCCAGCTCGAGAGCTGGATCCACCTCCCCGCCCAGGCGCTGAAGAAGCAAGGTTGTGGTGACGCCGGCCCGGACGAGCCCTGGGTGCGCGTGCCGGTGATCTCCAACTCGTGGTATTTCTGCTATCCGCCGAACCCGGAGCTGCTCAAATATTGGGACATCATCGCGGATCGGCTGTTCAAGATCCGCCACTGCCAAAACATTGATGGCGTCGAGCGGCAGTTGCCCTTGTTCGAGCCGCCGATCAACCCCGCGCTGCTCGTGCAAGCCACGGCCGCGGGGCTGGATCTGCGATCCGTGCTCGGGCACCTCGACTCGGGCCTGCCGCCGTACCGCTTCCGCTCTGTTCACGCGCGTGCGTCCGCGTTCGCGGGCTCCCTGCGTGCGCTCGGTGCCAGCTTGTTGTCGGCGATCGAGAAGCGCGACGCCGAGCAGCTCGGTCGAATCCGCTCGAGTCAGGAGCTCGAGATGCTCGCGCGGATCCGCGAGGTGCGGGTCAAGCAGCGCGATGAGGCCGCTAGCGCGATCGCTTCGCTCGGGGCCGCGCAGACGGCAGCGATCCAACGTAACACCCACTACTTCCAGCTGCTCCAGAAGAAGCTGGTCCCGGAAGAGCAGCAACAATTCGACGCCAGCGAGAAGGCGCAAAAGCAGCGGTCGGCGGCGCAGCGCTTGCAACTCGCTGCCTCGATCTCGAGCGCGCTGCCGCAGATCTCCGTGGTTCCGCCAAGCGCTTCATTCGGAGGTCTCCAGATCGCCAACATCATGAACATGATCTCGGCCGGATTCACGTACGCGGCCACGGAGCAGGACTCGAAGGCCAGTCGGGCGGCGCTCAACAGCAGCTTCTATCGGCGAGCACAGGACTGGGGCCTGCAATGCAGTCAAGCCGAGCTCGAGGTGGAGCGGATCGCAAAGGACATTGTGGCAGCGAAGATCCGGCTCGAGATCGCCGAGCGCGAGCTCGACAACCACGCGAAGCAAGTCGAGCACGCCCAGGCGGTCGACGCGTACATGCGCACGAAGTTCAGCAACCGCGAGCTCTATGATTGGATGAGCGGCCAGCTGGCGACGCTGTACTTTCAGACCTACCAGCTCGCGTTCGACCTGGCCAAGCGGGCTGAGCGGGCCTACCGGCATGAGCTTGCGATCGATCCTGCCGAGCCGCCGATCATCGAGTTTGGGTACTGGGATTGCTTGCACAAGGGCCTGCTCGCGGGCGAGCGGCTTGGGCATGACCTCGAGCGGCTGGATCTCGCGTACATGGATCGGGACGTCCGCGAGTTCGAGCTGCGCAAGAGCGTGTCGCTGGCCGAGGTCGATCCGGAGCAGCTGCGAGTGCTCCGCGAGACGGGGCGCTGCGACTTTGGGATCCCGGAGGTGCTGTTTGACCTCGATCACCCTGGGCACTACATGCGACGGATCCGTGCCGTGAGGCTGACGATCCCGGCGGTGGTGGGGCCGTACACCAGCTTGGGCGCGAACCTGCAGCTGCTCACGCACAAGACTCGGCTCGAGAAGACGGCGGAGTACGCCGAAGAGCCGGTCGGCGGGGATCCGCGGTTTGCCTATGGCACGGGGGTGGGGCAGTCGATAGCGACGAGCACCGCCGTCAGCGACGGTGGGCTGTTCAACCTCGACTTTCGCGACGAGCGGTACCTGCCGTTCGAGTACGCAGGGGCGATCAGCACTTGGGCGCTCGAGCTGCCTGGGCAGGTGCGGCAGTTCGACTACCGAACGATCGAGGATGTCGTCATCCACATCGACTACACCGCCCGGCCCGGCGGCGCTGGCCTGCGCGGCGACGCCGAGAAGGCCTTGGTCGACGGTTTCAACGCGATCCAGGGTGAGGGCGAGCCACTGGCGTTGATGTTCTCTGTTCACGACGCGTTTCCGAACCAGTGGAAGCAGTTCTTCGAGGTCGACGCGGACACGGGTGACCACGTGCTGACGTTGCCGATCTCGGCCGAGCACTTCCCCCACTTCGCTCGTCACAAAGGGTTTGGGATCATCAAGGCCAGCGTTGCGCTGATCCTCGAGCCGAGCTTGGGCAGCGAGACGATCCCAGAGGTCGAGGCGCAGCTGGACGTCGCGCAGTCGCCCGCGGCTCTCGTGCAGGCGCAGGGCGACGCGTTCATGAGCGCGACTTTTGCCCTGAACGGCCCTGCGCAGCCTGATGTCTGGACGCTGAAGGTGGCGGACAGCGTGATCCCTGCACAGCTGCAGACCAACGGCAGGCTCGATCCCAACAAGCTCGCGGGGCTCGTCCTGGTCCTCCGCTACACGCTGAACGAGGCGCCATGAACGACGAACGCGACAATGGTCCGAAGCTCACGTCGGGCCCCTCGCTGCCGATCCAGGGGCCGCAGCCAAAACAGCCATTCAACGCCGGCGTGACGCCGGGTCGTGACGCTCCCGGGGCAGGCAAACAAGATGACCCGAATCCGTTTGCGCAGGTGTTTCGGTCGCCGTTTGGTGGCGAGCAGGCGGCTGATCCACGCTCGACCTTCGCGCCAGCGATCTCGCTGCCGTCGGGCGGTGGTGCGGTGCGGAGCATCGGCGAGAAGTTCTCGTCGAATCCGTTCACTGGGACTGGCTCGACTTCGGTACCGGTCGCCACGTCGCCGGGCCGCGGTGGCTTTGGGCCCAGCCTCGCGCTGAGCTACGGGTCTGGGCAAGGTAATGGACCGTTGGGTCTCGGGTGGTCGCTCGGCGTGCCGACGATCTCGCGCAAGACCGAGAAGGGCTTGCCCGAGTACTGGGACTCGAACCCGGATCCAAAGCAGAACGACACGTTCATCCTGGCGGGTGCCGAGGATCTGGTCGAGGTCGGCTTCGAGCAGCGTGAGGGGCACTTGATCAGCCGGTTCCAGCCACGCGTCGAGGGTGGGTTTGCGAGGATCGAGCGCTGGCAATCGAAGGCTACGCGGCAGGTGTTTTGGAAGACGATCTCGCGCGACAACGTCACGAGCTACTTCGGCAAGACCGCGGCGGCGCGGGTTGTCGATCCTGCGGTTCCGAATCGTGTGTTCTCATGGCTGCTGGAAGAGTCGCACGATGATCGCGGGAACATCATCGTCTACGAGTACAAGCAGGAGGATCTCGCGGGCGTGGATACTGGTGCGCCGGAGGAGCAGCCGCGCTTGGTTGGCGACAGCGTGCAAGCGCAGCGCTACCTCAAGCGGATCAAGTATGGCAACGCAGCGCCGTTCGTTGCGGGTGGGTGGATGTTCGAGGTCGTGCTCGACTATGGCGAGCACGGGACGTGGCACGGCGAGAAGCTCGAGATCAGCCCCGTCGAAGATCGGGCCTGGCCGGCGCGATTGGACACCTTCTCGAGCTATCGGGCCGGGTTTGAGATCCGCACGCGGCGGCTGTGTCGGCGGGTCTTGATGTTTCATCACTTCGCCGAACTCGGCGAGGCGCCGTATCTGGTCGCGTCGACGGATCTCGTGCACGCCGAGGATCCCGCGATGACGCGGGTGACCGGCGTGGTTCAGCGCAGCTATCGACTCGATGAAGGTACGGGACGGTTCGACGCCGCGGCCCTGCCCACGTTGGAGTTCGAGTACAGCGACGCTTCGGTGGATCCCGTGCTGCACGAGATCACCGACGCGAGCACACTGAAGAACCTGCCCGCCGGGATCGACGGCCGCATGACGCGGCTGGTCGACCTCGACGGCGAGGGCGTGCCGGGGTTGGTCACCGAGGCTGCCGGAACTTGGTACTTCAAGCGCGGACTCGGCGACGGCCGCTTTGGGCCAATGGTGGCGATGCCCTCGCGGCCGACCACGCTCGGCGCTCCGGGTGTGCAGCTCATGGATCTCGACGGCGACGGTCGCAAGGAGCTGGTCAGCTTCGTCGCGCCTGCGCCTGGGTTCTTCACGCGGACCGAGGACGAGGGCTGGGGCAACTTTCGCAAGTTCTCGACGGTGCCCAACATCGACTGGCAGGACCCCCGGGTGCAGCTGATCGATCTGGCTGGCGACGGCTTTCCAGACGTGCTCGTGGATCGCGGCGACAACTTCGTCTGGTACCGCAGCAAGGGCGTCGATGGATTCGAGGCCCCCAAGCGGATCCCGAACTCGCATGACGCCGCCTCGCGGCCGGTGCTGGTGTTCAACGACGCGCGGACGTCGATCCAATTCGCGGACATGACCGGCGACGGGCTGCCGGACTTGGTTCGGATCCGCAACGGTGAAGTCGCGTATTGGCCGTGTCTGGGCTTCGGGCAATTCGGACGGATGATCCGCATGGGCGGGCTGTCGAGCTTCGCTTCGGCGAGCGATCTGTTTCACCCGAGTCGCGTTCGCCTGAGCGACGTCGACGGCAGCGGCACGACTGACGTGATCTATCTTGGGGATCGCGGCGCGACGATCTATCGCAACCTGTCTGGCAATGGCTTCGCGGCTGGCGAGCACCTGTCGCAGTTTCCCAGCGTGCGCAGCGTCGACTGGGTGGAGGTCGTGGATCTGAAGGGCAACGGGACGGGGTGTCTGGTCTGGTCGACGTCGCACTCGGCTGGGCGCGGGGGCGTGCTGCGGTATATTGATCTGACCAGCGGTACGAAGCCGCACCTGCTCGTCGCCACCAGGAACAACATGGGCGCCGAGACGCGGGTTCGCTACGCGCCGTCGACGAGGTTCTACTTGGCCGACAAGGCCGCCGGGAAGCCCTGGGCGACCAAGCTGCCGTTTCCGGTGCATGTTGTTGATCGGGTTGAGCAGATCGATCACGTGACGCGCCAGCGCTACGTGCAGCACTTCGCGTATCACCACGGGTACTTCGATGGTGCCGAGCGCGAGTTTCGGGGCTTCGGCATGGTCGAGACCTGGGACACCGAGTCGTTCGAGGACTTCTCGGGGGATGGGCTGTTTGCGTTCGCGCAATTCGACGCGGTCGAAGAGCAGCTGCATCAGCCGCCCGTGTACACGAAGAGCTGGTTTCACACCGGGGCGTATCTGGCGGGGAGCAAGTTCTCACGGCTGTTTGCGGGCGAGTATTGGAGCGGTGATCCTGTCGCGTGGGCCTTACCGGACAGCCGGTTGCCCTCGGGTCTGAGCGGCGACGACAGGGCCGAGGCCGTGCGCGCGCTGGCGGGGCGGACGTTGCGGACTGAGGTGTATGCGCTCGACGGATCCGAGCTCGAAGGCGTGCCGTACACGGTCAGCGAAGCGACCTTCGAGGTCCGGCAGCTGCGGGCGCGCGGCGACAATCGGCATGGGGTCTACCTCGCGCACGACCGCGAGGCGCTGAGCTACCAGTACGAACGCAACGCTGCGGATCCGCGGATCGGTCACAGCTTCGTGCTCGAGGTCGACGATTACGGGACGGTGCTGAGCTCGGCGGCGGTCGCCTATCCGCGGCGGGAGACGGTCGAGCCCGCGGAGCAAGCGGCGCTGCACGTCACGCTCAGCGAGGCCGAGGTCGCGCACCTCGATGCCGACGCTGACAACCTGCGTCTCGCTGTACCGATCGAATCGCGCAGCTACGAGCTTCACGGCCTGGTCGCGACCGAGGCAGCATTCACGTGGCAGGCCATGCGCGCCGCCGCGAGCACGGCCGCCGCGATCGCCTTCGATCATTCACCGTCCGGCGGCGTCGACAAGCGGCTGCTCAGTTGCTCGCGCATGCGCTACCTCGCCGATGACCTCACGGGCCCGCTGGCGCACGGGAGCGTGCAGAGCAAAGCGCTCGGCTACGACAGCGACGCGATGGCGATGACCGCGACGCAGCGCCAGGAGGCATTCGGTGGACTCACCGGCGCGCCGACCAATGCCGAGCTCGAGGACGAGGGTAGGTACGTGTTCGCCGACGATGCCTGGTGGGTACGGACCGGTCACCCGACCTACGACCCCGGCAAGTTCTACGCGGTCATTGCCGTCACGGACCCCTACGGCAACCTCTACTCGACCACCCACGACACCCACGCGCTGCTGACCGTGAGCAGCACCGATCCGCTCGGCAACACCGTCAGCGCGGAGCACGACTACCGCGTGCTCGGGCCGTGGCAACTCACCGACGCGAACGGCAACCGCAGCCAGGTCGCGTTTGATGTGCTCGGGTTTGTAACCGCGAGCGCGGTGATGGGCAAGGTGGGCGACAGCGACGGCGACACTCTCGACGACCCAACAAGCACGTTCGAGTACGACCTGTTCGCATGGCAAAACGCCGGCGCGCCCAACTGGGCGAAGACGCGTGTCCGCGAGACCCATCAGGACCCAGACACCCGCTGGCTCGAGCAGCGCACGTACTTCTCTGGGGGTGGCAGCGTCGTGATGGTCAAGGCCCAAGCCCGACCTGGCCTCGCGCCGCAGCGCGACGTCGACGGAGAGCTGATCTTGGTCGACGGCGAACTCCAGTACGCGGACACCAGCCCGGACGTGCGCTGGGTGGGCAACGGCCGCGTCGTGCTCGACAACAAGGGCAACGTGCTCAAGGCGTACGAGCCGTACTTCTCCAGCACTCCCGACTACGAAGACGAAGCCGAGCTCGTCGAGCAGGGCGTCACGTCGCTCAACCACTATGACCCGCTCGGCCGGCTCGTCCGCACGGACCTACCCAACGGCACGTTCTCCCGTGTGGAGTTTACGCCGTGGGAGCAGATGAGCTGGGACGTCAACGACACCGTGCTCAACAGCGACTGGCATGCCGCACGGATCAGCTACCAAGGACAGGACGTCAGTCTACTAGAGGAAAGGCGCGCCGCCCAGCTCGCGGCCAAGCACGCGAACACACCCAGCAAGGTCCACCTCGACACGCTCGGCCGGCCGTTCCTCAGCGTCGCCCACAACAAGGACCTGTTCGGCAACGATGAGTTCGTTGCGACGAAGTCCGTGCTCGACATCCAAGGCAACGTGCTCGAGGTGATCGACGCCCGCGGCAACTCGGCCGAGACCCGCACCTACGGCATGCTCGGTCAGTCGCTGTTCGTGGGCAGCGTCGACGCCGGTGACCGACGGCACCTGCTCACCGCGCTCGGCCAGCCGATGCACAGCTGGGATGCTCGAGACCAGCGCTTTTCCTTCAGCTATGACACTCTGCGCCGCTCGGTAGACCGCACCGTCAGCGTCGGCGGCGGCGCTGAAAAGCTGCTCGGTCGCATCGTCTACGGTGACCTGCTCGCGTCGCCCGGGGCCACTAATCACCGAGGTCGCGTGTACCGGGCCTACGACGGCGCAGGAGTTGCGACCTCGTTGGCGTACGACTTCAAGGGTCAGCCAACATCCGAGCAGCGCCAGCTCGTCGCCAGCAAGACCACCCAGCCCGACTGGAGTACTCTGCTCGGCCAAAGTACAATTCCCGCTATGGCCACCGCCACCGCACCGCTGCTCGACCCCGAGATTTTCTCGGCGTCCAGCGAACGCGACGCGCTCGGCCGCGTGCTCAAAGCCATCTCGCCGGACAACAGTGAGGCCCTCTACAGCTACGACCAGGCAGGCACCCTACGAAAGGTGGAACTCAAACACCGCGGCAGCGCCACCGTCGAGACCATAGTCGGCGACATCACCTACAACGCTCGCGGCCAGCGCGAGGCCGTGATCTACGGACCGGCCAATTCGCCGACCTCGACCACCTCGTACACCTACGACCCGAAGACCTACCGTCTCGAGCGTCTGTCCACACTCCGCGGCAGCGACAACGCCGCGCTCCAGGGCCTGCACTACCACTACGATCCAGCCGGCAACGTCACCGACGTCCGCGACACCGCTCAGCAGACCGTCTACTTCAACAACGCCGTCGTCGAGGCCGCCAACTCCTACACCTACGACGCCACGTACCGCCTGATCGAAGCGACCGGCCGCGAGCACGCCACCCAAGGCTCGACGCAGCGTACCCACGAGCAGCTCCCCGTCGGCCCGCAGCCGATGACCAGCGACCCGTCCGCGATGCGCCGCTACACGCAGCGCTACACGTACGACAGCGTAGGCAACATCCTGAAGATGCAGCACATCCCCGCCGCGGGGACGGGCTGGACCCGCCGCTACGAGTACGCCCAGGACGGCAATCGCCTGCTAGCGACGTCAGCCCCAGGCGACGCCGCCAACGGCCCATACACGCACACGTACAGCCACGACGCGCACGGCAGCATGACGACCATGCCGCACCTCGCGGCGATGGACTGGAACCACGACGACGAACTCCAACGCGCCACCGCCGGGACCGAGCAGGTCTACTTTCAGTACGCGAGCGGCATCAGGAGCCGCAAGTACACCGAGAAGCAAGGCAGCACGACCGAAGAGCGCATCTACCTCGGCCCCTTCGAGATCTATCGCAAGCGCGTCAGCGGTACTCTGGACCTCGAGCGCGAGTCACTGCACATCAGCGACGTTAGCGGGCGGATCTGCATCGTCGAGACCAAGAGTATCGAAGGCGGCTCTGGAGTGGGAAGCCTGACGGGCATCTGGCGCTACCAACTCAGCAACCTCCTGGGAACCGTCGCCACCGAGGTAAACGGCAGCGGCGCGGTCATCTCCTACGAGGAGTATCACCCGTATGGGACGTCGGCGTATCGCGCACTGGATGCGTCGGTGGACGTGTCGGCGAAGCGGTACCGGTACACGGGGATGGAGCGGGACGAGGAGACCGGGCTGGGGTACCACTCGGCTCGATACTACGCGTCTTGGTTGGGGCGGTGGACGAGCTCGGATCCGATCGGGCTGGGGGATGGGGTCAACCGGTATGGGTACGTGGGAGGGCGGCCGATCTCGAGTGCTGACCGTGCTGGCAAGAAAGAGGGCCGGTTCACTGGCATCATTCTCGACCAGATCCGGCGACCAGAAGAGACGGCTGGCGGCGACGCTGATCCACGTGCTGAGTCAGCGGGCGACAACCCTGGAGAGCCTCCAAGGCTCTCTGTGGAGGAGACCGCAGCGGCGCTACAGGCCAACCCGGACCTACTGACCACGTTCTATCGAGCGTATGGGCCCGAGCACATGCAGAGGGTGGCAGACCTGCTTGTGCCGCCGCCGTCACCTCTGGCGGCCCGAGGGGAGGTGCGTGTTTCACGACGAACTCCAGCAGCTTCGGACCAAGCAACTGCAAGTGCAGGCCAGGGGCCCATTGACGGCGACGCAATGGTCGAGACTGCCTTGTCGATGACCGGCCTCGGTGGCGTGGCTGTCTTACTCAACGATCTCGCGGAGGCCAACCTGCGAGAACCGTGGGAGTCCCAAGAGGACACGAGCGCGAACGGGGTCTCCCTCGGAATCGGCTGGCCGACTCTCGTTGCGGGTGCGGCGCGACTCATTCCTGGGCCGGTTGGTAAACTGACGAGCAGGTATCTTACCTCGGCCGAACGCCGCAGCCTTGGGGAGGCTGACGTATCTCTTGAGCCGCTAGCCTTAGGTGAGCCTCGATCCCAAGGCGGGGCTGCCGCTGGTGCGAAGGTTTCGCAGTTGACACGTGCGCAAGCACGAAACATCAAATCGATCGACAACATCATCACGCATGGTGCCAAACCGGGCGACTTTTCCGGAGTTGCCGCCGAGTTGACTGGAGTCCGTTTCCCGAAGCCGGGGGGAGGGTACTGGGATCACGTCACCGAAATGCAAGATAACGTAGCAGGTCTACAGAAAGCACTGCGAGGTCTCCGAGGGAGCCTTCAGAACCCAAACCTCAGCCCGGCGGACCTTCGCGTCATCAATGACGCGAAGTTGAGGGGCGAAGCTACGCTTCTACGAATGACCGAGACTCTAGCAGGAAGGTGAGCGCATGTTGCAACGAGAGATCCAAGAGGCTCTGGCAAGCGATGATATTGATGTGATCCTAGATGGCCTGGCTGCCCTCAAGGGGGAACGCGACGTCCCTCCCACCAAGGCTGTCGCTGCTGCATGTGAGCGACTAATTGGGCACTCGGATCCGGAAGTTCGCGCGGGGGCGATAGCTGCAGCTGGCATTCACTGGGCTATCCCTGGCCTATTCACGTCAATCTTGAACGCAGCTCGCTGCGACGACGACATGGACGTTCGGGTCGTTGGGGTTCGTGCTCTGACACGGTATGCGGATGCAAGGAAAGACGAGGTCTGTAGGGTGTTGGCAGCAATGGTCAAGCAGGAAAGCCGTGCAGACCTTCGAGCAGTGGCCTACAAAGGTCTCTTGGCCGCTGAGGGACGATTAACGCCTGGCGAGAGAGCTGCCATGCCCGAGGATATCGATGCGTTGGATATCGACACCGAGCTACTCCGTCGTTGGACGAGGAGCCCAACCGACGGCGAGCAGCCATCGCGGGAGTAGTATCCCGCCCGAGCGCGGACATCCCGCTGGGGAGTGGTTGGGCAGGAGCGAAGCCGCAGCGACGGCCAGGTCATTGCTGACCGCGTCGGCCGCAACGTCGACTACGCCCGCGTCAACGCCGGTCCGATCTTCGCGGGGGGTTGGTTCATCGAAGCTAACGCTCATCTTCCGCGAGGATGACAAGGACGCCATGAAAGACCACCAGTCAGGGTCTGAAGCCGCGCAGGATGACTGGCGCCAGCGCCGCGCTCGTCATCTGACGACTCGTACATTTCAGCGCAAGCAACCGGCACTCCTGACGGACTCACTATTCTACTACAGTTCGGTAGGGGCAGTGGATTGGGGTCCAAAGTTCTGCGACGACTACAACGCCGAGATTTCGAGAATGATTGATGTCTACGGCGTTCCGACCTGGGCCCCGGGGCTTAGGCGCTTGAGTGCGGCGCAAGCCCAAAAGGCACTCCGCGAGCACGAGGTGGAAAACTGGGATAATCTAACCCGAGAGCAACAACGCGTGGTGGAGAATGTGTCGCGGCTCGGTGGGCCCACGGCATCAATCTCCGCCATGGCACACGTGCCGGGGAATGAGGTGTTTGTCGTGGCGCGAACGATGCAGACGGCACAGCGCGTATGCTTGGATATCATTGATCTTCTGGAGCTGCGGTATATGTCGAGGTACATCATGCCTTCGGACGACGAACGTTGAAGAGAGCCAGTCAGGTTCGATGACCACGTCAGTCGCCAGACCTCGTCAAGTTCAGCCAGCAGATTTCGTGGTCCAACGGACCATCGCTCGCGCCACCTTGTTCGATGCTGGCACCTCACGCCGGCCTGCGCGACCATATCGTGTGGCCAAAGCTCCTCGTGTTTCACAGGTCT
>NZ_JMCC02000141.1 GCF_000737335.2 Enhygromyxa salina | reverse complement strand
TGGGATCCATGCCAGCTCGGGCGCGTCGCTGTCACGCGCAGTTGGTTCTGGACCGCTCACGCGACATCCAGGCCCGCTGCGCGATGATCAAGCGTCGCTGCACGCACGGCACGGGCGGCGGCGAGCAGGGCTTCGATATCGAGAGGGTGAAGTAGCGAGGCTCGATCGACTCACAAGCGGTCTGGCTCTCGCGCTCGTGCCGACACCTCCACAATTCGCTACACGCGCGACGGAACCACCTACGAAGTGCGACGCCCGGTGCGTCGAGCGCAGCTCCGTCCTGGCTTGCAAATGCTTCGCTCGCGTCGCCGCCGGGATGATCCATTGTGTCCAGAACGGAGCGCCAACATGCTTGCTTTGGTTCGACACCCGTCCCAAGCCCTCGCGTTGTCCCTCACTGTCGCCGGGTGCGGCGCGGCGGCCTCCACGAAGGCCGCCTGTGAACCCCCGTGTGTGGAGGAGCAACAAGACCTCGCCCCGCTGGCCACACCGCCTGAGGTGGCGGTCGCCGCGATCGACGACATTCAGGCCGCGTTCAAACAAGCGATCGCGCGCGCGGGCCCAGCGGTCGTCTCTGTGTATACGACCAAGACCATCACGGCCACGCCGTTTGGCGGCCCCATGCGTGGCGACCCATTCTTCGACTTCTTCAACTTCAGCCTTCCAGACGGCCCCCCGCGCGAGTTCCAACAGCAGGGGCTTGGCAGCGGCTTCGTCATTGATGACAACGGCCACATCCTGACCAACCATCACGTGGTCGGGGGCGCCGATGGTGTCAAGGTCAAGCTCGCCGACGACCGCGAGTTCGACGCAACGGTCATCGGCAGCGATCCGCAGACCGACCTCGCGGTCCTGAAGATCGAGGCGACGGATCTGCACCCGGTCGAGTTTGGCAGCTCGGACTCGCTCGAAGTGGGTGATTGGGTCTTGGCGATCGGCGATCCCTTTGGTCTGCCGCAGACGATCAGCGCCGGGATCGTCAGCGCGAAGGGGCGCGCCAACATGGGGATCGTCGACTACGAGGACTTCATCCAGACCGACGCCGCCGTCAACCCGGGCAACTCTGGCGGTCCGCTCGTGGATCTGAACGGTCGCGTGGTCGGGGTCAACACCGCGATCGCCTCGCGCAGCGGCGGCAACAACGGCATCGCGTTTGCGATCCCCGCGTCGCTGGCCAAGCAGGTGATCGACCAACTCATCGACCACGGCGCGGTCGTGCGGGGCCAACTCGGCGTGCTGGTCTCGGAGCTCTCGCCAGACATGGCCGCGAGCTTTGGGTTTGAAGACCAAGCGGGGATCCTCGTGCAGGACGTGGTGCCAGACGGGCCCGCCGAACGAGCCGGCGTGCGCAGCGGTGACATCATCACCAGCATCAACGATCAAGCGACATCAACCGTCACTGCGTTTCGGCGCGACATCGCCGATCAACAGCCTGGGTCGACCATGAGGCTGAAAGTCTGGCGCGACGGCAAGACCGAGACGCTCGAGGCCAAGCTCGCGGCGGCGCAGGCCCAGGCCCAGGTGGGCGACGCGCCAGCCACGGCCACGCGGGAGCCGCCAAAGCTGGGTGTCGCCCTCCAAGACATCACGCCGAAATTGCAGCAAGCGCTGCGCTTGGGTCAGTCGAGCGGCGTGCTGATCACCCACGTTCAGCCCGGGTCCCCCGCTTCAAAGGCCGGCATCCGGCCCGGCGACATCCTCGAGCAAGTGGGCGACGAGCAGGTCCAAGACGCGGCACGAGCGGTGCGCCTGCTCACCGACGCCGACCTCGAGCAAGGCGTGCGGCTGCGCGTGAGCCGGGACGGACAAGGGCGGTTCGTGCTGGTCAAAGTAAAGCCGGGGGCTAAGAGCGCTGGCCGGCCGTGATCGCGTTGACGACGGTCTCGATCACGCCCGCGTCGCGGACGATCCGGCGATGCCCCAGCCCGTCGACAGTGTGGAGCGTGGCGTTCGGCCAGTGCCGCACGTTGTCCAGCGCGTCAGCGAAGGGGATCTCGCGGTCGTCCTTGCTGTGGATCACCAGCGCCCGCTGGTGCAGCTCCTTGCCGAGCGCGGCGATCGACAGCTCCTCGGCCGGGGCACCCACGATCCCCGCGATGCGGGCCTCGAACTGCCGGGCCGCCGCGGGTGACAGCCCGAGCATGGCCTCGAACCGCCCAAGCACGGTCTCGACGTTTGACGGTCCCGCGAGCAGCACCGCTTGCTCGGCCCGCAGCCCGCGGCGCAACGCGATCGCCACCGCCGGCACCCCCATCGAGTGCCCCACCACCGCCGCGAACGGACCAAGCTGCCGGTCTGCGTCGAGCAAGGCGTTGGCGAACGCGACCGGGTGGGCTCGGCGACCGGGCGAGTGACCGTGGCCCGGACCGTCGAGCGCCACGAGCTCGAACCCGGCACGATCGAGCTGCTCGGCCAGCGGCCCCCACTGGGTCGCGCGGCCCTCCCACCCGTGGATCGCGAGGACCCGCGGCCCACGCCCACGCCCAAAGCGCAGCGCCGACAGCTGCCCAAAGCCGTGCCCGCGATCAATGATCAGCCGCTCGCCCTGTTGCTCGCTGATGAGCTCGCGCACGGGTGGCTTGTGCCGGCGCGGGGTCGTGAACAGGTGCGCGGCAACATCGGCACAGACCCGCGGGACCACGGGCGAGAGCAAGCCGTTGGCGGTTCGGAGCAGGGTGAGAACGTTGGGCATTGCCGAAGTCTGGCGCGCGTGTGTCGTGCGTCCAATGCATTACCATCATAGTGACTATGAGGCAGACGCAACTCACGAAGATCGACCTCAACCTGCTCGTGATCCTCGATCTGCTGCTGACAGAGGAGAACGTGAGCGCGGCTGCGCGGCGTCTGCGGTTGAGTCAGTCCGCGGTCAGCCGCTCGCTGGCCAAGCTGCGTGAGCTATTTGACGACGAGCTGTTCGTGCGCACTGGGCGGGGTATGCGTCCAACTCGTCGGGCGCTCGAGCTGGCCGCTCCGCTGCGCCGTACGCTCGGGGATCTGGGCGCGCTGCTCGAGCCGCGCGAGCGCTTCGATCCCCTGACCGCGCAGCGCCGGTTTCAGATCGCGGCCTTGGACTACAGCCAGCTGACCTTGCTCGGCCCGTGGATGGGGCGCCTGGCCGAGCGCGCGCCCAGTGTCGACGTCGTGGTCCGGCAGCTGTCGGTTCAGAGCAAGCGCGAGCTCGAGGCGGGGAGCCTGGACGTGTATGTGTCGCCGCGGGTTCGCAGCGCGGCGGGGGTCGTGTGGACGCCGCTGCACGAGGATGGCTACACCTGCGTGGTCTGGTCGGAGCACGCGAGCCGCAGGCTGTCGCTGTCGCGCTACGTGAAGCTCGAGCACGTGCTGGTCGCCCCGGGTGAGCGGCCCGGGGGCGTCGTGGATCGCACGCTCGCCGAGCAGGGCCTGCGCCGACGGGTGAGCGTGCAAGTGCCAACCTTCTCGAGCGTGCCCTACTTGTTGGTGGGGACCCAGCGCGTGGCGACCTTGCCGAGCCGGATCGCAGCCCGCTTCGTCGAGGTCCACCCGCTGCGCATGTTGGAACCGCCGATCGAGCTGCCCCCCGTGGCCCTGCACCTCGGCTGGCACGAGCTGCACCGCAGCGATCCCGGCCACGCGTGGCTGCGCGAGCAGCTGATCGAGGTCGCCAGGGAGGCGTCATGACCCCACATGAACCTCAGACACGGCGCCCGACTCGTCGAAGTTCGCATGTCGTTGTTGGGCAGAAGCGAGGGCTCTCGAACGTATCGGCAATTGGGACCTCGATGACAAGACCGGCGGCATTTGTGTCAACGGCAAGTACGAGGTGACCTGCAAGGGGTAGCTGTTCTCTTAGACATCGATGAAAAACCGGTGCTCGTGGGGCTGCCCGATCTCGGCCCGGTCGCCCCGCTCGGCGTTTCGCAGCAACCGCAAGATCGAGGGCCCGAGCGCGTCGACTTCTGTCGAGACGAAGCTCTCGCCCCCAAACCTAGCCACGTTGGCGGCCTGGCGCTCGAGCACCCGCGCGTCCTGCTTGAAGATCGCCCGCGCGAGCGGCCCGAGTACGGGCGTGACCATGAACGCCGGCAGCGGCAGGCGAAAGCTGATCACGGCGGTCAGCCGGGTGCGGGTGTCGGTGATCGGCGTCAGGGCGCTGACCGTGCAGATGTGGCTCGCGTCGCCAAGCCGGTACTCGACCTCGGTGATGCTGGGCAGCACGAAGCGATCGAAGTGCTCGACCACCCCGCCGCCCGGCGCGAGCAAGCGGCCGACCACGCCCGGCGGTCGCGGCTCGCCGATGTACTCGGCCTCGGCGCGATCGTGCCAGCGCCGAACCACCACCTCGACGCGGTTGCCCCCGCCGGCCTTGCGAAACAGCCCGCTGTGCAAGAACGCGGTGTGCGGGACGTCGAGCGCGTTCTCGGCGACGGCGTGGATCGTGCCCTCGACCTCGAAGATCTCGCGTCCCGACTGGTAGCGCGGGTCTCGAACCCAGCGAAACACGTAGGGCTCGCGGGCGGGCTCGACGTCGGGCGTGGCGTAGACCCACACGACGCCGTCCTGCTCGCGCGCGGCGAAGCGTGGGACGACCCGGGCCTTGCCCTCGACCTCGGCGCACAGCGTGGGGATCTCGCGGCACACACCCGCGGTGTCGAACGCCCAGCCGTGGTAGCCACAGCGCAACAGCGCGCCATCGACCGCGCCGTCGGACAGCGGCACGTTCCGGTGCGCGCAGCGATCGAGCAGCGCCCCGAGCTCGCCGGCCGCGGTGCGGAACACGGCGATCGGCATGCCGTAGAGCTTGGCGGCGAGCGGCTTGGTCCCCAGCGCATCCAGCTGCGCCGAAGTGCAGACGACATACCAGTCGTCGAGGACGCGGGCCGCCGAGCTGTTGCCCGTTGCCGCGATCGGGAGGCGCAACTTGCTCGCGGGTCCGTCCACGACCCGAACATAGCAGCGCGAGCCAGCGCGACGGACCGCGACCGAAGGCTAGTGCGCGAGCGGCTTCACACTGCGATTGGGGCCCCTGACCCACCCCAGGCGCGCGGCTGTACACACTGTGATCTCGATCATGATCGCGCAAAATTCGCCGATCCTATGCTCAGCCATGCAGCGTTACGCGACCCCCCTACTCCTTGGACTGTCCCTCACCTGCTTCGGACTCGTGGCATGCGGCGACTCGTCTGGCGACACTGGCTCGGCCAGCGACACCGACACCACCGGCGACGGAGACGGGGACCCATCCGGCGATGGCGATGGCGACCCCAGCACCGGCGACGGCGACCCCAGCACCGGTGACGGCGACGGCGATCCGGGCGACGGCGACGGCGACGGTGATGGCGACGGTGATGGCGACGGCGACGGTGATGGCGACGGTGATGGCGACGGCGACCCCGCCGCCTGCCAAGTCTGGGAGATCACCTACAACCTCGACGGCAGCCAGTTCGAGATCAGCGGCACGCTTGGCGGGGCGGGCGATCAGCTCAACTTCTTGGACGAGCCCTACGACGACGACGACCACGTGGGCCCGGGAAGCTTCGTGCTGCACTTCCGAGACGTCGACGGAGCACCTGGCGAGAAGGCGTTCATCAACGAGTACGACATGGTCATGGACTTCGTCGTGACCGGCGGCGGCGTGACGGTGGCGACCGACCTGGTCAACGCCGCCGGCCCCGTGGAGTGCGGAATCACCAGCGGCGACATCAACGGCGACAGCGTGTTCTGGGAGCCGCCCGCGATCGCGGATCACCACAGCATGGGCACGATCTTGTGCACGGGATTCGCGTGCCAGTTCACCAAGTACGGGAACGGCATGCCCTACGCCGTCGACGAGACCACCGACCAGCCGCTCGACACCTTCACCTTCAGCGGTGACTTCTCGTCGTTCTCGATGCCGCCGACGATCGTCCAAGACGACAACGACTCCACGACCCGGTGGGAATTCCTCGGCACCGAGGTCAGCCGCGAGCTGGTCGACGCGCCGGCCTGCCTGTGCCCGTGAACAACCGGCGACAGCTGTGAGCGACGCCACGGCTCACAAACTTCGGGGGGGGATCGCAGCCGCGGTCCCCCCCTCGTCGTCTCGTCCGCGCAGACCCACCCGAGCGAACGCCGAGCGCGGATCGCCAGATTCTCCAATTCCTTCTAGAACCCGCGTAAGCTCACCTCGAAGTCGGCAACTGGCCGACGATGAGCATCATGCGCAAGACGACCTTTGATCTGTGTTTTCTGTCCGGTCCCATGCAGCGTTACGCGACCCCCCTACTCGTTGGACTGTCTCTCTCCTGCTTCGGACTCGTGGCATGCTTTAGCGCGTCTGACGACACTGGCCCGGCCAGCGGCTCCGACACCACCGGAGATGGGGACGGGGATCCTTCCGGGGATGGCGATGGCGATGGCGATCCCAGCACTGGCGACGGCGACGGCGACGGCGACCCTTCCGGCGACGGCGACGGCGACGGCGACGGCGACGGCGACGGCGACGGCGACCCTTCCGGTGATGGTGACGGTGACCCCGGCAGCTGCGAAGTCTGGCAGATCACCTACGGTCTCGCTGGCAGCGAGTACGACGTCAGCGACACGCCCTTCGGCTCTGGCGATCAGCTCAACTTGCTGATGACGCCCTACGACGAGGACGACCACGTCGGCCCCGGCAGCTTCGTGCTGCAGTTCCGCGACGTCAACGGACAACCGGGTGGCAAGGCGTTCATGTACTCCTACGACATGAGCATGCACTTCGTCGTTAACGGCTTCTCGACCGTGGCCACCGACCTCGAGAACAGCGCCGGGCCCGAAGCGTGCGGGATCACCAGCGGCGACATCAACGGCGGCTCCGTGTCATGGGAGCCGTCCGCGATCGTCGGTCACCACAGCATGGGTACGATCTTGTGCGAGGGGATGTCGTGTGGACTGCAAGGGTTCGAAGACGGCGTGCTACAGAACGTCGACGAGACCACCGACCACCCAATCGACACCTTCACGTTCAACAACGACTTCTCGGGCTTCACGATGCCGCCGACGATCGTCCAGATGGACGGCAACTCCACGACCCGGTGGACGTTCGTCGGCACCGAGGTCAGCCGCGAGCTGGTCGCCGCGCCCGCCTGCCTGTGCCCCTGACTTGCGTGTGAACGGGCCTACGCCTTCGCTCGTAGGCGCGAAAGCGGGACCGCAGCAGCGGTCCCTTTTTTCGTGAGCCCCCGGCCAGGCGCTCGATATCGGCCGCGAACCGGCGCCTGCCCAAGCCTCTGGGGCGGATCTCCAGATTCTCCAATTTCTCCTAGAACCCGCGTAAGCTCCCCCTCGACGTCGGCATCTGGCCGACGATGAGAATCATGCGCAGGACGACCTTTAATCTGTGTTTTCTGTCCGGTCTCACTGGGCTGCTCGCGGCCGCGGTCAGTTGCAAGGGTGATCCCGGCAACGACGACGAGACAACCTCGAGCGTGACCAGCTTCACCGCGACGCTCGAGACCACCGGCGACGGCGACGGCGACGGCGACACCGACCCCACGGGCTGCCCGCCCGAAGGCTGCCTCGACCTCGAGGACACCGACTCAGAGGGTGGGGGCGGCTGCTCGTCCGGCGACGGCAGCTGCAACCAGGTCGACCTGCTGTTCGTGATCGACAACTCGGGCACGATGGGTGAGGAGCAGGTCAACCTCTCGGCCAACTTCCCCCTGCTCATCGACAAGCTGCAGATGCTCGAGGGCGAGGACGGCGAGCTGCTCAACCCCGACGTCCACATCATGGTCACCACGACCGACGTCGGCCATCCGCAGTGCACGCAATTCCAGATCCCCGGCTACGAACCCGCCGTTGGCTCCCCCCAGGCCACCGCATGCAGCGAGCGCCTCGAGTACTTCACCGGGCTCGGCAGCAACCCGCCCTCGTTCCCCGAGGCCTGCGACTGCCCGATCCCGATCGAGCCTTCGAACGGCGCCTTCATCGAGTTCTCGGGGCAGAACGGCTCGATCACCAACATTCCAGGCGATGACGTCCGCGGCGCGCTGAGCTGCATCGGGCCCCAGGGCATCGTTGGCTGCGGCTACGAGGCCCCGCTCGAGGCCATGCTGCAGGCGGTCTACACCGGGGCGTCGTGGAACCAAGGCGCCAAGCCGTTCTTGCGTGATGGCGCGATCCTGGCGATTGCGATCATCACCGACGAGGCCGATTGCTCGGTCCGCTCGCCCGACGGCTACTCGTACTTCACCGACGCCAACATGAACACCTACTGGGAGGTCAACCCGGACACGGGGACCAAGACCCAGGCGACCTCGGCGGTGTGCTGGAACGCTGGCGTCGACTGCGGCGCACCCGACGTCAACGGGGTCTACAACGACTGCGTCTCGTCCGACAAGGGCGTCCTGCACCCGCTCTCGCGCTACCTCAATTACCTGCAAAACCAGGTGATCGACGATCAGAACAAAGAGGTGATCATGCTCGGGATCCTTGGGGTCCCGGAGGTCACCGCCCACAACCCCGCCCCGCCCTTCCAGCCGATCGCGGGCGGCGTCGCGGACCTCGAGTACCGCCAATGGATCGACGGCGCGTACCCGGCCGGCGACATCCTGCCCGGCGACAACAGCAACGCCGCGAAGAAGGAGTTCGAGTTTGGCGTCGGGCCCGGGTGCACGGGTGAAGACGGCATGGGCGGGTTCACCGGCCAGGCTATCCCGCCCGTTCGGGTCAAAGAGGTCTGCGAGGCCCTCAACGACGGCGAGAAGATTCGCTGCTGCATCGAGTCGATCTGCGACACGGACTTCTCCGACGCGATCGGCTGCCTGACCGGCATCATCCAGACCGTCGTCGTGCCGCCCAAGTGAGCGCGCTGCCACGTTGGGCTCCGCGGAGCCCAACGTGCAATCCACCACGGTCTCCTAACTAGTGCCGCACACCCTAAGTTCGTTCCGGGTTAGGTGCGGAGCTGAGGCCCAAGGGCGAGGAGCGGCGACGACGCTGTACCGGGCGTACTGCTAGGAGCTGCGACACTGCCATTGGGCCTCAGTGCCGTGCCTAACCCGGAACGAACTTAGGGTGTGCGGCACTAGGTGAGCCTTTCGACGCCTACCCACTACCCTGGGCACCTGCAGCTGGGTTGGACGAGCCTCCAGAGCTTTGGCGGCGCTCGGGACAGTGGCAGCGCTACGACAGCAGGCCAGCCCGCGACTCGACCGGACCCAGGCAGTCGCCGCGTGACTGGATCGACATCGATGGGTACCAGCTGCTCAGAGCCCGTACGGCTCCCACCGCGGTCCGCCCTCGAGCCACCAGTCGTCCTTGGACTCCCAGCACCAGTAGTTGATGTAGACATTGGAGTCCAGCGCCCACTCGGCACACCATTTGTTGCCCTGACTGTACTCGAAGTACGCGTCGCCCTTGGGCGGGAAGTTGTAAGCCGAGTAGGGAATGATCGCGGCGGCGACGTAAAAGCCAAACATCACCTCGCCACCGAGCAATGCCAGCAGTGCGTCTGTCGACCCCAAGAGCGCGCACGCGAGCTGATTGTCTGTGGCGTCCTGGCAGATCGAATCCATCAGTAGGTGGGGAGGCTCTTCATTGTCGACGATCATCCCGGTCGGGGTCGGGGTCGGCAGCGTGAGCTTGTGCCAGTCAGGCCAGCGACCCACGCCCGGATCGACGCCCTGGAACAACTGGAGGTCGGAGGCATAGTGAGTGGGGCCGCTATATGGGCGGCGCGAGTCGCCGCCAGTGATCTCGAGGGCGCCGAACTCGATGTCTTCCATCGCCTCTGCAAAGATCCCCACTTGGCCACCGTCAAAGGTCGGGTCTGGCTCCATGAACTCGACCGCCTGGCCCTGGAACTCGATCCTGTGCACGCGGACGCCGTTGAGCTCATAGTGTGTGACGTCGAGGGTCATCCAGCTCGGAGACCCACCCAGTAGGAGCTGGAGGTCGTCCCGGTTCAAGAGCTTGGTCTCGCCGCCGTCTCGGAACCGAACGAGCTCGACGCCGAGGTAGCCGATCGTCGCGCGGTAGTAATTGTAGCGATCTTGATAGCCGTAGATGATCCCAGCTGATGCATCGAAGTCGTGGAAGGTCTTGTAGCGCAGCGTCATCTGTAGCGGCACTGTGCTGCCGACGGTTTCATCGTCGATCGCAAAGCGCGGCGGCGCGATCATGTTGACGCCGCGCTGGATCTTCCAGGTCGGACTCGGTATCGTCTCGTTGGTGTGGGTGTTGAGGGCCTCGCCGGTCCAGCGCATGTTGCCAGTGTCAGGGTCGTGGGTGACCACCCAGCTCCCGTCGTTGACTTGGCTCAGCCGCGCCCAGGTGCGACTGGCGACGCCGAGGTCAGCGCGCCAATGCGGGCTCCACTCGGCGAACGCGGCGTTGGACAACGCATGATCGAATACGCGCACGTCGGAGAGCCCCGCCGTCAGCCAACCCCTGTTGTGCGTGGACCTGTGCGTGCCGATCGCAAATGGAAGCGTGGGCGAGGTCAGCATCGCCGCGCCGCTCATCTGGCAGGTCTGTGACGCGACCACACCACCGTCAACCAGAAGGTCGAGGCGACCACGCTCTGCATCATAGGTGGCCGCGATGTTGTGGGAGAGCGAGCTCAACGCCGCGACGCTGGCGCTCGCGGCCAGCAAGCCGCAACCCTTGACACGAACGTGCGCTGTCATCGTCGTGCCGTCTTGCCGTAGTTCGTAGCCCCCGAGATGGTCGAGGTTACTAATGATCCATTCGCTCGTGGTCGGCGACGACCAGTCTGTGCGACGAACATTGGCGCCAAACGTGATGGCGTCGGCGGGCTCGAGCACGTCGTCGTCGTCGATCCACAGGCCCATGCCCGGTCCAAACCGCCGGGTGACGCGGCCATGTGGCTCCCAATAGAACGGACAGTTATGATCGCCGTACAGATTGTGAGGATCTGTCCAGCAAAACGACTCATCGGGTTCATAGGAACACGCCGGGAACAAGCCATGTTCCGCAGACGTGACGAGCGGCGCCTCGCCAACGCTGCCGTAGAAGCAGTCCATGATTGGCCATGAGCCGATCAGGCCCGGCGTCGGGACCAGCGACGTGCTGTGTTCGGTCAATGTCCGTAGCGGGCGATTTTGCGACTGATCATTGTTGATGTCGTAGCCGGTGGCGACGGTGGTCTGGACATCCTTGAAGACGTAGAGCGGGGTGAATTCTGCCGCCATCGTGCCCGAGGTCACGCGGTCGTAACCCATGTACGTGTGCTTTTGCAGGAAGGGCTGGAACGCGCTGGCGTCGTCGTAGGTGTGGGCCACGACCTCGCCGTCGACCGCGAAGTCGAAGTAGAGCATCCCGTCGTCGTCGTGCGAGATCGCCAGCGTCAGGGCGTGCCACTCGCCCTGGGTCGGAGGAGGGGTCGGGTCAGACTCGGTGATCACCCCCTTGACCGCGATCTTCCAGCGGCCGGCGCTCGCGTCATAGAACGCCCCGAGCTGATCCCAGCCCCCAGAGTTGCGTATGCTCATCCACCACAGGTCCTCCGAGAGGTGGTATAGCGGGATATCCTCGCCCTTGTCGATCCGCGCCTGAAGGTTGGACCTGGCATCGTCATGCTGCCACCGGACCCAGCCCTGATAGATCGTGCTACGTCCAACGCTCGGGGTGACGTCCTGCTCCACTTCAGAGTGCCGCCAATCGGGGCTGTGGACGTCGATCGACACGGCCTTGGTACCGTAGCGCTGGACGTCGACGCCGATCATGGCGGGATCGCCCAGATGCGTGCGGGACGTGTGGTAGGGTGAGATCCCGGCCTCGAACTCGTCGGCGGGCCCGCAGACTGGCTCGTAGTCGTCACAGCAGTCGCCGTAGTCGCTGCACAGTTCGTCGCAATAACAGGATCCGGCGAAGCCCCCACACGAACCTCGACACGTGCCGTCTGGCGGTGTCGATGTGCCACACACCTCAGTATAGTCTGCACAACAATCGCCGTTCGTCTCACAGGTAACGTCGCAATAGCATATCGGGAACGACCCGACCGCTGAACCGCCACACCCTTGTGCGCAGCTCGGTGGGCTCGCGTGGGTCGACGCGGGTGCGAGCGCGACGAGCGTCAGGACGGCCGTGCAGGCCAAGCTAGCTGCGAATCCAAGGTGACGAGAGGGTTGCCGCCAGGGTTGTTCCATGCCCGGAAAATTAACCAGGCGCCTCCGAGCAGCCAATGAAGGGTCGCCCTCCCCCGCGTGTGAGGTGATGACCCCACACAGGTCGTGCGTCCAGATCCCTGTCGACAAGTACAGGTACGGCGAGCCCTCGCTGATGAGCGCCGTTGAGCAACGTGCAGCAAGCCCAGATGGCCACGGTCCAGGGTCGAGTCCAGGTCGAGTCCAAGCAAGGCGGGGTCAGGAACGTCATCGCGGGTCCGGGCCGGAGAACGCTGGGGCCGGGATCGGCGATCCGGCCATGGTCCAGCTCAGCCCGATCGAGCAATTTTCGCCGCGCCGCGTGGGCCGCGCGGCCCGCTGGCGCGCCGCTCGACGACGCGCTGTTCATCCCCGTCGCCGACAGCGACTACGAGGCCGCGCGGGTGCCCGTGACCGATGGGCTCCACGTGTTCGACGGGAATCAAAACAAGTTCTCGATCATCATCGTGGGGTATGCCAGTGGGACAGCTACGCGTACCTGGGCGGGACCGGAACGGGCGTCATCAACCCCAACCCGGTGGGCTGATCCCCGCAACCGGCGACGCGCCCAGGGCAGCTCTGATAGTCTCGAGCGGGCTCGAACTTGGATCTCACATGCGCTCTGATCTCGCTCGCTTCGTGCTCGGCTTCGTCGGGCCGCTGATCCTCGCTGGCTGCACCGCGCCGCCGCCGGCCGCAGAGTCGCTGCCGGGGGCCGACGTCGCCCGCGACGTCTCGCTGGACTACCGCGTGCGGCCCGAGCTCGCCAAGCCCGAGGCGCCGCCGCCCGAGCCCGAGCCCGAGCCCGAGCCCGAGCCCGACTCCGACTCCGACTTCGACGAAGCGCCCGAGCGCGGGTGGGGTCCGCTCGTGGCCGGCCACCCCGCCCACACGCGCTTCGCGATCAGCGATCGCCAGCGCCTGTGGATCGGCAAGGACAACGCGGTGCGCGAGCTCGAGCGCAACGCGGACGCAACCGCCAGCATCGAGGACATGGTCATGGATGCGCAGGGCGTGGTGTGGCTGCTCATGTCAGACAACACCCTCGCGCGGGTCAACGACCACGACGGCATCGAGGCCGCTCCGCTGCCGGTCGCCCACGCGAGCAGCATCCACGCGGGCGCGGGGCACATCGTGGTCCTCGGGGTGCTGCCCGAAGCGACCCCGCTGCCACCACCGGAGTCGGTCGAAGGGCTCGAGTACGAGGCCCTCGACGAGCGCGCCGTGATGGCCGTGACCCAGACGGGCACGGACTGGACCCTGCGTCGGCGGCCCGAAGATCTGAGCGAGTTCGATGATCTCGCGATCGGCCCCGACGGCTCCTTGATGTTGATGGACGGAGCCGAGGCCGGGTGCGGCGGCGGCTGGCAGAGCCGCTGGCAGGGACACCTGAGCGAGCCAACCTGGACAATGCTGCCGTGGCCACACGACGACAGCTCCAGCCGCGTGGCCGCCAGCGGGGGCTGGAGCTACGGGTTTCAGACCTGCGACGAGGGGGAGCCAGAGGGCCTGTGTGCCGTCGACGAGGCCGGCCGCGGCGTGTTCGTGCTCGACGTCAACTATGATCCCTACGCGATCGGGCACACCGAGGGCGTGACCATGGTTGCGAGCGCAGCGGGGTTGTGGCGGGTGCAGGGCAGCAAAGCCCAGCGGATCGGTGAAGGCCTCGAGGCGCCGTTTCGCGGCGGTGCGCCGGTCATGGCGATCAGCGACGGGCGGGTGATCCTGGTCGTGGGGTCGCGGGTCTACATTGGCGCGGCCGAGGGTTGGACCGAGCTGTCGCTCGCCTGAGCGCCCGCGCTACTCCACGCGAAAGGTCATACCGGCCGCGCGCAGCCGCTCGAGCAGCCTGTCGCCCATGGTTGAAGCTGGCGTGCGCAGCCCCCCGGGCGAGTCCAGCGGATCAAACGCCAGCGACAGCGCGGACTCGCCGAGCATCTTGGAGGTCTCGCCGTAGCCGGGATCATTGACCCCTTCGACGCGCCCGCGCAGCTGCATGGGATCCCCGCTGGCATCCACGCCGTCTGCGATCAACCGCGCGACGAAGAAGCCCGCCTCGCGGGCCTCGCGGCTGGGGCCTTCGCCCGGCTTGGGCAGCTTCTTCGCGAGCAGCCTGCGCGTGGGCCCAAACGCCAACGCCGGGATCGCGGCGGTCATCACCGCGGTGACCACCGCAGCGCCGATCAGCCCCTTGGCCCCGGCGCCGGTGCTGGCCGACTCTGCATAGCGAAAGTCGCGGCCGTAGGCGAAGTCGAGCAGCGCGTTGCTGCGCCGAACGACCTTCGCGTTGATCGCCGCCATCACGAAGGGCGCCGTCCACATGCCAAGATCCTTGTCCTTGCGAACGCCCGCTTGGTCACGGCCGTCCTGACCAGCCGGCTCGCCGGTCGGGTACAGCGAATAGGGATCGCTCAGGACCTGGAGCACCGAGCGGTCGCGCTTGATCTCGTCGGCGATGTTGAGCGCCGAGGCGATCGTCCCCCCGCTGGCGCCGCCCTTGGTCTCGCCCACGAACATGCGGACCCGCCGGACCTGACCACCGCGCTGCTCGAACGCGCGGTGCATCATGTACGTCCCCATGTCCGAGGGGATCGAGTCGAAGCCGCAGCAGTTGACGATCCGGGCCCCGCTCTCGCGCGCGGCTTCATGATGACGATCGATCATCCGCCGAATGAACTGCGCCTCACCGGTCAGATCGCAATAGTGGGTCCCCGCCGCCACGCAGGCCGCGACCAGCTGCTCACCGTACTTGGCGTAGGGCCCGACGGTCGTGCAGACCACCTTGGTGCGCACAGCGATCGCGTCGAGCGACGGGCGATCGAGGCTGTCGCCGATCAACAGGGGCAGCTTCGCGGCGGCCGGATCGATCTCGCACATGCGACGCCGCAGGGCCTCGAGCTTGTCGCGGTCGCGCCCGGCGAGGGCCAGCCGCAGCCCGCTCAGGCCGTGGTGTTCGATCAGATACTCGACGACCAGCGCACCGGTGAACCCGGTCGCGCCCCAACAGACGATGTCGTACTCACGATCGCTCAGGTCGGTGCTCACGGCGGTACCGTACTCGACTCGCGCGCACAGAGACAGCGCCGGATGCACGCAGAATCTGGCTAGAATCCGAGTTGCTGCTTGCGGGCCTGCGCCGTTGGCAGCGGCTCGACCTTCTCGGACACGACCGGCAGCGACGCCGCCCGGTTGGCGTTGATCGCCAGCCACCTCGACTCGTGGTCGGGCAGCTCGGCCTCATCGTAGATCGCGTCGACCGGGCACTCGGGGACGCACGCGGCGCAATCTATGCACTCGTCTGGATCGATGTAGAGCATCTCGGCGTCACCGTGAAAGCAGTCGACGGGGCACACCACGACGCAGTCCGTGAACCGGCAACGCTGGCAATTCGAAGTGACGACGAAGGTCATGAGGTCTCCTGCTCGACGCAGCATACCCGCACCAGGGCAGTTCGGGGCCGGCCATTTTCGAGCGCGAGCATCGGGTCCCAATCGCCCTGCCAGGCCCGGAGATCCAGTAAACTTTGCACCCACGCGGACCCGTCATGGACATTGAGCAACTCGAAGCAATCGCGCTCGCGGACGACCGCAGCGAAGCCCTCGCGCAGCTGATCCCCGGCACCGAGGACTACTATTTTCATCACTGCCTCGCGCTGCAGCACCAAGCGCACGACAGCGCACGTGCCGAGGTCGCCAAGCTGCTCGACGCGTGGGTCAAGCGCCACGGCGAGACCAGCCGCGCTCGGGAGATCCGCGACCGCGAGGCGCTGCTCCGCTTCTCCAGTGATCCCGCCGCGTCGCTCGAGCACATCCGCCGTCGGCTCAACCTGACCTTCAACCACCAGCGCGAGGTCGAGGACGCCCACCGAGCCGTGCCGACCCGCCTGGATCCAGCGAGCATCGGCCGCGCCGCGTTCGAGCGCGACGCCCTTCGCCATCACAGCAACCTCGACGGCTTCAACGACCGCGCGCTCGAGTGGCTGGCGCAGTCCGACGAGCTGTCGATCACCCAGCTGCGCGCGCTGCTGCAACGCGTGCAGCGACCCGACTACCCCAAGCTGGTCGCGCACGTGCTGCGCGAGCTCGCGGACCCGCACTCGAGCGGGTTTGGCAGCCTGAGCGCGCACGCGCTGATGACGAGCGCGCAGCTCGACGCGGTCGCGGCCGCGCGGCCCGACGTGCTGGGGGATCGCCGGTTCATCGAGATCCGCATGTCACGACTGCAGCCGCCGCCCGACGTCGACCTCGACGCGGATCCCGAGCTCATGCGCGAGCACCTCGACGCGCTCGCCAGCTTCGTGACGCCGCTCGCCGACGCGTTCAACAGCCTGAAGTTGAACGTGCTCTACCATCGCCTGGACTTTGATCGCCGCCACGGGATCTACGACCGGGCCCGCTTCGACGCGTACCTCGAGCTCCCGCGTCAGGCCGCGTATGTGGCCGAGGCCTACCGCAGCGCGCACCAGTACGCGCTCGCGCAATTTGGCAACGACTATCAGGCCAGCACGGGCCTCGCCGTGGTCCGCGACGACACGCCGCTGGTTCAAGACTACCTGGCGCAGATCTTCGCGGATCCCAAGCTCACCGACTACGACGCCTATCGGCCCTACCTCGACAGCGAGTTCCTGCGTCGGCTGTTCGCCGAGACCAAGATCCTCGCGGGCGTTGGCGACCAGGAGCGCTGGTACTCGATGCTCGACGATCCCACCTACTACGGGGCGCTCGAGCAGCGCGTCGACATCGAGATCCGCCCCGACAATCCCCGCTACGTGGGCGCCAGCGCCCCGGTCGAGCTGCGCGCGTGGGTCAAGAACGTGCCGGCGTTGGTCGTGAAGGTGTTCGAGATCAACACCCTGGCGTTCTTTCAGGCGCACGGCCGCGAGCTCGACACCGGCGTGGATCTAGACGGGCTGGTCGCCAACGACGAGCGGGTGTTCGAGTACCAAGAACCGCCGCTGCGCCGGGTCGCCCGCACGCTGAGTTTTCCCTCGCTCACGCGCCCGGGCACCTACGTGATCGAGCTGATCGGCGGCGGCAAGAGCAGCCGCGCGCTGCTGCGCAAGGGCGGGCTGCGCTACGTCGAGCGGCTCGGCGCGGCCGGCCACGTGCTCACGATCCTCAACGAGGACGACCAGCTGGTGCCCGAGGCCACCGCGTGGTTTGGCGGCCGCGAGTACCAAGCCGACGCCCACGGCGACGTCCGCATCCCCTATGGCGCGGGCGGCTCCGCCACCAAGATCCTGCTGCGCCACGGCCACGCGACCACGATCACCAGCTTCACGCCGCGCGCCGAGCACTACGAATTCAAGGCCGGGATCCACGTCGAGCGTGAGCAGCTGATCACCGGGGCCCACGCCGACGTGATCGTCCGCGCCACGCTCACGCTCAACGGCTTCCCCGTCTCGCCCAAGCTGATCCAGGATCCCAAGCTCACGATCACCTCGACGGATCGCCACGGCACCAAGTCCAGCGTGACCGTGGGGCTCACGCTGGGCAGCGAGGCCGAGGCCGTGCACGCGTTCAAGGTGCCCGATGATCTGCATCAGCTCGCGTTCAGCGTCACCGCCAAGGTCCGCAGCGTGACCGAGCAGCGCGAGCTCGAGCTCTCGGATCAAAGCGCCATGTCGATCAACAACATCGACATGGGCGCCGAGATCGTCGGGCTGCACCTGGCCGCGACCGCGGATGGATATGTCTTGTACGCGCTGGGCAAGTCGGGCGAGCCGCGGCCGGATCTTCAGGTCAACGTCAGCGTCGCGCACGTGGACTTTCGGGCCCGCATGCAGGTCGCCCTGCAGACCGACGCGCGCGGCCGCGTCGAGCTGGGCGCGCTCGCGCAGATCAGCGACTTGCAAGCCACGCTTGGCGGCCAGGCGACCGCCAGCTGGAGCTTGCCGCGGGCAACGGACACGACGCCGGCGGCCCTGCACATCGCGGCCGGCGAAGAGCTGGTGCTGGCGCGGCCCGCCAACCTCGACCGGCCGGTGCTCTCGCTGCTCGAGCGCCGCGGCACGGGCTATCTGCGCGACCGGATCGACGCCGTGGTGATCGACGACGAGACCATCCGCGTGCGCGGACTCGAGTCCGGGGACTACGAGCTGGTGCTTGGCCACGACCACCGTCGCGTGCAGCTGCGCGTGGGTGGCAAGACGCGCGCGCGCGGGTGGGCGCTGTCAGCCAGGCGCCAGCTGCAGCTGCGCACGGCGGATCCGCTGCGGGTGGCGAAGGTGGAGCTCACGCCCGAGCAGGTACGCGTGCGCGTGGCAGGGGCGGATGCCAACACCCGCGTGCACGTGTTCGCCAGTCGCTTCGTCGCCCCCAAGTCGGCCGACGCGACGCTGGATCGCCTGCGTCTGCCCCCGCCCTTGGTCACAAAGGTCGGGCGCAGCCGCTGCCTGTACCTGTCAGGTCGCGACATCGGCGACGAGTATCGCTACATCCTCGAGCGCGGCCGCGCCAAGGTATTCGCCGGCAACATGCTCGAGCGACCGGGGCTGCTGCTCAACCCCTGGGCCGTGCGCACGACCTCGACGGGAACCCAGGAGGCCAAGGCAGGCGAGCCCTACGAGAGCAAGATGAGCGAGGCGTACGCGGCCGCGGACTTCGCGGACGCGCCGATGGAACCCAGCCCGATCGCGACGGCGCCCTCCAACAACCTGGACTTCTTGCCCGCGCCCGCCTACGTGGGGCTGAACCTTCAGCCGGACGCCGAGGGCATGATCGTGATCGAGCGCGCGGCGCTGGCTGGGCATCACCTCGTGCAGATCGTGGCCGTCAACGCGGTCGCGCTCGCGTCCCGCCAGGTGACGCTGCCCGAGACCGAGCTCGCGCCTCGCGACCTGCGCCTGCTCGACGCGCTCGCCCCGACCAAGCACTTCGTCAAACGCAAGCGTCGCGCCAGCCTGGCCGCCAACACCCAGCTGGTGCTCGAGGACATCCGCACCGCCAAGCTCGAGCTGGTCGACAGCGTGGCGAAGGCCCACACCCTGCTGCTGACCTTGTCGAACGACGCGACCTTGCGCGAGTTCGAGTTTGTGACGCGCTGGCCCTCGCTCACGCCCGAGCAGCAGCGCGAGAACTACAGCAAGTATGCGTGCCACGAGCTCAACCTGTTCTTGGCGCGCAAGGATCCCGCGTTCTTCACCCAGGTGATCGCGCCGTACCTGGCCAACAAGCGCGACAAGACCTTCTTGGATCGCTACCTGCTCGGCGAGGATCTGCGCGGCGACCTCGAGCCCTGGGCCTATGGCCGGCTCAACACCCTCGAGCGGCTGCTGCTGGCCGGCCGCGTCCAAGGTCAGCGCGACCCCGGATCGCGCGACGTCAAAGACCGCTTTGATCTGTTGCCGCCGGACATCGAAGGTGACAACGCGCTGTTCGACACGGCCCTGCAAGGCAGCGCCCTCGCGACCACCGACACCCTTGGGTTTGGCGCGATGCAGGCCGCGGCGTTGGGTGGCGGAGGGCGTGAGGGATCCGCCACGGGCGCGGCCGGGTTCGCGCCCCCGATGCCGAGCCCCGCGATGGCTCGCCCGGCGCCAAGGCCAGCCGCCCCGCCGCCCCCTCC
>NZ_JMCC02000140.1 GCF_000737335.2 Enhygromyxa salina | reverse complement strand
CCAACGTCCAGTACGCCGAGGCGCCCGCAAGCGGGCGAGAGCCTCGACCGAGCTGTCCGATCAGCAGCGACGCCTGGGCGAAACACCTCGAGCATCACGCGCGGGACTTCGCAGAGGCCCTGCGCGTCGCTCGGGCTTCGCGCTTGGCGTGCCCACGGCGGATCGCCCGCCTCGAGCGCAAGCTTGGCGGTGGTTCGGAGGTGCAGCGCGCCGCCCCCGAGCCTCCCGCAACCCAACCGGCTGCGGCTGCGGCTGCGGCTGCGGCTGCGGCTGCGCCAAGCTCACCCGTGCGCATCGATCCTCGTCACGAGCCCCGCTCGGCCCGCTCGGCCCGCTCGTGTCAGTCGGCGCTGCTCAGCGTCGTAGAGGACGAGTCGGGTGCCAAGCGGCGCTATCGCCTGCTTCGCTGACAGACGTGGTACCTTCGCGCACCGCCATGCGTCCGCCCTGGAGAATTCGCCGCCCCGTACGGGCGCCTGCACTCGCGTTGTCGCTGTCGCTCTCGCTCGTGTCCGTTACGGGCGCGTCGGGCTGCATGGGTCTCACGCCGCAGCTACACCCCACGGACATAGAAGCGCTCGAGCAGCTCGAAGATCGAACGGAGCGCGAGCTCGCCTACGACGAGAACGCGATCATCCGCAAAGGTGACGCACGCGGGGTCCGCTACACCAAGGGCAACCAACTCGGCGCGCGGCCGCGTGGCTGGCAGTCGCTGGATCTGATCCTTCGCTCGGATCGCAATTCCGCCGCCGCGCTGCCCGAGAAAAAGATCCGCGCCGCGCGGGTGCTCACCGGCTTCGTGGTGGCCAGCGCGATCGTGCTGGTGGGCGGCATCGCCTCTTCGGCCCGCGAAGGGCTGGATCTCTCGCGCTTGTCTGGCACCAGTGGCGTGTTGCTGGGGGGTGGGCTGGGTACGCTCGCGTTCGGGATCGCCACGGGCGTGGTGTTCAACCAGGCTCGCAAGGGCTACGAGGGCGCGATCGACGTGTACAACGACAGCCTCGCGCTGCGCCTGGGCATCTCCGATGCGGAGGGCGCCTACCGGCCGCCTCCAGGGGTGCTGATCGACGAAGAGGGCTTCATCATCCTCGACCAGCAGGAGCTGTTCACGCCCGAGTTTCGGCCCAAGCCGCCGCCAGCCGTCGAGTCGCCGCCGCCCGCACCGATCGTGCCGGTGCCTGCGGAAGCCACGGAAGCGGCGGATCCCGGGACCGCGCCCGCGCCC
Organism: Enhygromyxa salina; assembly: GCF_000737335.2. Lineage (GTDB taxonomy): Bacteria > Myxococcota_A > Polyangia > Nannocystales > Nannocystaceae > Plesiocystis > Plesiocystis salina_C. The sequence continues at coordinate 18,565 of NZ_JMCC02000140.1, read as the reverse complement.
GCGCCCGCGCCCGAGTCGACCCCAGCGTCTTCAGCGGCCCCAGACAACCCCGCAGTGTCGGTGCGGCGCGGCTTGGTTGGGCCCTCGCGCAGCGCTCCCTAGAGCGCCGACCAGTTTGAATTCACGACGCCAGGCACATCTGGGGCCGCTCCTGCCGTTGTCGACTCGGCGCTCGCAGTATGCCGGATACAGCTTCGGCCTCCCTCCTAGGCAGGAACGGCCCCAGACGCACCTGACGCCGCGACTCCAAACTGATCGGCGCTCTAGTCTAGCGCCGGCCTTGACGTGCGCCGCTGCTGCGCAATCATGCGCCTGCGTGCGAGGCTCACCCATAGATTTTCCGCACGTCGTGCGCCCCAATGGACACCGGAAAACGCGTTCAGATCTGGCTGCGAGCGGGCCAATGATGCCGTCGTCGCGAAGCCGCTGTGGTTGGCCAACGCTGCGGGCGGTGGGGCTCTTGTTGCTCCTCGCCGGCTGCAAGGACGCCGCGGGTCCCGAGCAGCCCATGTCGGGCCGGCAGACCTACGAGCAGCAGTGCGCCCGCTGCCACGGTGTGGACGGGCGCCCCACCAAGGCTTCGCCAACGGCCCGCGACCTGACCAACCGCAGCTACGTCGAGTCGCTGGGCGACATGCAGATCCGCGCCGCGATCATGCAAGGTCGGCCGGCCATGGTCGCGCCTGGGCAAGAGAAGATGATGCCCGCGTTCGGCAATCAGTTCTCCGAGCCCGAGCTCAACCTCTTGGTTGGCTACGTGCGCAGCCTGTCAAACCCGGAGCTTGGGCCCGAGGGCCTGACCCCCGAGGCCGTGCGCGCCCGCCCGCCCGAGCCAGCGGCCGCGCCCGGCGAGTGAGGCTGCGGCATGGGCGACGACGATCGCGTCGAGCTGTGCTGGCCAGGCAAGTACGTTGATGGTGTCCGCGCGCCGCTGCTGGATCACGGGGCCGAGCTGCTCGAGCGCGAGCGGATCGGGACCGCGGCGCCCGAAGCCTCGCCAGCCAACCGCCTGATCCGCGGGGACAACCTGCTTGCGCTCGAGGCCCTGGTCCGCCGCGAGCCGCACAGCGTTGATCTGGTCTACATCGATCCGCCCTTCGCGACCGGCAACCGCTTTGCCCTGCTGCGGCGGATTGGCGACAAGCGCGAGGGCACCGACGCCCAGCTGCGGCTGCCGGCCTTCGACGACGCCTGGGACGGCGGCCTGGCGGGGTTCTTGCGCATGCTGGATCCGCGCCTGCGGCTGATCCACAAGCTGCTGTCGCCAACCGGCAGCTTGTACGTCCACGTTGATCCAACCGTTGGTCACGCGGTCAAGCTGCTGCTCGACGAGGTGTTTGGTCCGGGCTGTTTTCAGCGCGAGATCGTCTGGCGGATCGGCTGGATCTCGGGCTTCAAGACGATGGCCCGCAACTGGATCCGCAACCACGATCTGATCTTTTTCTACACCAAGGATCCGCGCGAGTTCACCTTCAACAAGACCTGGGTGCCCCATCCAGCCAGCTACGAGCGCCGCGCGGGCACGGCCGCCAAGGCCCCGGGGGTGGCGATCGAAGACGTGTGGAACGCCGGGGCAGGGGAGCTCGAGCTCAGCGGTCGTGAGTCGCTCGACTCGATCCAGATCAAGAGCTTCTCGCGCGAGAAGACCGGCTGGGCCACGCAAAAGAACGAGTCCTTGCTGCGGCGGATCATCGCGGCGTCGAGCAACCCCGGCGACGTGGTCGCGGATCTGTTCGCGGGCTCGGGGACCACCGGCGTGGTCGCGGCCGAGCTGGGGCGGGCTTTCGTGGTCTGTGACCACGCCGACGCGGCCGTGCAGATCGCCCGCAATCGCTTGATCGCCGCCAAGGTTGGGTTTGCGCTGCTCGAGGTCGATCACCGCGAGCAGGCGCTGCAGCTGCAAGACCTCGAGCCTGGGGTGGTCCAAGGCTGGATGCTCGAGCAACTGGGTGGGTCTGGGGAAGGTCCCGCTCCGTTCATCGCTCGGCGCGGGGACGTTGGCCTGGCGCTTGGGCTGCCCGGTGAGCCGGTCACCGTCGCCAGGATCGAGCAGCTGTTGGCGGCCGCGCGCGAGCGCGAGCTCGCCGCGGTCGAGCTGTTGGCGTTCGAGTGGGCAGCCGAGGAGCTCGAGCTTGCCAGCACGGATCCCAAGCGCGCCGAGCTTCGCGGCCCGAAGCTGATCCCGGTTCAAGTCTCTCGCGGTCTGTTCGAGTCCAGCGTGCGGGCGACGGCGTGGGTCGAAGGCGGCGTGGCGGTGTTCGAGCGGCCCGAGCTGCGGCTCGAGGTCACCGAGCTCGAGCACGCCCGCACGCGGATCGAGCTGCTCGACGTCCACCTGCACCGACCCGAGCACCTGCCCGAGTCGCTGCGTTCACGCGGCTTCGCCGAGCGCCTGCTTGGCTGGTCGATCGCCGCCGCCGCGACGCCGACCGAGCCGATGTTCGTGGCGGTGCGCGACCGGGCTGGGCTGTCGCTCGTCGCGGAATTACCGGGGCGGGTGGGGGACGCGATCCTCGCGATCGAGGACGTCTGCGGACACCGTCATGTCCGCCGCCTGACGCCGCCTTAGCTCAGCCCGATCTGGAGGCGTCTCGGGGATCGGCCAGCGGCGCCCGTTCACTTCGAGCTGCGGGCGATCATCGTTGGGGTCATCGACGAACCACGCGCTGAGATCGATCGCGGCGGTGTTGCTCAATCGAACCCCGAGCGGCCGACCGCTGCCGCGCGCGGGCACGCTGCAGCGCAGCCCGGCGCCCGGCTCTTCGCACAGCGTCTGCGGGTTCAGCGGTACGCGGCGGCCATCGTCGAGCAGCAGCTGCGGCGCATTGTCGTCTGCGCTGGCACGATCGACGCGAAGCGCACGAAGCGGGAGATCCGCGAGCTTCAGGTAGACCCACTTGCCCTCGAGCCCAAGCGTGACCTCGCCGGTCTCGGTTGCGTCGAGGCTGTTGCGAAACAGCCGAACGATGCCGGGGTGCGTGATCGGATCGCCCTCGAAGCTGAAGTTGCCCTGCCGATCCATGCGCAGCGGGAAGCCCCGCCGCAGCCGCTCCAACATGCCTGGATCGAGCCCCGACAACCCAGCATCACCGGATGTCGGGGGCGCTTCGCGGGAGCCGCGAGGATCGGCGACGTCGCTCATTCGAGTTCGATCATAGGGGGTGCTGTGTCCAGCGCAACACGAGTGGAAACACTGGCCGTGGATCGGGCCGATGCGCACCGCGGTCGCGGCGTCGCGTGTTGTCACGGCGCGCGCCTCAAACGCAGCGTCTGTGTGCCATACCATTTGTGTCTTGACCGACGACCTGACCATTGAAGCGACGTCTGCCGGCCTGGCGCACGAGGCCACCGGTGGCACAGATGACACCCAGCTGGCCGATGCGACGGGCGCGACGATCTGCCGAGATCTGAACGCCCCGACCGGGCACGCAGGCACGGCCGGCCCGCCAGCGACTCGAGCGGGAGCCCCAACCCAGCCCGATCGGCTTGGGCGCTACGTGGTGCTTGGCGTGCTCGGGCAAGGCGGGATGGGGGTGGTCTACACCGCCTACGATCCCCAGCTCGATCGCAAAGTAGCGATCAAGCTGCTGCACTCGAGCGCCTCGCCCCGGGCCCGCGATCGCTTAGTTCGCGAGGCGCAGGCGATGGCCAGGCTCTCGCACCCCAACGTGGTCCCGGTGTTCGACAGCGGCACTGTCGCCGACCAGGCCTATATCGTCATGGACCACGTCCCGGGCGCGCCGTTGAGCGCGTGGATGCAGCAGCCCCACGGGTGGCGCGAGGTCGTAGAAGTGTTCATCGCCGCCGGGCGCGGGCTCGCCTATGCCCACGGTCACGCGATCATCCATCGCGACTTCAAGCCCGACAACGTGCTCGTCTGCGACACCGAGCCGCGGCGGGTGCAGGTGCTCGACTTTGGCCTGGCGAAGAGCCTCGACGGCGGCGGGGCGCCGACGGATCAACTGTCGCAGCTGCCCGCGGGCCCAGCCTCGGGCGAGTCGGACATGGCGGACAGCCTGATCACTGCGGTCGTTGATCCGGACGAAGAAGACAGCGTCGACATGCGCCTGCTCGGCAACAGCAAGCTCAGCGTCAAGCTCACGCGGGCGGGCTCGGTCATGGGCACGCCCGCCTATATGTCGCCCGAGCAGCACCGTGGCGAGGCGGTCGGACCCAGCAGCGATCAGTTCAGCTTTTGCGTGGCGCTGTACGAGGGCCTGTGGGGACGGCGGCCGTTCGCGGGCGACACGCTCGCGACGATCGTCCACGCCGTCATCAACCAAGAGCTGCTGCCTCCGCCAAGCACCTCCACGGTGCCCAGCTGGCTGTGGCCGATCATCTCGCGCGGGCTCAGCCACGACGCCGCCGCGCGGTGGCCAAGCATGGACGCGCTGCTGGATGCGCTGGCCGTGGATCCGCGCGAGGGTCGGCGTCGGCGCTTGGTGGGTGGCGCAGCGCTGCTGGTGTTCGCGGGCGCCGCTGCGTTTGGCCTGACGCGGACCCCGGAGCCCGTCGTGGACGCGCCCAAGTGTCAGGGCGCCCAGGCGGCGCTCGAGCAGGTCTGGGGCGAGTCGGCTCGGGCTGCGATCACGAGTGGTTACGCAGCGCTCGACAAGCCGTGGGCCAAGCCGGTTGGCGCGGAGGTCGAGCGCCAACTCAACGCCTGGGGCCAGCGCTTCACGGCTGGGCGCACGCAAGCCTGCGCCGCCACGCTGATCGACGCGGCGCAGTCGGCCGAGCTGATGGATCTGCGCATGGCCTGCTATGCGCGCAAGCTCGACGAGCTCGCGCCGGTCGTCACGCTGATCGGCGCGGGCGACGAAGCGCTGCTCGGCAAGGGCGTCGAGCTGGTCTCGTCGCTGCCCAAGCTCGAGACCTGTGACGACGCCGCGGGCCTGCGGGCGGTCGCGGCTCCGCCGACGGATCCCGAGCGCGTCGCTGCGCTGGCCCGCGTGCGCGAGGGCTTGGCCGCCGCGCGCACCCAGGGGTTTGCGGGTCAACCCGAGCCCGCCCTCGCGCAGGTCGAAGCGCTGCGCGCTGACGCGGAGGCGGTTGACTACCCGCCGCTGCTGGCCGAGTTCGACCTGCGCCACGGCCTGCTGCTCGAGGCCAACGGCAAGCACGACGAGGCCAAGACCACCCTCGAGCGCGCGGCGATCAGCGCGATCGCGGCGCGGGATGACGACGTGGCTGGGCACGCGCTCGAGCAGCTCACCGATCTGGTTGGCTACACGGACAGCGATTACGACGGCGGCATGCGCTGGGCCAAGCTGGCGCAGGCGCTGCTGGATCGAACGCCAAGCCCGAGCAAGCGGCGGCGCGCGGAGCTGGCTGAGCAGATCGGCATGGTCGAATTCGCGGCCAACCACTTCGACGCTGCCCGCGAGCAGATCCAGATCGCGCTCGAGCTTGGGGCCGAGCTCGACGGCGCCGAGCACCCCTCGCTGGCCAACCCGATTAACGTGCTTGGCGGGATCCACCTGCGCACTGGCGAGTACGAGCAAGCCGGCGCGCTGTTTGGCCGGGCCTTGAAGATCACCGAGCGGGCCTACGGGCCGACCCACCCCCAGGCCGCGTTTCCGCTCAGTAATCTCGCGCTCGTGCATGAACGGCTCGCGCAGTTTGACGAGGCGGCGCAGATGTTTCGGCGGGTGATTGCGATCTTGAGCGCGGCCAATGGCGAGGGGCACCCGAACGTTGGGCTGAGCAAGATGAACCTTGGGGGGATCTTGCTGCTGGCCAAGCGACCCGACGAGGCGGGGGCGGAGCTGGTCTCGGCGATTGAGATCCTCGAGCAGAGCGTGGGGGCGGATCACCAGTTGGTTGCGCGGGCGCTGACCATGCGGGGGGATCAGCAGCGGGCGATTGGGGAGGTTGATCAGGCGGTGGTTAGCTATGGGCGGGCGATCGAGATTCGCGTGGCTACGCTTGGGGGGGATCACCCTGATCTGGCGCTGTCGAAGCTTGGGCTTGGGCGGGCGATGCTGGAGCTTGGGCGGGTGGATGAGGCGGTGGGGTTGCTGGAGAGCGCGGTGTTGTTGCTGGAGACTGAGGATGCGGATCCGATTGATCGCGGGCTTGCACGGTTTGCGCTGGCGCAGGCGTTGGATGCCGCGGGGATGGGGGAGCGGGTTGGTGTGCTGGTTGATGGGGCGCGGGGGGACTTTGCGGCTGGGGGTGTTCGGGCGGCGGGGGACCTCGCGGAGCTCGAGGCTTGGGTTGCTGACTGAGCGTGGGGGCGAGGCGCGTTTCCGGTGAACCGGTAGTACGCATCGTGGTCTCGTAGCTTTGCCGTGAGGGTCTGGCCCTCGACCGAGCGCGGCACGGCACGGCACGGCGCAGGTTGTCGTAGGGCACAAGACGAAGAATCGGCTAGCAGCGACACAGGTCCAACGGCTCGATCCTGCCACCTTGGGCGAGCCTGCTAGCCCGAGCCCTTGGCGTCTCGGGCGGCGCAGGTCGACTTCAGCGCGGCCATGTCCGTGGCCCCCAGGAGGGCGTCGGCTCCCCCGCGCGTCGTCGCGCGGATCAGCAGTTCGCAGCGATCGGCGATCCACACCCGCAGATCGACCACGCCCTCCGTGGTCTTGACCGCGACGAGGTGTCCATCGATGGTCTCCGAGGTGTCGCCCGTTGCGATCGCGGCGTCGTGGCGGCGCCGGCCCATCCCCTCGCGGCAGTGACACACGTCCTGCAAGTCGGTGATGGTCACGATGCGCGAGTCCGTGCCGGGCGGCTCGATCGCCCGCATCACGAGGGGCGAGGGGTGGCCCGCCTGGCCGCGCGTCCACTGCGAGGTCTCGGTGTGCGCGAGGCCGGGGTCGCGAGGATCGACGGGCAGCGCGGCCGCGAGGAGGTCGAGATCCAGCGTGGCCCACTGCGCGACGGACTTGGGGACGCTCCCGGGCGGCAAATTCGAGGCCGAGATGCAGTCGGGGGCCGAGGTGTCAGCGGCCTCGTCGTTGACGGCCTTGTCGTCTACGTCTGCTGGCTTCGAGGCCGGCGTGGGCGCGGACTTGGCCGGAGGCTCCGGCTGGTGGTCGGGGCGGGCGCCACAGGCCAGCGGCAGGACACAGAGGAAGAGCCCGAGTCGTCGCATGGCGCCCAATCTAGCAACTTTCCAGCCAGCGGAGCGCAGCGCGTTGGTCGCGCGACGTGTCGACGCAATCGCTCGAGCGCAGGGTCTGGCGCGAGATCACGAGGCGCCGAGGCGCGTGAGCCGTGGAGCACCGTCAGCTCAGAACAGCTCAGAACAGCTCAGAACAGCTCAGAACAGCTCAGAACAGCCTGCCCTGCCGGACAATGAAGGTCGCGGCGTTGTTGACGATCGGGCTACCACCCATGAGCCTCCTGGCCGCGAAATTGGCGCCTAACGTCGCGCCCACGAGCAGTAGCCGCCTGTTATCAATGGTGAACACCGGGCCCCCCGAGTCCCCCGGTGCGGTGCTGGAATTGTCACTGGCGTTGATCGGTAACACCTGCTCGTAGACCTCGCTGGGCTCCATGCGCAGCGCGGTTGTGGCGTTTGCAGCCACATTGGCAGCGCGAACCTGAAGTGAGTTGCTCAGCCCGCCCGTCCCGCGTCCGGCGTGGTTGAGTTGGTCGCCGAAGCCGGTAATAAACACCTGTCGACCCAGCATCTGCCTCGCGTAAAAGTGATCGTTGACGCTACGATCCTTCCGCGTGTCGTAGTCGATCCCCGCAGGACTCCGCCTGTCGTTCATCCAATCGCGGATGCTCAGATCTTCCTTGAAGGCGATGAACATGAGATCGTAGCTCCAATCGTCATTGCCGTCGCTCCTGAACTCGATATCACCCTTATTTGGATCCAGAGGCTCTGTGCTCGCGGGCAGGCCACCCAGCGTGGCGTTGTACCCCACGTGGAGGTCGATCAGAAAATTCTCAACCATCTCATTGGCTTTGGCGTCGTCCCACGTGGCGGGCTCTGGAAACTTATCATTGCGACTACGCTCGTTCATCCACAGATTGTGCTTCGCGGTGATGATCCCGGCCACGCCATCGCGGTCGCGGACCAAGACTCCCGATGCAGTGAACCTGCGATTCGTCAGGCGCACGGAGCTCCGCTGCATTTGGGCTTGGTGCTTGTTCGCCAGGTTTCCGAATTCTCGAATTGAATCGTCGCGAAATGTTTTGGAGAAGCGCATGGTGTCGTGTGCTTTCAGCTCGGGCGAGGGCCTGGCTCAGCCCACGTGGACAAGGTGGTCGCAGTCGGAGACTGCGGCACCCGGTGTTTGTCCTTGGCCGGGGTAGGGTGATCACCTCATGGCCGCGAGTTGCTGCTCGAGCCATGCGCGTGACCCGACGGGCCGCCGCTGGCATGAGGGATTGACCCCATTCCAGCGAGGGGCAATCGCGATGGCAGGCCGCAAGATGTCATCTAGTTTATCCCGAGCACCTCGAGTGAACGCACTTTGTGGTCACGATCGAGCGCTTTCCCGCATCTCGCGTTGCGGAGTTCACCATGGCCCACTTACAACGAATCCACGCATTCATTTACGCATTTGGAGATGTCCCAGATGCACAACCAGCCACCATTCACGAAATTGCCCGGCGCTCCGTCGGCCGCAAGAAGGAGTTGAAACCATGCTGCGCGATCTAATTCCCGGGCTCACGCTTGGCATGGGCGCCGATCCGGTGCTTGGCCAGCTTCGCGGCGACGCGATCGACCACGCTGGCGTGGTGACCTCTGGCGGCGAGGGCCAGACTGTCGAGTTTGAGCTCGAGGTGGTCACCAACGTGCGCGAGCTGTCCAACGCCCTCGATGTCTCGGCCGCGGGCACCTACTCTGGCGTGTTCTCGGCGTCGGCGCGGGCCAAGTACGTCACCAGCAGCAATTTCAACAGCTACCACACCTACGTGATCGTGAAGTGTCACGTCACCAACCCGATTCAAGTGCTCGCGGACGTGCGGCCCAAACCCAGCGTCAACGCGTGGGTCAAGACGGCCAAGCGCGCGGAGTTTCACGAGCGCTTCGGCACCGAGTTCCTGGTCGGCGAGGTCTCGGGCGGGGCCTACTATGGGGTCATTGACATCGCGTCGACGACCTCCGACAAGCAGCGAGAGATCGCGGCGCAGGTGTCCGGCTCGGGCTGGGGGGCGTCGGCCGACGCCAGCGTTGCCCAGCGCATGCGAGCTGTGTCGGAGAATCTATCCAAGAGGATCGAGGTGTTTCGCGAAGGCGGTGAAGGCAGCAACCCCACGGACATCGATCAGATGATCCAGGCGGTCGTGAACTTCCCCGAGCAAGTCCGCGCGCGATCGGTCGTATTTCGCGGGATCTACAAAGACTACAAAACCGTGATGTTCGAGAACTTCGAACGTGATCCATCGCCCGAGGAGACCACTCAGCGTCACAACGACATCGAGCTGCTCGGCCGCATGTATCTCGACATGATCCAGTTGCGCGGGGATCTGACGTACATGATGACCAACCTCGGCCGGCTCGAGGTTGGTGAGGGCGTCAAGCTCGAGGGCTTTGACAGCATTGATGACCCGACGCTGCCGCACCGTCGGGCGGTGCTGCGCAATAATCTCGAGCGGGCCTGGAAGGCCGTCACGACGCTCGTCGAACAGATCCCCGATGTTGCGCGAAAGTGTCGCAGCGGGGATCCGTACACCGTCCCCACCCCCTATTCGTTGGACTTCCAGCTGCCAAATCTGATCGGAGAGAACATGCAGATCAAGCAAATGAGTGACAAGATCGCCGAGCTTCAACGGCAGGTCGTCCCGCTGGGGACCATCGCAATGTGGTCGGGGTCGACGATTCCCAACGGCTGGGCGCTGTGCAACGGCGAGAAGGTCGGGATCCACCAAACGCCCGACCTTCGCGGGCGCTTCGTCGTTGGCTACGACCCCGGCCACGACGAGTATAAGCGGGTGGGGAACCTGAGTCAGGGGGGCAACAGCGCCGGGTTCGGCGGCGGCGTGGACACGATCGAGCACACCCACGTCGTCGCGGGCCACAGTCACAGCAAGGGCGATCTTCACGTTGCAGGGGGCGGGGCACATAACCACCGCATTCAAGGCGACGGCGACGGTAATTCGACCTACCGACCCAAGGGCCGCGAGACGTCGAATGTACACCGGAGCTACCGGACCGAGACGGACGGCGACCACGGGCACTCGAACGCCTCGTTCGGCGGTCGGGTTGGGCGGTTGCCCGCGTCACCAGCCGAGCAAGTCGTCGATGGCGACCGAGACGTGACCCTCGTGGCAAAACACGACAACCGGCCAAAGTTTTATGTCTTGGCCTACATTGTCAAGGTCGCCTGACACGCTGGGCGCCGAGGCGCGTGAGCTCGGGCCCACGCGCTTCGCTTCGTTTCACAGCCAGCAAAAGGTCCAGGCGCTTGTCTGTCGCATGTCTAAACGGGCCGAGCTCGCCAGATGTGGACCGTCTGCTCCAAGTTTGGTCGGCCGCTTTGACGTCACGACCACGAGCCGTCGCTGCGCGAGCACACGCGAGTCTGTGTCACCCATCTCAGCGCCCGACCAACACCAGCCCCGGCGCGTGCTCGGTGTCCAACACGACCGACGTCCCAACCGGCGCCACGAGCAGGTACTGGAGGATGTAGCGGCGCCCCACGACGTCGTAGCCGTCGATTGTCGTGATCACGTCACCGACCTCCAACGCCGCCGCCGCGGCTGCGCCTCCGGTCTCCACACGGATGACCCGCGCGACCTGATCGGCTTGATCCGCGACGTGGTCCCAACGAACCCGGCGAAACCCGAACGACGCCGCTTGCTGATCGGGGCTCAGTCGGCGCGTCGGCACGCCAAGGTCGCCGAGGTCGAGCGGAGCGCCCGGGTTCACGGTCACGCTCAGGTGGGCCTCGGTGAGGTCGGGCGGGCGCGCGTGGAGGTTGTTCGGAATGACGTGCAGGGTGACCCGCCCGGTCGGCGGATCGGAGATCAGCAAGCGCCCGCTCGCGTCGCTGACGTTGCGCGCGTCGTCGTGGACGCAACGGCTGCGGGGCTGAGCATCGAGCGCGGTCGCGACGACGCGAAAGTCGGCGAGCGGCTCGCCGGTCTCGAGTCGCACCGCGCGACCGACCAGCTGAGTCAGATCGTCGAGCGGCACGTCGCCTGCGTCGTTGCGCCCCGCGCCAACCTCGGCCTCGACCGCACCCGCGCCTTGGCTGGCCTTGATGCGGACCTGGTAGCGACCGACCGGCAGCCCCGCGATCGACCATTCGCCGCGCGTCCGCAGGAACACCTCACGTCGACGCGTCCGTGCGCACGAGCTCGACGACGAGCAAGTCCGGGGACGACGCGTCACTGCGATAGTGCGCGCTGCCTTGCAACGAGCCGGTGTCACGCACGACGAACTCGACGTCGTCGCCGATCGCTACCCTGGACAGGACCGCCTCACCGCCGCCGCGAACCCGAGCTTCGAGCGTGAACTGCCCGGCCGACAGCCGGCGGATCTCGAAGCTGCCGTCGACATCCGTCATCCGCGGCGCACACCGACCGCGGGACGACGGCGAGCTGCGTTTCCACTCGCTCGGCGCCCCACCCACGAAGAGGTCACCGAAGTCGCTAGGTGGACCCACGCGCGACTCGGTCATGTGCTCGAACGTCACGGCCGCTCGCTCGACGAGCTCGCTTGCGAGGACGCGCCCGATCTGCTCGCGCAGGAGCAGCCGGCCTTGGCGTCATGTTACGGGGCCTCGGTCGCCGACCGGCAGCTGTTGGGAGATGCGCTCGCTCCGCTCGATCTCATCGCGCGGCTGTGTGCCCTGATCCCGCCACGGCGTTTTCACATGTTGCGGTATCACGGCGTGCTCGCAGCCCACGCCAACCGGAGCGGAAGGAGGCAAGCTCGCTGGCCGGAGTCCGCGTAGCACTGAGCCGACGCAGATACGCTTGTCGTTCGTCGGCGAAGCGACCGAGTGCCTGTATTTCCGTCCATGAAATTCCCCGGCCTCGACATATTGCTGTCACCTGAGATGCGCAGCACCGGCGAGGTCATGGGTATCGCAAAGACTTCGGGGCGGCATTTCATGCCGGCATGACCGGGCTGGGGTGAACCTGCCCCAGTCTGGGGTGGTGTTTGTCAGCGTGGGTGATCTGGAGAAACAAGCGGTGATCCCCGTGGCGAAGCATCTGCGGCGCATGGGGTTCTTGCTGCTGGCGACACGCGGGACCGCGGCCCCGCTGCGGGCTGCTGGCCTGGAGTGTGAGACCGTCAACAAGGTCCTCCAGGCCCGGCCGCATATCGTCGACCGAATGGTGAATGGCGATGTCGCGCTGGTGATTAATACCAGCTCGGGCGAGCAGGCAATCCGCGACTCGTTGTCGATTCGGCGGACCGCGCTGGTTCAGCATATTCCGTATTTTACGACGATATCTGGGCGTACGCGGGGGCCTATGCGATCGAGTCGGTGCGTGTGCATGGGCGGGTGTTGCCGGCGGTCTCGCTGCAGGAGTAGTACCACCCGCGGCCGCAGTTCTTGGCGGGCGAAGAGCCCAGCGAGCAGGAACGGTACCGGCCGGCGCCTGGCTGAGCGCCTGGGCGCTCGCCAATTGTCAGCGAACGTAGACCCGCATGAAATTGCCAGCCGCGCCAGCTGCGCCGGTGTTGATGGCAAGCGGTTCGCCGAATCCCATCACTGTGTACTCAATCGCGGCTGCGTCACCACACTCTCCACATGGATTCATCGGGCCGAGGGTCGCGTAGCCGGGATCGTCGAAGTCGCAGCCATGATTGCGACCAGCGTTCCACACCGGACCATAGGCTGCGTTGTTGTAGCTCGAGCCTAGATCTGGACAGCCGTCAAAATACTCCCACTCATGGTCCCCAACGTTGAAATATAGATCGGTATCGCAGAGCATCGGGTTTTGTTCGAATTCGCTGCTCATCAATGTGCCATCAGTCATCTTGAACCCGTTGCCGCCCAGGTCTGGATTGCAATCCGGAACGTCGATCGCGGCGACGAAGTTGCCGAGGTCGCCGCCGTCACCGACATCGTCGTACTGAGCCCAGATCGTCGATGGCGCGTGTGTGAACAATAGATCTGCGAATGGCAGTTCGTTGTATGCTCGAGACTTGAAATCGTGATCGATCTCGTCGAGCGTGCCAACGATTGTCACGTCTGCACCCAACCACGCACGGTTGTCCCAAGTCCACGTGTCTTGGCCATCGTCGCTCGAGATCAGCACCAGGGTCCAGCCACCGCCTGCGAGATCCATCTCGCAGTGCACCTCGAAGGCGGACGATCCCTGGGGGCCGTCAGGGTCGATCCAGTAGCGTCCGTCACCGAGACCCTGGCCGATGCTGTGGAGCTCGGCACAGCTGTAGGCGTAGCGACACGTTTCGTCGATGCAGCCGGCCGTCTCGCAGTCGTTGTTGCTCAGGCAGGACTGGCCGAGTTGACACGGCTCGCAGCCGGGGCCGCAGTCGACGTCGCTCTCGACGCCGCTAACGATGCCGTCATCGCAACTGGGTCCCTTGCACAAACTGGTACATTCATCACTCTGGTCGTCGTTCGCGTCGTCGCACTCCTCCTCACCAATATGAATGAGCCCATCACCGCAGGTAGCGAGTTTGCACATCGAGGTGCATGAACCGTTGTCAGAGTTGCTGGCGCCCAGATCGCACTCCTCACCGGCGTCCTCGTCGAAGACTCCATCTCCACAGTTGTCTGGCGGTGACTCATCGCCATCGCTAGCTGTCGAATCGCCGGTGCCATCGCCGGTGCCATTCCCGTCGGTTTTACCCGTCGTTTCACCGTTAGTCTCGCTGCCATTGGCTGTGCCGGTCACTTTGTCCATCGGGTTGTTGGCGCTGCAGGCACAGAGGATGAGCGGGGCGGACATGAGGGCCGTTGACCACAATGGAATCGTCATTCACAGACTGTACGTCAACCGGCGCGCGAGCCGTGACCCCTCGCCCGATCTCCTCAGGCGGTCCGCGCCGCGGGCCCAGGTGGCGCCCAGATCTGTAGGAAATCAGGTTGGAACCAACGAGCCGGGACTCGAACTACTCGAACGAAAATCCAAAACTCCAATAGTTCATCAATCCATTGATCTGAATATATGACTTGTATATAATCGACGCATGTTCGAACATGTTGAGATGGGGGGCGCCCGTCGCCCAGGATCGCCTCGAGACGACGGCCGACGGCCGATGCCGTTACAACTTTCGGCACGCGTGGAAGAATGGCGTGCATGCAGTCTTGCTCGCTCCGCTAGATCTCATCGCGCGGCTGTGTGCCCTGATCCCGCCACGGCGTCTTCACATGTTGCGGTATCACGGCGTGCTCGCAGCCCACGCCAACCGGAGTGGATGGAGGTAAGCTTGCTGGCCGGAGTCCGCGTAGGTAGACGAGGACGGCCGCTAGACCGCCCGCAGTCAAGGCGCGGCCCGAGGTCGTGCCAGGTCCCGTGGTGGTGGCCACTGAGCCGACGCAGCCATTTGCTCGTCCGCTCGGGAAGACATCAACGGTACAATCGTCAAGATCCGCTCCGGCCAGCTGGGTGGCGACTTTTCGATCATGCAGGCGACCGTGGAGGCCCACCAGTTGCTCGCGCCACACACTCACACCCACGAAGATCAGGCGGTGTTCGTGATCGAGGGCGAGCTGGAATTCGAGGTCGGCGGGGCGGGGGGGACTCGATTCACGGCCAAGCAAGGCGCGTATGTGGCCAAGCCGCGCAATGTCCAGCATTGCTTCTGGAACGAGACAGATCAGCCGTGTCACTACATCGAGCTCTCGGGTGGGGCAGGCTTCGAGAATTTCGTGGACTCGACCCGCGAACAAACGATGAAGGCCTCGATGAACGCAAAGCGAGACTTTGGTCTCACCTTCCATCAAGATCGAATCCCAGGGCTGTTGCGCGCGCACAGGCTGACCTCCGTCGTTGGCATGGAGATGCCGTGGGAGGGGGCTGCCCTGCCCGGGAAGCGTTAGTACGCAGAGCGCCGATCGCAAGGTCGCTCAGCCCCCAGCGTGCTGGCTGACTTTGGCTGGACCGGCGGCTCCCCCGCTCGCGCCACCTCCTCCGTGAGCGGGAGCCGGGCTGGGCGGTCGAGCGTTCGCGTGCAGGCCCGGGAACGCGTGGAGCGTGGAGGTCGCGCGCCCGGAGATCGGCGCGCGGCGCCGGCGTTTGGTTTCAGCGCGGGCGAGGGCTTCTCACCCGCTTGCGGACACCTTGGTGGACCGGTTCACGGTGGGCAGCGAAGTCCACCGTGGGCGACGATCCACGCGGGCTGAGCGAGTGTGCTATCAACCGCGGCCGTGAGCCTCGTCGTCTTCGAGAAAGTTTCGCTTGGCTTCGGCCAGAAGACCATCGTCAACGAGCTCGATCTACGCATCGGCGACGGTGAGCGGATCGGCTTGATCGGCTCGAATGGCTCGGGCAAGTCAACGCTGCTCAAGCTGCTCTCCGGCGACATGAAGCCCGACAGCGGTCGCATCACGAGCGCGCGTGGCCTCGAGATCGGCTGGCTGCCCCAGGACATCGCGGTCGAGGGCGGCCGCTCGTTGATCGAATTCGTGCTCGCCAGCGTGCCGGGCCGCGAGCTGCTCGGCGCCCGGATCGAGCAGACGGAGGCCGAGCTGGCCGCGGTGCAGGCCGAGGTCGAGTCCGACGCCCGCCCGATCGACGACGAGGAGCTGATGGAGCTCGCCACGCGCCTCGCCGAGCTGCACGAGCGCGCGACCCACTTCGAGATGCACTACTCGGAGCACGAGGCGCTGAAGATCCTCTCGGGCTTGGGGTTCGCGCCCAGCGACCACCAGCGCGACCTTGGGGAGCTCAGCGGCGGCTGGAAGATGCGCGCGGTGCTGGGCTCGTTGCTGTTTCAGCGCCCCGACCTGATGCTGCTCGACGAGCCAACCAACCACCTCGACATGCCGTCTGTCGCGTGGTTCGGCGACTTCTTGCAAAAGTACCGGCGCAGCTTCTTGCTGATCTGCCACGACCGCGAGTTCCTCGACGAGCAGATCGATCGCGTGGTCACCTTCGAGCCAGAGGGCGTCCGCCAGTACCGGGGCAACTACCAGGCGTATCAGCGCCAGCGCGAAGAAGAAGAGATCATCCTCGAGAACAAGGCCCGCAACCTCGGGCGCGAGCGCGAGAAGGCGGAGCAGTTCATCGATCGGTTTCGGGCCCAAGCCAACAAGGCCAAGGCGGTCCAGAGCCGGGTCAAGGCGCTCGCCAAGCTCGACGATGTCGTGCTGTTCGAGAAGCGCAGGGTCATGCGCTTCACGTTTCCGCCCTGTGATCGGGCCGGTCACGAGGTCGTGAAGATCCGGGGTCTGAAGAAGGCCTACTCAACCCCGGAGCGGGGCGACCACGTGGTGTTTCCGGGCTTGGATCTGAGCGTCAGCCGCGGCGACAAGATCGGCATCATTGGGATCAACGGCGCCGGCAAGACCACGCTGCTGCGCATGATCGCCGGCGAGATCAGCCACGACGCTGGCGAGCTCGAGATCGGCCACAAGGTCACGCCGGGCTACTACGCCCAGCACCACGCGGAGTCGCTGCACCGCGAGCTCACCGTGTTCGAAGAGGTCGCCCAGCAAGACCCGCACGCGGGCCAGACGCGGGTTCGCTCGATCCTTGGCGCGTTCTTGTACTCGGGCGACGACGTCGACAAGAAGATCGCGGTGCTCTCGGGCGGCGAGCGGGCTCGCGTGGCCCTGGCCAAGCTGCTGATCAAGCCGGGCAACCTGTTGCTGATGGACGAGCCGACCAACCACTTGGATCTCGAGTCGAGCGAGAGCCTCGCGGAGTCGCTGAGCACCTACGACGGGACCGTGCTGTTCGTCAGCCACAACCGCAGCTTCGTGCGCAAGCTGGCGACCAAGATCTGGAACGTCCACGACGGGACCGTGGAGATCTACCCAGGCACCTTGGACGAGTACCTCGCGAGTGCCCGCGAGCGGGGCGAGGCGCTCGAGGCGGTCGCCGACGGCAAGGCCGGGCCAACCAAGCAGCCGCAGTCTGCCGATGCGTCGTCGAAGCAGGCCGTCTCAAAGGTCGAGACCAAGGGCGCGCCAGCGGCTGGCTCGGACGACGCGGGCGGCGGGGCCAAGCGCGATCGAGCGGCCGAGCGCGAGCGCAAGCGCAAGGAGGCCGAGGAGCGGGCCCAGCGAAACAAGCGGCTCAAGCCGCTGCAGCGGCAAGTCACGGAGCTCGAAGCCCGCATCAACGAGCTCGAGCAGGCTCAAAAACAGCGCTCTGTCGAGCTCGCGGATCCGGCCGTCTACGAAGACGCCGAGCGACGCGGGGTGCTGCTCGACGAGTACCAGGCCGCGGCCGCGAAGCTCGAAGAGCTCAGCGGTCGCTGGGAGCTGGCCTCGATGGAGCTCGAAGAGCAGCTCGAACAGCTCGAGGCCTGAACAGCCGGGGACGCGCCGGCCGATGGCCGAGGCGACCCCTCGCTTCAGCGTGATCGCGGCATGGGTGCGATCAACTGCCCAGGCGGACCCTGCGTCCGCTCTGGGTCTAGATCAGCCCTCGAGCTTGCCGCCAAGTCGCGTGACTTGCTTCTTGGCGCTCTTGGCGTGGCGCCCCTCGGGCTCGACTTCGAGGTACTTGAGGTAGGCCTCGAGCGCGCGCGGCAGGTTGTCGTTGGCTTGCTCGACGGTGGCCACGGTGATCCAGCAAAACGGCTGGCTCGGGTCGGCCTCGACGCAGGTGTTGGCGGTGGTCAGCGCCTCTTCGAGCTTGTTGTTCTCGAGCTGGGTCTGGGCCAGCAGCGAGAGCGCGCGGGCCTCGTTGGGGACCTTGGCCAGGATCTCTTCGATGATCACCCCGGCGTCGTCGTACTTTTGCCGGTTCACCAAGCTGGTGGCTTCGGCGATCTTTTCTTCGAGCACGGTCGGGTCGATCGCGGGAGGCTCGGGCTCGGGCTCGGGCTTGGGCTCGGGCTTGGGTTCCGGCTTGGGCTCGGGCGTCTCGACGTCGGCGATCTCGCCGGCGTCGTCTGGGGGGGCCTCATCGGGATCGCCGGGGCCCAGCAGGGTGTCGCGAAACGCGAACGCGAGGACCAAGACCAGGCCACCCGCGACGGCGGCGATCGGCACCCACGGCAGCTTGCGTGGCGGGGCCGCGGCCGTCATGCCACCCATGCTCGCGCCGAGGTCACCAGCCGAGAGGCTCGCGTCATCGTCGTCGTCGTCGTCGTCGAAGTCGTCGTCGAAGTCGTCGTCGTCGTCGTCGTCGTCGAAGTCGTCGTCGAGGTCGTCTTTGGGCGGCGCGGCCTTGGGCGCAGGGCCCGGGAGCTCGCTGGGCGCCGCTGCTTCGCGGCCCAGATCTTGGCCCAGATCTTGGTTCAGATCGCGGGCCAACTTGCGATCCAGATCGGGGTCGGACCCGCGCCGACGCTTGCGGTGCCGGCCTGACTGGGCGGCGACGTGGATCTGCGCGTCGTCGAGGCTGGGCTCGTCGTCGAACTCGTCGTCGTCGAACTCCGCGCCAAATCCACCATCGACGAACTCGTCTTCGGTGGGCGCCGACGAGATCGGCGCCGAGGCGGGCGCGCCCGAGGCGGTCCGCGGCGGCTCGGTGGCGCTCCAGCCGGGCGTGGGTTCCG
>NZ_JMCC02000014.1 GCF_000737335.2 Enhygromyxa salina | reverse complement strand
TGGGATCCATGCCAGCTCGGGCGCGTCGCTGTCACGCGCAGTTGGTTCTGGACCGATCACGCGACATCCTGGCCCGCTGCGCGATGAGCAGTTCGCTGCCTCGGGTGAAACCGTCTACGGAGGTGTGCGGATGCGGCGAGAAGCCCTCGCCCGAGCTGAAAGCAGCAGCGGACCTCTCTTGTTGCACAGAGGTCAACGTCAACAACTGGACTGGCGACGGTTGCGTCGCCAGAGCGCTATTCCAGCGCGTAGATCACCAGGTTGTCAAAGCGCGTCCCCGCCTCCCAATTATTGAACGCGAAGTGCTGCTGCCCCGGCCCCGTCAGCGGGGCATCGTCAACCATCTCGGCGACCAGCCGCCCGTCGAGCTCGTAGCGCAGCTCGCCGCCCCGGCGGGTGATCGTGACGTGATAGCGGCGATCGGGCTCGAGCTGCGGATCGGTCGGCACCGCGACCCGATCATCACCGTGCTCGTTGCGGCGGGCGATCACGTTGAGCGAGTTGTTCCACCCGCCAAGGATGAACACGTAGCCGGTCGCGGTGTAGCTGGCCGCCTTGGCGAAGCTGCTGCCGTCGCCCGCGAGCTCGGCCTTGATGTCCCCCTCGTCGGTCTCGGCCCAGGCGTCGAACTCGACGCGGACGTTGTCGGGCAGGGGCTGGCGCAGCCACACGGGGTGGTTGCGGAGCTCGGCGAGGTGCAGCGCGCCGCGATCCAGCGCGACGCCGCTGCCGGTCGTCAGCCAGTCCTGGCCGATCACGCCGCGGTCGAAGTCGTCGGTGAAGATCACGCGCGCGCCGTCGCTGGCGGTGCTGTAGGTGCGCGGGACCTCCTCGCAGCCAGCGACGGTCAACAACACGAGCCACGCGAGCGTGAAGCGGGGCGTTCGGGCGGGCGAGGTCACGATCGTCATGGTCTCTACCAAGTGCGCTCGGCGGGGTTGGGGCTGAGCAGCCGCTCGAGCAGACCCTTCCAGGGCGCGCGCAGCTGTTCGGGGAGCAGCTCGTCGAGCAAGGGTCGGGGATCGAAGTTGGGGTCGACGCGATCGAAGTCGGCGGGCAGCGGGGCAGGGGTGATCGCCAGCTCGAGCACGACCACGCCAGCGGCGTACAGATCACTCGCGGGGCTGGCCTGGATCCCTTGTTTGATCTCGGGGGCGAGGTAGCGCAGCGTGCCCGCGCGGACGCTGGGGTTGCGGGCAGCGGCCTGCGGCTCAGCGCGTGGCTCACCGCCAATCGCGAGGCCGAAGTCAGCGAGCGCCACCGGGGCCCCGGGCCGGGCCTCGCGAACCAGGATGTTGGCGGGCTTGACGTCGCGATGCACCGCCCCAGCCGCGTGCACGGCTCGCAGCGCCAGGCGCAGCTGCTCGGCGACGGTGGGAAGATCGGCCGGTGTCAGCAGCTGCTTGCGCATCGCGAGGCGAAGGTTGCCGCCGCGGCACAGCTCGAGCGCCACGAAGCGATGGCGTGGCTGCACGTCGAGCAGCGCGACGACGTGGGGGCTGCGAACCTTGGCCAGCGTCTGCGCCTCGGCGAAGAACCGGGCCTCGACGACGCGGGCCGGAACGCCGTCGCGGCGGGCGTCGTCGCCAAGCAGCCGCTTGATCGCCACCGAGCGACCGACGCGGCGATCGTAGGCCTCGTAGACGACGGCGTGGCGACCACGACCGAGGGGCCGGCCGAGCTCGTAGCGATCGAGCCCGATGCCGCCCGCGAGCTCGAGCTCCTCGAGCCCGTCGAGCAGCGACAGGCCGCGGCTGCGGTGCTCCGTCGACAGGCCGCGGCGCTCGAGCTCGCGCACGCAGCTGGACCAGCCCCGCAGGCCACGAGCATGATCCACGTCGATCGCGAGCACGGCCTCGAAGTGACGCTGGGCGCCGCTGACGTCGCCGCGCTCGAGCAGGTGCTCGGCGAGCATGAGGTTGGTCGAGATCTCCAGCTCGAAGCGCTCGGCCCGGGCCCGACGCGAATCGGGTCGACCGTCGTGGGTGCCGTCGTCGGGGACCGCCAGGATCGCGCGGGCGAGCGCGACGCCAAGCTCGGGATCGAGGGCGTCGAGCAGCTCGCTGGCCAGGCGCAGCGCGAGGTCGAGGCGGGGGTGGCGGGCCAGGTGATCCGCGATAGCGAGCACGGCCCCGCGCAGGTAGCCAGCGTGGGACAGCGCCCGCAGCCGCGCGTCGATCAGCGGCAGCGGCTGCTTGGCCTCGAGCTCGTCGACCAGCAACTGCAGCTCGGGGAGCTCGTCGGGCGTGGTCGCGCCTTCGCCAAACCGGCGCAGGATCGCCGAGGTCGCGCTCGCAAGCGGGGTGTCGAGCGCAGCTGGCTGCGCGACGACGCGGACCAAGGTCTCGCTCATGTCGGTGGTTCATACCCCAGTCACTGGGGCCTCGCACCGTGCGGCACGGGTACGAGCCGCAAGACGCACGCCGCTCGCCTACACCAGCGCGGTGACCTCGAGCTCGAACGCGGGCCCGGCCGCGTCGTGGGTTGGCTCGAAGCGCACCCGATCGTGGACCAGCAGCTCGACGGGCTCGCCCACGCCCAGCGGGCTGCCCGACAGCGACACCATCCAGTCGTGGCTTGCCCGCGCGACCACCTGCTCGCCCTCGAACCCGAGCGCGATCGGCAGGTGCTCGCCCGGGCTGATCCACAGCGGCCCACCGAGGGGCGCGAACGAGGTCCACGCAGTGTTCAGGCGATCGGGCGGGCGCGTGAGCCCGGCCTCGCGCAGCAGCGCCAGCGGGCGTTGATCGTCGTTGTCGTCATGCGAGCCCCGCCGCGACCACAGCTCGAAGCTCGAGGCGATGCCCAACGCGAGCGCCCGCGCGCCGGGGACGTCATCGTCGAACAGCGACCAATCTTCGCCCGGGATCAAGGCCTCGCCGTCGAGGAAGCTGCCCGCGCGCGAGCCGAGGTCGCGGACGACCAGGTGCGGCTCGCCGTCCGCGGTGAAGGCCAGGGCGAGCTCGGCGTGCTCGCGCGAGACCGCGGCGCCCGTGACCGTGAGCTCGCACTGTGGGCCCCGACCCAGGCGCAGGGCGGGGCGACCGATCACGCGCACGATCGTGGGGTGCGCGGCGCCGACCGTCTGCACGCGCAGACCCAGCGCGCGGCCGCGGATCAGGTTGTGCTCGAGCTGCGCGAGCGCGTGCGCGAGCGAGGACAGCGGCACAACTCCCTCGCGCTGGGCGTCGCGGACGTGCTCGAGCAACAGCGCGTGGGCCAGCTGTCGGCGGCCGGTCGCGAGCGCGGCGTCGACCTCGAGCTCGAGGCTCCGCTGCTCTCGCTGCTGCTGGTCCCGCTGCTCGAGGATCGCGTGGATCGCTTCGAGACGCTCGATGTCGCCCGCTTCGGTGAACGCCTTGGCGGCTCGGGACAACAGGCCAAGCTGCTCGTACAGCCGCCCCGCCTGGGCCGCGCGCTGGCCCTCTTCGAGCGCCTGCGCGGCCTCGAGGGCGAGCGCACGCCGCCGGGCGCCGGGCTCGAGGCCCTCGGCGACCCGCAGCAGCGCCTCCCCGAGGGCCCGATGCAGCGCCTGGCCCTGCGCGGTCGAGGCCTGGTTGCGGGCGCACCCCTCCCGCAGGACCGCGAGCCGCTGTTGCTCGTCGCGCAGGGTGTCGGCGTGCTCGAGGCGAAGGCTCGCGGCCTGGGCGTGCTCGCCCACGTACTCGAACATCCGCGCGGCCTCTTGCAGCTCACCGGCCTCCTCCAGCGCGAGCGCAGCGCGCAGCTGGGCCCGGTCGGTCTGCCGGCGCACACGAACGAGCCCACCCTCGCTCGGGCTCGGCCCGTCGCTGTCCCCCGGTCGGCGCGGCTTCACTCGGCAGTTATAGCGGGAATCACCGGCCGCCGACGCGACGAGGATCGCAGTTCGTGCGTCTCCCCACGATCCCGGCAGGGGTTGGCCGGCGAGTCTTGCCCGCGCGAGGCATGTCCCGCATCCTCCCGCAGTGGCGCAGAGCATCCTCGAGCCGGTCGCGGCAGGCCAGACCAGGTTTCGGATGCAGGGACTCGTACCCGACGCGCGCGGGATCGCGGTCGGTCGAGAGGCCCTGATCGTGTTCGAGTCGCTGGATCGTTGTGTGGCGTTTCTCGGCGCCTACAGCGTAGAGGCCAGCCTCGACGATCTGCTGCCCAGCATGACCCTCGAGCGCGCGCGCCGAAGCGGGGGCGGGACCGCCTTGCTGATGCGCTGCGAAGCGGGCGACGGCTACGTGCTGGATCGGCTCGCGCGCCTGGCCGGGGCGGCCCGCAGCCAGCTGTATCCGGGGGCCGGCTCGGTGTTCGTGCGCTACCGAGAGTCGCAGGCGCCGTTTGGCTATGACCTGGCCGTGCCGATCGGCGAGCTGTTGGCCCGCGATGGCAACAGCGCGGGCTTGTCGGTCGACGAGGTGCTGGTCGTGGACCGCGAGTTCCTCTCGCGGTTTGGCGGGGATGATCGTCGGGGCGAGGCGGGCCAACCCGGGCGCAGTGGGGGGCGCAGTGGGGGGCGCGGTGGCGATCGCATCGATCCGATCGAGCTGATCCAGCGCCTGCAGCTGCGCGCCCTCGCGTTGCCGCTCGAGGGGATCGCCAGCGATCCAGAGCTGTGTGGCATGCGCGACATGGCGCTGGTCCTGGTCGCGCCAGGCATCGCGGATCGGGTCCTCGCGTACCTGTGGCGCAAAGAGATCAACATGGCCGGAATCCGGGTCGCGCTGGCCGAGGATCGCCGGGCCAGCTTGCTGCTGCGTCTGCGCAACCCGCCGGGGCGGATCCTCGACGTGCTCCGCCCGATCCCCGGGGTCGAGCTGCTGGTCCCCGTCTCGCCCCGGGCCGCGGTCGAGGTTGGGTGGACCCACCCGATCCACCTCGCGTCCGCGAGCTCGTGCTTGCCGGGTGACGAGATGTATCTGTTTCGCGGCCGCGCGGGCCGGGTCGAGCGGATCGACGGCGCGCCGCGCTTCGTCGACGGCCGCTACCTGGTCGAGACCGAGGTCAGCCTGCGCGAGGCGGAGTTCGAGGTCGACCCCGTGCAGATGCAAGCGAGCGGGCCGCTCGAGGTCGATCTTCGCTTGCAGTCCTCGTCGATGCCCCGCGAGCCGCGGGCGTCGCTGGTCGCGTGGAGCGAGCTCGAGCTGTTGCGTCGCTTGATCTACCTGGTCCCCCCGAGCGCGCTCGCAGCCGCGCGCTTGGTCCCGCTGACCGCGGGCTTGCTGATCGTGGCCGGCGGCGCGCGCCTGGGTCGCGACGGCCGCGCGCTCTCGGTCGGCACCGTGATCCCGCTGGGCCAGCGCTTTTGCGAGGTCGCCCCCGGCGTGCTGGTGCCCGATGGCTTCGAGCTGTGGCCGCGCCTGCGTCCGCAGCTGGTCCGCGAGCTGCTGGGGCTCGAGGGCGAGGACCGGGCGTTGTTCTTGGCGCCCGGCAGCGACCCCATCCACATCGCCGACGAGCGCATGCTGTCGCTCGACGCCGCCTCAATCGGCACGCTCGAGGCCAGCGAGGCCGAGCTCGTCGAGCCCTCGCTCCCGGCGCTCGAGCCGGGGAACATCACCAATCAACGCCTCGGCCGCTTCGCGCTGTGGGGCTTTCGCAGCCAATCCGACTAGCAGTCCGTGGTCGAGCCGCCCTTCAACACGACCGCCGGATTTCTGGCGCGCTTTGTCGAGCCGCTGCTCGGGGGCGGAGCCGTCGAGGTCGAGGCGCCGCTGTCGGCCCACGATCGCGAGCAGATGCTGGCCGACGCGGGGCCGCTGACGCACCCCAGCTTCTTGCACCTGCGCATGCGGCTGGGCCGGCGCCTGGTCGCCGAGCCCGCGCTGCCCGATCCCGGCGCCGACGAGCTGTCGCTGTGGCTGGGCCTTCACGATGTCCTGGCCCTCGATCACCCGGACACCGAGCGCGTGTGGACCCGCGCCTCGACCTGGCGGCGCGTCGAGACCGAGACCCGCAGCCTGCTGGCGTTCGCGCGCCCGGGCGACATGGCCGAGGCGTTCGCGCGGGAGCTCGCGGTCGGGGCGTTCTTGCAGCTGCGCCGTGAAGATCACGTGGTCTCGGGTCCCGCTGGCGATCTGCGCTTTCGTGGTCAGACCCCGCCGCGCCGTCGGTTTGGGCTGTTCTCACCCGGCTTCGCCGACGTCCGCACGGAGGTCGTGCGCTGGATCGATCAGCCCCACGCGACGATCGTGGATCGCCTGCTGCCCGACGTGATGTGGGTCAGCCCGCTGACCTCGCTGCTGCGTCCAGCCTGGGCGCCGCCGGGGTGGTCGCCGCTGATGGCCGTGGAGTTCTTGCAGGCGCGGGCGTACGCGCGGGCGGTCTGTCACGCGTGGGCCCAGGAGCGCGAGTGGCTGCGGATCGGCGGGGTCGTGGCCGGCAGCTTGCTGCGCTCGCTGGATCTGCAGGGGCGGGTGTTTGGCGATCTCTCGATCTCCAGCGTGCCAGGCAGCGCCGCCGCGATGCAGCGCGCGGCCAAGGCCGCGCAGCTTGGAGCTGGGGTCGGGGTCGGGGTCGGGGTTGGGGTTGGCTCGACCGCGCGCTCGGGCGGCGCCAGCGAGGACCTCGATGATCCCGACGACCCAGACGACCCCGATCAGAGCTTCGATCAGGTCGACCGCGAGTTCGCCGAGGAGCCCTCTGGCGTGCTCGCGGCCTTGCCCGCGCCCGCGATCCCCAGCGCGCCCGCGGACATCGGCGCGGTCGTCGGCGCGCTGATCCACCTCCACGTGCTCAAGGTCCTCGAGTTCGACGCCCGGATCAGCATCGGCGTGGGGGCTCGGGACTGGGCCGTACAGACTTTCTTGGCGTTGCCCTTGTTGTTGCCGGCGCTCGAGCGGACCCTTGGGCGCCCCTTTGATCTCGATGGCGCCGCCGTCGGGCCTCGGCCCGGCTCATCCGGGGCGCTGTTCGCCGGTGGGGCAGGGGTCGTCGACGAGGGCTTCGCCCGCCGCTGGAACGAGTATGGCGAGCACCTCGCGGGTCTGGTCCCACGCAACGTCGTCGACAACCTCCACGCGACCCTGGTCCGGCGAATACGCGAAGAGTAGAAAGACAGCCTGCATGACTCAACCGCTGCAACCGCCCGTCGCGACCCAACCGGTAGCGATCCCCGAACTCGCTCGACGCCTGCAAGACGGGGCCCGTCGGCTCGAGGCCCAGTTTCTTGGCAAAGAAGAGATCATCCGCCTGCTGTTCATCTCGGCCGTCGCCGGTGAGCACATGGTCATGGTCGGGCCGCCAGGCACGGCCAAGAGCGCGCTGGTCCGGGCGTTCGCCGACACGATCGACGCGCACTACTACGACTACCTGCTGACCCGCTTCACCGAGCCCAACGAGATCTTTGGCCCGGTCGACATCCAGGCGTTTCGCCAGGGCACGTACAAGCGGCGCGTCGAGGGCATGCTGCCCGAGGCCGAGATCGCGTTCCTCGACGAGATCTTCAAGGCCAACAGCGCGATCCTCAACAGCCTGCTCGGGGTCCTCAACTCGCGGCGCTTCTCGCATGGCAACACCACGATCTCGGTCCCGCTGATCTCGATGTTCGCGGCCAGCAACGAGGTCCCCAACGACGACGCGCTGTCGGCCCTGTTCGATCGCTTCTTGCTGCGCGTACGCGTCGACTACCTCGACAGCTATCAATTTCGCGGGCTGCTCCACAAGGGCGCGGCGCTGGAGTCCAAGGCGCTCGAGGCCCAGGGCGGCGCCGCGACGGCGATCAAGGCGACCGTCAGCGCCAGCGAGCTCGTTGCGATGCAGCGCGGGTTTGGCCAGCTGCTCGACAGCATGGACGAGGAATTCCTCGCCACCTACAAGGGTCTGGTGTTCCAGATCCGATCCGAGGGCATTGGCCTGTCGGATCGCCGGGTCGTCAAGATGCTCAAGCTGTTCGCGGCCTCGGCCGTGTTCGACGGGCGCACCCAGGTCAACGACGCGGACTTCTTCGTGCTCCGCCACGTGTGGAACACCCCCGAGCAGCAAGACATCCTGCAAGAGATCGTCGGCCCGATCCTCGACGCCTGGTACGAGCAGCACCCCGAGCACCAGCGGATCGGCGCCACGCCGACCAGCCTGCAAGATCTGCTGGCCGAGCTGCGGATCATCCGTGAGACCCTGGCCAGCTCCGAGGTGCTCTCGGACATGCAGCTGTTCTCGCAGCTGCGCAACCTTGGCGACATCAAGGCCGCGCTGCAGCGCATGAAAGACAACCCCGCGGCCGAGCGCATGATCGGTGAGGTCGACAAGCTGCTCGAGACGATGTTTGCGTCGAGCCGGTTCGTATGAGGACCACGTGGCCGACGTAGACAGCCAAGCGGGCGGCGCCGGGGCCAAGGGACCCAACCGGGACGGGCCCGGCGAGACCTCGGGCGAGGTCGAGCTGGGCGAGCGCAGCCAGACGCTGCGGGTCCCGATGCCCGTGCTCGAGCGCCAGGTCGGCGGGCTCGCGCTCAGCGAGCTCGACGGGGTCGGGCCGATGGCGTTGATGCGCGCGGTCGCGTGGCACAACGTGCTCGCGCGGCTCGGGATCGCGGTCCCGCTGGTCGTCGTTCACGACGTTGGGTGCTTGATGTGTGGGCTGGGTCGCCCGGCCTCGGTCAGCCAGGGCGT
This sequence comes from Enhygromyxa salina, assembly GCF_000737335.2. GTDB lineage: Bacteria > Myxococcota_A > Polyangia > Nannocystales > Nannocystaceae > Plesiocystis > Plesiocystis salina_C. Next base: position 120,704 of record NZ_JMCC02000014.1, on the reverse strand, counting down.
TGGCGATCCGCGCCTGGGCGAGGCGTGGCGTCAGCTGCTCGTCGAGCTGGGCGAGACCGAGCTGATCCGTCAGCCCGCGGCCTGGAAGCACCGCGACCCGATGGTCGGGGTCGTGCTCGCGCGGGTCCTGTCCAGCGTCGCGCCGCAGCTGCCCGAGGACGCCCGGGTCGCGCGCCCGCAGGAGCTACCCGTAGACGTGATCCAGTACGCGCGCATCGATCCGCGCTCGGCCTACACCCGCTACGATCAAGATCTGGCGTTGGCCTGGATCCGCACGATGGTCGGCCACCGGCTGCTGCCGCTGCTCGAGACCGAGCAGATCGACGTGGACGCGCTGCGCCTGCTCGGCCTGTTTCGGACCGGCACCGACGGCGTGGCGGGGGTCGACTTGGCGGATCTGTACAACGTGATCTTGTCGCCGCAGCTGGCCGACGTGATCGATTTTTCGTTGGAGTTGCTGCCCTCGCTGCTCGAGGTCCGGCGCGAGATGGGCCAGCAGACCTTCGGGGTCGACGGCTACGCGTCGATCGAGCGGGTCGGCAACATTGACAGCATGGTCCTGACCCAGCTCGCCTACGACGACGAGGTGTTCGAGCAAAAATACGTCGACCACGAGCTGTTCTACTACACCCACGAGAAGCAGTACGAGAACGAGCGCCGCGTTCACCACGTGCTGGTCGACGGCAGCGCCTCGATGCGTGGGGTCCGTGAGGTGTTCGCCCGCGGGCTGGCCCTGGCGCTGTGCAAGCGGCTCGCGCTGCTCGGTGAGCAGGTGGTGCTGCGCTTCTTCGACAGCCGCCTGTACGAGGGGGTCAAGGTTGGCGCTGCGGGCCACGTGGAGGTGCCCTACGTGCTGCAGTTTCGGGCCGAGCGCGGGCGCAACTACGCCGCGGTGCTGCGCCAGCTCAACGCCGAACTCGCCGCGCCGCGCCGCGACGCGGCCCAGTCGTTGGTCTACATCCTGACCCACGGCGAGGCCCAGTTCCCGGCGGCCGAGGTCCAGCTGCTGGCCAGTCGGGCGCCGATCTACGGGGTCTTCATCCTCCCGCGGGGGCCGCTCAAGCTCGGCTACCTCGACGCGCTGCATCGCGTCCACGTGATCGATGACGAGGCGATCGGCCACGGGCGTCGGGCCACGCGGGCCCGACAGATCATCTCGGAGGTCGAGAGCGACCTCGACGGGGCGGCCCGCAGCCACGTCGCCGGGAGGCCCGCTTGATCGACACCGCGGTGCTGTGGGTCCGGGCCGAGGCCGCGATGCGAGGCGGTCGCTGGCGCGAGGCGCTGGCCAACCTGCGCAAGCTGATCGAGGTCGTCGATCGGATCGACTTCGAGTACGAGGAGTGGCTGCGGGCGATGGCCGAGTCGCTGCGGGCGCTTGGGCAGTTTCGCGACGCGGCGGCGTGCTGGGCGTACCTGGGCAAGACCGAGGCACCGGGCCAGGCCGCGCTCGATCGTCTGCGCACCGAGATCGACGCGGGCGAGGCCGATCAGCAGGCGATACGGCTGTTTGGCGTGTACCTGTCGCGCGCCGGTCACCACCGCGACGCCGCGACTTGGTTCGAGCTCGCCAACATGCCGATCCACCGCGCGATCGAGCTCGAGCGCGCCGGGCATGACGCCGAGGCTGCGCAGCTGTGGGCCGAGCTGATCGACGGCCGCGGCGTCGAGCGCATGGCCGCGGTCGCCGATCGCCCCTACGAGCAGGCGCTCGCGCGGATCAACTACGGCCTGTGTCTGCACCGGCTCGAGTCCGATCGGGCCCGGCAGGCGCTCGCCGAGGCGACCACCGCCGTCGAGGAGGTCGCCGATCGGTTCGAGACCGAGGGCCTGCGCGAGCGGGCGTTTGACTGCTACCAGCTGCTCGCCCGGATCGGCACCGAGACAGGCACCTTCGAGAACGTCGCCGAGGGCTGTCTCAACAGCGTGCGAATCCTGCGGGACGACGCGCTCAAGCTCGACGCGCTGCGGCTCTACGAGGCGTTCGTGACCCTCGCGCGGCAGGCGGGAGAGCACCACGCCGTCGCCGGGATCCTGCGCGAGGCGGCCGACTACTGCGCGCGCGCGGGGCTGCCCTACGCCGACGACCTGCGCCTGCGCGCTGGCGAGGCCTGGCTCAAGGCGGGCGAGGACGCCAGCGCGCATGGGCACCCCGTCCAGATCGTCGAGAACGCCTACCTGGCCGCCGCCGAGTCCTACGTCTCGGTGCGGGCGTTTCGCCACGCCGCCGAGGTCTACGCCAAGGTCGCGCAGCTCGAGATCAAGGGCCGCGAGCGCTACCGCAGGTTGCTGTCGCGGCTCGGCAACAACCCCGAGGACGCGCCGCGCCCGATCCCGGTCCCGGAGTTTCTCAAGCGCCTGCCCGACTACGAAGAGGTCTGGTACGTCGACCTAGCGGAGTGGGAGCTCGAGGGCGACCCTGCGTTGATCGCCGCGGGGGTGATGGCCGATCGGCGGTTCCCGGACTACGTGCGCCGCCACGCGTTGCTGTTGGTGCTCGAGCTTGGCGAGCAGGCCCGCACGGGCAAGACCTCGCGGGCCGAGATCGTCACGCGGCTCAAGGGCATTCGGGCGTACCCGGTGATCGCGGCGCTCGAGCGCATGTATGACACGGGCGACGTCGCCGTGCGGCGCGAGGTCGCCGAGGCGCTCGGGGTCCTGAGGTTCAAGCGCAGCTTCTCGACCCTCGCCAAGGCGCTGCGCAGCGACGACGCCGAGGTCCGGCGCCGGGCCGCGGAAGCGATCAGCAACCTGTACTTCCCCCACGCCTTCGACCGTCTGCGCCGCGTGTTCGAAGCCCGGGACCTCCCGGACGTCGTCGATGCGCGCACGGCCGCGGTCCGGGCGATCGGGCGGATCAACACCGTCGAGGCCTTGGACTTCCTGTGCGATCGGCTGCGCGAAGCCGACGAGCACTACATCAGCCACGTGACCGCGGCGATCAGCGCGCTGAGCAGCGCGGAGCTGGTCCCGTACATTCGCCAGCAGCTGGATCTGGTCCCGCCTGCATATCGATCGGTGCTCGAAGACGCGATCCAGCGCCTGGGCGGGTAGGGGACTTCGCCGATCAGCCGAAGAAGTACCCAAGCCCGACGTTGAAGGTGTTCAGCACCGGGTACTCGCCCGCGAAGCTGTGGACCAACAGCTGCCAGCCCAGGTTCACGCCGATGCCGTGGCGGAACCTTCGGCTCTCGGAGTCATGAAACAACAGCCCGGCGTCCAGCTGCAGCTTGGGGCCGTGGGGGGCGGCGTCCGGGGGATCGATCATGCCCACGCGGGTGCTCGAGACCGGCGCGTAGAAAAAATTGTAGCCCAGCCGCGCGTCGATGTAGCCGCGCCCGAACAGCCCGAGCCGACCCAGCCCCAGGCTTGGGCCGCCGCCGACGAGCATGCCGGCGAATTTCTCGACCCCGTTCTCGCCGAAGGTCAGCTCGCCGCCGTACACCGCGGCGCCGATCCCATAGCCGATGAAGTTCCAAGTCTGGCCAAGCTCGACGTTGGCCGAGCCCATCCGGCCGCCGCCGATCCCGGTGCTGGTGCCCGACAGTGCGTACGCAGCTCGGGCGGCGAAGTACAGCCGCTGGGGGTTGTGCGCGGGCCGGTAGGTCCTTGCGTAGTAGTTGCGCAGTCGCTCGCTGCGATCGACACGGTTGGTGGTTGGCGAGGCGGACACACGCACGCGCGGCGAGCTGTCCTCTGGTTCGTCGCTGCCCAATAGGTTCGAGAGATCTTCTTGCTTGGGCGCAGGATCAGACTCGCTGGTGTCGTCGCGGGGCGGGTTCGCCCCTGGATCCACGATCGGCGCAGGATCGGGATCGGGATCGGGCGTCGGCGTTTCGGCGTCACTCGGTTGCGTGTCCTCGGACACCGATTGTTCGTCCGGTTCAGTCGGTGCAGTGACGGGAACACCTGTTTCTACAGGGCTGATGGGCGCAGGAGCGGGACCCGTCGCCGGCCGCTGGATCGTGGGTCCATCGCTCGCCCCATCGTCGGGAGGAGCTGCGAACGCGAGACTCGGCAGCAGCAGAGACAGGCACAGAGGACCCACGCAGCGAAGAGCCATCGCCGGAGGCTACTCTCGATGCTGGGCTCGCGCGAGCCCGCGCGCAGCAAAGATGGATCAACTGTCGCAAAGTGACGGCTAACTTGGCGGTTGGTAATTTCAGTTGGCAGCGCGGGCGGGGTCACGGCTTTTGCTGTTGCCAACGAGTCTGCGTTCTAGGGTTGCCAAATGTGTGAACGGCTTGAATGATGTCGGCGCTGTCGCCGACTTTCGCGTTGCGGCAGCAGGAAGTCCCCCAATGCGCCAACATCGTAAACACTACCGCAATGTCGGAGTCACCCTGGCTACGGCGCTGTTGCTCGCGCCGGCCTTGGCTTGTGGCCCGACCATCTTCGCGGACACCAGCGCGCTGACGATCGTCGGCGAGCCCCCTCCACCGCCACCACCGCCCGAGCCCGAGCCCGAGCCCGAGCCGCCGCCAAAGCCCAAGCGCGTCGAAGTGACCGCGGCCGCGATCGTCATCAACGACAAGATCTTGTTCGAGGTCGACAAGGCCGTGATTCGGCCCGAGTCCTTCGATCTCATGAACGAGATCACGCAGGTCGTGAAGGACAACCCACGCATCAAGAAGATCTCGATCGAGGGGCACACCGACGACGACGGGTCGAACAAGTACAACAAGAAGCTCTCGCAGAAGCGGGCCGACTCGGTCATGACGTACCTCGTCGAGCACGGCATCGAGGCAGAGCGGCTGCAGGCAGCCGGCTTTGGTGAAGACGTCCCGCTGGTGCCCAACGACTCGGACGCCAACAAAGAGAAGAACCGTCGGGTCGAGTTCCTGATCATCGAGCAGGACGAGGTCAAGAACGTGGTCGAGATCGACCCCGAGACCGGCAAAGAGAGGGTCGTCGAGACCAAGGCCACGCCCGCCACGAAGGCCGGTCCGCCGGCCAAGGCTGCGCCTGAAGGTGCCACCGTCGCCGCGCCCGAAGCCGCCAAGAAAGAAGGTCCGAAGTGAAGGGCATGATCAAGTTCGCCGTCATCGCGCCGCTGCTGCTCAGCGTCGGCTGCACGTTCATCGCCCGCGACCCCGACAGCTACCGCGAAGTCACGCGTGAGCTGGTCGAGACCCGCGGGGCCGACCTCAAGGACTGCTACGACGTCGCGCTGCGCACCGACGAGAGCGTTGGCGGCACCGTGGTGGTCAACTTCACGGTCGAGAAGAAGACCGGGAAGATCATGAACCCGGTCGTGGACGAGGCGAGCAGCAACGCTCCGGACGAGCTGTCCTCGTGCGTGATCTCGGCGATCGACGGCCTGCAGCTCGATCCGCCCGACGCCCGTGAAGGTCAGGCGACCTTCAGCTGGAAGTTCGAGGCGAAGCCCGCCGCCGCGCCGGCGAGCTGAGTTTGTTGGTGTGGGCCAGGTCGCTGGCTCACCGCAAGCGAACAGAGGGGGTGGCTTCGGCCGCCCTCTTTTTTTGATCCCTCGACGCTATTTGTGGTCGATGACGAGCTTGCCCCGGGCCTCGCCGCGCTCGCCGGCTGCGTGGGCCTGGGCGAGCTGCGCGAGACCCATGACGCCGAGCTCGTGATCGATGCGGACTTCGATTGTGCGGGCGTCGACGATCTGCGCGAGCTGTACGAGCCGCTTGTGATCCACGCGCGCGCTGACGAACTGGTAGCGGCGGCCGCGGGCGAGCTGACCCAGCAGCCGCATGGACGTGGGCGCGCCAAGCTTGATCGCGTTGACGAGGTTGAGCTCGGCGTCGGGGTCGGGCCCGGCCACGGTCACGAGCCGGCCGCCGCGACGCAGGACCGCGAACGAGCGGCGCTCGACCTCGCCGCCCACGCAGTCGATCACAGCGTCGAGCTGGTCCACCTGCGCCTCGAAGCGCTCGCTCCGGTAGTCGATCGGATCGGCGCCGAGCGAGCGCAGGTAGTCGAGGTTGCGCGCGCTGGCGGTCGCGCTGACCGCCACGCCGAGGTGCCGCAGGTACTGGACGACCAAGGCCCCGACCGCCCCGGCGCCGCCGTGGACCAGCGCCCGATCGCCGGCCCGCAGCTGCGCCGCCTCGCTGGCCTGGATCGCCGTCAACCCAACCAGCGGGACCGCTGCAGCTTCGAAGCCGTGCAGGCGTCGCGGCGCGAGGGCCAGGTTCTGCTCGGGCACGCAGATTCGATCGGCGTGGCTGCCGGGACCACGCAGCGGCGTCAGCCCAAACACCTCGTCACCCCGGGCGACGGTGGTTGCCTGGGATCCGCACTCGAGCACCACGCCGCAGAAGTCCCGGCCTGGGACGATCGGAAACGGCCGGCGCAAGACCTTGCGCAGGTTGCCTCGCCGCAGCTTCCAGTCGACGGGGTTGACCGCCGACGCGCGAACTTCGACCAGCACTTCGGTTGGGCCGGGGCGAGGCTCGGGCAGGTCCGTGCGCAGCTCGAGCACCTCGGGGCCGCCATACTGCGAATAGACCTGTGCGCGCATGCGAGCGACGACGTCCAAGACGCCGTCGATCTGAGTCTCACGGTGCCACGCTGCTCGTCAAACTGCTGGCGCTCCGCTATCGTCGCGAGCATGAGCTTGGTCCGGTTGCGTCCGTTGTTGTTGTTCGTGCCAATTGCGCTGGTGGGGTGTGGGGGCGGCGCAGCAACGGAGACGGGCCAGACGACCGAGACCACCGGCGATGGCGACGGTGATCCTGGTGACGGCGACGGTGACCCCGGTGACGGCGATGGCGACCCGGGCGACGGGGACGGCGACGGCGATGGAGATGGCGACGGTGGGCCCAGCCAGATCTGTGAGGACCTCGGGCTCCCGATCGACGTCCGGCTCGAGGGCACCGGATCCGGCTGGGGGGACGTCGCGGGCGACTTCAGCGTCGAGACCACGTTTGGCCCGTGGAGCATGGCGGACAGCTTCTCTGGGTGTGACAGCTACGTGTTTGTCAATCACCTGGCCAACGGCACCAGCGACTCCCTGCGCAACAGCTTCAACGCCGAGCTGTTCAGTCGCGCCCCGCACAACGTGCACTGGTTCTTCCTCAACAGCGACGCGGATCCAGCGGCAGGCGCCGAGATCTGGCAGACCAAGATCGGCCAGTCGCTCGCGTCGCTGGATCAGGCCGAGATCGATTTTTGGTCGGAGCGCGTGCACTTCGTGACCCAGGCGCCCAGCGCGATCACGGGCAGCCTGGGTCAGTTCTACGCCGCCAACCCGACCGCGATGGTCGCCGCGATCGATCGCTTTCAGCAGTGGGAGTACCCAAACTCGACGAGCGACACGGGCGGGGGCAGCTTCGCGCAGACGGCCCCGGTGCTGGCCTACACCCCGCGCTACTACAACTTCCGCCACGCCCAGGAGCTCGAGCTCGCGGCCCAGGCCGACGTCACCGAGGTCGCGCTGCTCGATCAGGTCGAGTTTCCGCCCGACGGACCGGGTGGCCAGGACGGACCCTTCGCCAACAATTTCAACAATCAGATCTGGACGGCGAGCTTCCCCGACGCCGCGGCCATGGACGGCTTCGACACCATGGAGATGGTCGTGACCGGCGAGTGCGGGCCGAGCCCCGGCGACGACTGCGGGCACTGGGACTACGAGGCGTTCGTGCATTGGTGCGACACCCAAGCCTGCGACGGTGAGGTCCGCGAGGTGTTCCGCTGGATCACGCCCTACGCCCGGGCGGGCGTGCGCAAGTGGGTGTTCGACACCACCCCCATGCTTGGCCTGGTGGCCGCCGGCGGGGATCAGCACTTCCGGTTTGGGATGCGCTGGAACATGAACCCCTCGACCTGGGACATGCGCTTTCGCCTGCGCAACACCGGTCGGCCGGGGGGCGCCAGCAAGACCCTGGTTCCGGCCTTCACCGGCAACAAGGGGTTCAACGACAACTACAACGACTGGCCCAGCGTCGAGTTCACGCCGCCAGCGAACGCGACCAAGGTGGAGTTTGTCGCGTTGATCTCGGGCCACGGCCAAGAGACCAGCAACTGCGCCGAGTGGTGCAACCATCAGCACGAGTTCACGGTCAACGGTGCGAGCAGCTACACGCGGGAGTTCTCGGGTGACGTCGCCAACCAGCGCTGCGGCGAGGCGGCTGACGAGGGCGTGGTCCCAGGCCAGTGGGGCAACTGGACGCCCGGGCGGGCAGGGTGGTGCCCAGGCCAGCCGGTCCAGCCGTGGATCGTCGACATCACCGACGACGTGACGCTTGGGCAGCCCAACACGCTCGACTATGTCGGCATGTTTGGCGGCGTGCCGGTCACGGGGAGCCGCGGGCGGATCTTGCTGAGCAGCTACGTCGTCTACTACGAGTGAACCAACTGCTTGGGGGTTGGGTGGGGCTTGGCTCCACTTCGCTGCACGCAACCCGCAGCGACGGGTGCCCGGGATGAGCGGCAGGTGCCCGCGTGGGGCCGCACGGGTCATCGATTGGCGGCCAAATCGATCGGTGCATGACGCTCGTGGTACGCCCATGTCACTCGCCATGACTTGCCTACGCTACGCCCCCCGTCCACTGTCGCTCCTCGCTGCGATCACCCTGCTCACCGCCTGCCCGGGCTCCGATGGCGATGACGCGGGCGACGGCGCCGAGGACACCGAGGACACCGAGGACACGGGCGAAGCGCAAGTCTGCGTCGATCCGGGCTCCGAGCTGCTGGCGAACGCCAAGCCGGCGCGGGTGCCGTTGCCGGGCGCGTCGGTGTTCACGTGCACGAACGGCTGGGGCACCGACGCACCGCAAAAAGACTCAAAGTGGACGCGCCAAGTCGGCGAGGCGATCGGGGAGTTTGGCTTCGCACCGGTCGCCCTCGCGGCGCACCCCGATGGCGGCGTCGTGGTCGCGGCCAACGCGGTGTTTGCCCGCTATGACGCGGACGGTGAGCCGATCTGGGAGGCCGAGCAAGCCACCACGATGCAGAGCCAGACCTACGTGGTCGCCGAGCCGGCCGGCACGATCGTCCTGGCCACCTATGACTGGAACACCGACGACATCGACGTGGTCCGCTACGACGCCAACGGCACAGAGATCGGGCCGATAGCGATCCCGTGGAACAGCCCGTACCCCAACATCTGGGGCCTGCGGACCTTTGGTCAGGATCTCGTGATCGGCGGCTTTGACGAAGACGCGAGCGGATCCTACGAGCAGACCCTGCTGCGACTCGACCCCGCGGGCGAGGTCGTGCTGCGCAAGTCGACCAACCAAGCCAACGGGCAGGTGCTGGCGGTCAACGACGCCGGCACCGCGGTGTTTGGCAGCTTCCCAGGGTTCTTGGTCTCGCTCGACAACGGCGCTGTGCTCGGGAACCTGAGCCCGAGCGCGGGCGGCCCGAACATGATCGTTGGCGCGGGCGACGACTTCTACATGGCCGGCAACGCGGCCGGTGATCTGACCGTTGGCCGCTACGCGGGCTCGGGCAGCGAGCAATGGCTGCAGACCTACGATCGGGCGACCGTGAACGATCAGGGCCGCGCGATCGCTGCCGGGGGCGGCGAGATCGTCGTCGTGGGCATGACCAACCTGCTCGACTCCAGCAACTCGTATTGGTTTGGCACGCAGCCGATCGTGATCGGGGTCGATGCCGACGGCAACGCGGTGTGGAGCGACCGAATCTCCGCGCACGGCGACGCGAGCGCGGTCGCGATTGGCAGCGCGGGTGAGGTCTACGTGGCAGGCATCGCCGAGAGCGACGGGCCCACGACCGACCAACCGTCACTGCTCCAGTGGCTCCGCCGGTACTGAGGTCTTCGTTTTACCCCCACATGCACCGTGGCACTTCGCCGACTGCAGCCGCTTCGCTCCTCGGGGCCGTTTGCTCGCGGGGGGCATGTGTGGCCCCCCTGGAAGCCCTGGAAGGGGTCCCCTCGAAGGGGGCTCTTCGGAGGGCTCCTCGGTTTGGCCTCAGGCGGCCGCTAGGGCGCGATCGAGATCTGCGAGCAGATCGTCGAGGTGCTCGATGCCCACGCTGACGCGCACGAAGCCGTCGGCGATCCCGAGCTTGTCGCGGTTCTCCTTGGGCACAGACGCGTGGGTCATGATCGCCGGGTGCTCGATCAGGCTCTCGACCCCGCCAAGGCTCTCGGCCAGGGTGAACACGCGGACGGTCTCCAAGAACCGGCGGGCCTGATCGAGCCCGCCGTTTAGGTAGAAGCTGACCATGCCGCCAAAGCCCGACATCTGCCGCGTCGCGAGCTCGTGCTGGGGGTGGCTGGCGAGCCCGGGATAGATCACCCGCTCGATCTTGGGGTGCGTCTCCAAGTACTTGGCGACCGCGATCGCGTTGCTGGCGTGCCGCTCCATGCGAAGCGCGAGGGTCTTGATCCCGCGCAGGGTCAAGTAGCAGTCCTGCGGCCCCGGGACCGCGCCGCACGAGTTTTGGATGAAGTGCAGCCGCTCGTGCATGTCGGCGCTGCGCATCGCTACCGCGCCACCGACCACGTCCGAGTGCCCGCCGATGTACTTGGTCGTCGAGTGCACGACCAAGTCCGCGCCGTGCTCGAAGGGCCGCTGAAACACCGGGGTCATGAAGGTGTTGTCGACCACCAGCAGCACGCCCCGGGCCTTGCACATCGCCGAGATCGCCGCGATGTCGCCAAGCTTGAGCATCGGGTTGGTCGGGGTCTCGAGCCAGACCATCTTGGTCTTGGGCTCGAACGCGGCCTCGATCGCGCTGAGATCCCGCGGGTCCACGTAGCTGAAGCGGTGGCCCCGGCGGCTCATGACCTTGTCGAACAGGCGAAAGGTCCCGCCGTAGATGTCGTCGCCCGCGATCACGTGGTCGCCCGCGTCGAGCAGCTGGATCACGGCGGTCGTGGCCGCGCAGCCCGAGGCGAACGCGAGCCCGTGGGTGCCACCCTCGAGCGCGGCGATCGAGCGCTCGAGCGCGAACCGGGTCGGGTTCTGGGTGCGGCTGTACTCGAACCCGGTGTGCTCGCCCGGAGACTTCTGCACGTAGGTCGAGGTCTGGAAGATCGGCGGCATCACGGCGCCCGTGACCGGCTCGCTGTGCTGGCCGCCGTGGATGACCAGGGTCTCGATCTTGGCCTCTGGTCCGCAGTGATCTTGGTCGCGCTTGTACTCGGCCATTAGGTGTCCTTGCCCTTTCGCATCGCGGCGGCGTCGCGCGCGAGGTAGTCGATCAGATCGATCTTGGTGAGCAGCCCTCGCAGGTTGTCGTTCTCGGTCACCAGCACGACCTTGGCGTCATTGAAGATCCGCTTGAGCAAGGTGATGCGGGTGTGCGGGGTGACGGTCGCGTAGTCGCTCTCGACCAGATCGGCGACCGGGGTGTCGAGGGCGTGGCCTTCGTGCTCGACCAAGAAATTCAGCAGGTCGATCTCGGCGACGATCCCAAAGTGGCGGCCCTTCTCGTCGAGCACGGGCAGCTGCGAGATGCCGTGCTCCTTGAGGGCGATCACGGCCTCGCGCACGGTCGCCGACGAGCTGATCGTGATGAGCTTCTGCGGCCGGCGCTTGAGGATGTGGGCGACGGTGCCCTCGTTCTCGTGCTCGTTGAGGAACCCGTTGCTGCGCATCCAGTCGTCGTTGAAGATCTTCGACAGGTACTTCTGGGCGTTGTCGGGCAACAGCACCAAGATCCGCTTGGGGGTCTGGAGGCTGCGCGCGTACTTGATCGCGCCCATGACCGCGGCGCCGCACGAGCCGCCGCAGAAGATGCCCTCGCGGCGGACCAGCTCGCGGGTCATCATGAAGCACTCGAGATCGTCGACCTGCACGATGTCGTCGAGGATGTCGAGGTTCATGGTCGAGGGCAGGAAGTCCTCGCCGATGCCCTCTACGTAGTACGAGAAGGCCTTGGTCATGCGCCCGGTCTTCACGTACTCGTAGTAGAGCGAGCCGACCGGATCGACGCCGACGATCTGCACGTCGGGGTTCTTCTCCTTGAAGTAGCGGCCGCAGCCCGACAGCGTGCCGCCGGTGCCCATGCCCGAGCAGAACACGTCGAACTGGCCCTGGGTCTGCTCCCAGATCTCGGGCCCGGTGCTGACGTAGTGGGCCTCGGGGTTGGCGGGGTTGTGATACTGGTTGGCGTAGAAGGCCCCGGGGGTCTCCTCGACCAGGCGCCGGGCGACCGAGTAGTACGAGCGCGGGTCGCTGGGCTCGACCGCGGTCGGGCAGATCACGACCTTGGCCCCGTAGGCCCGCAGCGCCGAGACCTTCTCTTGCGACATCTTGTCGGGCATCACGAAGATGCACTTGTAGCCACGGATCGCCGCGACCATCGCCAGGCCGGCGCCGGTGTTGCCCGAGGTCGCCTCGATGATCGTGCCGCCCGGGCCCAACATCCCGCGCTCTTCGGCGTCGCGGATGATGTTCAGGCCGACCCGGTCTTTCATGGACCCAGCCGGGTTCATGTACTCGACCTTGACGTAGATCTCGGACTCGATGTCCGCGGTGACCGCGTTGAGGCGGACGATCGGGGTGTTTCCGATCGCCTCGATGATCGACGGGACCGCGCCCGGCATGAGGCTTGCCATGGCCGGACCATAGACCGCGCGCGGTGCTGGGAAAAGGTCGGCGCCCGGTCAACGCGTGAGCGGGCTCGCGCGTGGCGTGTGACGGGGCGCGCGGCGCTGGTGGCAAGACTGGATCACGGTCACGCGCGGATCGAGACACCGATCGTCTGGTCGGGCCCTGGAGGAAACGGCGACGCCAGCACCAGCGTGGCCGCGCTCAGCGGCCCTGGGCTTCGGCGCGCTTGCGGGCCTTCTTCTCGCGGCGGCTCGTGCCGTCGAAGAACATCCCGGCCTGCAACCCGATGTACGGCCGCCACTTGCGTTCGTAGAACGCGTAGTGGGTGAGGTCCGACTGGACCCCCCCAAACGCGAAGCTGAAGGTCAGCGCGACCCGGTCGATCCGGCTTGTCGCGCTGAGCTCACCCATGACCACATGGTTGCGGGTGATCGTTGGTTGCTCGGCCGGGTCGTTCTGCGCCGTGGCGTGGAACACCGGCGGGATCGTCCAGTCGAAGCCATAGCCAAACGCGACGCCAATGATCCGGCTCTGAAATCCCAGGTAGCCCTGCGGAAACACGGCGAGCGGCTGGGCGTTGCGCGAGTTGGCGACGTTGCCACCCACGGCGACCGCGAGCCGGACCATCACGTACTTGAGAAACTGGGCCTGGTAGCCCAGGTCGAACATCATCGGCGCGAAGTGGTAGCGGATGACTTCGTCGGTCTCGGGGTGGGGCGCCTGGGTCAGACGAATGTGCTGCGCGTGGAGGGTGAACCGAAACCGGTGGGTTCGCGGCAGGTTGCGCACGCGGGGGTCGACCTCGCCGTGGCTGGTGTCGAACGCTCGATCCTTGGCGCGCTTGGCCACGATCGGCGGGGCGATGAAGCTGGCGGGGCCGGGGGCGATCGCAACGAACGGAGGCACGCTGAGCGCGAGCGGAGGCACGCTGAGCGCGAGGGGACCGGGCGATCCAAGCGACGCTTCGGTGTCCGCCTTCAGCAGCTCAGTGGCGTTGTCGAGCAGCGCGACGGGGCCCTCGGGAGCGGCGCTGATCGCTGCGGCGCGGGGCTCCGAGGCGCTCGCGGTCTGCGGCCCGAGCAAGGCGATCGTGAGCGCGGCCAGGGTGGCTCCAAACCCAGCTGCGATCCGGCTCGATCCGCGCGTCACCGACACAGCATCCGGGCACCCGCGGCCCCTGTCAAACCCGCGCGAGCGGTCAACGACCTTGACCCAGTCGGGGTCGGCGCGGCTGCACAAAGCGTGAAGCGAGCGCAGTCGTGCGGCCATGGACGAGGTCACCCAAGCAAGGGGACCACCAGCACGTCGACGATCATCGCCACGAAGTAGGCGATGCTGATCCAGCCGTTGAGGTCGAAGAAGGCCTTGTTGATGCGGCTCAGATCATGGGGGCGGACGATCCAGTGTTCGTAAGCCAAGATCGCGATAACGGCGATCAGCCCGACGAGGTGCGCGACGCCGAGCCCCGCGAGCAACTGTAGGGCCACGAGCGCGCTCGCGGTCAGCAGGTGCAGCACCCCCGAGACCCACAGGGCGCCGCGGACCCCGAACGCGACGGGGATCGAGTGCAGCCCGACCTGCGTGTCGTATTCGTGGTCCTGCAGGCTGTAGATCACGTCGAAGCCCGCCACCCAGGTGCCGACGGCGACCATCATCACGCCCGGGATCAAGAAGCCCTCGAGCCCGCCGGTGACGGCCACCCACGCGCCCGCCGGGCCAAGCGCCAAGGCGGCGCCCAAGATCAGGTGGGCCGCCCACGAGAACCGCTTGAACAGGCTGTAGCCGCAGATGATCAGCAGACACACGGGCGTGAACGCGAGCGCGACCGTGCCCAACGCCGCGGCGGCCCCAACAAACACCGCGGCCGCCACGATCGTCAGGGCCCAGGCCGCACCCAGGCTGATCTGGCCAGCCGGGAGCTCGCGCGAGGCCGTGCGTGGGTTCGCGGCGTCGATCTTGCGGTCGACGATCCGGTTGAAGCCCATCGCGGTCGTGCGGGCGCCCGTGAACGCGAGCACGATCCACGCGAGCTTGAGCCACGTCATCCCCACGCCGTCGCCAAGGCCCGCGTGCAAGCTGGCGCGGTGAGCCAGCACGCCTGCCGCGAGCGTGAAGGGCAGGCCGAAGATCGTGTGGCTGAGGCGAACTAGGCTGGCGTAGCGGACCAGCGTCGTCCACAGACCGGGCTTGTCGTCCGCGGGCTCGGGCATCGTGGCGAGCCTAACCGCCGCCGTGGGCCGGGTCGACCAGCGGCCCGGGTGACCCGCCAACCGGCCGGCGCCCATGGACTCGATGACATCGCTGCCGACGGTGAACCAGTCTACGAAAGCGTCCGCAAGCGGGCGAGAAGCCCTCGCCCGAGCTGAAAACAGTGGGGCGCCCGCGTCAGTCGGGGAGCGACCAGTCGATCGGCGGCTTGCCCCAGCCGCTGAGCGCGGCGTTGACCTTCGAGAACGGCTTGCTGCCAAAGAACCCGCTGCTGGCCGACAGCGGCGAGGGGTGGGCGGCGAGGATGACCTCGTGGTGGCCATGGCTAGCAGCGCGCTCGATCAGCGGGAGCTTCTTTTGCGCGGGCTTGCCCCACAGCACGAACACCAGCGGATCTTCACGGGCGGCGAGCACCTCGATCACCCGATCGCTGAAGGTCTCCCAGCCCTTCTTGCGGTGCGAGTTGGCCTTGTGGGCTTGGACCGTGAGCACGGTGTTGAGCAGCATCACCCCGCGCTCGGCCCAGGCTTGCAAGTACCCGTGGTCTGGCCCGTCGATGCCGACGTCGGTCTTCAGCTCTTTGTAGAGGTTGCGCAGCGAGGGCGGGATCTTGACCCCGCGCCGGACCGAGAAGCACAGCCCGTGGGCCTGATCGTTGTCGTGGTACGGATCCTGGCCCAGGATCATCACGCGGACCGACTCGAAGGGCGTGTGCTCGAACGCCGCGAACACCTCTTGCGCGGGCGGAAACACCTCTTGGGTGGCGCGGGCGGTGGCGACGAAGCTCTCGAGCTTGCGAAAGTAGGGCTTGGCCAGCTCGTCGCCGAGCACGGCGTGCCAGCTGGGAGGCAGTTCACCAAAGGCTTCGCTCATCTACAGACCTCGATCTTCTCGCAGGGTGTTGGCGTCGCGGAACGAAGACATCGTCGCGTGCTCGTCGTGGCTGTACTCGAACCCGGTGGCCTCGATGAAGGCGCTGTTGTCGACGACGACCGGGTGCTTGAGGTGGGCGATCGCGCCAGGCGGGAGCTTGGGCAGCCCAAACCGCCCGAGCGCGCGGGGCAAGAACGGCTCGGGCAGGTGCAGGGCCGAGCGATGGGTCGCCCGACACAGGACCGAGAGCGGTACGGGCGGCGGCCCGGCGACGTTGAACACCCCGGCGATCTCGGACTCCGCCGCGAGCACGATCGCCTTGGCGGCGTCGTCTTCGTGCATGACGTGAAACAGCGGATCGAAGCCAAGCGCCATCGGCACCCGCGGCCCCGCCAGGAAGCTCGCAAGCGTGCCGCGCCCGCTTGGGCCAAGCGCGTACACGATCCGCAGCACGGCCGTGCACATGTTCTTGCAAGACCACAGCGCGCGGCTGGCATACAGATCCGCGGCGACGAGATCCGCGAGCTCGGGGAAGGTCGAGACCGCCAGCGGTGGCTCGCTCTCGTTGCGGTACAGCGGCGCGTCGGCGGCCGCGCCGTAGATCGTGTGGCGTCCGACGAACACCGCCCTCTTGACGCCAAATTCTTCGCAGTAGCGAAACACCGCCTGGGTCCCGCGCAGGTTGACCCGGTAGCGCTGCTCGGCGCTGGCGTTGAAGTGGGTGACCGTGGCCATGTGAATGACCACGTCGGGCCGGTGCACGCGGAACACGTCGGCGGCCGGGCGCTTGCGAACGTCGGTCTGGAAGATCGTCACGCCCCGCGGCGCGCCCTGCCACGCGCGCACGTCGATCCCCAGGACCTCGTGGCCGCCGTCGACCAACCGCAGCGCGACGAGCTGCGCGTGGGCGCCTGCGATGCCGGTGATCAGGACCTTCACGAGGGTTGGATTAGGCCACGGATGAGCGGGCGAGGGAAGGGGCGGCAGCGCTCTAGGAGTCCGCCCCGTCCCACACGGGGCCCAGGTCCTCGACCAGATCCTCCGCCAGATCCGCGAGCCCCCGCGATCGCGACCCACGACCGACGGCGATCAAGTCTTCGACCCGCTCCTTCACCTGCGCGACGTATCCATTGATCACGTCGTCCGGCTCGTTGCCGGTGCCTTCGAACTTCATGGGCTCGCCGTAGTGCACCTCGCACTGCACGGGCAGCGGCACCGGCATCACATAGGGCGTGATCGGGACGTAGGGCGCGTTGAGCAGCTTGGCGAGGCCCTTGGCGTGGTAGATCGTGGGGATCGCCTCTTCGCCGCCAATGAACGCGATCGGCACGATCGGCACTCCGGTCTCGAGGGCGATCCGCATGAACCCAGTGCCGAAGCGAACCAGCTGGTAGCGATCGCGGTAGAGCTTGCCGGTCCCGCGGGCACCCTCGGGGAACACCATCAACAGGCGCCCGTCGAGTAAGAGCCGCTTGGCGTGCTCGGGCAGCCCCGGCAGCTGGCCCACGCGCGAGAACCACGGACCCATGAAGGGCATGCTCTGGGCGAATTTTTCGACCATGCCGTGGGCGAGCCGGGGCGGATCGCGATCGAAGAAGATCGAGGCGAGGATCATGCCGCCGTCGGTTGGCAGCCCCCCAGAGTGGTTGGACACGAGCATCGCCGCGCCCTTGGCCGGGACGTTCTCGACGCCGTGGGCCCGCACCCGAAAGTAGTGCTTGTGAGCCTGGCCGAGCACGGTCAGGAACAGACCCAGATGATCTTTGGAGATGCCGTAGGGATCCAAGCCCCAGCGGTTGAAGGGGAGCTCGAGCCGATCAATCCGGTCGCGCACCTCGGGGCTGATCGCTCGCCTCCACATGTAGCGCGGCAGTGTATCACTCATGCCGCCCACGGGCGGGCGGCGCGTGTTCGTGGCCGTAGTCGGGCAAGGTGGTGCTGCGGCGGTGCTGGAAGATCAGCGAGGTCTCGAGCTGGCCAAGCTCGGCCCGGCTGGCGATCTGGTCGGCGACCAGGCGGCGAAGGTGGTCCACGTCCCGCACGGCCACGTGGACCACCAGGTCGTGGGAGCCGGCGACGTCGTAGAGGTCCCGAACCTCGGGCTGCGCGGCGAGGTGGGACCACAGCGCCTGCATCAGCTCGCGCTGGTGTCGGACGATGCGGACGAACACCAGCGCCTCGAGGGTGATCCCTAGCGCCTTGGGATCCACGTCGGCGTGGAAGCCCCGAATGATCCCGTCTTGGGTCAGCCGCTTGACCCGCTCGAGGCAGCTGGACGGCGCGAGGCCGACCGACGCGGCCAGCTCCTTGTTGCTCTGCCGAGCATTGTTTTGCAGCGCCGCGAGAATCTCGTGGTCGATTCGGTCCAGGCTTCGAGTTTCCATGTGCATCCGATTTCAATTCGGTGGACGATGAGCATAACTCAGATAAATTCGACTCGGTTCGGCACCTGCCACGGATGATACGGAAAAATGCGCACATTGTCGCATAATCTTCGCCCGGAAACGCGGCATTCGCGTGCGTTTCTCGTCAGCGCGGCGAAGCACCTGCACCGACACGGGACGCCCGCCCATCGGCTCGAGGACACGCTGGTCGCCTGCGCGAAAGCGCTCGGCCTGCGCCTGCAGGTGTTGGCTACGCCGACCGCGATCGAGCTCGCGTTTGGCGGTCGGCGGGCCTACCTGATCCGCGCGGACGCGGGCGAGGCCGAGCTCGGTCGCTTGGTCGAGCTCGACGCCGTGATCTCCGAGGTCGCGTCGGGTCGGCTCGATCCGGTCGCCGGCCGGGTCGCGCTGCGCAAGGTCGCCGCGGCGCCGCCGATCTACGGTGGCGCCGCGGTGGTCGCCGCGTTTGGTCTGGCCTCGGCAGGGGCCGCCCGGTTCTTTGGGGGCAACCTCGCGGACGTGCTGATCTCGCTGGGCTTGGGGCTGGGGCTGGGTGGGCTGTCGCGCTTTGCGACCGCGCGGGCGGGGCTGGGCCGGGTGCTCACGCCGCTCGCCGCGTTCTTGGCCGCGCTCGCGTCGCTGCTGGCGGCGCGCTGGATCACCGGCGTCCACGAGCAGGTGACGATCCTGTCGGCGCTGATCGTGTTGGTGCCAGGGCTGAGCCTGACCTTGGCAATGACCGAGCTGGCGACCCGCCACTTGGTGTCTGGGACGGCGCGCCTGGCCGGTTCGCTGACCGTGTTCATGACCATGGCGTTCGGGGTCGCCGTGGCGCGGGCGATCGTGGAGGTGCTGCCGATCGGTGGCGTCCATGCGATCGCGCCGTGGCTGACCGACGCGCTCCCGGCGTGGACGCGCTTGGTCGCGCTGGGGCTGGCGCCGATCGGGTTTTGCGTGCTGTTCCAGGCCCGCCGCGCAGACATTCCGGCGATCGCGGCGACGGGGATCCTGGCGAGCGAGCTGGCTCGGTTTGCGGCTTCGGTGGTCGGCTCGGAGCTCGGCGCGTTCGCGGGGGCGTTCGCGGTCGCCCTGGCTGCCAACGGCTACGCGGCGTGGCGACGGCTCCCGGCGGCGGTGATCTTGCTGCCGTGCTTGTTGCTGTTGGTCCCCGGCGCGCTCGGGTTTCAGAGCGTGACCTCGTTCATGGCCGACGACGCGCTCGCCGGGATCGAAGCGGCGTTTCGGATGATCCTGGTCGCGGCCTCGCTCGTCGCCGGCGTGCTGGTCGCCAACACCGTCGTGCTGCCCCACGTCCGCCGGCCGGCGTCGGAGCACCGCGCGGCGTGAAGGTGCTACGGTCGGCGCAGTCGCGCAGCCGGGATGCAGGAACCTCGCAGCAAACGGGTGTCAGCCCTCTTGTGGGCCTCGCTGGTGGGGGCGCTGCCCGCTGGGGTCTGGGCCGGGCCGCCGGCTCCGAGCGGGGACTCGATCGGGGAAGCAGGGTCTGACGAGCCCGGCGAGTCCGCGCCGATGCTGCTGCTGGCCGCTGACGAGAGCGAGCTGGGGGCCGCGTCGCTGCGCGCCGTTCGAGTCGAGCTCAACGACGTCGAGGTCACGCTCGAGCGGATCGACCTGGATCCGGCGTGGGATCTGCCAACCAAGATCGCCGCGGGCGAGGCGTTGGTGCGCGCGCGTGCGGCCGTGGGCTTGGTGTGGCTCGAGCCTCGGCCCGACGGGCTGACGATCCACCTGGTCGTCGGCGACGGCGGCGTGCTGCTGCGTCCGGTGCTCGGGTTTGACGATCGTCTCGCGGCGATCGAGGCGGCCGCCGTGATCATTCGGCACCTCACCACCGATCTGATCGCCGGGCGACCGATCGGGTTGACGCGCGCCTCGGCCGGCACCGAGCGCGGCGACGCGCGCGAGGTGAAGGTCGATCTGGACCGGGCAGATCCCGTCGAGCCGCCCGACGTCGCCCCGCCGCCTCCGCTCACGCCCACGCAGCAGCTGCGCGCGCGCGGCCACGTGCGCCTGCAGGCCGCCTATATTGGGCAAGCGTGGGCCCGCGAGCGCGCCTGGGACAGCGGCGCCGAGCTCTCGCTGGGCTGGCGCTCCGCCCCTGGCGCGCACGTGGGTGCTGGGGTGGCGCTGATCCCCCGGTTCGAGCGCACGGTCAGCCACCCCACGGTCTCGGGGGTCATGACCTACCGGGTGGCCCGCTACCCGATCTCGCTGATCGCTGGCTACCAGCACGCGTGGGCGCGCTCGGGCGTGGCCCTCGACGCGCAGCTGCGGGTGGTCGCCGAGCTCCACCAGCGCCGCGCCACCGATCCGATCGGCGACATCAGCTTGCTGTTTGGCGGCTCGAAGCTGCGCGCGATCCCGGCGATCGAGCCGCGCGTGCAGCTGGACTATGTTCCGCTCGCGCAGCTGTCACTGTTCGTGGCGTTGGGCTTGCGCGTGGGCTTGGTCGATACCCGCTACTCGGTCAGCTACGCCGACGAGCTGGGGCAGCCGCTTGGCGAGACCGTGGTCTTGCAGCCAAACCTGGTCTCGCCGGTCGTGGCGGTTGGCCTGGCGGTGTACTTGTAGGGTCATGACCCGGGGGCCAGCGCACGACGACGCCGCGTTGTTCGGCGAGGCGCAGCTGCCAGCGCTGCGCACCGCGGTGGCCGAGTTCGCGTGGTTGCTCGAGCGTGGCTACCCCGAGACCGCGGCGCTCGAGCTCGTTGGCAATCGTCACGGCCTTCGAACCAGGCAGCGCACGGCGGTGCTGCGCAGCACTTGCACCGACGCCGCGCTCGCCGGGCGCAGCGACCGACGGATCGACGCCAAGGCGCTCGCCGGGCGGCCGCTTGCGATCGACGGCTTCAACGTCTTGATCTCGCTCGAGGTCGCGCTCGCTGGTGGGGTGCTGCTGCGCGGCCGCGACGGAGCGCTGCGCGATCTGGCCAGCGTCCACGGCAGCTATCGCCGCACCGCCCACACCCTCGCGGCGGCTGCGGCGATCGGCGAGCACCTCGCCGCGCTCGCGCCGGCCTCGGTCCAGTGGTGGCTCGATCGTCCCGTGTCCAACAGCGGTCGGCTCGCGCAGGCGCTGGCGGAGCTGGCCGCGAGCCACGGCTGGGCATGGGAGATCGAGCTCGACCATGATCCCGATCGTCGGTTAGCGAGCTTCGAGGGCGTCGTCGCGACGAGCGACGCGTGGATCCTCGAGCGCGCGCGCGCGCACTATGATCTGGCGGCCGCGGCCGTGGACCGGTGCTGCCCGAACGCGTGGGTGCTGGACCTCGGCCTTGCCGGCGCAGGGTCGCCGGGGTAGTACCGGCGCCTGGTGAGCAACACGACCCCCACGACCCCGTCTGGCACCACAATCGTCGAGATCCGCGATCTCGCTCATGGGGGCGAAGGCGTCGGCAAGGCGGCCGATGGCAGCGACGCCCGGGTGTGGTTCGTCGAGGGCGCGCTGCCGGGCGAGCGGGTCCGCGTTGGCGTCACGGGTGAGCACAAGCGCTGGCTGCGTGGCCACGTGGTCGAGCTGCTCGAGCGCTCGGCGCTGCGCGTGCAGCCGCCGTGTCCGGTCGCAGATCGCTGCGGCGGATGTACGTGGCAGCACGTCGATCCGGCCGCCCAAGCCCAGCTCAAGGCCGACATCGTGGCCAACCAGCTGCGCCGGCTGGAAGTGCCCACGCCGGTCGCGGTGCCGAGTCCGCAGGCGCTCGGGTATCGGCGACGCGCGCGGCTGCACTATCGGGTCACGGGGGCCGGTGGCGGCCAGGCGCTCGAGCTTGGCTTCTTTGGCCAGCGATCCCACGAGCTGGTCGACGCGGATCACTGCCCCGTGCTCGACCCCGCCCTCGACTGGGCGATGCAGCGCCTGCGCGAGTGGGCCAGCTGGCTGCCCGCGACCGGCAGCGTCCACGGAATTACCAACGGCGTGGAGGTGGTGCTTGGCCTGCCAGGTGTCCGCCCGCACCCGGAGCTCGACGCGGCGATCCGCGAGCTCATCGCCAGCTCCAGCGCGTCCGAGGACGGGCCAACCCTGGTCGGCGTCCAGCTGCGCGGGGGTCGTGAGCACGTGGGCGTGGGCCGGACCTGGCTCGAGCTCGACGGCAACGGCCCGATCCCGCCGGTCGCCCAAGGTCCGTTCACCTTCAGTCAGGCCCAGGCGCGGCAGAACGCCGCGCTGGTCGACCACGTGATGGCGATGGCCCAGCCGGCCGAGCGGCGCGTGCTCGAGCTGCACGCGGGCGTTGGCAATTTTTCACGGGCGCTGGCCCGCTCGGCCAAGCGGGTGTGGACGATCGACGGCGATCGCGAGGCAGTGGCCAACCTGCAGCGCACGGCCGAGCGCTGGGGCCTGCCGATCAACGTCAAGCGCGGCCAGGCCGAGAAGCTGCTCGGCAAGCTCGCCGCGGGCGGGCGCACCTACGAGATCGTCGTGTGTGATCCGCCGCGGGCGGGCATCGGTGTCCAGGCCGCGAAGGATCTGATCGCCGTTGCGAGCGAGCGCATTGTCTACGTGTCGTGCGATCCCGCCACGCTCGCCCGTGATCTGGCCGTGATGATCGGCGCTGGATCGCCGTTCGAGATCGCCGATCTGCGCGTGTTCGACATGATGCCCATGACCGCCGAGGTCGAGGTCGTCGTCACCCTGAAGCGGCGGGGGGCCAGGGGTGGGGCAGCGTGAGCGGCCTCGGGCAGCTCGGTGACGCGGTCGCCCGCGGGGAGCTGGCCCCGGTCTACTTGCTGTGGGGGGCAGACCAAACCTCGATCAGCTCGGCCGTCGCGGTCCTGCGCGAGGCCACGCTGCGCCCCGGTGGGGTCTCGACCGGCATGGAGGCGTTCAATCATGAGCAGTTCGACGCGCCCTATGTGCTGAGCGCGGCCGAGGTCCTCAACGCCTGCGGCCAGGTCCCCATGATGGGCGCGCGGCGGCTCGTGGAATTGTCTTCGCCAGAGGACTGGGGCCGCCACAAGCGGGCCGAAGATCTGGACGGTGACGTCAAGGCGCCGGAGTCCAAGCGCGACGACGCGATCGCGGCGCTGATCGAGTACTTCGACGCGCCCAACCCCAGCACCGTGTTGGTGGTGACCAGCTCGGGGATCAACGGGACCTCGAAGCTGGTCAAGGCGGCGAAGAAGGCCAAGCACGTGGTCGAGTGCCAGATGGCGCCAGCCGGTGAGGGCGAGGCCGCGAGCGAGCTGCTCGCCGAGGCCCAGCGCCGTCAACTCCCGCTCAGTCAGGCTGGCGCCCACGCGTTGGTCGGCGCGGTCGGGACCAGCTTGTCGGAGTTGATCCCCGCGCTCGAGCGGGCGGTGGCCTTCTCCAACGGCGCGCGGGTCGAGCGTGAGCACGTCGAGGCCGTGGTCGCTACCACCCGCGAGGCCAACGCCTTCGATCTAACCGATGCGATCGGCCGCTCCGATCACACCCAGGCCCTGGAGATCCTCGCGCGCATGTTCCACACGGGCGAGAAGGACTCGGGCCAGGCCATGAAGCTGCTCGGCTTGTTGCTGTGGCAGACGCGGCGGCTGTGCACGGTGAAGTTCGCCCGAGATCCCGCCGCGGCGCTCAACAGCAAGCCGTACGCCGTCCGCAAGCTTCAGGATCAGGCCAACAGCTTCGACGAGCAGCGCCTGCGGGCCGCGTACGCTGGCCTGGCGCGGCTCGACGCAGATCTCAAGGGCGGCTCGAAGCTGGCCTACGAGTCGCCGTACATCGCCCTGCAGCGGTGGGTCCTCGACACCTGCAGCGCGCTGCCGCTGGTCGACCCTCGCGGCGCTCGGTGACCGACATCCGCTCGGCCCGCGCCAGCTACAAACAGCAGCAGGCCCGATGCACAAACAGCAACGGCCCGCTGCGAACGCAGCAGGCCGTTGACGCGAAGCGAGTTCGGTCTCAGTCGGCGGTCGCGGTGGCGGCAGCCTTGGTGACCGCGAGGGTCAGGCGAGAGGTGTAGCGCGATGCCGTGTGACGGTGGATGACGCCCTTGGCGTTGGCCTTGCCGATCGCCCTGATCGCCACGGGGAGAGCGGTCTTGGCAGCCTCGACGTCGCCGTCGGCGATCGCCTTGCGGACCCGCTTGATATAGGTACGCATCGAGCTGACGTGCATCAGGTTGCGAGCTCGTCGCTTGATGCGCTGTCGGTTGCGTTTCTCAGCCTGCTTGTGGTTCGCCATGGTGTCTCGCTGACTCGATCTTGCTTCGCTGGCCGGCGTGGGCGCCGGAGGCCGCATGTTGTTGCCCGTAGCTTCGGGCTTGTCAAGCCGTCGGAGGCCGGTCAACCTGCGCCCCTGATGCCCCACCTTGGCGACTTTGGCGACCTCGGCGACTCGAGCATGGCTGTGGCCCAGTCGCCCGGGTCGTTGGTGGCGGTTCTCGTGCTCGCGCTCACGTCGGGTTGCGTGTTCATGCCTCCGCCCCCGTTGCCCGGCGAGGAGGACCTGCTGAGCAACGTGGTTGGCGAGCCTTCCGGGCGCGGCGGTGACTCGAGCTCCGATCGGTCGACCCTGCGCGACGGCCAGGACAGCGAGGCGCCCGGCCGGGCCGGCGATCTCTCGACCCGGTTCAAGCGCGGCCAAGAGCCCGAGGTCGGCATGACCCTCGACGAGATCCGGGCGTTCAACGCCGCCCAAGGCGATCCTGTCGACGGGCTGTTCTCGCTCGACGAGGCGCTCGCTGGGTTGCCGAGCGACGGGGAGCTGTGGGTCGAGTTCGTGACCGCGCGCGGGGTCATCGACTGCCGGCTGTTCGAAGACCTGACCCCGGTGAGCGTCGCCAACTTTGTCGGTCTCGCGCGCGGGCTCCGGCCATGGTTCGACAGCGACGCCGACACATGGGTGGAGGGGCAGCCGTACTACGACGGCACGACCTTCCACCGCGTGATCCCTGGCTTCATGATCCAAGGTGGCGACCCCACGGCGACCGGTCGCGGAAATCCTGGGTATGTGATCCCCGACGAGATTCACCCCGAGCTCGGCCACGATGGCGGGGCGCTGAGCATGGCCAACAAAGGGGCCAACACCGGCAGCGCACAGTTCTTCATCGTGCTCGAGCCGGCGGGGCACCTCGATGGTGACCACTCGGTGTTTGGCCGATGCACCAAGGCTGGGGTCGAGCTCGCCAACGAGCTCGCCAACGTCGCGGTCGGGGCCAACGACAAGCCAGTCGAGGACGAAGTCGTGCAGCAAGTTCGCATCGTTCGCCGACCGGCCCCGCGCGCGTAATCGTTGGGCCGGTGGTCCGCGGTGTTCGTCGTGGGGTCGCGAAATGCGCGCGGCCCAACTCTTGCTTGCCGATGGAACCAGACACATCGACGTGGTGCAACCATGCGGATGTTACCAAATGGGCATAGTTGAGAGTGGTATGATTATGTGCCGTATTTGATCCGGCAAATATGCAAGGTCATGTATTACTCACGTTTGAAAAAAGGAGATCTCATGTAGATCTCCGGGCAACTCGTGCTCGCGGGCGGTGGGTTTGCGGTGGCTCGCCTCGGTTTGTGAGGGGCATCTGGCACCAATCGGACGAGTCGCGCTGATCGCGATCGCGATCGACGCAGCGATCGCGATCGCGATCAGCGCCGGAATACGGAGGTGGCCCGAAACTGGGCCACTCAAAATTCATCCCCGTTCAGTTTACTTCCAGCGCAGGCTCCACTCATAATCGCCACACGAGCAATCGGGGTGGAGATTTTCAATGGCCATGATCCGCTGCGTCCCCACGCACGCGGCCCAGATACGGACGAGGACGCCAATATCGGCGATATCGGCGATATCGCCGATATCCTGGAGCCCGACGACTTGGCCATTGAACCCGTCGTGGAGTTTGGCCGCTACCAGCTGTTGCGCGTGATCGGTCGCGGCGGCATGGGGCAGGTGTTCGAGGCGTGGGACACCCAGCTCGAGCGTCGGGTCGCCATCAAAGTGCTGACGAACGGCCACTGTGATGACCTCGCCTTCCGCGAGGCCCGCTGCTTGGCTCGGGTCGCCCATCCAAACGTCGTCTCCGTTCACGACATTGGGCAGGTCGAGAGCCTGGCGTTCATCGCCATGGAGTTGGTGGACGGCCCCGACTTTGGCCGCTGGCTGCGTGCGCGCCCGCGTCGCTGGACCAGCGTGTTCGACTGCGTGATCGCGGCCGGACGTGGCCTCGTGGCCGTGCATCGGGCAGGCCTGGTCCACGGCGACGTCAAGCCTGGCAACGTGCTCGTTGGCGCAGATGGGCGGGTTCGGATCGCGGATTTCGGGCTCGCCCGGGTCGGATCCAGGGTCGCTAGCGCCGAGGTCGCCGCCGCGGTGCGCCGCGCCGCGGTGGAGGTCTCCGCCGAGCTAGAAGGTGAGCTGGAGGGGGAGCTGGAAGGTGAGCTGGAGGGCGCGCCGCCAGACCCAACGGGGCCCGGTGTGCGCAACATCTTCGCGCTCACGCCAGCCCAGGAACCTGGGGGCGGCACCAAGCCCTACATGGCCCCCGAGTGCCTCGCCGGGGTCCCACATGACCCGGCGCGCGCAGATCAATACAGCATGTGCGCGATGGCCTGGGAGGCGCTGTTTGGCGTGCGCCCCTACGCAGGCCGATGCGCCGCGACCATCCTGGGCTCGATCGCCGCCGGCCGGCTCGAGCGAGGCCGCGGCCGTCCGGTCGGCATGCCACGCGCGATCGAGGCCGCGCTGTTGCGTGGTCTGAGCGAAGTCCCCGAGCAACGCTGGCCCAGCGTCGAAGCGCTGCTCGAGGCGCTCGAGGCCAGCCGTCGTCTAGCTGCCGTGCCACGTGCCTTCCGTGGCCTGTTTCGCGGGCTGTTTCGCGGGCTCTCGGGGGGGCTCGTGGGCGGCGCGTTTGGGCTGGCGTTTGCCTGTGCCTTGATCGGCACGCTCAGCTTGCTCGGAACGAATTCGCCGTCGCCCGCCGCAGACCAGTGCACGGACGGGGCGAGCGCCATGGCCCGCGAGTGGGGGCCACGGCAGCGCGCGGCGCTCGAGCGGCGCCCAGAGCTGCGCTTCGCCAGCGCCTGGTTATCGGCCTGGACCACGAGCTGGTCGTCGCTGTGGGATCGCGCGTGCGCGGTCGATGACGCCGTGGCCAGCTGCTTGCAGCGACAGCGCGAGCGGCTCGGGGCGGTGGTGGGTCTGTTGGTCGCGCAGGACGACCCACGAGGGCAGATGTCACCCGCGATCGCGCGGGCGTTGCTGTCCGAGCTCCAACAGCCCTCTGTGTGCGTCAATCCAGCGCTTGGCGTGGCCGCATCCTCTTCGGGGGTGCTGGCGATCGCGCAGGTCGCCGAGTTCGCAAGCCTCGAGGCGCAGATTGAGCAGGCCGTGTTGGCGGGCCGCCAACACGACGCAGCCTTGATGCTCGCAACGTTCGAGGCGCGGGTTGAGCAGCTCGCCACCGGTGAGCGCGCCGACGAGCCCTTCATCGCCGCCGCGCGGGTCCGGGTCGCTCGCTGGCAGTCGCGCATGCTGATCGACGCTGGCGAGCATCAACGCGCCGCCCTGCGCCTGCGGGCGGCCCTGGCCGAAGCCAATCGGCTGGGCCTCGATTCGCTTCGCTTCCACGTGCTGCTCGAGCGGGTCCGGTTGGCGCAGGCGGTCGGCGACGACAGCCTCGATCACTTGGCGGCCGTGACCAGCTTGGCGCAGCGAGTGAACGTCGAGGCCGGCGCCCGCGCCGAGCTGGTGCTCGCACAGGCAAAGGCCGCCGAGTCATCGGGGCCTTCGCGTTCACTGCCAGAGTCGCGCGTCGTCGAAGCGCTGAAGAGCCTCGACGAGGCCCAGGTTGACGCGCCGCAGCTCAGGTTCGAGTTGATGTTGGTGCGCGCACGCGAACGCGCGCGCGAAGGTCGGTTCGACGAGGCGCTCCAGGACGTGGACGCAATGCTGGCGATCGCTGAAGGGCACAGGGGGGAAGCGCACAGGGGGTGGGCGGACCAGCTGCTGGTGCCGGCGCTGCTGTTGCGCGCACGGATCGGGGCCAGCACGGGTCGCTGCGATCTGGTGTCAGAGGCGCTCACGCGTCTCAGGGTCACGACACAGATGCATCGTGGCCCTGAGGCGCAGCTCGACAACACGGAGGTGGTCGCCGCCATCACGGAGGTCATCCACTTGTTCGAGTCGCCGCCCAGCCCGGCCTGCCGATCAACGCGGCAACTCGCCGAGGTGCTCGCCGCCAAGCTGACGACGACCAGGTCGCTGGATCATGAACATCAGGCGCCCTGAGCCTGATCCAACGTTGTCCAGCGCTCACTCTTGGTCGAAGCAGGTGACGGTGCCGTCCAGGTTGCTGACCCCGCTGTCGCACCAGTACGCGTCGCCGTAGCAGTAGATGTCAGTGGAGTCGAAGCACCCCTCCGCGTAGCAGCAGATCACCATGCTCTGTGGCTGTGGCTGAAAGCCGGCCGGACAGCTGTGATCGTCGCAGTAGCTCGGCACCTCGAACAGGCAGGTGACCTGGCCGCGCGTGTCGATCTCGGCGTGTCGGCACGAGTACTTCTGCAGGTCGTCAGGGCAGCCGGCAGTCCCGACCTCGACGCACTTCGCGCCTGAGCAGCAGACCTCGTCGTCCCACCAAGGGGCGTCGGGTCCCGTGAGCTCGCAGTAGAGCGGATACCCCACGGCGTTGACCTCCCCACACCGATCTGGCGCCTGGATGGTGCTCGTGGGGCCAGTGCCGAGGGTGAGGAACGCGAGGGAGGTGAGTATGAGTGATTTGATCATTTTCGAGTCGTCCTTTCCCGCTGATGCGGTTGACTCGATCTACAGGGACTCGGCCCGCGTATCGCGGCCTCGTTGACGATCGTCGCGGCCCCGATCTTGGCCCCAACACGACCGATCGAGCGCGACGAGAGATCCCGCGAGTGTCCCGCTACAGGCGGATGTTCTGGAGATCACCACGCATGTCACTGGCGACCGCGAACGGACGAGAGCCCGCATCCGGGCTCAGACGTGTTCGCCAGGACGGGGCGCCGCGACCGTTTCGCTGCAGGCGCACGCGCCAGCGCGAGGCGCCCAGCAGCTCGACGTGAAGTCGAGCCTGGGCACCCTCGCCCGAGCAGAGGACCGCTCGCTCAGATCGCCGCGCCGAGGTACGCGGCTTCGATCGCGTCGTTGCGCGCGGCTTCGTCGTTGGTGGACTTGTCCGGGCTGCCGCCCCGACGACCACGTTGCCGTTGCTTGCGAGGCGCGAGGGGCTTCGGCGCGAGCTTGATCTTCGCGCCGAACAGCCACAGGTAGCGCTGACCGTCCTCGTTGCCGCCGCCAACGATCCAAAACAGCGCGCGCCAGTGCAGGGCAGGGGGCTGGCCCTCGGCTTCGCGGCGCCAGGTGCCGAGCCCCGGGCCGACCATGTGCCCGACCCGATCGTCGGTCTCGCGTCGCGCATAGATGAACGGCAGGATCTGGGTCTTCGTCCCCCGCTCGGGCAGCCGCACGTCGTACCAAACGAAGCCGCCGATCGTGACGCGCCGCTTGGGGTTGTCGAAGTGCCACAGCAACGGGAACTGCACCGCGTTGTTGTGCTTTTCGTTGCGGTGCTGCAGGTACAGACCGGGCATCACCGCGGTCCAAGCCTCGCCCTTGGCCATGTTGTTGTCGCGGACGTAGAGCGGCAGCAGCCAGTGCAGGCGCCGCTGCTTGTAGCTGTCTTGCAGGAAGAACACTGGCGGCACGACGGCCGTGCTGACCTTGTGCGGGCGCTTGAACTGCCAGACCAGCAGCGTCGACTGCCACCAGCTCCGGTCCTCGTTGTGGCGACCGACGTACAGCGGGGGCAGCACCCACGTCGTGCTGATGTCCTTGTAGGGCTTGCCGTCTTGGCCCTTGCGGTAGCCCTTGTGGTAGGCGATCAGCGGCCACAAGAAAGTGGTGTGCTGCTCGTTGGTGACCTTGCGGTAGATCAACGGCGCGTACCAGCTCACCTGCTTGCCAGGCTTTTGCGCGACGCCGGCGAGCGGCGTGAAGAACTTCCAGCCGTCGGGGC
This sequence comes from Enhygromyxa salina, assembly GCF_000737335.2. Classification (GTDB taxonomy): domain Bacteria; phylum Myxococcota_A; class Polyangia; order Nannocystales; family Nannocystaceae; genus Plesiocystis; species Plesiocystis salina_C. Next base: position 90,764 of record NZ_JMCC02000014.1, on the reverse strand, counting down.
TCTTGTCCCACAGGTACAGCGCCCCGGCCGAGTGGGTCGTGCGTCCGTGGCCGTCGTGGCCGTAGAAGAACAGCGGGAAGCTGCCCCACAGGGTGTAGCGATCCGCGGGGTCGTCGTCGGCCTGGAACCCGCCCTTTTGATAGCGGAACAGCAGCGGGACCACGCCGGTGAACCGGTAGTTCTTGCCGAGCCGGTGGATGTCGTAGAACAGCGGGACGGCGAGGCCGGCCTTGGTGAAGTCGTTCTTGCGGTGGACGCCGACCATGACCGGGAACGCCATCCAGACCCTGCGGTTGGCCTGCACGCGGTCGAACCAGATCGGTAGCGCGACGCTGGTGCGCGTGCGCTTGACCTTGTCCTCGAGGCTGACGATCAGCGGCGGGACCACCAGCAGCCGACGCTTGCTCGAGTCTTCCCAGTAGCTCAGCGGACCGAGCCCGGTGATCAGCTTGTCGCGCTGCAGCCGGTGATAGAACGGCCCGGCGACCAAGGTGTGGGTGTGGCGGGTGCGGTCGCGGGACCAGACGAAGAAGAAGCTCGCGTCGAGGTCGACGCCACCTGGCTGGCGCTGACCAAAGTACAGCGGCACGATCGCCAGGTTGTTGCGCGGGTTGTCGCCGCGGATCCGCCCCCGCCAGACCAGCGGCGACCAGATGTCGAGGTCGCGCTCGGGCCGACGGTCACGCAGGAACAGCGGGAACACGCTGGTCGTCGCGCCGACGAGCTTGCCGCTCGCGTCGCGGCGGTTCTCGTGGTGGATCAAGGGCAGCAAGCCGCCGCCGCTGCGCTGGATGCCGGCCTCGTCGGTTGACTCGCGCTTGAACCCGTAGGCCAGCGCGCCCAGCCACGCGGTGCCATCGGGCCCACGCAGCGCGCCGCCGAGCGGGCTCACGTGCAAGGTCCGGTCGCCACGCTCGCGCCGATAGTAAAGCGGGAACAGCACCGAGTCGCGCTGCTTCAGGGCGACCGAGCCGGGGCCCGCGTCGATCTGGCGCTGGACATCCCACGCGATCAGGCCAGCCCCGATCACCCGCGAGTCAGGTGACTTGGTCCGCACGAACAGCGGCGAGATCGTGCGTTGGGTCTGGGTCAGCTTGTCTTCGACGTGGCCGAACAACAGCCCGGGGATCACGGCGTAGCGGTAGCGCTCGTCGTTGGCGGCGAAGAACACTGGCGGCAGCCCAGCGCGAAAACCCTCGGCCCGCTTTTGCACGTACAAAGGCGGCACCACCCAGGTGTCGTGCTGGTTGGCGCTGTCGCGGTCGCGGTAGTGCCAAAACAGCGGCGTCACGACCTGATGGCTCTTGCTGCCGTCGCGGCCCGTGAACGTGAGCAGCGGCGGGATCCCAAACCGAGCGCGGTCGACGTCCTGCTCGACGCGCTTGCTGCGATAGACCAGCGGCCCAACGCCCCAGGCGCTGCGGCGCGCGATCGGATCGACGCTGCCGGTGCCCGCGGGATCGTTGTTGGCGAACCGCCAGAACAGGCCACCGAGCACGAACTGGCGACTGCGCAGCTGCGAGTGGTGGACGAAGCTCAGCAGCGGCAACGACCCGCCACCGCCGCCGCCTTCGGCCTTGTCGCGCCAGTACGAGAGCGCGAGCGTGTGAACGCTGAGCTTGGTCGGGCTGCGCTTCCAGACGGCGAGCGGGGCGATCACGTTGACGGAGGTCTTGGCGCGGCGGTCGACGAAGCGCCACCAGACCGGGGCTGCCCACGAGATCGCCTGCTGGGGATCCTGGAGGTGTCCGCCGAGCGGCGTGACCCAGGTGTTGCGGTCGCGGACCCGATCGCGGTGGTGCCAGAGCAACGGCGTCAACGCCATCAACTCACGCTCGGGGTTGCGATCGCGGAAGCTCAACAACAAGGGCAGCGCCCACGCGCTGCGGCCCCGCGCGACGTCGGTCCGACGGATCCACGGGATCGTCCACAGCTCCTTGCGGTTGCCGAACTCGCGGCTCTCCCAGTGCACAAAAGGAAGGATGGTCCGGTGGGTCAGGCCGTTCGCCAGGTTCTTGCCACCAAAGTAGAGCGGGCTGGCGTCGATCGTCTTGAGCCCGCGCTGGAACCTGAAGAAGATCGGCGCGAACACGAAGTGGCGGCGATCGTTGTCGACGGTGTCGTCGTCGAGGTTGCGGCTGCCGTACCAGGCCAAGAAGCCCGAGACTCCAAACACCTGATCGGGCGTCTTCTTGCGGAAGTGGACCGGGAACACGAACAGGTTCTTGACGTGGCGGTTGCCCCACCACCACACGAACGGAAACTGACCAAAGTTGAACTGCTCGCCGACGCGGCGGTAGCCCATCAACAAGGGCATCGCCGTCCACACCGTCTTGTGCTCCGAGAACCCGCCGAAGAACAGCACCAGCGGGTTCATCCACCGCTGCTTGCGGCGGCTCTTGGCGTAGTAGGCGATCGTCAGGCTCAGATCGACGTGCGCCAAGGTCTCGGGGTGACCGGGCTTGGGCTGGCGATGGAAGTACAGCGGCGGCAGCGTCAGCGCGGTGGTCTTGTGCGTGTTGTAGTCGCGCTCGAGCCAAAATGGCGGGATCGTTCGCTTGCTCTGCAGCTCGGGGACCGTGAGCTCGAGCGTGGCGGGATCGGTGCCGCGTCCGCGAGGTTGCTCGAGCAGGTCGTCGTCCTCGTCTTCTGCTTGCGGATCTTGCTGAGGATCTTGCTGGGGCTGGGTCGGCCTGACGGGGATCGTCGCGCCGGGGCCGGCGGCTGGCGGGGCGGCGAGCGGGACGAGCGATCCGCCCGTCGGGTTGAACGGCCCGGAGGCCGAGAGCGGGCCGCCGATGCTCAGCGGTCCGCGGGACCAGGGGGGCTCGCCAGCGCGGGCTTCGCCGGGCCACGCCACCGCGACGGCAGCGACGATCGCCACTACCAGCCCGAGCAGACGGGCTTCGAGAGTGCGGGGGGCCGCCAAAGTCGAGCCGGAATGGCCACTGGCGCGGAGGTCGGTTCGGGGGCGCTGGCTCATCGAGATGCGGGCCGCTCTGGACAGCGTTGGACGGGCAGGGCGCACCAACGGCGGCGATGGTGACGACTTGCACGACTGGCGGGGCCAGCGTGCGCTGCGATGTCCGGCTGAAGTCGCGCGAGGGTATGCGAAGCCTCGGGCCAGGGCCAGACGGGCGAGACTGGGCGCGGAAACCGCTGCGTCAGCAACCATCGCGCACCCCTTGTCGGGCGCGGACCCGTGTACTAGACACGCCCGTTCGAAATGGCCCCCCGAAAACACCAGCGAACCGGACGAGCGTCCGGTGATCCCCAGGACGGGCAGCCGGCAGCCGGCGTCGCGGCCCTGCGGATCGACCTCGAGCAACTCGAGCTCGGGCCGCAGCCGCTCGAGGCCCAGATCCCCGCAGCATGGATCGCCTCGGTGCTCGCCGAGACAGACGCGATCGTCTCAGAGACCGACGGCGGCGGGATCGCCCGGCTCGAGCTGATGTTGCAGACCGATCGCACCTTGCTCGTCCGCGGTCAGCTCGAGCTTCGCTACCTGGTCCCGTGCGCGCGCTGCCTCGAGCCCGCGCCCGTCGATGTTGGCGGCGAGCTCGGGGATCTGTGCGTGACTTTCGTCCCCGCGGACCGCGTGCGCAGCTGGGCAGAGTTCTCCGGCGAGCCCGGCCAAGAAGACGAGATCGAGCCGCTCGAGACCTCCGAACTCGACGAGATCGGCTACCAGGGCACCACGGTCGACCTGTGCGCGCTCGTGTCAGAGCAGCTCTTGCTGGCCTATCCAATGCGCGCGCTGTGTAGTCGCGGCGAGGCCTGTCGGGGCCTGTGCATGCGCTGTGGCACCGAACTCAATTCCACTGTGTCCGACAGCGAGGCCGCGGCCAGCTGTCCAAAATGTGGCCTGCGCCTGCTGCCAGACGGCAGCGCGGCCGACGACGAGACCCCGGATTCGCCATGGAAGCGGGCGTTAGCCAAGGTCAAGTCCGAAGAAGACCTGTGAGCCAACTCCGGCGCACGGGCTTTCATCTCTCCTCCAAACCATCCACACTCCGCCTCCACCTGGACTCCACGTCATGGCTGTACCGAAGAAACGCAAGTCCAAATCTCGTCGCGACATGCGTCGGGCCAATCACGATCGCCGGACTGCACCGGTGCTCTCGCCCTGTTCCAACTGTGGAGAGCTGATGCTGAGCCATCGGGTCTGCCCGGCCTGCGGGTTCTACAAGGGCCGCGAAGTCATCGCTGTCGAGCGGGATTAGTTTTTACCCCCCCGGGGCGGCTTCGCACTACGCGGTCACTCGCTGCGCTCGCTCCCAAGGGGGCAGTGTTTGCGTGGGTATGATTGGCCCCTTAGAAGGGGGCTTGGCTGGTTTTTACCCCCACAGGCGGCTTCGCACTACGCGGTCACTCGCTGCGCTCGCTCCCAAGGGGCGTTTGTATGCGGGGGTATGATTGGCCCCCTAGAAGGGGGCTTGGCTGGTTTTTACCCCCACAGGCGGCTTCGCACTACGCGGTCACTCGCTGCGCTCGCTCCCAAGGGGGCGTTTGTTTGCGGGGGCATGATTGGCCCCCTAGAAGGGGGCATGATTGGCCCCCTAGAAGGGGGCTTGGATCGTGTGCTGGCCGCTGGTTGTTACCCCCCACAGGCGGCTTCGCACTACGCGGTCACTCGCTGCGCTCGCGCCCAAGGGGCGTTTGCTTGCGGGGGGGCATTTGTTTGCAGGCATCTCGATTGGGTGACCGCGGGCGGGCGTCATGGGGCAGGGTCGACAGCTTCGCGTTGGGCTTGACGGGTTCGGATCGGACCGTCGGCCCGATCCCGAGATCGAGGCGGCGGTCCGAGCCGCCGAGGCTGGGATCGAGGTCGAGCTCGTCGGTGATCGAGCCGTCCTCGCGGCGAAGTTGTCCGAGCTGTCGACGCGCGCCGCGGGGATCCACCTCGCGCACGCGTCGACGCAGATCGAAATGGACGAGAGTCCGGCTCGGGCGGTTCGCGCCAAGCCCGACGCCTCGCTGTGTGTAGCGATCGATCGGCTCGCCGCGGGCCACGTCGACGCGGTGGTCTCGGCTGGCAACTCGGGGGCGCTGCTCGCGGCTGCGCTGATGCGGCTCGGTCGCGTCGCGGGGGTGGATCGTCCGGCGATCGCCACCAGCTTTCCCCGCGTGCCGGCTCACGCGGGGCATACGGTCCTGCTCGACGCGGGCGCCAACGTCCAGTGCAAGGTGATCAACTTGGTCCAGTTCGCGGTGATCGGCGCCGCGTTTTCACGGGTGCAAAGTGGGATCGATCGGCCCCGGGTGGGTGTGCTCGCAAACGGCACCGAGGTCGCCAAGGGCACGGCGCTCACCCGTGGGGTTCACGAGATCCTCTCGCACGATCTGGCCTCGCGGTCCGAGGCGTTCGAGTTCATCGGCTATGTCGAACCTGGCCAGCTGTTCGCGGACAGCTGCGATGTCGCGGTCACCGACGGGTGGACGGGGAACGTCGTGCTCAAGCTGGCCGAGGCGGCGATGCTCGCGTGGCCGACGATGTTGCGCGCCGAGCTGGCGGGCTCGGCGTCGGTGGACGCGGTCCAGGGTGAACGCCGGATCGCGGATGCGATCGAGCCCGCGCTGCAGGGTGTTGCGCGGCGTCTCGACCCGGAGGCTCACGGCGGCGCGCCGCTGCTTGGGGTCGACGGCGCCGTGATGATTTGCCACGGTGCTGCGACGTCGCGGGCGCTTCTCAACGCACTGCTCGCGGCCCAGCGCTTCGCCACAGGCGGCCTGACCCAGGCCGTGGCCAGCGCGATCCAAGGCCACGCCGAGCTGTTCGAACTGGCCCGCAACCTCCACTAGACCCATGAACACCGAGCAAGTCGTGAGCACCACTGCCTTCATGTTCCCCGGACAGGGCACCCAGACGCTCGGCATGGGCCGCGCGCTCGCACGCGAGTACCCCGAAGCGCGGCTCGTGTTCGAAGAGGCCGACGAGGCGCTGGGCGAGTCGCTGTCAAAGCTGTGCTTCGAGGGCCCCGAAGCTGATCTCCAGCAGACCGAACACACCCAGCCGGCGATCCTCACCACCTCGATCGCCGCCTTGCGGGTGCTCGAGGCCCGCACGGACATCCGGCCCAAGCTCGCGCTTGGCCACAGCCTGGGCGAGATCTCGGCGCTGGTCGCCGTCGGTAGCATTCGGTTTTGGACGGCCGTTCGTCTCGCTCGCCTGCGCGGCCAAGCGATGCAGGAGGCGGTGCCCACCGGCGGGTCGATGGCGGCGATCATCGGCCTGCCGATCGAGCAGGTCGAGGCCATGTGCCAGGAGGCCAGCATCAACGGCGAGATCGTCAGCCCGGCGAACTTGAACGGCGCCAACCAGATCGTGGTTGCCGGTCACCACGACGCGGTCGAGCGGATCTCGGATCTCGCCCACGACGCCGAAGGTCGCGCCATCTCGCTCAAGGTCAGCGCCCCGTTCCACTGCGCGCTGATGCAGCCCGCGGCCGAGCGGCTGACCGAGTGGCTCGAGAAGGTCGACATTGCGCCGATGCGGGCGCCGGTGATCAGCTGCGTCGACGCCGAGCCGATCAACGACACGGATCGGGTCCGTGGGTTGCTCGTGGCTCAAGTCACGCATCGGGTTCGCTGGGAGGAATCCGTGCGAAAGGCACTGCACATGGGCTGCGAACGCGCGGTCGAACTGGGCAACGGCAACGTGCTTCGGGGTCTGCTGCGGCGGATCGATCGTGGCTTCAAAGTCTACAGCCTCGGCGAGCCGGCCGACGTCGACAAGCTCCCGAAGTCTTGAGCCCGCTGGTTGGGCCAGGTGTTGGAGCCCCCGGTCGCGCTGTGTTGCGCAGGACCCCGTGCCTGCTCGCAGCGGTCGTGTGTGCTCGACGGGCTGCCCGAGTCATGCGCGAGGGTGTGGCCGGCTCCAGCAGGCGTTCGCGTTAGGCGAGCGAGCCGCTCTGCCGGAGCGGGTCGGGCTGTGACAGTGCGTGCGCGGTGCGTTGGAGGCGTTGCGCTTCGTCGCGGTTCGTGAGCTTCGAAGCGATCGAGGGCCTGGGCAGTGATGCATCGATGCGATACACGTCTGGCGCCGTGACGGCCCTACCGCCATCGCTATCCCTGACTGACCGCGTCGCGCTAGTGACGGGGGCCTCGCGTGGTATTGGCCGTGCGATCGCTGCAACCCTCGCCGCTCGCGGAGCGACCGTGGGTGTCAACTACGCGAGCAACGAGGCCGCGGCGGTCGCCCTGTGTGACGAGATCATCGCGGCCGGCGGCAAGGCGATCGCGGTCGGCTTCGACGTCGCCGACGAGGACGCCGTCGCAGCGGGGGTCAAGCGCGTCACCGACGAGCTCGGTGGGCTGCACATCCTCGTCAACAACGCCGGCATCTCGATCGACGGGCTGCTGATGCGAGCCAAGCAAGAAGATCTGCGGCGCACCCTCGCGGTCAACCTCGAGGGCGCCGTGTACTGCTGCAAGGCCGCCGCCCGGTACCTGCTCAAGGCCAAGGACGCTGGGCGCATCATCAACGTCTCGAGCGTCGTCGGCGAGACCGGCAACGGCGGGCAGTCGATGTACGCGGCGTCCAAAGCTGGGCTGCTGGGGCTGACCAAGTCGCTGGCCCAAGAGCTCGCCGGTCGTCGCGTCACCGTCAACGCCGTCAGCCCAGGCTTCATCGAGACCGACATGACCGACGCCGCGCTGCAGGGCGACGCCCGCGAGCAGCTGCTGGCCAAGATCCCCCTGCGCCGAATTGGCGCGGCGACCGAGGTCGCCGAGGCCGTCGCGTGGCTGGCCTCGCCGGCCGCCGCCTACGTCACCGGCCACGTGCTGCGTGTCAACGGCGGACTCGCAATGTGAATCCCAAACCCCGAAGCAACCACCTTCGACAACAACGAGCGAATCCAGACATGTCCGACGCAAGCCCCGACCCCATCCTCGACAAGATCAAAGGGATCATCGCCGAGCAGCTCGACGTCCCCGAAACCGACGTCTCCCCCGAGAAGAGCTTCACCGACGATCTCCAGGCCGACTCGCTCGCGATCGTCGAGCTGGTCCTCGCCCTGGAGGAAGAGTTCGGCATCAAGATCCCGGACGACAAGGTCGACAGCATCAAGACCGTCGGCGACGCCGTTCAGTACATCAAGCGGAACAACGACGGCTGAACGACCGATCGCGCGTCGCTACCGATCTCCCGTAGCGACGGCGCTGCGATCGTCAGTCAGTTAGTCATGGCGCACCCAGCTCTTGCGGGTGCCTGCCAAATTAGTCAGGGATAGCCAAGACAACGAGGCACACGTGGCAGAGCGCAAAGTAGCCGTCACTGGAACCGCCATGATCACCCCGCTCGGGCTCGACACCGAGCAAACCTGGGAGGCGGTGATCGCCGGCCGCAGCGGCGTGGGTCCAATCACCAAGTTCGACGCGAGCGATCTGCCCACGCGGATCGCAGCTGAAGTTCGTGATTTCGAGCCGACCAAGTACTTCTCCAAGAAGTACACCCGGCAGATGGACACCTTCATCCAGTACGCGGTCGCGGCCTCGTACATGGCACTGGAGGACGCTGGCCTGCACGAGGACCGGCCTCCGGCCGAGCGCACGGGGGTCTACGTTGGCTCGGGCCTCGGCGGGATCACGACGATTGAAGCCACGCACCTCGCCATGCGCGAGAAGGGCTGGCGTCACGGCATCAGCCCGTACTTCGTCCCGGCGCTGATCATCAACCTCGCGGGCGGGCAGATCTCGATCTTCCAGGGCTTCAAGGGCCCGCTCATGAGTCACGTGTCCGCGTGCTCCACCGCCGCGCACTCGATCGGCGAGGCCTACCTCGCGATCCGCTACGGCCGCGCCGACGTCATGATCGCCGGCGGCACCGAGTCGACGATCACCGCCTTGAGCGTGGGTGGCTTCGCGGCCGCCCGGGCGTTGAGCAAGAACAACGAAGAGCCGACCAAGGCGTCGCGACCGTTCACAAAGAGCCGCGATGGCTTCGTGATGGGCGAGGGCTGCGGGCTGTTGGTCCTCGAGGACATGGACCGCGCCAAGGCGCGCGGGGCCAAGATCATCGCCGAGATCGTGGGCTACGGGGCCAACTCCGACGCGCATCACGTGACCGCGCCAAGCCCCAACGGCGAGGGCGCGCAGGCGTGCATCCGCCTGACACTCGAGGACGCTGGCATCAGCGGCGACGCGATCGGCTACGTCAACGCGCACGGCACCTCGACCGGGGCCGACACGGTGGAGTCCCAGGCGATCCGCCAGGTGTTTGGGGCCCACGCCGACAAGCTGCAGGTCTCGTCGACCAAGTCCATGCACGCGCACCTGCTCGGGGCCGCGGGCTCTGTGGAGGGCGCGCTGTGCTGTCTCGCGCTCTCGCGCGGGGTGCTGCCGCCCACGATCAACCTCGACGACCCCGATCCGAGCTGCGACCTCGACTACATTCCGCATCAAGCCAGGCGGGTCGAGGTCGAATACGCGCTGTCGAACAGCTTTGGGTTTGGTGGCACGAACGCCTGCCTGCTGTTCAAGCGCACCCCCTGAGACTCCCAGCAGTGCGCGCGGCGGGCGATCGTTGGCTGCCCCGCGCTCGGCTGGAACACGGCCTGTAAATCGGGCCCGCGCCGGTCAACCGGATCGGGTACAAATCAGGCATGCGGTTCCACGTCGGGAGCGACCACGGCGGCGTCATGCTGCTCGATGTCCTGGTGGCAGAGCTCGCCCAGTGGGGCCTGCCGGTGCTCAGCCGCTCGGGTCCCGCCGTGGCCAGCGAGCGCGTCGACTATCCCAACATCGCCGTGCAGGTCTGCCAGCGGGTGCTGCAGGACCGACAGGGCCAAGCCGCGGACGTGTTTGGGCTGTTGGTGTGCGGGACCGGCCAAGGCATGGCGATGACCGCCAACAAGATCCCAGGCATTCGCGCGGGGGTGGTGGCCGACGTGTTCAGCGCCCAGATGGTTCGGGCCCACAACAACGCCAACGTGTTGTGTCTTGGCGAACGGGTGACCGGTGTCGGCCTGGCCAAGCTGCTGCTGCGCGGGTTCATCGACGCAACGTTCGAAGGTGGGCGCCACCTCAACCGGGTGGAGCTGATCGGATCGCTGACCCGGCCGGTTGGGGAGGGGAGCTGATCCACGGTGGAGTGCCCGGTCTGTGGCGGACGCAACACCAAGGTGGTCGACTCGCGCGACAGTCGCGACGGCGTCCGCAGGCGGCGGGTGTGCAACGAGTGTGGGCATCGCTTCACCACACGCGAGCGGATCGACGAGACCCTACCGATCGTGCTCAAGCGCACTGGTGAGCGCCAACCATTCGATCGCAGCAAGATCCGTCGCGGCTTGGACATCGCCTGTCGCAAGCGTGGCATCCCATCCGACGCGCTCGATCGCATCGTCACGCAGATCGAGACGTGGGCATCGACGCGAGGCGATCGTGAGCTCAGCTCCGAGGCGCTGGGCGAGCGGATCATGCATCATCTCTACGCGCTCGATCAGGTCGCGTATGTCCGGTTCGTCTCCGTGTACCGCAGCTTCGATACCATCGACGAGTTCGAGCACCTCCTGCGAGAGATGCAAAAGGCCGAGCGGGTCAACATCGAAGGGCAGCGGACCTTGTTTCCCGAGCTGGGATCGGACGCAGACGACGGCATGAGCGAGGCATCGACGCCGCTGCCCCACAGGCGCAAGTCACCGCAAAACCAAGCTGAAGACGCGGCATCCGGCGGCCTGCCGGCTGACAGCGCGGCCCCAGCGAGCGCTGGAGGGGACTGATCGTGAGCGACGTCCAGTGGATGCGCGAGGCGCTGCGCGTGGCCAACTCGGGGACCGGCGCGACCTACCCCAACCCGTGCGTGGGCGCCGTGGTCGTCAAGCGTGGTCGCGTGCTGGGCAAGGCGCGGTCGGACGTGACAGGGGGGGCGCACGCCGAAGTCCGCGCGCTGGCCATGGCTGGCCGCGCAGCCAAGGGGGCGACCCTGTACGTGACGCTCGAGCCTTGCAACCACCGCGGCCGCACGCCGCCTTGCGTCGACGCGATCCTTGGCGCCGGGGTCGCGCGCGTCGTCGTGGCGATCGAAGATCCTGCGCCACACGTGGCCGGCGCAGGGCTTCGTCGGTTGCAGGATCATGGCGTCACGGTCGAGCTCGGGCTGCTCGCCGAGCGGGCCCGCGAGGTCCACCGCCACTATCTGCACCACGTCGCCCGGGGCCGACCCTTCGTCACGCTCAAGTGCGCGACGTCGATCGACGGCTGCATCGCGACGGCGAGCGGCGACAGCAAGTGGATCACCGGTGCGCCCGCGCGCCGCAGCGGTCACCGTCTGCGGGCGCAGCACCACGCGATCGCTGTCGGCGCCGCGACGGTGCTGGCGGACGACCCGGGCCTCGACGTTCGGTTGGTGCGGGGGGTGAGCCCAGATCCGGTTGTGTTCGATCCCCGCCTGCGGGTGGCCAGCGCCGGGCGTCCGCTCCAGCTGCTGCGGCCTGGGGTCTTGTACCTGCACACCGAGCGGGCTTCCAAGCGCGCCCGCGCGGCGTTGGCCAAGGCGGGCGCCGAGGCGCTCGAGCTGCCCGCGACCGCTCGCGGTGGCGTCGACATCGAGGCCGCGCTCGACCGGCTCGGCGACCGGGGCGTGCGCTCGCTGATGGTCGAGGGTGGTGGCCGGTTGCTCGGTGCGTTCGTGGCCGCGCGCGCGTGGCAAGAGCTGTGGATGTATCGCGCGCCGCTCGTGCTTGGTGAAGGGCGTCCGGCGATCGCGGGCGTGGGGTGGACCAGCGTCGGCGACGCGCCGCGGCTCGAGCTCTTGCGTACGCGCACGCTCGGGGCCGACCAGCTGTGTGTCTACGCTCCACTGTAACTACGGCTGGAACTACGGCTGGAACTACGGCCGGAAACACCGCGTGTGAGCTGAGCCCGAACCGTGCTTTCTGCCCGCGCCGGGGTGCTATACCCCGCCGGTGTTCACCGGTTTGGTGCAGACCACTGGCTGTGTCCGCGAACTTGGCCACAGCCCCCAGAGCCGACGCGTCGTCATCGCGACCCAGCTCGCGCCAGCTGACCGCGTGATCGGGGCCAGCGTGTGCGTGTCTGGGGTCTGTCTGACCGTGACTGAGTCGAGCGAGGGGCAGTTCGCCGCGGACGTGGCGTTCGAGACCTTGGCGGTCACGACCCTCGGGGCGCTCGAGCCTGGGTCGGTCGTCAACCTCGAGCCTTCGCTGCGGCTTGGCGACGCGCTCGGTGGCCACCTCGTCAGCGGTCACGTCGACGGCGTCGGGCATCTGCGCAGCGTCGAGGCCCGCGGGGACGCCCGGGAGTGCTGGTTTTGGGCACCGGAGCCGCTGCGCCGCTACATCGCCGTCAAAGGATCGATCGTTGTCGATGGCGTCAGCCTCACGGTCAACCAGGTCGACGAGGTTGGATTCATGGTCGGGCTGATCCCCCACACGTTGGCGGTCACGACCCTCGGGCGCTCGATCGAGCAGCACCGTGACCAACCAAACCAGCCGGACCAGCCGGGGCACAGGGTCAACCTCGAGGTCGACATGCTCGCGCGCTACGTCGAGCGCCTCTTACAATTTTCCCAGTCATCGAACCCCTCCAGCGAACAGGTGCAGCCGTGATCAAGCAATCTCATCCTTTCGAGCGAGTCGAGCACGCGATCGATGTCGTGCGTCGCGGCGGCATGGTCATCATGGTCGATGACGAAGACCGCGAGAACGAGGGCGACCTCGTGATCGCAGCGCAGCACTGCGACGCCAACGCCGTCAACTTCATGACCAAGCATGGGCGCGGGCTGATCTGTCTGTCGCTGATGTCCGATCGGATCGAGCAGCTCGGCCTGCGAATGATGGTCCCGACCGATCCCGGCAGCATGGGCACCGCGTTCACGGTCTCGATCGAGGCCCGGCGCGGCGTGACCACGGGGATCTCGGCGGGTGATCGGGCCGAGACAATTCGGGTCGCGTGCGATCCCAAGTTCGGCGCGGAAGACATCGTCAGCCCCGGCCACATCTTCCCGCTGCGCGCCCAGGGGGGCGGGGTCTTGGTCCGCTCGGGTCACACCGAAGGTTCGGTCGATCTATCCCGCCTCGCCGGCTGCTCGGCGGCCGGGGTGATCTGCGAGATCATGCGCGACGACGGCGAGATGGCGCGCATGGATGACCTCGAGGCCTTCGGCCGCGAGCACGGCCTGCCGATCGTGTGCATCGCCGACTTGATCGAGTATCGGCTGCAGCGGGAGTCCTTGATCGAGGAGATCGCCGCCGCGCCGTTCGAGTCGCAGATCCTGGGCATCGCCGAGAGCGACGGCTGGACCATGCGCAGCTATCGATCGTTGGTCCGCCCCGTCAGTCGGTTCGTGACGCTCAGCAAGGGCGAGATCGACGACAGCGCGCCGGTCATGCTCCGCGCCCAGCGTGCCCAGCTGATCGGCGACGTGTTTGGGTTTGGCGACGACTCGGCGACGCGGATGCGATCGGCGCTGGCGCGGATCGACGAAGCGGGCCGCGGCGTGTTCTTGTATGTGCTCGGCGGTCCCGGTCACGAGGTCACCGAGGCGCTGGACCTGCAGGGTGTTCGGGGTCGCGCGCCGGCCTCGCCTGGGCTGCGGCCGCGCGAGTCGGGATTTCGGGAGTTCGGACTTGGCGCGCAGGTGCTCAAGCACATGGGCGTCAAGGCGATCCGCGTGCTGACAGACAACCCGCGCAAGATCGTCGGGCTCGAGGGCTTCGGGATCGAAGTCGTCGGCAGCGTCCCGCTTGGCTAGTACCCTGCCGCAGTGAATTTGATGGTTTGAGGCTAGTTCCTGACGCCCCTGGCTTTGTCGCTCGTCAGTCGAGTGTGCCCGACACACGGCAGTGTCGCAGCTCCTGGCGGTACGCCCGGTACAGCGTCGTCGCCGCTCCTCGCCCTTGGGCCTCCTCAGCTCCGGACCGAACCCGGAACGGACTCGGGGTGTGCGGCACCAACAGCTCGAGGGGCCCGAGCTGAACCCAGCCGGATCCCCTACACTGCGAACGATGACTTCGCTGCCCGCAGTGAACCAGTCTAAGGAGGCGTCCGCGAGCGCCCGAGCTGAAGCCACTCGGGTCGTGCTGATCGTGGCGGGTGGGATCGCGGCCTACAAGGCCCCGGATCTGGTTCGCAAATTGATCGCCGTGGGCTGTGAGGTGCAGGTCGTGACCACGCCGGCCGCGTCGGCGTTTTGTACCGAGCTCTCGCTTGCGACCGTGAGCGGTCGCCCTGTCCGTCAGAGCTTGCTCGACGCCGCCGAGGAGGGGCGGGTCGGTCACATCGAGATCGCCGACTGGGCCGAGCTCGTGTTGGTCGCGCCCGCCACCGCCGACATCATGGCCCGCGCGGCGGCGGGTGTCGCCAACGATCTCGCAACCACGATCCTGCTGGCTACGCGCGCGCCGGTGCTGTGGGCGCCCGCGATGAACTCGAACATGTGGTCGCACCCAGCGACGCAGGCCAACCTCGAGCTGTTGCGCGCGCGCGGAGCTGCGTTCGTGGGTCCAGATCGGGGCGAGCTCGCGTGCGGGTGGATCGGCGAGGGTCGCATGATCGATCCGCCGACGATCGCCGCGGCTGCGCGGGCGCTCGTCGATCGCCAACCCCACCCCGATCTTCGATCGCGCGCGAGCCAGGATGCGCGGACCAGCTGGGCCGGTCGCAAGCTGGTCGTCACCGCTGGGCCCACGCGTGCCTACCTCGATCCGGTCCGCTTCATCAGCAACGCGTCGACGGGGGCGATGGGGTTTGCGATCGCGCGCGCGGCCGCCGAGCGCGGCGCCGAGGTCGTGCTGGTCGCGGGGCCGGTCGCGCTAGAGACCCCGCCCGGGGTTCAACGGGTCGACGTCGAGACCGGCGCGCAGATGCTCGAAGCCTGCGAAGACACGCTTCAGGACGCAAACGTCGACCTCGTGGCGATGGTCGCCGCAGTCGCTGATCTGATCCCGGCTGAGCCTTCGCCGGGCAAGCTGGGAAAGGACCGCGTGCTCGAGTCGTTCTTGGCGATGCGCTGGCGGGCAGAGGTCGATATCCTGGCGACCTTGACCTCGCGCCACCAGCCTCGCACGCGGTTTTTGGGGTTCGCTGCCCAGACCGTGGATGCCTCAGCTCGCGCCAACGATGACGAACGGGTGAGCGCCGAGCTGCGCCGACTTGGGCAAGCGAAGCTCGAGCGCAAGGGCTGTGATGCGTTGTTCGTCAATCGCGTCGGGGTCCCGGGGGTCGGGTTTGGCAGCCCGACCAACGCGGGGCTCATGCTGTTCGCCGAGGGTGGCGAGCCCGTCGACGCTGGCGGCCCCCGGCCCAAGCTGGCGCTCGCCGAGTGGATGCTCGATCAGCTCGCGGCGCGTTGGTGGCCGGGCGAGGGGGGATCGTGAGCACCGCCGAGAGCGAGGTCGAGGCGCTCGCGCGGGCGTTTGCTCGCCACCTCGAGCACCTACGCGAGTTCCGAGGCGTCCACTACGTCGGCGCCGCCCACATGCCGGATACGACCGCGGACGACGATGATCGAGATCATGATCTCGAACTCGCCGCCGCCGACACGATCGCGCAGTCTCCCGCGCCGCCAGCACGTGAGGACTCGAGCCCGCCGCGATATCCGAGCCACGCAGAGCCACGCAGCGTCGCCCGGGACGCGGGGCCCAGCGTCGCCCGGGACCCAGGTCCTCACAGCGTGGCCCGAGACGCAGGTCCTCACAGCGTGGCCCGAGACGCGGGCCCCCACGTCCCGCGAGACATGGGCCCCAGCGTCCCGCGAGACATGGGGCATCCTGGTCCGGCCGCCGCTCGCGGTCCCGCGGCGCGAGCAGCCACGAGCGCGCGACCTAGCGCCGCCGCGCGGGGCGAAGAGTGGCCCGCGGCCAAGAAGCTCGCCTATCTGCGCGAGCGCAACGTTGGCGATTGCCATCGCTGCCCGCTGGCGGCCACCCGCCAAAATATCGTGTTCGGGGTCGGAGATCCCGAGGCCGAATTGATGTTCGTGGGTGAGGCCCCCGGTGCCGACGAGGACCGGCTTGGCGAACCCTTCGTCGGGGTCGCGGGGCAGCGCCTCGATCGCTGGCTCGCGCAGCTCGGGCTTGGGCGCGACCGCGTCTACATCGCCAATGTCCTCAAGTGTCGGCCGCCTGGAAACCGTGATCCTCACCCCATGGAGATCGATCGTTGCTCGCCGTTCTTGCACGCGCAGATCAGGGCGATCGAGCCCAAGGTCATCGTCGCGCTCGGTCGGTTCGCGGGGTGTCTGCTGCTTGGTGGCGACGCGCCGCTGTACAAGATGCGTGGGCAGCCCCAGCGGTACCGCGAGCCCAAGACGGGCGTCGAGATCCCCGTCGTGGTGACCTACCACCCGTCTTACGTGATCAGGACCGAGCGCAAGGCGAGCGGCGGTCGAGGACCACGGCCACAAACAGATCGTGGCGGCGCGATCAAGTCCGAAGACCAAAAAGTTCTCGATGATCTCGAGCGTGCGGTCTCACTCGCGCGTGCACAAAAGGTCTAGGAGCGGGTCAGCAAAGATCGCAGCTCGGGTTGCAAGCGCGGGCCAACGGCTGCGCCAAAAACCAAGCGAGGCCGCAACCCAAGCGGTTCACTGCGGGCAGCGAACAGTCTCGATCTGCGGAGCCGTCCGCACGCCTCGCCCGAGCCGAGAATGGGCATCGTCTGCAGAAGCGAGAAGCCACGCACGGGCTGAACACAATCAGTCCAGTCGCCGCCCGACCCGGCGACCGATACAACCGATACAGCGGACAAAATCTAGGTGCCCAACAAGCGAGGATGTTGACTCCCAGAGTCCTCGCCCCTAGAGTGGCGAGCCTCGTCCCGGTCGATCGCACGCGCCGCAAGTGGCATCGTGCGCGTTGACCCGACGACCTTTCGACGCCTCGCTCCCCGCTCTGTCACGCCCATGACGAAGGCTGAACTGATCGATCGAATTGCTCGTAGCGCTCGGAGCGGTGACCTGCCGCCCGAGGTCACCAAGAAGGTGATCGTCAAGATCCTCGACCTCGCGTTTGCCGAGCTGTCAGCCTACTTCGTACGGTCGCGCGTCACTCGATCGACCAGCCCGCGCTTCACCTACCCAAAGTTCGGGACCTTCACCAAGAAGCAGCGCTCGAGCCGTCGCGGCGTCAACCCGCGCACGCTCGAGCCGATGGACATCGAGGCGTGCGAGACGGTGGACTTCAAGCCAAGCGTCGAGCTCAAGCGCCAGCTCAACACGGTCAGCGCAACGACCAAGACTGGCGCGAAGGCCAAGACCGGTCGCAAGAAGAAGGCCGCGCGCTCGAGCACCAAGACCAAGGTGCAGAGCACGACCAAGACCAAGAAGAAGGCGACTACGAAGCGCAAGGCGGCCGGTGTGGGCGGGCGCAAGCTCGTCACCCGAGAAGAAGTCGAGCTCGAGTCAGTGTCGCCCAAGCCGTTGTTGCCCGACGCACCAATGCAAAAGATCGCGCGTCGCAAGTCGACCAAGCTCGACGACACTGGGAGCTGACGCAGGCCGTAGGGCGGCGCGCTCCATGCGTGCGTGCGTGCGTGCTTGCTTCAAGGCGAGCGTCGCCGCGCACGTGTGTTCACGCTGACGGGGTTGGAGCGCGCGCGTCATGGGGGCGGGTCTGAGCACCCCAGTGATGTCCAGCTCTTGCATTTACGGTCTGGTTGGCGCTAACAGATGCGGATGTCCCAGCGTGACCGACTCGATCGTCGGCGCGACAAGTTCTTCGTCGTGTTCGGACGCCTCGGTCTCCGGTGGCCGGTCACGGTCTCCGTAGTCTTGGCGTTGCTAACTGTCGTTGGGATGGTGTTCGCCAGCCAGCTGACGATCAAGACCTCCCGGGTCGGGCTCGTCGACGGTGACAATTGGTACCAGCGGCGGATCGTCAGCTTCTACCAAGAGTTCGGGCACCACGACTCGCCGGTGGCGATCATCGCCGGCGCCACGCCCGAGCAGCGGCGGGCGGTGGTCGACGCGTTCGCCGGCGCGCTCGAGCAGGACGAGATGTTTCACGGCCGGGTGCTCGCGCGGCTCGAGGCCAAGGACATCGCCGAGACACTCATGGTCCAGGCGCCGGGACAGCTCGCGAATTTTCGCCGAAGCCTGCCCGCCAACGCCGACCTCGCCGGGGCGCTCGAGCATGGCCTCGAAGGAATCCTGGGCCTGATCGAGATCCAGCTGCTCGCGGCCCTCGACGGTGAGGTCGAGGTCGACCGCGGCAAGGCCGACGCCCAGCTAAAGCAGCTCGCGGCGCTCGCAACGGCCCTCGACGCCAAGCTCGCCGCCGACGCTGGCGAAGGCCCGGGGGTCGACACCGAAGCGTTGCTGCAGGCGATGGTTCCACAGCACGACGCGGCGGGGGCGGGCGCAGCGACCCGCGCGTTCCCTGGCCCCGAACAGCTGCGCGCACGCGGCCTCGACGAGCAGGGCTACTTCGTTAGCAACGACGGACAGCGCCTGTTGGTCGTGGCGTTTCCCGCGTTCGTAGGCGACGAAGTCAGCGACTTCAGCCCAGCAGTGGAGCGCCTGCGCGCGCTGGCCCGCGCCCACGCGACCAGCGAGGTCTCGATTACGTTGACCGGCCTGCCGTTCCTGGTCGTCGACGAAGAGACGGCCCTGGCGAGCGGCATGGTCCGCGCCAGCGCGGCGGCTGGCGTGGGCATCTTCTTGCTGCTCTTGGTCGGGTTTCGCTCGTTCAAGCGGGCGACCGTGGCGCTGTTGCCGATCGGCGTCGGGACGCTGGTGAGCCTCGGCGCCATGTATCTGTTGTTCGACACCCTCGACCCGATCACCTCGAGCTTCGCCGCGGTGCTCATGGGGCTCGGGATCGATTTCTCCGTCCACCTGCTCGCCCGCTACGACGAAGATCTGCGCCAGGGCCGGACCCGCCGCGAGGCGTTGTTCTCGTCGCTGTCCAAGGCCGGGCCGGGGGTGGTGACCGGCGCCGTCACGACCGCGCTCGCGTTCTTGACCGTCTCGACCACGGAGTTCACTTCGTACGGGCGCATGGGGGTGATCACGGCGATCGGGTTGGTCGTTGCGCTGCTCGCCACGCTCTTGCTGTTGCCGGTCGTGCTTGGGCGCGGGGATCTGAGCGCCCACGAGACCCCACCGCGACCGCTGGGCGAGATTGGCTTCCTCGCCCGGGCCGCGCGCAGCTCCCCGCTGTTGATCGTGCTTGGCGCCCTGGTCCTGTCGCTCATGGGGATCGCGGCCACGCCCACCTACAACCCCGGGTTTTTGGAGTTTCTGCCCAAGTCCTGGGAGTCGACGAAGGGGCTTCAGACCCTCGAGAAGGACGGCGCGATGACGCCGTGGTTCGCGTGGGTCACCGCCAAGGATCTCGATCAGGCCCGGCGCCGGGCCGACAGCTTGCGCACGATGCCGAGCGTCGCCCGGGTCGACAGCCCGACCGACATGCTGCCGGAGCTGACTGACGAGCGGTTGGCCGCGCTGCGGGCCGACTTCGCTGGGCTCGATCGCAACCCCGACTGGAAGCAGTTGGGCGACCGCGAGCGCGATCCAGCCGCGCTCGCCAAGCAAGCGCTGGCGATCGTCGATGCCCTCGACGAGCTGGTGTACGCGGCCGATCAGGCTGGGCTCGACAGCAAGGCGAGCGCGCCGATCCTCGAGACCAAGCAGGCGTTCGCGCAGCTCGAGCAGCGGCTAGAGAGCACTCCGCGCGCGCAGGCTTCGGCGACCCTCGACGAGATTGAAGATCAGATGGCCGCGCTGCTTGGCCCCGCTTGGACCACGGCGCGAGCTGTGGCGGATCGCGGGTTTTGGGTGCCGGGTGATCTTCCCAAGCTGTTCGCCCTGCGCTTCGTGGCCCGCGACGGCAGCGAGCGCATCGCACTTTATGTGTATCCCGCGGGCGACGTGGCCTCGGGCGCCAATCACAACATCGCCGCGCGCCACTTCACCGAGGACCTCGAGTCGGTCGACCCAGAAGCGGCGGGGCAGGGCGTCTCGCTGTACCACCACAACGTGATGATCCTCGACGGCTTCAAGCGCGCCGCGTTCTTCTCGCTGTGCCTGGTGGTCGTGCTCTTGCTGCTCGACTTCGCCAACCTGCGCAAGTCGTTGCTGGCGCTGTTCCCCGTGCTGGTCGGGATGGGGTGGATGGTCGGCGTGTTTGCGCTCGTCGGGCTGCGGCTCAACGTCGCGACGATCGTCGTGCTGCCGCTGACGCTGGGGATCGGCATCGACGCGGGCGTACACATGATGCACCGCTGGGAGCTCAACGCGCGGACCCACGGCGGGCGCGCCCGGATTGACGAGGTCATCCGCGGGACGGGCAACGCGGTGGTGCTGTCGTCATTGACGACGATGGTCGGGTTCGCTGGCCTGTTGCTTGGCCGCCACCTCGGCATGGTTCAGCTCGGGGCGACCATGGTCATCGGCATCGGGTGCACGCTGGTCGCCAGCGTGTTGGTGCTCCCGGCCTTGCTGCTGCTGCTCGACAAGGCCGAGTGAGCTGTCGAGCGGGGCGGAGGCCCTCGCGTCGGCGGAGACTCAGGACGGGTTGCTAGAGTTCGACTTCGATCCAGAGTTGGGCTTGGAGCCGGAGTTGGGCTTGGATCCCGAGTTGGGTTTCTTGCTCGAGCTGGGGCTGGACGACCCCTTCGAGACGTTGACGGAGACGGAGCAGGCGGGCAGCACGAGGCTGGCGCCAAGGAGGACGGCAAGTATGTGGCTACGGTGCATGGGGGCCCTCAGATTCGGCTGACCGACGCTCGCCGGTTGCCGCTATTCACGAGATTGGACGCAGGCGAGAGCTTAGGCCACGTCTTCGCCACATGCTCGATATCGAACGGCGGTGATCTTCAGATCGTGGCCCCCCGCGTCAGGCCCTCGTGTGGGGTATGCGCAACGGTGATATCCAACATCTGCCGGGTAGAATTCTACATATTGATTTTGTTATTGGCACGGGGCCGCTCTTCCATTAGGTTGATTGACGTGTTCCGGGTTGCCGATTTTTGCGGAGGTAAAGCGTGACAAGACAGCGCAGTGACGACCACAGGAAACAGCAGATCCTCGCAGCGGCGACGCGATGCTTCGTGCGCCGGGGCTACGCCGCCACCCGCCTGTTGGACATCGCCCGCGAAGCCGGGCTGAGCAAGGGCGGCGTCTACTTCCACTATCGCGCCAAAGAGCAGCTGTTTCACGACATCCTCGAGAACCTGTCGAAGTCCTTGGAGGCGCGCTGGAGCTTCGACACGATCAGCGAGCAGTCCGCGGATCGCAGCGTCGGGCAGCTCGTCAAAGCCCACCTGCGGACCATGCAGGACGAGCCCGAAGAGGTTCAGCTGCACAACCTGTTGGTCGCCATGGCGGTCCAGGATCCGCTGTTTCGAGACAAGCTCGAGGAGATCACCCGGATCATGCGGGGCCTCTACGCCGGGGTGATCGAGCGCGGGATCACCGAAGGCGTGTTCTCACCAGGCGACCCCAACACGCTGGCGATCGCGGTGTTGGCCTACGTCCACGGTCTGGGCTCCTTCACCGTGCTCGACGCCGAGGGGCGGCTGCCCGTCCCGCCCGAGGCCGCCGCCGAGCACGTCGTTCGCATGCTCAAGCGCCACAGCAGCGCCAGCGCGGTCGAGTTCGCCGCGGAGCCCCACAAGCTCAACTGAGCCCAACCAAGCTCGAGTGGGGCTCAGCTCGTAATTCGAATCGTCGGGCATCCGATCCACCCAGGCTGTTCACCGGGGGCAGGGATGGCTTGGTAGTCGACGAGCGCGGCCCGATAGCGATCCGGGAGCAGGTCGGCGAGGGTGACCAAGCATGCGCTCCCGCTCGGACGGCTGGCGGCGGGGCGCTCCATGCATCGCTTCGCGAGTTGTTCGGGCTGGTTGTCGAGCAAGGCCGCGAGCACGTGGCGATCGTCGGCTTCTATCTGGTCGCGCGGCGGAAGCTGCTGATGCCCGTAGGCGGGCCCGACGTGGCTGAGCTCGGCGGTGGCCCACACCAAGACCTCGCCAGCGCGGGTCGACTCGCCGAGTAGATCGTCGAGCGCGGCGATCAGCTCATGGGCGGCATGCGCCCCGTCTTGGGTGGTCAAGCGGGTCTGACCGCACGCGATCGGCAACACGGGTGGACAGCGATCCCCCCACAGCGCCCGCAGCAGCAAGGTCACCCACTCGATCGGATCCGACAGGCGCAGGCGAGTCTGCTCGCGCAGCAACCAGGGGACGCGTTGGTCGAGCTTGGCGAGCAGCTCGAGGTCGCACGCGACGGTCCCGAGCGGGGTCGCCCAGTCCTTGTCGGCGCTGGCGTAGGGCAGCAGGCCAGGGGTGTGATCCGTAGCGAGGATGACGACCCGGCGGTAGTGCTCGGGCGCGGGCAGGCTCGAGAGCAGGCGTCGCAGGCCCGCGGCGATCGACGGTGGTGGTTGATGCGGGGTGACGACCGCGATCGGTGCCGGGAGCCAGGTCGGGGAGGGGGGCTCGCTGGCGTGCAGTGCCGCTCGGGGGCGCGCCGCTGGCGTCGCTTGAGGGAGCGCGTCGCTCAGCCACGCGCGCAGGTCCGCCGGATCTTCGGGGTACAGCAGGCCAGCCCGCCGTGGCGCACGGATCTCTTCGTCGACGAAGGCCTCGTGCGCTGCGGCCCAGGCGTCTCGAAACCGATCATCGTCCAGCAGCCCGGCGTCGCCGAGATCCTGGACGAACTGCTGGAGGTCCGAGAGCTCGACGCAGCCACGTCCACGCATGAGCAGCGACTGCCGAACCTGGGCCAAGCTGCGCTGCCCGTCGAGCGCGTCGAGCACGGGCTCGTGACTCGCGTCGATCGCAAACGGCTCGGCCAGCTCCAAGGGATCGCGCAGGACCAGCAGCTGTTCGTCGCCGCGCTGCATGCGAAGCCGCTCGAGTCGTCGCAGCTTGGGTCCGGCCATCGCCCGACGATGCCAGCAAGGCCAGCATCGCGTCCAATGGCTATTTTACCCCCAGCCCGCCCGATTCGCGTGCTCGGTTTTCGGACGCAGCCGCGGGTGCGGCCGCTTGGTACCATGCGCGGGTGCGGGCGCTGGCGCTGGTCGTGACGATCGTGATGGGCCCGGCGCCGCCGCAGCCATCGACGATCGCGGTGCACTGGCAGGTCCGGCCCGAGCGGTCGGAGCCGCCAGACGACGCGCTGCGGCTGAGCGTGCGCGAGTTGGTGGCTGCGCGCGACGCTCGGCCGGTCGCTGCGATCTCTGACCAGGCCCTCGAACGGGCCCGGGTCGCGGTCTCGCACGAGCTCCCCGCAGGGGTGCGCGAGCATCATCGGGCGCTGCGTCGCGACCTCGACGAGGCGGACGCGGCCTATCGCGAGGGGCGCTTCGAGCCCGCCCGTGCGGCGCTGGTGCGGGTCAACGACCTGCTCATGCAGACCCCCGAGCTGCCGGGCGCGGCGGCGAGCGCCCGCGAAGCGCAGTTGCTGGCGGCCAAGCTCGCGTGGGCGGACAGGCAGCCGGAGCTCGCCGAGATCGCGCTCGCCGAAGCCCTGCGGATCGACCCCGAGGCGCAGTTGTCGGTCCGCGAGGCCGCGCCCGAGCTCGTCGCCCGCTACCACGCGATCCAAGCCAAAATGTTGGCGGGTCGCGAGCTCGAGTGGATCGTGCCGCAGCTGTCGGATCGCGCTGGATCGACTCTGTTCGTCGAGATCGATGGGGTGCCGGGGCTGCGGCCGGTGCCGCCGGGTCCGCACTTCATGGTTGTCCGTCGCGACGGCCACGAGAGCGTCGCCGCGTGGCGAAGCGTCGGGCAAGCGTGGGAGTTGCCGGACGCGCCCGAGCGGATCTCTGCCAAGCCCGAGCTGACGATCCCGACCATCGAGGCGGTGTGCGAGGCGCTCGAGCTCGACGTCTTGCTGCTCGCCGAGCGCCGCGAGCAACAGATCGGGCTGCAGGCGCATCGCTGTGGGGTGGGGTTTGGCCCGCGCTGGGTGGGCCGACGCGAGGCGCTCGCGGACGGGATCCTCGTCGCGCTCGACGGGTCGTTCACCGCGTCGAGCTCGAGCCTGGCTGACGCGTGGCCGGATCGGATCGGCGCGACGGCGCCGACCCCAGACCCAGGCTCTGGCGCCGACCAAGCGCCGGGATCAGGACGACCGTGGCATCGGCGGGGATGGGTCTGGGGAACCGGGGCTGGGGTCGCGGTTGCGGTCGCAGGTGCCGTGGTGGCGGGGGTGTTGCTCGGCGGACGGAAGCCGCGGCCGGGCTCGCTGGAGATCGACGCGAACGAGTTCATCGGCGGGCGCTGAGCGGCGCGAGCGGCCGGCCCCGCAGCGCAGCGCGAGCCGCTTGGTGGACGGCGGCGGCTGGATGAACCATGGTCTCGCCGTGACCGAGCTCCGCGAAGCTTCGTCGCCGGGCGTCGGCGATCAGGCCCAAGCCCCGGCGGTGGCGAGCGAAGCGTGGCTGGCCCGGCGCGAGCGTGGCTCGCGAACGGGCATCCGCGCCCTGCTGCTGGTCACCCGCGTGCTCGGGCGTCGGGGCGGACGGGCCTTGCTGCGGGTGATCATCTTTTACTTCACGATCTTCGCCGGTCCCGCGCGCCGGGCGTCGCGTGGCTGGTACCAGCGGGCCGTCGGACGCTCGAGCTTCTGGACCGCGTACCGGCACCTGCTGCGCTTCGCCGAGGTCGCGCTGGATCGGGTGTTCTTGGTCCGTGGCGAGCTCGATCACTTCGAGATCGAACACCACGGGACCCACCTGATGCGCGAGGTGCTGGCCACCGGCCGCGGCGCGATCTTGCTGGGCGCCCACTTTGGCAGCTTCGAGGTCATGCGCGCGGCCGCAAGTGACGCGCAGCTGCCGATCAACATCCTCGCGCACAACGCCAACGCCCGGCTGATCGCGGCGTTCCTCGACGAGGTCAGCGGCGGGCGATCGCGCGTGCGTGTGATCGAGATCAACCCACAGGACAAGACCTATATCCTCGAGGTTAAGCAGCGGATCGACGAAGGCGAGCTGGTCGCGGTGCTCGGTGACCGCCTGGGCCTCAACGATCGCTCGACGACCGTGCCGTTCTTCGGCGCGCCCGCCCGGTTTCCCAGCGGACCGTACATCATGGCCAGCGTGCTGCGCTGCCCGGTGCTCATGGTGTTTGGAACCTTCGAGGCCCCGCGTCGCTACCTGCTGCGCTGCGAGCTGCTCGCGGAGCAGGTCGAGCTGCCGCGCGCGACCCGAGACCAGGCGATCACGCGCTACGCGGCCCAGTTTGCCCAGCGCCTCGAGCACTACGCTGGCGCCGCCCCCGACAATTGGTTCAACTTCTACGATTTTTGGAAGATGCCGACAGATGAGCACCAACCACAGCAGTGAGACGCCTGCCGTCGTTCGCGTTGGCGCGGGGCCGATCGGGGTCGATGAGATCGTCGCGGTCGCGACCCACGGCGCCCGGGTCGAGCTCGCGCCGGGGCTGCGCGAGCGCCTGAGCGTTGGCGCCACGGCGCTCGCGGATCGGCTTCGTGCCGGTGACCGGGTCTACGGCGTGACGACCGGGTTCGGCGAGTCGTGCGTGAGCGAGGTCCCCGGCGCCCACGTGCCAGAACTGCCGATCAACCTGCTGCGCTTCCACGGCTGCGGGACCGGCCAGATGTTCGACGAGGCCCAGGCCGCGGCGATCGTCGCGGCTCGGATCGCGTCGCTCGTGGGTGGCTGGTCGGCCGTGCGGCCCGTGTTGGTCGAGCGGCTGTGCGAGCTGCTCAACCACCGGGCGCTGCCGCGGATCCCCGCCGAGGGCTCGGTCGGCGCGAGCGGGGATCTGACCCCGCTGAGCTACATCGCCGCGCTGCTCGTGGGCGAGCGCGAGACCAGCTACCAAGGTCAGCTGCTGCCCGCGTCGGAGCTGTTGGGTCGCCTGGGCCTCGAGCCGCTGCGGCTCGCGCCCAAAGAGAGCCTGGCGGTCATGAACGGGACCTCGGTGATGACCGCCTTGACCTGCCTGGCGCTCGCGGGCGCCGAGCGACTGGCCCGGGTCAGCGCTTTGATCACCGCCACGGCCAGCGACGCGATGGCCGGCAACCCAGCCCACTTTGACGCGCGCATTTATGCGGCCAAGCCCCACCCTGGATCGATCCGCTACGCCCGCGTGATTCGGGACCACCTGGAGTACACGCCGGGGCCCGCGTTCGAGGGCCGCATCCAAGATCGCTACTCGATCCGCTGCGCGCCGCAGGTGGTCGGCGTGCTGCTAGACGCGCTGCCCTGGATGCGCCAGTGGCTGGTCGTCGAGCTCAACGGCGCCAACGACAACCCGCTGGTCGATCCCGGCTCGGGCGAGACCCTGCACGGCGGCAATTTCTATGGTGGGCACGCGTGCTTCGTCGCCGACGCGCTCAAGAACGTCGTCGCCAACCTCGCCGACTTGCACGACCGGCAGCTCGCTCTGCTGTGCAGCGGACACACAAACAACGGCCTCCCCGAGAATCTCAACGGTCGTCAAGGCCCAGACAGTGCGGCACATCACGGGTTCAAGGCCATGCAGATCGCCGCGTCTGCGCTCGCGGCCGAGGCCTTGAAGACCACCATCCCCGCGAGCGTCTTCAGCCGCAGCACCGAATGTCACAACCAGGACAAGGTCAGCATGGGCACGATCGCCGCTCGCGAGGCGCTGCGGATCGTGGAGCTGACCGAGCAGGTGTGCGCAATATTACTGTTGGCTGTGGCCCAGGCCGTCGATCTGCGCGAGCGGGCCGGCGGCCAATGTCGGCCGCAGAGCCTGGCGTTGCGCGACGCGGTGCGCGAGCGGGCGGCGTTTGTCGACGTCGATCGTCGGCAGGACCGCGACATCGCGGCTGTCTTGGACATGCTGCGTCACGATCGGGTCCCCGCGCTGGCGTTCACATGAACTTCGAAACCCCACGATTCACGGACTCATCAGCATGATCGCTTCCTCTAGGATTCTTGGCCGCCAACGGCCCACACCCGAGCTGAAGCTCGTTCGTCGCCTGTTGCTCTGCGCCGCGCTGCCGTGGCTCGCGGGCGGGGCCGCGGGGGTGGCCGCGGGCCTGCAGGCGCCGGTCGCCGAGGCCGCCACGCCCGTGAGCGTGGACGAGCTGCTCGCCGGGTTCGCCAAGATGCCGGGCCTCTACGCGGAGTTTCGCCAAGAGAGCCACTTTGGTCTGCTCGCCGAGCCCTTGATCGACACCGGGGTCCTCCACTTTGCGGACGGTCGGCTCGCCCGCCGGACGCTCGCGCCCACCCCCTCGGTGGTGATCATGGACGCGAAGGGGATCGAGTATGGCGACGGCACCAAGACCGAGCGGATCGAGCTCGACGGCAAGCCGGCGGTGCGGCAGTTCGTCGACGCGTTCACCAAGATCTTCGCCGGAGATCGCCGCGGGCTCGAGGCGCTGTATCGCATCGAGTTTCAGGCCGGCGAGGACCGCAGCTGGACGATGACGTTGGTGCCGAAGGTCTCGCCCATGGATCGGATCATCTCCAAAGTGGTGGTCAGCGGGACCCACCTCGAGATCGGCAAGATGCGGGTCGTCGAGCACGGCGGCGACGAGACCATCACCGTGTTCTCGAAGGTCGACACCAAGCGCAAGTACACCGCGGCCGAGCTGAGCCAGCTGTTCTCGGCCGCGATCGCTCCGTAGACCTCACAGCGCCACCTTGGTGGCGCGGCCGGCTCGGAGCTGGATGTTGCGCTCGAGCAGCATCCGGTCCTCGCCGCACACCGCCGCGGTGCAGCGGACCTGAAGCTTGTGTCGACCCTCGCGCACGGTCTTGTCGGTGAGCGGCGTGGTGCCGATCTTGGCGCCGTCGAGCCAGACCTCGGCCCACGAGACGGAGGGGGCGACGACGCTGAGCTGCGCGAGCGCGAGCGGGGCGAGGGTGATGACGATCGGGTCGGGGGGCAGGGCCCGAGGGTCGAGCGCGAGCGTCTTTGGGTGGTGACCGTCGTGCTCGACCACGAGCTCGCGGATGGCGTCGCCGCTCAACTGAACGAGGAATGGGGGGCCGGCGAGCGCCTGTCGATCGACCCAGACCCGGGCGTTGGCTGGGGTGATGCGCAGCGCGAGGGTGGTCGGGGACGGTGGGGGCGGATCGGGGACGAGCGCGGGCGCCGAGTCGCGTGGCAGGTCGGGCGTGACCCGATCGTGGGCGACGTCGGCTGGGGGTTGGGGGTCGGTCGGTTGGGGGTCGGTGGGTTTGAGCCCGTCGGGGCGGCCAGACGCAGCGGCTTGGTCCGTGGTCGACCGCTCCGAGCGGGCGACCGCGTAGCCGATCGCGCCCGCGAGCTGCACGATGAGCCCAACCGATCCAAGCACGACGACGACGGCCGGCCATGACCACAGCGCGGCTCGGCGACGGGGGGGCTCGCCGTCAGCATCCACCGCGAGCGGCACGGCCTGGCCAGGCTTGGCGTCGTTGGGTGGTGGACGGTTGGCCTGGCCAGACGTGGCGTCGTGGAGTGGCGGAGGGTCGACGGCCAAGGCGAGCGACACCGCGCGAGCGAGGCCAAGCTCGGGATCCGTCCCAAGCTCGGGGGTGGTGGTTGGGCGCAGGCGCGTGGCGAAGGTCTTGACGGCACCCGTGATCTGGGTCGCCGGGGTGTGCGAGCCGTCGCTGGGATCGTGGGCCTCGGTCTGCCAGTCGTCGGGGAACAGCTCGCGCAGGATCGCGGCGAGGTCCCGGGTCGCGAACACCGGCGCGAGCTCGGCGAGGATCGGCGCGAGCGCCCGCAAGAATCGGTCGGCGTCGGCGAACCGCGACTCCGGGTCGATCGCCAGCGCGCGCTCGAGCAGCGGGTGCAGCTGCGGGGGGACCTCGTCGAGCTCGGGGACCATCCACACCCCTTCGCTGGCGATCGCTCGCTCGCCGGTCACCAACTCGTAGAGCACACAGCCGACGCTGAACACGTCTGCGCGGGGATCCACCAGCTCCCCGCGGGCCTGCTCGGGCGCCATGTAGCCCGCCGATCCCATCGCCCCGACCGCCTCTGTGTTGGCGGGCTTGGCGATCCCAAAGTCGACGATCTGCACGCGACCGCTGCGATCGACCAGCACGTTGCGGGGCGTGACGTCGCGGTGCACGACCGGCTGCCGGTCACGTCCGGGGCTGTGCGCGTGCGCGAGGCCATCGAGGATCTCGCGCACGATGAACAGCGCGGCGTCGAGCGGCAGTGAGCGGTTCAGCTCGCGCAAGCGCTCACCGAGCAGCGAGAGCGAGGGCCCGTCGACCCAGCCCATCGCCGTGTACAAGGTGCCGTCGTCGGCCCGACCGAGCTCGTAGATCGGGGTGATGTTGGGGTGACTGAGGCCGACCGCGGTCTTGGCCTCTGCCGCAAACAGCTCGACGAAGCGGGGATCAGCGGCGAGATCGGGCCGGATCGTCTTGACCACGAGCAGCTTCTCGAACCCGAGCTCGCCAGGCAGCCGGGCGAGGTAGACCTCGCCCATGCCGCCGCGTGCCAGCAGGCGCAACAACTGATACTTGCCGAGCACGCGGCTGGCTTGGCTCGGATCACCCTCAGGACCGGATCCTGGGTTCGCGTTGGCGGACGAATCCAGCAAACGAGGCATGTTATCATGCGCCGACTGATGACGGCGTCGGCCCGAACTGTCCCAGATCGGGGGCGCGCACGAACAGGTGGAGCTCTCGAGAGCGTGGGGGCGGGTGCGGTGCAGGGCATGGGCGCAGGCGTCCTCGTGCTGTTGCTGGCGGGATCGGGCTGCAGTCGATCCGACTCGATCGATCTCGCGGCGATCCGCGGCTGCGGCCTGGACCAAGAGTTCTCGGGCTTGCGGGTTCGGGTGCTTGGCGACTTCCCGGCCAGTGGCGGCAGTGAGCTCCTGCTTGGGCCCGGCGAGCAAGGCTCGATCCCCGAGCTGCCGGCGGGCGCGACGGGGGTCGCCGCCGAGGGGCTGTTCGGCACCACGACCACGGCGATCGGTCGCAGCTGGGGCGTGGACGCCGAGCTCGGGCGCGGGCGCCTGCCTGGCTTCGACGACGCGCCGGTCCTGTCGGTGTTCTTCGCGGCCCCAGACTCGCTGTGCGAGGTCGACACCCAGCCAAGCGCGCGCGCGGAGTCTGCCGCCGCGGCGCACCCGTCTGGCGATGTGCTGGTGGTGGGCGGTCTCGACGGCGGTGGCGCGCTGCTCGACGAGGTCTTCCATGTCGATCTGCTGACCGGCGAAGGTCGGGCGCTTGCTGCCAGGTTGCCGCAGCCACGCCGCGGGCACAGCGTCCATGCGATCGACGGCCGACGGTTTGTCATCCTGGGGGGGGCCGGGCCCAACGCGGTGGCGCAGGACCGGGTGATCGTCGACGTCGCCGGGCCGGGGAGCGTGACCGTGGTCGACCCGCTCGAGGTCGACGGCGACGCCCTGGTCTCCAGCGATCACGCCACCGCGAGCTCACCGAATTCGGCGCGACAGGTCCTCGTCGCTGGTGGCTGCGACGTGGTCGACCCACAGGCTCGCTGCGATCCCGCGAGCGCGCTGGCGGCCACCCATTGGATCGATCCCGCCCAACCCAGCGCCACCGTGCAGCTCCCACCGCTGACGCAGCCACGGTTTGGCGCCCACGCTGCAGTGTCGCCCGACGGCGTGGCGTGGGTCGCCGGTGGGGTTGGCAGCGACGGGGACCGACTCGGCAGCGTCGAGCGCATGCGACCTGGCGAGGCGTGGACGATCGTGCACGAGCTGCCCGAACCAGGCAGTGTCCGGGGGCTCGCGCTGCTCGACGACGGGCTGGTCCTGCTCAGCGACGACGCCGGCTTGATCCATTGGTGGTCCGAAGCCGGCAGCGGGACCCTGGATCCAACCTCGAGGGCGCCGCCGCTCGCGCTCGTCTCGAGCGAGCGCCCGATGCTGGCGCTGCCTGGCGAGCGCGTGCTGGTTGACACTTGGCTGTTCACGCCGGGCACCGCCGCCGTCGATCCAGCCTCGGGCCGGGTCGAGCTGCCGCCGATCCCTCGGTATGGCGGTCAGCTGCTGAGCCTGCACGACGGCACGGCGCTGATCGTTGGTGGGTGGATCACCGGCACGCAAGAGCTCGCGGCGGCTCCGTTGCTGCGCCTGCGCCCGCGCCTCGATGGCCCGGACGAGTGGACCCCCGAGCTCGCGGGCCCGCAGAACGACGCGTTCGTCTCCAACGCGCCTGGGCGCGCGACCGTGATCGTTGGCGGCCTGCGCCTGAACGCGATCGCGGGGGAGTCCGACGCGCTGCCGCTCGTGCGTGCGCATGTCCGTGGGTTTCGCAGTCGCACGCTGCGGCTCGAGTTCAGCTTCGAGGCCGAGCCAGGCTCGACCGCGCACGTGATCCTGGGGCAGGGGAGCGAGACGCTGGTGGCGATCGCCCTGCAAGACCCGCTCGTGGTTCGCCGTCGGGGACCCGACGGCAGCACCGGGACGCTCGACTGCGGCCCCCCAGCAAGCGCGGCGGTGATCGGGCCGCTGGTGCTCGAACTCGGCGCCGATGGGCATCAGCTGCGGCTGGAGTCCGAGGCCGGCACGCTCGCCACCTGTGAGCTGCAGTGGCCGTCGAGCGCGGGCGTGAGCGTGGGCTTTGGCGCGTCGGGGGCCGAAGGGGCCCGGTTCTTCGGCCTGCGCCTGGCTCGGCGCTAGCGCTGGGTGTGCGAAGCGTCGACGCCGGGTATGGTCCGCCGCGGTGCTGTCTCCTCTCGACTTCGACTTCGAGCTGCCCAGCGACCAGATCGCCCAGCAGCCGCCCGCGCAGCGCAACGCGGCGCGCATGCTGGTGGTCCCTCGAGCGGGCGCGCCCGAGCACCACGGCGTGTCCGCGCTGCCCGATCTGCTCGCCGATCCACGCGGCCGCGCGCCGCTCGTCGTCGTCAACGACTCGAAGGTCGTGCCCGCGCGGATCTACGCCCGTCGCGACACTGGGAAGCGCTTCGAGCTGCTCGTCGTCGACCCCGCGGCGCTCGGCCCCGGCGCCCGCGTGCACGCGTGGATCCGCGGCGCCAAGCGGCTGCGGGTCGGGGAGCTGCTCCACGTCGACGGGGCCGCGTTGACGCTGCGCTATCAGGGCCGGCCAACCAACGAGCCCGACTCGCGCGCGTGTGTGCTCGAGATCGTGGAGGGCGAGCTGCTCGCGGGCCTCGAAGCTGGGGGGGAGCTGCCGTTGCCGCCCTACATCTCGCGACCCAACGGACCCTCGGCGGCGGATCTCGAGCGCTACCAGACCGTGTTCGCGCGCGACCGTGGATCCGTCGCGGCGCCCACGGCCGGCCTGCACTTCGACGACGCCTTGCTCGCCAGCATCGACCACGCCGCGATCACGCTGCACGTTGGCCCAGGCACCTTCTTGCCGCTCGAGGCCGAAGACGTCCGCGCGCACAAAGTCGGGGCCGAGCGCTACGAGATCACCGAGCAGGCCGCGGCGCGGATCGAGGCCGCCCGCGCGCAGGGCCGGCCGATCCTGGCGGTCGGCACCACGGTCACCCGGACGCTCGAGTCGGTCGCCGCGGCCAACGGTGGCCGGATCATCCCGGGCGCAGGCGCGACCGAGCTGGTGATCACCCCCGGCCACCGGTTCTTGGTTGTCGACCGCCTGCTCAGCAACTTTCACCTGCCGCGCTCGAGCCTGCTGATGCTCGTGTGCAGCTTCGCCGGGCGCGAGCGCGTGCTGGCGGCCTACGCCGAGGCCGTGCGCGCGGGCTATCGCTTCTATAGCTACGGCGACTGCATGCTCGTCGAGCGCTGATCCGCTCGGTAGCGATCCTCGCAAATCCGTGGCATTTCAGGCCGCGCGTGACCACCACGAGCGACCACCCCCCGCAGATCCGCTGCGACCCCGCCGAGGGCCTCGTGCCCTTCGCCGATCTCCTCGCCGAGCCGGGACCCCGCTCGCCCGGCGATCCGCAACCGGGCACCCTGCAGATCGTCGCCGAAGATCCAAGCGGACCCGCGCGATCGTGCCGGCTGTGGACCGGTCACGGGCCCGTCGAGACGCCGTGCTTCATGCCCGTGGGCACCTACGGGGCGGTCAAAGGCGTGCTGCCCGAGGAGCTGCGCGCCGTCGGATCCCAGGTGGTGCTGGCCAACGCCTACCACCTGACCCACCGCCCGGGGCCTGAGCGGGTGCGCGAGGTCGGTGGCATTCACGCCTTCATGCGCTGGCCCGGGCCGATCCTCACCGACTCTGGCGGCTATCAAGTCTTCAGCCTGCGCGGGCTGCAGAAGATCGACGACGCCGGGGTCGACTACCGGACCCACTTCGACGGGACGCCCGCGCGCATGAGCCCCCGCAGCGTGCTCGAGGGCGAGGCCGCGATCGGTCCAGACATCTGCATGATCTTGGATCACTGCCCCCCGGGCGACGGCGACGCCGCGATCGTGCGCGAGGCGATGGATCGCACGACCAAGTGGGCCCGCGAGGCCGCGCAGATGCGGCGCGACATCCTGCGTCCGGACCAGCTGTGCTTTGCGATCGTCCAGGGCGGCACGGATCTGGCGCTGCGGCGCGAGCACCTCGAGACCCTGTCGGCCCTCGACTTCGACGGCTTCGCGCTCGGTGGCCTCAGCGTGGGCGAGCCGATCCCGCTGATGCACGCGACGCTCGCGGAGATCGCTCCCCAGATGCCCCGGGACAAGCCGCGCTACGTGATGGGCATCGGCACCGCCGCCGATCTGCTCGCAGCGATCCGCGCCGGCGTCGACATGTTCGACTGCGTGATCCCGTCTCGCCACGCTCGAAACGGCCAGCTGATCAGCTTCTTGGGCCGCTTCAACATCCGCAACGGTCGGTTTCGGGACGACGATCGCCCCGTCGACCCGGGCTGCGGTTGCATGGTGTGCGCCCGGTTCTCGCGCTCGTACCTGCGCCACCTCCACGCCCACACCGACCCGCTCTACGTGCGTCTCGCCACGATGCACAACCTCTACTTCTTCCACGAGTGGGTCGCCGTGCTCCGTCGGGCGATCCGGGCGGGCACCTTCACCGCCGTCGCGGCCGCCCTCGAGCAGGTCCTCGAGGCCCAGGCGCAGCCCGGTGACGCGGCCCATGCTGACTGGTAACTATCTGAATTTGCTAAGCAATATACTTGGCGAGGGCCGCGGGCTCGGCGGCTGCTCGGGCCAGCGGACGCGCCGAGCCCTGATTGACCGCGGCGGGCGGCGCTGCTACTAGGCCGCCATCGTGAGGTGATCGCGTGTCGGCCGTCAGATGGCGACCGATAGCGCGTGATACTCCCAGCCACTTCCGGCCATGTTCGCTTCAACACCGATGCTGCTCGCCGAAGGCGCCATGGGTCCCCTTGGGGACTTCTTGCCCTTCATCCTCATGATCGGCGTCTTCTATTTCTTGGTGCTCCGTCCAATGAGCAAGCAAGAAAAGGAGCGCAAACAACGGTTGTCCGAGCTCAAGCGCGGTGATCGAGTTGTCCTCACCGGTGGTCTGATCGGCCGCATCAGCCGGGTCGACGAGGACATCGTGGTGGTGGAGATCGCCGACAAGGTCAAGGTTCGTGTGCTCAAGAAGGACGTCGCGGACTTCGAAGAGGCAGCGCTGAGCCAGGCCAAGAAAGATCGCGGCGACAAGGGCGACAAGGGTGCCAAGGCCAAGGACGACAAGGCCAAGGACGACAAAGACACCAAGGCCAAGGACGACGAAAAGGGCGCCCGGGCCAACGACGACGACGGCGGCGACGCGTCACGGAAGGCGGGCTGATTCATGCGCCGCTTCGTCAAGATCAAGGCGTTGTTCCTCGTGTTGCTGCTGACCGTGGCGACGCTCTCGGTGCTGCCCTCGTTCGCGCAGATCGCCAAGTTCGAGCTCCCGACGTGGATCACCGACACCTTCACCCGGCAGTTCAAGCTGGGTCTGGATCTCCAGGGTGGTCTGCACCTCGAGTACTCCGTCGCGGTCGACGAGGCGCTCGAGAACAAGCTCGATCAGATGGGAGGCGAGCTCGAGTCGGCCTTCAAGGACAAGAAAGACGTCGTCGTCACGACCGAGCGCGAGGGCAAGAACGCGCTGCTGGTCCGGTTTGAGAACCCCGAGGACATCAAGCTCGCGACCGAAGACGTCATGGCCGTCGTCGCTGGCTACCTCGAGCGGGCCGATGACGCCGATCTCGAGGCGCAGGGCGTGATCCGCATGACCGTGCCGGACTCGGTGATCGAGGAGGCCCAAAAGGCCGTCGTCGGTCAGGCAATCGACACCGTGCGGCGCCGCGTCGACGCGGTCGGCGTGGCCGAGCCCAACATCTATCCAAAGAACCGGCAGGTCGTGATCGAGCTGCCCGGCGTCAGCGACACCGCGACCGAGCTCCGCGCGGCCGCCAACGAGGCCGCCAACCAAATGATGACCCTGTTGACGGCCAACGGCGGCGTGCAGGTCCAGGGCATCGAGAACCGGGATGACCCGGGCGCGATCGACATGCGGGTGCCGGGCCAGGACGCCCGCGCCGTGATCGAGCAGACCTTCGGCGCCGACAAGCTGATCCCGCAAGAGGACGGCTCCACGCTGATCTTCGACGATCGGCTGGGCGAGGAGGTCGTGATCCTCCCGCCGGATCCCGGCGCCGCCCCCGATCCCGAGTCGGTCACGATCTCGTTGACCGAGGGCGCGCGCGACGAAGTGCTCGACAGCTCGTCCGACTTCCGGCGCCTGCTCAAGATCATCGAGCGCGCCGCGGTGCTCGAGATGCACATGGTCGACGACGAGCTCCTGTTTCGAGACACCGGCAAGCCCTACCTGCGCGCGCTGTTCGACGCTGGCTTCGTCACCTCGGGCATGGGGATCTCGGTTGCGATCGAGGACGACTACGGCAAGCCAGAGAAGGGCGCGCCGCTCGTCAAGGGGCCGGTCGCGTTCTACGCGCTGGAACGCGAGACGCTCGAGCGCTTCTTCAACAGCCTGCCCCCCGAGTGGCGGATCCCCAGCACCCACAAGGTCGCCTACGGCAAGCAGCCGTGGCCCGTGCGTCGCAACGAGGAGCCCGTCCAGCTGTGGCGCACCCACATCATCCGGGCCCGCGCCGACATCACCGGTGATCGGATCACGACCGCCAACGTCGGCTACAAGGCGGACACGGGCACGCCGCAGGTCGAGGTCAGCTTCGACAAGATCGGCGCCCGCGACTTCGATCGCATGAGCGGCGACAACGTTGGCCGCAAGATGGCGATCATCATGGACGACATGGTCGTCTCGGATCCGCTCTTCAACGAGCGGATCCCCAACGGCAACGTCGTCATCACCCTGGGATCACAGGCGGGCGACACGCTTCGGCAGCAGGCCAACGACCTGGTCAAGGTGCTCAAGAGCGGCTCGTTGCCGGCCCGGCTCAACAAGGAATTCGAGATCCGAGTTGGCGCTGATCTTGGCAAGGACTCGGTCACCCGCGGGTTCAAGGCGTTCCTGGTCGGGCTTGGGTTGGTGATCGTGTTCATGGCGATCTACTACCGGGTCGCGGGCACGATCGCCGTGTTCGCGCTGGTCATGAACATGGTGCTGGTGCTGGCGTTCATGGCCTTGTTTGGGGCCACGCTCACGCTGCCCGGCATCGCTGGGATCGTGCTCACGATCGGCATGGCGGTAGACGCCAACGTGATCATCTTCGAACGTGTGCGCGAGTTCCTGCGCGAGGGCTTCACCGCCCGCGCGGCGATCGAGGCCGGCTACGACCGCGCGTTCACGACCATCTTGGACTCGCAGCTGACCACGGCGATCGCCGGGTTGGTGCTGTGGCAGTACGGCTCAGGCCCGATTCGCGGGTTTGCGATCACGCTGCTGATCGGCATCGCAACTTCAATCTTCACTGGGGTGTTTGCGACCCGGGTGTTCTTCGACTGGCAGGCCAACCGACGCGGCTTTGACCGTGTCTCGATCTGAGAAAGGGGGGCATCAACATGGCCAACGAAAACGATCAAACCACCCCCGAGGGCGCCACCAGTGAGTCCCGTCGTCGCCGCCGCGGCCGCGGCTCTAGCTCTGGCTCCGGCTCCGGCTCCGGCTCCGGCGAGGGCTCCGGCCGCGTTCCGCCAACGGATCCGAGCAAGCTCAAATTTTTCCAGCTGATCCCCGAAGACACCCACATCGACTTCGTCGGTCGGACCAAGGTCGGCCTGATGATCTCGCTGGTCCTGGTGCTGCTCGCGCTTGGCACGATGGTGTTCAACACCGTGTCCAGCGGCAGCGCGCTCAACTTCGGCATCGACTTCCAGGGCGGATCCTCGGTTCGGCTCGCGCTCACCCAAGATGTGGACATCGAGGATCTGCGCGCGCTGCTCGACGAAGAAGGCTACTCGGGCAGCTCCGTCGTCGCGGTGCCAGACGCCGAGAACGAGGTGCTGATCCGCGTCAAAGAGGTCGTGGCGATCACCGAGGCGGAGCTCGAGGTCTGCCGCGACGCGCTCGTTGGGCTCGAGGGCACGCAGCTCTCACCCAAAGACGATGGCTTCGTGCATCCAAACGAGAGCTCGAAGATCTTCATGAAGTTCACGGCCCAGCCAAGCTACCCGGACATCGAGCGGCTGATGGGGGCGTCTGGTTGTCACGGCACGGCCTCGGCCGGAACCGGCAAGCCCAACGAATTTCCGGTCGAGTTCGCGCTCGTCGGCGTTGGCAACGACATCGCCAACACGATCAACGAGCGGCTCGGCGAGGGCGTCGTGCACCTGCCCGTCGTCGCGAGCGAGACGGTCGGCGCCAAGGTCGGCAGTCAGCTCAAGAAAGACGGCGTGCAGGCAATGCTGTACGCGATCGGCTTCATCTTCTTGTTCGTGATGATCCGCTTCGACCTGCGCTTCGCGCCGGGCGGCATCGTCGCGCTGGCCCACGACGCGATCATCGTGGTTGGGGCGTTCGCGCTGACCGGCAAAGAGTTCAACCTGACCTCGATCGCCGCCGTCCTCACGATCATCGGCTACTCGATCAACGACACGATCGTCGTGTTCGACCGGGTGCGCGAGCGCATCGCGCTCAACCGCGACGTGCCGATCCGCGAGACGACCAACTCCGCGCTGAACGAGACCCTCAGCCGCACGATCCTGACCTCGTCGACAACCCTGATCGTGGTGCTCTCGACCTGGATCCTGGGCAGCGGGCAGATCAAGGACTTCGCGTTCGCGCTGTTCGTGGGCCTGATCGCCGGGACCTACTCCTCGCTGTTCGTGGCCTCGCCCGTGTTCTTGTGGATCAACGAGAGGATGTACAAGGGCAAGGGCCACCTGATCACGGCCGACAAGGACAGCGAGCGCGGCACTGGGACGTTGCTGGGTCCGCAGATCGAGGGTTCCAGCGCCGGTCGGGACGACGCTGACGTCGTCGACACCGAGGCCGTCGAAGCCAACCCCAACGGCGATGATGGCGACGATGATGGCCGCGACGACGCTGGCGGTGACGACGGTGGCGACGACATCTCGGTGAAGGTCTCCGACGCCGACAAGCTCGTCGGTGAACGCAAGACTCGCCGCCGCCGCCGCCGGCCCAAAGACTGATCTGTCTTCAGCTCGGGCGAGGGCTTCTCGCCCGTGCAGACGCCTTCCTAGACTGGTTCACCGTGGGCAGCGAACTGTTCGGAAGCCCCCGAGCTGCGACTGGGTCACCTCGGGGGCATCGCTAGGAGCCCATGGACGAGCACGCGGCCGAGCACGACGATGAGGCCGACGCCGAGCCACGGGCGTGGGCGCTCGGCGAGCCAGCGCGCGTGCGCTTGCGGGGGACGCTCGCCGCGTACAGCGCGGCCGAGCTGCGCGAGCGAGCGGAGGCGCTGGGGGTCCACCCGGTGGTCGTCGGGCTCATGGTCGGGCGCGGCGTGGTGTCACTCGAGCAGCAGCGTGGCTTCCTCGCGCCGCGGCTGCGCGACCTCTCGCTGCCAACCGAGATGGCCGGCTTCGCGCAGGCCGTCGAGCTGTTGCTGACCGCCCGCCGCCGCGGCTGGCGGGTCGGCATGTTTGGCGATTACGACGTGGATGGCGTCACGACCACCACGATCTTGACGACCTTTCTCGAGTGCCTGGGCGTCGAGATCGTCCCCAAGGTAGCAAGCCGCGAGGGCGGCTACGGGTTTGGCCTCGAGCCCGCGCAGGCGCTGCACGAAGCGGGCGTCGACTTGGTCCTGACCGGCGACTGCGGGACGTCCGATCACGAGGCGCTCGCGTGGTTGCAGGCGCGCGACGTGCCAACGATCGTCATCGATCACCACCACGTCCCAACGACGATGCCGCCCGCGACCGCGCTGATCAATCCGCACCAGGCCGGCTGCGGGTTTCCCTTCAAGGGGCTGTGCAGCGCCGGTGTCGGGTTCTATCTGGCGGCGGGCATGCGCTCGGCGCTGGCGAAGGCCGAGCCCTCGAGCCGCGCCAACCTGCCGGACCCGCGGGCGTGGTTGGACCTCGTCGCGCTCGGGACCGTGTGCGACATGATGCCGCTGGTCGGTGACAACCGGGTGCTGGTGCGCGCGGGTCTCGAGGTGCTTGGCCAACGCCAGCGGCCGGGCGTGCGCGAGCTGCTGCGTCGGGCCCGGGTCGAGGCCGAGGTCAGCGTCGACGAGGGGCACCTCGGGTTCATGCTTGGCCCGCGGCTCAACGCGCCAGGCAGGCTGGGCAGCGCGGAACCTTCGCTCGAGCTGTTGCGCGCGCGCTCGGGTGCCGAGGCCCAGGCGCTCGCCGCCAAGGTCGAGATGTTCAACAGCCAGCGCCGGGATCTGCAAGAGCGGATCGTCGCCGAGGCGCTCGAGCTGCTCGCGGAAGATCCCAAGACACCCAGGCGCAGCGGAATCGTGGTCGCGCGCGAGAACTGGGCGCCGGGGATCGTCGGCATCGCGGCCGCGGGGATCGTCGAGCGCTTCGCCCGACCAACCTTGGTGATCGGCGTTGATCCAGGCAGCGGCGAGGCCCGCGGCTCGGCCCGCAGCGCTGGCGGGGTCGACGTCCGCGCGGCGCTCGAGGCATGCGCGGGGCTGCTGCGCCGGTTTGGCGGCCACAAGGCGGCCGCTGGGGTCAGCCTCGACGCGTCGGCGATCCCCGAGCTGACCGAACAATTTGATCGGGCCTGTGCCGCCCAGCTCGGCGAAGACGCCGGCAGCGATCCCCATGATGACCACGATGGTGAGCTCGCCCTCGAGGACATCGATCTCGGCTTGATCGGCGCGATCGAGTCGCTCGGTCCGTTTGGGGTCGGCTTCGCCCGCCCGCGCTACCTGTGCGCGGGGGCGACGGTGGTTGGACTTCGCGTGCTCAAAGAGCGCCACCTCGCGCTCACGCTCCGCCAAGGTCGGCACCAACGCGACGCGATCGCGTTTCGCAAGGCCGAGTTCGAGGTCGGGCGAGGGGACACGGTCGGCTGCCTGTTTACCCCCTCGCGCAACAGCTACCGGGGCAACGACCGCGTCCAGCTGATCATCGACAAGATCTGGCGGGCCTGAGCAGCGATCACGCGCCCGCGACGACGCCCACGCGGCGATAGCAGACCGGCTCGCAGTCTGGGCCATTGGGCTGCAGGGTCTCGTCGACGGTCAAGGGCACCAGCGCGCTGGGGATCAGCGCTTCTTGGGTGGACAGCGGGACCACCGTCACGCTGATCGTGGTGCCGCTGGCGTTCTCACCGGTGACCTCGAACCCGTTCGCGTCGCACTCGAGCCAGTCTGGCAGCGGCTCGGCGTCGGGATCATTGCTCAGGCAGGTCACCGTGAGGGTCTGGCCGCTCGGGTTGATCGTCAGCGAGTAGGCTTCGTTGACCACGATGTCGCCATAGCTGACCTCGAGCGTCGACTCGCAGTCGATCAAGGTGCAGGACTCCTCGCCGCAGCCAGCGGTCGCAACGAGCAGAGTCACCGCAGGGATCAGGCGAGCGAGGCGTGACATGGCCGCCGGAGCATATCCGGCCGTCGGGGCAGGATCGAGCCAGCGCGAGCGCCCCGCCGTCGCAAGATCTTGGCTGACCTGGATCCCCGGGTACACTCTGGCTCGTGTTTCGTCCCTGGTTGAGAGTCGCGCGACCCGACGACTGGACCGGGACCTTGGCACGGTTTGGCTTGTGGCCGCTGTACTTCGTGGCGCTCTTGGTCGTCGGGATCGTTCGGATCCCAACAGCGTGGTGGGTGATCGGTGCCAGCTCGGAGGCGGTGATCCGGATCGTCCTGGGCCTCGCGGTCATCTACGTGCTGGGCTGGGTGCGGATGATCGTGTGGGCGCTGGTGCCTGGCGCCGTGGTCCAGTACGGCCGGCGCCTGTGGTATCGGCATCGCGGTCGGCGGATTCGCGTGATGATCCCCAACATCAGCTCGATCGACGTCGAGCAGCGCCCGCCACCGATCGGCGAGGTGTTCGTGCTCGAGATCGGCGAGGCGACCCACGAGCTGTGCCCAGTCGACTGGGATGGCGCCGTGCGGATCTACGCGGTCGTCGCCCGACGGGTCCGGCGTACTCGGGATCGCGCGGCCCGCCGCGACGCCCGAGCCCGCCGTCGCAACGAGCGGGCGTCAGCCGGCACCAACAAGCTAGGCTCGCTCGACCTGCCGCCCGACCTTTCGCAGGCCCCGGCGGTGAACGAACACGCCGATCAATGAGGTCCCGAGCATCAGGCCGGCCGCGACCCCGAGGTGGCTGGGGACGACGTGGGCAGCGCCGGTCATCGGACATTGCCAGGTGATCGCCGTTAGCGCCGTGAGTGAGATCCCTGCCGAGATCCAGTAGACGGCCGTGGCCTTGCGGCGCTGCACGAACGCACCGCTGAGCAGCCCCATGAGCAGGACCATCGTCGCGTACACGGTGATCATCAGGCCGCAGCCACCGCCAAGGTGGAAGTGGACGTCGGCGCCCATCGCCTGGAAGTGGGGCACACCCAAGGTCGCGGCCAAGGTCAACCCAACGGCCCCGGCGGCGAGCCCGATCCGGACGCCGCGACTGGGGAACATCAGCCCCAACCCGATCGCCGGGAACACGATCAGGCACAGCACCCACAGCAGGCACTGCAAGACCAGCTGCCACCATGGCTGCGCGAGCAGATCCGGGCGCAGCCCCATCATCAGCATGGCGCCGCCCACAGCGAGGGTGACGATCGCCAGCGCGGGGAGGAAGTGCCGCCGACGTTGGCGCTGACCCGACTCGAGGTCCGCGACGATCAGCCTGGCGGCGTCGATGGTGTGGCGAGGTTCAGTCATTGCGACGCCCAGCAAAGCAATGAGTACAGCATCAACACGCTCGACGCTCCGGCGCCGAGCAGCCGGGCCAGCGCCTTGTAGCCGCGGTGGGCCCGGACGCGCGCGGCGCCCTCGCGGATCTCGAGTCGCTCGGCCACCTCGGCCATCGTCATCCCACGCAGCTTGTGGAGCTCGACCACCTCGCGCTGGCTGGCAGGCAGCAGGGCGATCGCTTCGCGAACTTGTTCGACGATCTCGGTCGCGCGTTCGTTCTCGAGCGCGAGCCCTTCGACTGACGCGGCCTCGTCGGCGAGCTCGTGGGTGGGTCGATCTTCCGAGGTCTCGAGGTCGACCCGTCGGCGGTCACGACGACCGCGCTGGCGCAGGTGATCCAGGGCGACATTGCGCGCGATCGCGAAGTACCAGCCCTGCACGGCGCCGTCTGGATCGCCGCCTTGCAGACAGAATCGATCCCGCGCCACGTGGGCCTTGAGGAAGGTCAGCTGCAAGAGGTCGTCGACCGTTGGCTCATCGCGCACCAGTTTCATTAAAAACCCACGCAGGCGGGGACTGAGCGCGGCGTGCAACTCCGAGAACGCTCGGGGGTCACCGTCGCCGTAGCGGTCCATCAAGGCGTGGAGTCCACGCCGGTCCGTTCCTCGCGTCACTCGACCTGCCTCCTCAATACGTGCGCTCGCGCTCGGTGTTTCGCAGGTTTGGTCGACCGGGGCCAGGGTTGCGCCCGCGCTCGCGGGCGGACCCGGGACCCGGAGTGTGGGTGCGGGGCCGGCCGAGGGTGGGCGCCGCCCAAATACGCACGAATTGGCCCGGGTCTGTGTGACTTAGGTCGCTTCTCTGGACCCTGGCTGGGCCCCCCAAATGGCCTGATCGTCGGGCTTGCTCGCGCGAAACGGCTGTGATACCGATTCGTCCACAACTCCGAACTCGGCAAAGGGCGGGGGCCATCCTCCGCTCTTTTTTCGTCCCGGCGCCGAAGCCCGATCTTTGGGCAGATGCCGCCAACCAATGACGAACGCCGGGCAAGGAACGGTTTCTCATGACCCCAGCCCACGACACCCACGACGCCAGCCGCTCCCCGGCGGACCCATCGCGTCCGCAGGATCGTGACGCAGAGCAGGACAGTGGGCGCGAGCACGGGCGCCACGCCGCCGCCGTCACCCTGGTCGAGCAGGCGATCGAGCCGGCGATCGAGGACATGGGCTACGAGCTGCTCTTGCTCGAGTGGGCCACGTCCGGCAAGCGCCGGATCCTGCGGGTGTTCCTCGATCATCCCGATGGGGTCTCCGTCGGGGACTGCTCGCGGATGAGTCGCATCATAGGCAACACCCTCGACGCGAGCGATCCGACTTCCGGCCCGGTGGGGGACGACGATGGGGCCACCAAGGTCGATCCGAGCCTCGTCAACCCGGCGTTGGCGGCGTTGCTCAGCCGGCCCTACAGCCTCGAGGTGTCGTCGCCTGGCGTCGATCGCCCGCTCACGCGCCTGCGCCACTTCGCCGCGCACATCGGTGGGCGGGTCAAGGTCGAGACCTGGGAGCCATTCAACCCCGACGACTCGGGCGGTGGGTCGGCCAGCGGGCAGACCGCCGAGCAGCGAAAATTTCACGGGCGAATCGCGGCGGTCGAACCAGATCCGACCGCGCCCGACCATCAGCGTCGCGGCGTCGTGGTGATCCAGGACGCCGATCGGCCCCGCGAGCTTCGCATTCCCTTACCCCGGATCCGCCGGGCCAACCTCGTGTGGGAGGGCTAACCCCCACCAGGTCGCTTTCGTTTCGAGGACAACGAACATGGAAGAGAACGTCAACCTCAGCACGGTCATCGACGCGGTCTGTCAGGAGAAGAACATCCAGCGGGATGTCTTGATCGACACGGTCGAACAAGCTGTGGCGACCGCGGCCAAGCGCGTGTTCGCCGATCGTGAGATCGAGGCCAGCTTCGACCTCGATACCGGCAACGTGAACCTGTTTCAGGTGCTCTACGTGGTCGACAAGGTCGAGCTCGCGATGCGCGAGATCAGCGTGGAGCAGGCCCGCCGGGCCGGGCTCGAGGCCGAGGTCGGCGATGAGCTGTTGTTTCAGATCTTCTATCTCGAAGAGGACCACAAGCAGGCCGAGGCGCAGGCCAAGCAGTACCCAGAGATCCCGGCGCTGCAAAAGGTCAACACCGCGTTCGGACGGATCGCCGCGCAGACCGCCAAGCAGGTGATCATCCAGCGGGTCCGCGAGGCCGAGCGCGAGAACCTCTACGATCGCTACAAGGACAAGAAGGGCGAGCTGATGACCGGGATCGTGCGCCGCTTCGAGCGGGGCTCGATCGTCGTCGAGGTCGACAACGGCCGCGCCGAGGCGATCCTGCCGTCCCGCGACCAGGTCCCGCGCGAGTCTCTGCGCCCCGGTGATCGCATCGTCGCGTACGTCAAGGACGTCGACAAATCGGCTCGCGGTCCGCAGATCATCTTGTCGCGGACCCACAAGGGCCTGGTCGAGAAGCTGTTCGAGCACGAGGTCCCCGAGATCTTCGAAGGCATCGTGCGGATCGAGGCTTGCGCCCGCGAGCCCGGCGCTCGCTCCAAAATCGCGGTGTCGAGCCGAGACCGCGACGTCGATCCGGTCGGCGCGTGCGTGGGTATGCGCGGCAGCCGGGTCCAAGCCGTGGTCCAGGAGCTGCGCGGCGAGAAGATCGACATCGTGCCCTTCGACGAGGATCCGGCCAGGTTCGTGTGCAACGCGATCCAGCCAGCCCAGGTCTCCCGGGTGCTGATCGACGCCGAGCGCCACACGATGGAGCTGGTCGTGCCCGACGACAAGCT
The DNA here is from genome assembly GCF_000737335.2 of Enhygromyxa salina. Taxonomy (GTDB): domain Bacteria; phylum Myxococcota_A; class Polyangia; order Nannocystales; family Nannocystaceae; genus Plesiocystis; species Plesiocystis salina_C. The sequence continues at coordinate 45,934 of NZ_JMCC02000014.1, read as the reverse complement.
CAGCCTCGCGATCGGCAAGAAGGGCCAGAACGTGCGCTTGGCCTCGCGCCTGACCGGCTGGCGGATCGACATCCACTCGCAGAGCAAGATCCGCGAGATGGAGCGACGCAGCCGGGCCGAGATGGCTGCGATCCCCGGCGTCGGCCGCGACCTCGCCGCGCACATGTTCGACTTGGGCTGGCGGTCGCTACGCGACCTCGCCGTCGCCAACATCGACGAGCTCGCGCAGATCGTCGGCAGTGCTGACGCCGCCGACGCCATCATCGACACCGCCAACGACGCGGCCAGCGGCAAGATCGAGCTCGAGGTCGTCTACGACATCGAAGAAGACGAAGACGACCTCGACGCGCCACCACCCGGAGGCGACGTCTGAATGTCGAGCAGGGGTGACCAGCACCGGGCTACGGCCCGGGCGGCCCGGGAGGCCGTGGACAGCGAGCCGCTGCTCGGTCCCGTGCGCATGTGCGCCGGGTGCCGCGTAAGGCGCGCGCAGTCCCAGCTGCTCCGCTTTGGCCTGCGCCCAGGCGCCGGCAGCGAACCTGCCCAGGTCATCCCCACGCTGAGCGCTGGGCGCTCCGGCTCCGGCTCCGGCTCCGGCTCCGGCCGCACCGCCTACCTGTGTCCCCGCCGCGAGTGCCTCGATCGCGCGGTGGGGCGCCGTGTGTTCACGCGGGCCTTCAGCAGCGCCAGCGGCCGGCGGGCCAAGAGCGGCGGCCAGCATGCTGGCCCCCAGATCTCCGGCGCCCCCAGCTGCGACACGATCAGCGCGGTCGGGCCCGCCGCGGCTGACGCCCTGTGGTCCGCCGCCTCCGACCTCCTCCGTCGTGAGATCGATCTGCTCGATCGCTGCGGGGAAAAGACTCACGCTCACCTCCGACGCCGGGGACTCGAACGCCTCTTGTTTGAACTATCATCCCAGCCCGCCCCCTCCGACCGCCGTTCCACCGCGAACCGCCAGGGAGGTACCCCCACACATGGCTAAGATCCGCATTTACGAGCTCGCCAAAGAGCTCGGCACCGAGAACAAAGACCTCGTCAACGAGGTTCGCTCGCTCGGCATCGAGATTAAGGGTGTGATGAGCACGCTGACCAACGACGAGGCCGATCGGGTTCGTCGTAGGCAACAGGGCGCTGGCGGTTCCGCCAGCTCCGCTGCGCCGCCTGCCGCCCCGACCTCCTCTTCCACCGTCACGACTCGCCCAGGGAGCGGTCGCAGCAAGCCTGCGTCCGGTTCGGCTTCGTCCGACGCGAGCTCGGCCCGACCGATCCGCCGTCGGGCCAAGGGTCCGCGTCCGGCGGTCAAGGAGCGCGAGAAAGAACAGGAGCGCGAGCGCGAGGTCGAAGAGGCCCAGCGTGTCGCCGCGCCCGTCGTCGCGCAGCCCATCGTTCGGCCGCGCCTGACCGAGGTTCGCCGGGCCGAGCCAAGCCCGGCGGCGGCGCCGAGCCAACCCAGCAGTCAGGCCGTCCAAGCCGAGTCAGCTGAGGAGCGACGCAGCCCGCCAGCGCCCGAGCCCGGCGACGATAGCCTCGACGACAGCGACGAGGCCAAGATCCCGCCGAAGGTCGGCGATCGCATCGAGCTGCCAAAGGGCACCCGTCGGTTCCGAACTGGGCTCGCCGCCAAGATCGAGCAGCAGGAGAAGGACGAGGAGATCCGCAAGGCCGAGGTCGTCGAAGACGAGCGCCGCGAAGCCGTGGAGGCCAAGCGTCTCGCCGTCGCCCAAGAGAAGGCCGCTGCTGCCGCCGAGGCTGCCAAGCCACCCCCCAGCGACGACGACGATCGTCGGGTCGTGCGCAACGCCGACGGCGTGATCGTGGCCGCCGCGTCCAAGCGATCCGAGCCAAAGATCCTCGGCTTCATCTCGCTGCCGTCCAGCCCGCGCCGCCAACAGGTGATCATCACCGAGGCGAACAAGGGCAAGACCGAGGGCCGCGCGACCGCTCGCAAGCGTCGCGAAGAGCGCTCACAGCAGCGTGGCCGCCGCCCGCGTTCGCGCGTGCGCCGTGACCGGGGCGGCCCCAAGCAAGTCTCGACCATCGAGATGAGCGACGCCAAGAAGCGCATCCGCGTCGACGAGGCGATTCAGATCTCCGACATGGCCCACCAGATGGGGGTCAAGGCATCCAAGCTGATCCGCACCTTGTGGGGCATGGGGATGCGCAACGTGACGATCAACAACGCGGTCGATGTCGAGACCGCGGAGCTGGTCGCGGCCGAGTTCGGCTACACGATCGAGAACGTCTCGTTCCAAGAGGACGAGTTCATCGGCGACTACGAAGACGAAGACGAGAGCCCGCTGCGGGCTCCGGTCGTCACGATCATGGGTCACGTCGATCACGGCAAGACCACGCTGCTCGACTACATCCGCAAGGCCAAGGTCGCCGAGGGCGAGGCCGGCGGGATCACCCAGCACATCGGCGCCTATCGGGTCGAGACCGCCCAAGGTCCGGTCGTGTTCATCGATACGCCCGGCCACCAGGCGTTCAGCGCCATGCGCTCGCGCGGCGCCGCGGTCACCGACATCGTCGCGCTGATCGTCGCCGCCGACGACGGCGTGATGCCAACGACCAAAGAGGCGATCGACCACGCCAAGGACGCCGACGTCCCGGTCGTCGTCGTGATCAACAAGATCGACAAGCCCGATGCCAACGCCGGGCGCGTCGAGCAGATGCTCATGAAAGAGGGCCTCGTCGGCGAGAATTACGGCGGCGAGACCACGATCGCGCACATCTCTGCCAAGACCGGCCAGGGCGTCGAGGAGCTGCTCGAGACCCTCGCGGTCCAAGCCGAGATCCTCGAGCTGCGCGCGCCGATCGACGGCCCCGCGGCCGGCACCGTGATCGAGTCGCGGGTCGACAAGGGTCGCGGCACCGTGGCGACTGTCCTGGTCCAGGCGGGTGAGCTGTGCAAGGGCGACATCGTCGTCGCCAACGAGTTCAGCGGAAAGGTCCGCGGCCTCTACACACCCGCGGGCAAGCGGGTCAAGAACGCGCTGCCGTCCACGCCCGTCGAGGTGCTTGGACTCGACGGGGCGCCGCCAGCCGGCGAGCGCTTCTACGTGGTCGAGAGCGAAAAAGACGCCCGTCAGATCGTCTCGCACCGCCGCGAGCAACGGCGTCGCAAAGAGAGCGTGCTCTCGGGCCCCTCGTTGCTCGAGCGGATCAAGAGCAAGAAGGTCCCGGTCCTCAAGATCGTCGTCAAAGCCGACGTGCAAGGCTCGGCCGAGGCGCTCAAGGAGACCCTCGAGGCCCTCTCCGTCGACAAGGTCCGGGTCGACGTCATCCACGCTGGCGTGGGCGGCATCAACGAGACCGACGTCAAGCTCGCCGCCGCGGCCGGCAACCCGCTGATCATTGGGTTCAACGTGAAGACCGTGGGCAAGGCCTCGCAGCTGGCTGACCACGAGAAGATCCCAATCGAGACCTTCTCGGTCATCTACGAGGCATCGGATCGCATCCGCGAGATGATGATCGATCTGCTCGAGCCCGAGTACCGCGAGGTCGCGCAGGGCGAGGCCGAGGTTCGGGCGCTGTTCCCGATCCCGCGTCTGGGTGTCGTCGCTGGTTGCCGCGTCATCAAGGGCAACGTCACGCGCAGCAGCCACGTCCGCGTGCGCCGGCAGGGCCGCGTCATCTACGAGGGGCGGATCGGCTCACTGCGGGTGTTCAAGGACGACGTCAAAGAGGTCAAGGAAGGCCAAGAGTGCGGCATCGTCGTTGACGGCTTCGCCGAGGTCGAACCCGACGACATCCTCGAGGCCTTCGAGCTCGAGACGATCCGACCGGAGCTATAGGACTCGCCATGGCCAACCGGCGCCAGCAACGAGTTGAACAGCTCCTGCGTCGAGAGATCGCGCAGCTGCTCTTGCGGGGGGAGCTGCGCGACCCTCGGCTCTCACCCGCGAGCGCGGTCAGCATCACGGGTGTCGACATCAGCGGTGATCTGTCGGTCGCGCGGATCTACGTCGACGTGCTCGCCGAGAGCCTGCGCAGCGCCGACGTGCTCGACGCGCTGGCAAGCGGGGCAGGGGTGATCCGCCACAAGATCGGCGAGCGCCTGGTGATGCGTCGGGTCCCCGAGCTCCGCTTCGAGGCCGACGAGAGCATCGCCCGCGGTGCCCGGGTCGAGCGGATCCTGTCCGAGCTGCGTGACACGGGGGCGCTCGAACCCGAAGGGGCGGCGAGCGCGAGCAAGCCCGATCCCGCGGCGGGCGAGATCGGTCGCACGGCGGCCAGTGACGCCCCCGAAGATGGCTAACCGCAAGCGGCGGCGGTCGACCGAGTTCGGCATCCTGTTGATCGACAAACCTCCCGGCCCAACATCTTTCGATGTGGTGGGCTGGGTCCGGTGGGCCTTGAACGAGCGCACCGTCGGCCACTGCGGGACCTTGGATCCGCCCGCGAGCGGTCTGCTCGTGGTCTGCGTCGGCGAGGCGACCAAGCTCGTCGAGCACCTGACCAACGACGACAAGCGCTACCGCGCCCGGTTTGCGCTGGGCCGGTCCACGACCACGGCCGACGCCGAGGGCGAGACCCTCGACACCGCCGAGGTGCCGCCAGGGGCCGAAGCCGAGGGCGCCGAGATCCTGCGTGCCTTGATCGGGGAGCTCGAGCTGCCGCCCCCGGCCTTCTCGGCGGTCAAGCTCGACGGCAAGCGCGCCCACGAGCTCGCGCGCGCCGGCAAGGATCTCGACCTGCCGGCACGCCCGATGGCGCTGCGCTCGATCGAGGTCCTTGGCCACGGGCGCGACGGGGAGGGGGCCTGGATCGAGGCCGAGCTCGAGGTCGCCAAGGGCACCTATGTGCGCTCGCTCGCAGAGGAGGTCGGCCGCCAGCTGGGCTTGCCCGCTCACCTCGCCACGCTGCGCCGGGTCGCCTCGGGCGGCCTGCAGGTTGACGATCCGCGGGTCGTGACGGGGCTCGTGCCGGTCCCGCTGCCCGAGATCGAGGGCCGCCCGCCCAAGTGGCGCGTCCAGTTTCCCAGCGACGGGGACGCCGGCGGCCCTGATTCGGATGATCAGCATGACCAGCGCGACCTCGTGGGCGCGCGTCTGCGCAGCTTCATGAGCGATCCGTGGGATCGACTGCCGTTCCCCGTCAGCCTGCTCCCAGATGCGGGCGCTCACGAACGCCTGATGACACGCATGATCCAGGGCCAGCGCCTGGCGGCCTCGCCAAGCAACTGCGCGGCGCTGGGGCTCGATGACGCAGAGGGCCTGTGCGTGCTCGTTCACCGGGCCGCAGGGCTCATGATGCTCGTCCGGTGCGAGCCGGCCGAGCGTGGCTCCGGCCGCCGCTTCGCGCCGTCGAGGGTCCTTCGCTTTCCGCCGCGGCCAGAGTCGACCTCGGGCCATTGACAGCAGCCCCTCTGATCAGGATGCTGCGCACCTTCGAACGAACAAAGTCGAACGACCAGAGCCGGGGTGGGTCCCCGGAAAAGAGAAACAAACATGTCCCTTTCAGCCGATCGCAAGGCCGACATCATCGGCAAATTCAAACGGCACGACGGTGATACTGCCTCCCCCGAGGTTCAGATCGCCCTCTTGACCGAGCGGATCATCCACTTGACCGAGCACTTCCGTACCCACGACAAGGACCACCATGGTCGCCGTGGCTTGCTCAAGCTCGTCGGCCAGCGCCGGCGACTGCTCGACTACCTGCGCGCGCGTGGGTACGACCGCTACAAAGCTCTGATCGAGGAGCTCAACATCCGCAAGTAGGTCCGCTGGACCGGCCTCGAACGCCGCTCGAACCTCTCGCCGACAGGCCCGCCTGTCGATCGATGGATGAGCGGCGCGCCGGTGTTTGGCGGGTCCGCTTGGATCCGACACCCAGCATCGACATTTGAGGTCGAGCGTGCGCTCGTACCTGCTCGCCGCGGCCAGGTCGCGCCCGCTCAGCGGTGCCCGAGTCTTTTTGATCTGCCTCGGCGTGGGAGCGAGTAGCAATGGAAGTCATACGTGAAATAGCGAAGATCGGCGACAAAGAGATCATTCTCGAGACCGGTAAGATCGCCAAACAAGCCAACTCGGTGGTGTTGACCCTTGGCGAGACGGTCGTCCTGGTCGCCGTGACCATGAGCCGCGAGCCCAAGAACTTGCCGTTCATGCCGCTGACCGTCGAGTTCCGTGACGCCAACGCGGCCGCCGGCAAGATCCCCGGGGGCTACTTCAAGCGTGAAGGTCGGCCGACCGAGAAAGAAATCCTCACCTGTCGGCTCAGCGATCGCCCGATCCGCCCGCTGTTCCCCAAGTCGTACCGCTACGACACCCAGGTGATCGGCAGCGTGCTCAGCAACGACCTGCAGAACGAGCCGGATGTGCTCGCAATGACGGGCGCCTCGGCGGGGTTGATGCTCAGCCCCGCGCCGTGGGCCGGGCCCGTCGCCGGGATCCGGGTCGCGCGTGTCGGCGGCAAGCTGATCGCGTTCCCAACCTTCGACGAGATCGAAGCCTCGGATCTGACCGTGATCGTCTCGTGCACCCGCGACGAGATCGTGATGGTCGAGGCTGGCGCCAAGCAAGTCAGCGAGAGCGACATGATCGACGCGCTGATGTTCGCCAAGGATCAGTCGCTGCCGTTGATCGAGGCCCAGGAGCGGCTGCAAAAGCGCGCCGGCAAGCCCAAGATCGAGTGGAAAGATCCCGAGATCGATCAAGAGTTTCGCACCAACGTCATGGACCGCGCCCGCGCGGACATGACCGCCGCGCTCGAGATCCTTGGCAAGCACGAGCGCCACAGCGCGATCGCGGCGGTCAAGGACAAGGTCGCCGCAGAGCTGGGCGACGCCGCCGCCGGCCGCGAAGAAGAAATCTCCAGCGCGATCGGCAAGCTCGAGAAGCAGCTGGTTCGCAAGTCCACGATCGCGGGTCGTCGCGTCGACGGACGCAAGACCACCGACATCCGCCCGATCTACATCGAGGTTCACCCGCTCACGCGCCCGCACGGCTCGGTGCTGTTCCAGCGCGGCGAGACCCAGGCGATCACCACGACCACGCTCGGGACCGAGCGCGACGCCCAGCGCCTCGACACGATCCGCGGCGACGTCAACAACACCTTCTTGCTGCACTACAACTTCCCGCCCTACTGCGTGGGTGAGGCCCGGCCCATGCGCGGCACCTCGCGCCGCGAGATCGGCCACGGGGCCCTGGCTCATCGGGCGCTCGAGGGCGTGCTGCCAGACAGCGAGACCTTCCCGTACACGATCCGCATCGTGTCGGACACCACCGAGTCCAACGGCTCGAGCTCGATGGCCGCCGTGTGCGGTGGCTGCCTGAGCATGATGGACGCTGGCGTGCCGATCACCGCGCCGGTCGCTGGCATCGCCATGGGCCTGATCCAAGAGGGCGATCAGTTCGCGGTCCTGTCGGACATCCTGGGCGACGAAGATCACCTTGGCGACATGGACTTCAAGTGCTGTGGCACCGCAGAGGGCATCACGGCGCTGCAGATGGACATGAAGATCCACGGTCTGCCCCGCGAGGTGCTCGAGCAGGCGCTCGAGCAAGCTCGGGTTGGCCGCCTGTACATCCTTGGCAAGATGCTCGAGCAGCTCGCCGAGCCGCGCCCGGACATCAGCCAGTACGCCCCGCGCGTCGAGACCGTGTGGGTCAAGATCGACAAGATCCGCTCGATCATCGGCCCCGGAGGCAAGGTCATCCGCGGGATCACCGAGCAGACCGGCGTGGTCATCAACATCAACGATGACGGCCGCGTGACCCTGGCCTCCGCCGACATGAAGGCGATCGATCGGGCCAAGGCGATCATCGAAGGGCTCACCTTCGAGGCCGAGCCAGGCCAGTACTACAACGGCGTCGTCAAGCGGATCGTCGACTTCGGCGCGTTCGTGGAGATCATGCCCGGGACCGATGGCCTCGTGCACATCTCCGAGCTCGAGAATCGCCGGATCGACAACGTCACCGACGTCCTGTCCGAGGGCGACGACTGCATCGTCAAGGTCGTCAACATCGACGACACCGGGCGGATCCGCCTGAGCCGCAAGCAGGCGTTCGGGGTCGACCCGGACGAGGTCCTCAACCTGCGGGGCTGATGTCCCACGCCCGGAAACAGGATCAGGATCAGCACGAGCCCGGACATCCGCCGCTGCAGCTGCGCCGCCTCGACGCGCGCGCGGTGCTGCCCAAGCGGATGACGGCGCTCGCGGCTGGTCTCGATCTCGCTGCCTGCCTGCCCGAGGGTGACGCCCTCGAGCTGGCGGTCGGCGCACGCGCGCTGGTGCCAACGGGCTGGGCGCTGGCGATCGCAAAAGGCTACGAGGGTCAGGTTCGGCCGCGGTCGGGTCTGGCGCTGCGGCATGGGCTGACCGTCCTCAACGCGCCCGGCACGATCGACGCCGACTACCGCGGCGAGCTTCGCGTGCTCTTGGTCAACTTGGGGACCGCGCCGATCCGCATCGAACACGCGACTCGGGTGGCCCAGCTGGTCATCGCGCCAGTCGCAACGGTCGAGGTCGTCGAGGTCGAGGAGCTGCCGCCAAATTCGAAGCGCGGCGCCGGCGGATTCGGCAGCACCGGATCCTGACCTGTCTTCGGCTTGGGTGAGCGTTCTGGCCGTTCTGGGCGGGTCTGCCCTGGTCTGGGCCGCCCTCGCGATTTGAGCTAGCGTCCGCAGCGATGCCACTGTCCCGCGAGACCCTTGCCCGCGCGCTCGCCGAGGATCTGGTCCTCGATGAGCTTCCCGACAGCTTCAACGTGCTCGGTGAACGCTACAGCGGCAAGGTCCGCGAGAACTTCACCAGCGCCGGTGAGCGGCTCATCATTGTCAGCGATCGGGTCAGCGCGTTCGACTGCGTGCTCGGGACCATCCCGTTCAAGGGCCAAGTGCTCAACCAGCTCGCCGCGTATTGGTTCGAGATCACGGGTGACCTGTTCCCCAACCACTTGATCTCGATCCCCGACGCGCAGGCCGTGCGCGCGGTCGAGTGCGAGCCGTTCATGGTCGAGATGGTCGTGCGCGGCTACCTGACCGGCTCGAGCTCGACCAGCATCTGGCGGGCCTACGAGCGCGGCGATCGAAGCTTCTGCGGACACGAGCTCGCCAACGGCATGGTCCGCCATCAAAAATTGCCCGCCAACATCGTCACGCCCACGACCAAGGCGGCCAAGGGCGAGCACGACGAGAACCGCAGCAAGGCCCAGCTCGTCGAGGACGGTGTCATCACTCTGCCCTTGTTCGAGAAGCTCGAGCAGCAGTGTCTGAGCTTGTTCGCGCATGGCCAGCGGCTCGCCGCCGAGCGCGGCCTGATCCTCGTCGACACCAAGTACGAGCTGGGTCGCCGGCCCGACGGCGAGATCGTGTTGATCGACGAGATCCACACCCCCGACAGCTCACGCTACTGGTACGCCGATGGCTACGACGACGCGATGGCGGCCGGCGAGAGCCCGCGCGCGCTCGACAAGGAGTACGTGCGCACCTGGCTGGTCGCGCAGGGCTTCAACGGCGACGGCAAGCCCCCTGCGCTGCCAGACGAGGTCCGGATCGAGGCCGCCGCGCGCTACATCGAAACCTACGAGCGGATGACCGGCCGAGCCTTCGAGCCCGACATGGACCCGCCCGTTCAGCGCCTCGCTGCCAAGCTGCTATAGGTCCACCTCCATGTGTGGCGTGTTTGGCATCTTCAACCATTCCGAGGCGGCGAACTTGGCCTACCTCGGGCTTCATGCGTTGCAGCATCGCGGCCAGGAGTCGGCCGGCGTGGTCAGCAACGAACGCGGCACGCTCCACGCCGTGCGGCAGATGGGCTACGTCGCCGACGTGTTCGATCAGGGCCGGCTCGCCCAGCTGCCGGGTCGGCTCGCCGTTGGCCACGTGCGCTACACGACCGCCGGCGGATCGCTGCCCAAGAACATCCAGCCGCTGACGGTCGAGTACCGCCATGGATCGGTGGCGATCGCCCACAACGGCAACCTCGTCAACGCCAACCAGCTGCGCGAGGAGCTCGAGGCCGAGGGCTCGATCTTCCACACCAATTCGGACACGGAGGTCGTGCTTCAGCTGATGGCGCGCAGCGCCGATCGTGACTGGGTCGAGAATTTGTTCACCGCCCTGGTCCGCCTGCGCGGCGCCTACAGCTTGGTGATGACCGCGGGCGAGCGCTTGGTCGCCGCTCGCGATCCCCACGGGTTCCGGCCGCTGATCCTCGGGCGGGTCAAGGGCGACCACCCGCATCCGCACTACGGCAAGAACGCCTGGGTCGTGGCTTCGGAGACCTGCGCCTTCGATCTGATCGACGCCGAGAAGGTCCGCGACATCGAACCTGGCGAGGTCCTCGTCATCGACGGCGAGGGGCTCCGCAGCAGCCGGCTCAAGCAGCAACCCAAGCGCTTTTGCGTGTTCGAGCACGTGTACTTCGCCCGCCCCGACAGCGTGCTCGACGACGTCGCGGTCTACGAGGCCCGGGTCGATATGGGCCGCGCGCTCGCGCGTGAGCAGCCGGCCGACGCCGACGTCGTGATCCCCGTGCCAGACTCGGGGGTGGTCGCGGCCATGGGCTACGCCAAGGAAGCTGGGATCCCGTTCGAGATGGGGTTGATCCGCAACCACTACGTGGGGCGCACCTTCATCGAGCCCAAGGACTCGATCCGGCACTTTGGCGTCAAGCTCAAGCTCAACGCCGTCGCGCAGCTGCTGCGTGGCAAGCGAGTCGTCGTCGTCGACGACTCGATCGTGCGCGGCACGACGTCGCGCAAGATCGTCAAGATGATCCGGGCCGCCGGCGCCACCGAGGTCCACGTGCGAATCTCGTCGCCGCCGGTCACCGGCCCGTGTCACTACGGCATCGACACACCCACGCGCGCCGAGCTGATCGCGTCGGGCCACAGCATCGAGGAGACCGCGCGCTTCATCGAAGCCGACAGCTTGGGCTACCTCAGCCCAGCGGGCCTGTTGGCGGCGGTGGGGGAGGACGGCGAGGAAAATTTCTGCTCGGCCTGCTTCACGGGCCGGTATCCGGTGCCGCTGGAGACCACCGGGCGGCGACAGCTCCGCTTGATCGAGGTGTGATTTTGGAGCGCGCCGTCTCCCGCTCCAACCGGGTCCCCGGGACCGGGTTGCTGCGGGGCGCGCCTCGTCGGCGCGTCGTTGCACCGGCCGTCCAGACCGGCTAGTTTGCGTCCGCCATGACCGACGCCGCCGCGACCATCCCCGAGCACGCAAAGGTGACGGAGCTCGTGTCTCGCCTCGAAGACCGGATTGGCGAGCTGCGGAGGCATCTTTGACTACCACACCAAGATCGAAAAATTAGAAGAGTTCGAGGTCGCCACGGCCGACCCGAGCTTCTGGGCGGACAATGATCGCGCGCAGAAGCTGCTGCGCGAGCAGGCCACCCTCAAGAAGATCGTCGGAGAGATCGACGGCGCGCAGCAGGTGTTCGACGACGGCCGCGAGCTGTACGAGCTAGGCCGCGAAGAGTCGGACCGCGACAGCATCCTCGAGGCATGGGTTGGGCTCGAGCGCGCCGACGAGCTGCTCGCCAAGCTCGAGTTTCGCCGCATGCTGGGCGGCGCCCATGATCAAGACAGCGCGCTGCTGTCGATCAACGCGGGCGCTGGCGGCGTCGACAGCCAAGACTGGGCAGAGATGCTGCTGCGCATGTACCAGCGCTGGGGCGAGCGCCACGGGTTTGGGGTCAGCGTGCTCGACATTCAAGAGGGCGAGCAGGCCGGCATCCGCGGGGCGGAGCTCTCGATCGAGGGCGAGTACGCCTACGGGTGGCTGCGATCCGAGATCGGCGTGCACCGGCTGGTTCGGATCTCCCCCTTCGACTCGCAGGCCCGGCGCCAGACCAGCTTTGCCAGCGTCATGGTGCTCCCCGATCTCGGCGAGAGCGACGACCTGGACATCGAGGTCAACCCCGCTGATCTGCGCGTCGACAAGTACCGGGCCTCGGGCGCGGGTGGCCAGCACGTCAACAAGACCGAGTCGGCCGTCCGCCTGACCCACGGCCCCACGGGCATCGTCGTCGCGTGTCAGCTCGAGCGCTCGCAGCACAAGAACATGGCAACGGCGATGCGCATGCTCAAGGCCCGGCTGTGGGAGGTCGAGCAGAAAAAGCGCGAGCAAGAGATCAGCGCGCTCGAGGGCGACAAGAAGAGCATCGAGTGGGGCAGCCAGATCCGGTCCTACGTCATCCACCCCTATCAGCAGGTCAACGACCACCGGACCGAGCTCAAGCAGTCCAACGTCAGCGCCGTGCTCGATGGTGACCTCGATCCCTTCATGGAGGCGTTCTTGCTCATGCAAGGGTGAGGGTGACCATGGCCTCCGCTCCCTGGACTCACGCGCTCGAGTGGCGCATCGCCTGGCGACACCTGCGGGCTGGCGAACAGCACCCTCGCTGGGTCGACATGCTGACGCTGGTCAGCGTGTTCTTGCTGTTGGTTGGCGCGGGCTTCGTCGGCTGGGCGGCCCACCTCGGGCCCTCGCCGCTGCCCGGTGAGCAGATGTTCTCGGCCGCGGTCTCGACTGCCCAGCAGCGCCAGTTTGGCGTGTTCGGGGGCGCGAGCATCGCCCTGGGTGTGATGTTGCTGGTGCTGGCGGTGCTGGCCCGGTTCTTCAACCTGTTGGCCACGATCATCACAGAGTCCGTGCTGCTCGGGTGCATGGCGCTGGTCGTCGTGTTGTCGCTCATGAGCGGGCTCGAGGCCGACCTACGCGACAAGATCCTCAATCAAAAGGCCCACCTGCGGGTGTCGGGCAGCGACGGCAATCGGTTCACGGACTACGAGTCGCTCGTCAACGCGCTCGACGAGCTGCCCGAGGTCGCAGGCGCCAGCCCCTACCTCGAGGCCGAGGTCATGGTCCGCAGCGGCATCAACCGGCAGGGGGCGGTGCTGCTCGGGGTCGAGCCCGAGCGCTTGATGTTGGTCTCGAACCTGGCAGAGATCATGCGCGAGGGCAGCTTCGACGCGCTCGCGCACCCCGAGACCATCGCCGAACCGGATCCCTTCTCGACCAGCGATCCCGAGACACCCTGGCGGCTGCGACACCTCGACAAGGCCGAGGTCCAGCTGGGTGAGAAATTGGGTGACAAGTTGGGTGAGAAGGTTGGGCTCACCGGCTCGCTCACGCCAGTCAAGATCGACCGAGCGCTCCCCGATGTCGACGACGACGACGACGACGACGACGACGACCCAGATCCGCGTGCGGGATCCGGTGCGATCGGTGGGCTCAACGCCGGGCGGCTGCCACCGCCAGCAGAGCTGTTTGGTGGGCCTGGCGGCCCTGGCCCGTTTGGGCCAAGTGGGCTGCCGAAGCCATTTCGCGGCGATGATGGCGGAGACGATGGGTGGGAGGATCCCGTCGAGGTGCTCAACCTCGACAGCGCCCCCGCCAACAAGCGCGGCAACAACCTGGCACCCGCGCCGGCTGCCCCCGCGGGGGTCGACGCCGGCGACGATGAGGTCGAGGACAGCGGTGCCGACGACGGCTGGGAAGATCCCGTCGAGGTCCTGGAGATCGAAGACGGCCCGGCCCACAACGAAGAGCAACCCGAAGGTCCGCCCGCAGATCCGCTCGCAGATCCGGGGCCAACACCCGAGTCCGAGTCCGAGTCCGAGTCCGAGTCGCGCCAAGAGGGCGTCGTGGATCCGATCCTGATCGGCCGCGAGCTCGCCAACGAGCTCGCCGTTGGGGTCGGAGCGCGTGTGCAGCTGATCACGCCGGTCGGTCGCTTGACCCCGGCGGGCCGGGTCCCGGGGATCCTCGCCGCCAAGGTTGGCGGGGTGTTCCACTCGGGCATGTACGAGTACGACCGCAAGAACGTCTACACCCCGCTGCCGGTCGCGCAGGCGTTCTTGCGCACGGGTGACCGGGTCTCGGGCATCGAGGTCAAGCTCCACGAGATCGACCGGGTCGACGCGGGCAAGCTCGCCGTCGAGCTCGAGCTGCGCGCGCTCGGACGCTCGGCCCCGCTGCTGCGCCGGACCGTGACGCGGCTCGTCAACAGCATCTCGGACGAGGCCCTGCGCGAGCAAGTGGCGGCCAGCCAGGGCATTTCACTTGGCGAGTCCGAGCTGATCGTAGAGAGCTGGAAGGAGCTCAACCGCAACCTGTTCTCGGCCATGTTCCTCGAGAAGATCGCCATGTTCGTGGCGCTGATGTTCGTGGTCCTGGTCGCGAGCTTCGGGATCTTGGCCTCGAACTTGATGAGCGTGCTCGAGAAGTCCAAGGAGATCGCCATCCTCAAGGCCATGGGCAGCCCCGATCATCTGATCCAGCGGGTGTTCGTGGCCGAGGGCTTGTGCCTGGGTGTACTCGGCGCGATGGGGGGGATCAGCGTGGGCCTCGCCCTGTGCTGGGCCCTGGATCGCTTCGGCTTCCCCTTCAACGAAAACGTCTACTACATCGAGCGGCTCCCCGTCGTCGTCAACCCGGTCGAGGTCGGGGTCGTCGGGGTCGCTGCGCTGGTGATCGTGTTCTTGTCCAGCCTGTATCCGGCGCGTGTGGCTTCACGCATGCGGCCCGTCGACGGGTTGCGGCACCAGGAGAAGTAAACTCTCATGCGCTGGGGTGTAAGCGCGCGGTCCTACCGGCGGCCTCATCGGTCGACTCCCCAGCGTTGACACCCCCGGAACCCGGCTCTAGGGTTGGCCCCGTTTCGCGTCCCGAGATGCCTTCCACCGCTAAAAACGCGCCCGTGCTCGTGCAAGTGCGCGACATGTACAAGAGCTTTCGGCATGGGTCGCGCAAGCTCGACGTACTGCGTGGCGTCAACCTGACTGTCCGCGCGGGTGAGATGGTCACGATCATCGGCGCTTCGGGTGCTGGCAAGTCCACGCTGCTGCACTGCTTGGGCACCCTCGATCTGCCGAGCTCGGGCGAGATTTTATTTCAGCCCGTCGGCGGCGGCACGCCAACCGACATCACGCGGCTGCCCCCGCCCGACCTCGCGGAGTTCCGCAATCGCACGATCGGGTTCGTGTTTCAGTTTCATCATCTGCTCCCCGAGTTTTCGGCGCTCGAGAACGCGATGATGCCGGCCCTGATCGCCCGCACGCCCACCCGCGTTGCGCGGCAGCAGGCCGAAGAGATGCTCGACGCGGTGGGCATGAGCCACCGGCTCGCGCACCGGCCCGGCGAGCTGTCGGGCGGCGAGCAGCAGCGGGTCGCGATCGCGCGGGCGCTGGCCATGCGGCCGCGGCTGCTGTTGGCCGACGAGCCAACCGGCAACCTCGACACGCGGACCAGCGCCGAGGTTCACGAGCTGCTGTTCCGACTCAACCAAGAGCACGATCTGAGCATGCTGATCGTGACCCACAACATGGAGCTCGCGCAGCAGATGCCGCGCGTGGTCCGAATGGCCGACGGCCGCATCCTCGAGGGCGACGGCCAAGACGCCGAGACGCCTCTGCAACCCGCTGCCGCTAGCGCAGTCCCTGCGGCCGCTGGCGCGGCCCCCGAGTGAGCTGTGATCTGTAGGGTTGGTCAGTCTGGCGGCGCGAGCCGGGCCCGCGTAGTGGCGCTGGGCTTGTGGACGCTGGCGCGGAGCGGGCGGGCGCTGGCGCTGGGCGTGCGGCCGCTGGCGCTGGGGGTCGTGGCCTTCGTCATGGCCTTCATGGTGCTGCTCCCGCAGCTCGCGCTCGCCAACAACCCGCCCGGATTTGGTGGGTCCTCGTCGATCGAGCCGGTCCTGCGGCCCGCGCTGCTCGCGTTCGAAGGCGTCGAAGACGACGTCTGGAATCAGCCGATCGCCGAGATCAGGTTCCGCGGAAATCGGCGGGTCGAGTCGGACGCGATGTTGCTCGAGCTCGACAGCAACGTCGGCGAGCTGGTCACCCCCGACAAGCTCGCCCGCGACCTCAAGGCACTGTGGGCGCTCGGCTACTTCGAAGATGTCTACGTCGAGGGCGAGCTCGCGGCTGCCGGCGCGGTCCTGACCTACGTGGTCAAGGAGCGCCCAACCATCCGCAAGCTGATCGTAGAGGGCAACTCCAAGGTCAAGCTCGACGACATCAACGAGATCTTGAATCTCGAGGGCAACTCCGTGCTCGAGCTCGGGGCGGTCAAGGCCAACGTCGAGATGATCAAGGCCCTGTACACCCAAAACGGGTTCTTCTTGGCCGAGATCGACTACGCGGTGCGGCCGGTCGAGGGCCAGCCCGGCAAGGTCGACGTGGTGTTCGTCGTCAACGAGGCCGAAGAGGTCATCGTTCGCAGCATCACGTTCGTTGGCAACACCGCGCTGACCGACGACGATCTGCGCAAGGTCATGATCACCCGGATCGGCGGCTACCTGACGATCGTCAGCAAGAAGTCGGGCGGCGTGTTCAATCGCGAGGCGTTCGTCGCCGACTACGCCAACCTGCGGGCGTACTACGCCGACGTTGGCTACTTCGACGCCGACTTCGAAGACGTCGAGATGGCGCTCAGCCCAGATCGCCGCTTCGTGCACCTCACGCTCGCTGTCGACGAGGGCCCGCAGTACCGGATCGGCGCGATCACGGGCCGCGAGCAGACCCGCGCTGGTGAGGACCCGCTGTTTCCGCCCGCGATCTTGGCGGAGTCGATCGACCCGCTGCTGCGCACGGGTGACGTGGCCTCGGCCGGCAGCTTGCAGCTGATCCAGCAAGACATCGAGCGGCGCTACAAGGACAAGGGCTACGCCTACGTCAACGTCCTGCCGAACTATCAACAGGACCGCGAGAAGCTGCTGCTCTACGTCGACTACCAGATCGACAAGGGCCCGCTGGTCTACATCGAGCGCGTCAACATCTTTGGCAACGACCGCACGGCCGACAAGGTCATCCGCCGCGAGATCGTGCTGACCGAGGGCGACCTCTACTCCGAGAGCGCCAAAGAGGCCACGCAGCTGCGGGTGCTGCGGCTCGGCTACTTCGAGGACGTGCAGCTCTCGACCTCGCGGGGGACCGCGGACGACCGCATCGTCGTCAACGTCGAGGTCGTGGAGAAGTTGACCGGCACCTTCCAGATCGGCGCCGGCTTCTCGACGATCGAGAACTTCGTGCTTCAGGCGCAGATCCAGTACGACAACTTCTTGGGCCGCGGCACCACGGTGACCCTGGTCGCGCAGCTGTCCAGCCTGCGCCGGCTGTTCAACTTCAGCTACTCCACGCGCTACTTCCTCGACAGCAACTGGTGGTTCATCATCAACGTGTTCAACACGTCGAACGTGTACCCCACGTTCACGCGTGGCAGCACGGGGTTCGCGGTGTCCTGGGGGTATCCAATCCCCAAGGTCCGGGGCCTGACCGCGTTCATTGGCTACAACCTGGAGTACGTTCAGGTCGGGTTTGGTGCGGTGGGTGCGGTCGGCGGCATCTTTGCGCCCGGGGCCACGACCGCGCTGCCCGAGCAGTCGCTGATCAACAACTTGTTCGCCAACGGCCTGACCTCGGCCGTGACCGCGCGGCTGGTCTACGATACCCGCGACAACGTGCTGTTTCCGACCTCGGGCATGTTCCACCAGCTCAAGGGCGAGTTCGCCAGCAAGTACTTCGGGTCGGACAACGAGTACAACCGCTACACCTTTGACGCTCGCTTCTACGTGCCGGTCATCAAGACCGAGCGCAGCTTCCGAGCCTGGGTGGTGTTCCGATCGAACTTCCAGATCGGCTACATCCAGAGCCCGACCGATGGCGGCGTCCCGGTGTTCGAGCGCTACTTCCCCGGCGGCATCTACGGGCACGGCTCGCTGCGCGGCTATCGCCTGCGATCGTTGGGCCCGCGGATCTTGGTCCAGAGCTCGCCCAACCCGTCGGCGGCGCTGTTTCCGTTCGAGGTCGGCGGCAACCTGCTGGCCGCCCTCAACCTCGAGCTCGAGTTCATGGTCGTGCCGCCCGCCAACATCAAGGCCGTCGTATTTGCGGACATCGGCAACGCGTTCAACACCGAGGCGCAGTACTGCCAGGAGCCAAACCCCGAGCAGCTCCCGAAGGCCGATCCCTGCACCTCGTTCGCGCTCCAGAGTCTGCGCTACAGCATGGGCTTTGGGTTCCGCTGGCAGTCGCCGATCGGCCCGCTCCGGTTCGAGTGGGGCTTCCCCCTGGATCGCCTGGGCGGCACGTCGCTGCTGGCGCCAGAGGATCCAGTCGTGTTCGAGTTCAACGTCGGAACCGGCTTCTAGCTCACTGTTTTCAGCTCGGGCGAGGGCTTCTCGCCCGCTTGCGGACGCCTTCCCAGACAGGTTCACCTTGGGCAGCGAACTTCCCCGACTGCCGCCGCCGCGTCTGGTCTACTCACATCGATCTGCCCCAAGGCCGCGCTCAGAGCCCCCTTGTAGGGGGCCACACATACGACCGCGCACAAACAGCCCCGAGGAGCGAAGCGACCAGACGCGCCAGCGGCTGCAGTCGGCGAAGCCTAAGGTGCATGCGGGGGTCTAATCATGCGGGGTCCAAACGAGTTTGCACCGGGCCAGTGTGAATCGGGTCGCAACAGGCCCCGTCCCACGCCCCGTCGGCTTGCCCGAGACCAAGACGCCAGGTATGTCCGACTCAATCATGCGCTCGCCACTCCGCTCATTGCTGCTCGCTAGCGCAGTGTTCGCCGCCCCGCTCGCTGTCCCCATGGTGGCACTTGGCGTGGGCATGACGCCTGACCTGGCCCACGCGGCCGTCCCAGAGACCAAGCGGATCGCTATCGTCGATCTTCAGCGGGTCCTGATGGAGACGACGCAGGGCAAGGACTCCAAGAAAGATCTCGAGAAGGCCGTCGCCAAGAGCAGCGCCAAGCTCGAGCGCAAGGCTGCAGACCTGCAAAAGCAGTACGAAGATCTGCAAGCCAAGGCCACGATGTTGTCCGAGAGCGAGCTGATGCGGCGTCAGCAGGACCTGATGGTCGCCGAGCAAGAGCTGCAAGAGCTCTACGCGGGCGCCCAAGAGGACTTGGCCAAGAAAGAGGGCCTGCTCATGGAGAAGATCTACAAGAACGCGTCGGCGATCGTGCAGTCGATGGCGGCCGAAGAGGGCGTTCAGATCGTCTTGGTCCGCTCGGAGCTGACGGTGCTCTACGCCAACCCCCAGCTGGACATCACCAACAAGGTGATCGTCGCCTACGACAAGAAATTCAAATGACCAAGCCAAGCAAATTGCCATTGGGTTCGAAGCTGGGTCGGCTGTCTCAGCTCGCTCTGTTGTCCGTCGCCATGTTCGGCACGACCTTGGCCGTGAGCGCGGTCGAGCCAACCGCCAAGGCCGCCAGCGTGCCCGAGATCGGCAAGGTCGCCGTCGTCGACATGCAGCGGATCCTCAACGAGACCGCGGCGGGCAAGAAAGCCCGCAAGGATCTCGAGACCAGCTCGCTGGCCAAGCAAAAGAAGCTCGACAAGCGCCGCGAGAAGCTCGAGGCCGACCAAGCCAAGATCGGCAGTCTGAAGGGCGACGCGCAGCAGCAGGCCGCAGAGAAGCTGCAGCGCGACTACTACGAGCTCCAGAGCATGTACATGACGCTCCAGCAGGAGCTGGCCGAGCAAGAGGGTCGCACGCTCGAAAAGATGTACGCGAACTGCCAGATCCTGGCCAAGGAGCTGGCCAAAGACTTCAGCTTGGACCTCGTGCTGATCCGCGATCAGTCCACGGTGCTGTACGTCGCGAACGGCGTCGACCTCACCGATGAGGTCATCAAGCGCTACGACAAGCAATACAAGTAGGCGACGGCCGACTGCGCAAGAGCCGATGGTGGGATGCCGTCGGCTTTTTCGTTATGCTCGGCCGCTCCTCACCTGCGCCGTATCGCCAATGGCCCTCGACATCATCCAGATCCAAGAGATGCTCCCGCATCGGTACCCGTTCTTGTTCATTGATCGGGTGTTGAGCTGGGAGGCAGAGCAGTCGATCCACGCGCGCAAGCTGGTCTCGATGAGCGACCCGATCTTGCAGGGGCACTTTCCGGGTCATCCGATCCTGCCCGGCGTGGTCCAGGTAGAAGCCATGGCCCAGGCGGCCGCGCTGCTGGCCCAGGTCTCTGGTGCGTTTGATCCAGCCACGCAGCTGTGTCTGTTCATGGGGATTCAGGAGGCCAAATTCCGCGCGCCGATCGTGCCGGGGGACGTGCTCGACATTCACGTCGAGTCGCACCGCTTGGGGCGCATCGGTAAGTTCTCGGGCCGGATCGAGGTCGAGGGGGCGGTCCGCAGCAGCGCCAAATTTACCGCGATCATCGAGACGCGCCCCGACCCGGAGGCCGCCTGATGTGGCGGGCCCTGACCGTCTGTCTGGTGGCCACGGTTGTGGCCGGGTGTGGCGGGCACGCTCGCTCTTTGGTTCGCTCCAGCGGAGATCTCGGCAAGTCGGTGCGTCGCGGCGATCGCGACAGGATCGACGAGCATGTGCTGCCCGCCACGCGCTCTCGGATCGACTACGCGGTCCTGCTCGAGGACGCGTCCGGTTGGGGGGAGCGGTTGGGGCGTCCAACCGGCGCGCGACCCGAGGCGTTGCTCTATCTGGCCAACGACGAGGTCGTAGAGGCAGTTTGGACCGACAAGGGGTGGCGCTTCGCCAGCGATCCAACTGAGTACTTTGGGCAGTCAACGCCTCGCGAGGCGTTGCGAAGCTTGGTGCGTGCGAGCCGCGAGGGCAGGTGGGACGTCATGCTCGACCTGGCGCCACGCCGGTACCGAATGGGTCTCTCGGAGCAAGACCTCACCTTGGCGTGGACAGAGGGTCCGCAGGCGCCGGCCCTGAACGAAGCCCGAGATCGCCTCGCCGAGCGGCTCGCTGGCACGATCCGAGCGGACGCGCATCAGGCCATCTTGGACCTTGGCGATGGCGAGTTCGCTCGGCTCGAACGCGAAAAAGATCGCTGGGTCGTCGTCGATTTCTAGCTGATCTCATCTAGATGCGGCGATCCATGGCCGCGTCGTGCGGTTCGGCGAAGGGGTCCCGCCTGAGCCGAAAATGGCTACATTGTGGGTGGAGGTGCTCAACTGGAGCACCGGTTGCTAAGTTTGGATGCTGCATTAGCCTCGATTCGTAGGCCGATGTTGATTCGCGAAACCCCCACCCTGACACCACTGTCCCGGTTTGACGCAACCGGGACGGCAAAGGGCATGGATCCTGGGTGCCAAGAATTTGGGTGGGAACGCCAAGTAGGCGAGAATTACGGTCATCTCAGCCAACAAGGCGCGCATGCGCGCTTGGATTATGAGTTGCATTATTTGTCAGCGCGGTCACACCCGACCGACACAGAGAGGACGGCACCATGGCACACTCAGTGAGCATTCACCGCCCCCGTAAACGCAAACCCGCCCGCTTCGTCGAGGAGCGGCCTGTTCTTCAGCTCCCGCTCCGCGCGCCAGAATGGCAGGAGCCCCCCAACCGCGAGCGAGTCGAGCCCGACGCTGATCGGGGAGTCGCGGTGATCGACTTCTTCATCTGAGTCCGATTCGACACAGGCGCTGTACGAGCTGCCAGCGGGCGCGAGTCGCCATGGGTTCCAAAGGGACGGCCAACGCCGTCCCTTTTGCATTGGTTGGTCGGCGCGCCAGTCGGGGCGCGCCAATGATAGCGTTCGTGACGTGGCGCGAACCAACGAGCAGGTCCCTTCGACGGTGGCTGTGGACGACGGACCGGAGCTCGCGCACCACGGCTACCGCCTGCTGATCCTCTCGGGTGAGCTGCGAGGCCGCGAGGTCGAGATCGTCAAACCCGTGGTCACGATGGGTCGCTCCCGTCAGTGCGAGGTGGTCTTGCCGGACGTCTCGGTGAGTCGTGTGCACGCCGAGATCCGCCGCGAGGGTGATCGCTACCGACTGCTCGACCGCGAGTCGTCCGCTGGAACGTTCCTTGGTGGCTCGCGGATCAAGGACGCGTTCCTGCGTCCAGGCGACGAGCTGCGACTCGGCGCGCTCGAGCTGCGCTTTGTCCCCCGCGATCGTCAGCCCGAGCTGTTGCCGAGCGAAGCCGAGCGATTTGGCCCGGTGCTTGGACGCAGCCTCGCCATGCGCCGGGTGTTCGCGGTGCTCGAGCGAGTCGCCGATCGGGACGTGCCCGTGCTGCTGCGCGGCGACACGGGCACCGGAAAGGACTTGGTCGCGCGGGCGATCCACGAGGCCTCGAGCCGGCGCGAGCAGCCCTTCGTCATCGTCGACTGTGGCGCGCTCGCGGCAGACCAGATTGAAGCCGAGCTGTTTGGGGTGCGCGACGATCCCACGCGTCGCGGTGCGTTCGCGCTCGCTGATCGGGGCACGCTCTTGCTCGATGAAGTTGGCGAGCTCCCCGCCGATCTTCAGCCAAAGCTGCTGCGCGTGCTCGAGACCGGGCGCTTTCGCCAGGTTGGCGGCAGCGAGGAGCTCGCCGTCGATGTCCGCGTGCTCGCGGCGAGCAATCGAGAGCTGCTGACGCCGGGTGACGAGGACGGGTTTCGTGAAGACCTCTACTTCCGCCTCGCGGTCGTGAGCTGCGAGCTCCCGCCGCTGCGTGAGCGACGTGACGACATCTCGATGCTGATCGAGACCTTCTCTCGCCGGTTGCCACCTGGCATGTGGCGTCCACCCGGGCCCGAGGCGATGGCGCGGCTGATTGGCTACGACTGGCCGGGGAACGTTCGCGAGCTGCGAAACGTGGTCGAGCGCAGCGCCTACTTGTCGCCGGATGGCGTCATCGATCTCATGGCGTCGGACCGCCGCGGCGAGCCGGACGCGCGCGTGGTGTCCTTCGATCCCACCTTGACCTTCCGAGAGCAAAAAGAGCGGGCGGTCGAGCGCTTCGAGGAGGCCTATCTGCGCTGGTTGCTCGAGCGTGCGGGCGGCAACATCTCTCGCGGCGCCCGCGAGGCCGACATGGATCGCAAGTACTTGCACAAGCTCCTGCGTCGCTATGGTATCGACGCCAAGCAATTTGCCAATCGCTAGCAGCCCGTGGTGTAATGCATCGTGTCGCCTCGCGCCGGAATTTTCGTCGAGGGCGCGGAGCCAAAACGCCGCTGTGGTGGGCCCACTGCAAGTTTTGGCGACAAAGCCCTCGGCGAAAAGGCCAAGCGAGGCGGCGCGAGGCATTGCACCACGGGCTGCTAGGGAGCCAGCGGGAGGCCGGAGGATGCAGGCTTGACCCTCGCGGATCTGTTCTCGGCGCTGACTTGGCGCGACGTCGTCGACTTCGTGCTGTTGTTCGCGCTCGCGTACGCGGTGCTGCGTCTGCTCAAGGGCACGCGGGCGCTGCCGGTGTTGATCCTGGTGGCGCTGTTGGCCGCCGCCGGGTTCGTCGCGCGCGAGCTCGAGATCGTCGGTGTGGGGGTGCTGCTCAAGTACTTCCTCGAGTACATCATCATCATCCTGATCGTGGTGTTTCATCAGGAGCTGCGGCGCCTGTTGGTGCGCGTCGGGCAGCGCTTGATGCCACAGGCGCGGCGGGAGGCGGCCGAGACCGCGGTCGAGACCTTGGTTGGCTCGTGCGAGCGGCTGAGCAAGGCGAGGGTCGGGGCGCTGTTCATTCTCGAGGGTGAGCTCGACGTGTTGGAGGGGTGCACCGACGTCGGCAAGCGCATCGACGCGCCGCTTCATGCCGAGACGCTGGTTGCGCTGACGCTCCCGCACTCGCTGAACACCGCGCACGACGGCGCGATCTTGATCCGCGAATTTCGGATCGAGCGGGCCGGCGTCGTGTGTCCGCTGTCGACTCGAGATCTCGATCCGCGGTTTGGGACCCGACATCGCGGGGCGATCGGCGTGAGCGAGGACTGCGACGCGCTGGTGATCGCGCTGTCCGAGGAGCGCGGTGACATCCGCGTGGTCGAGGGCGGCGTGATCAGCGAGCCGGTCGACTCGATCGGACTCGCAGAGCGGATCTACGCGTGGATCGATCGCCCGGCACCCACGGCTGCGGCCGTGGCGGCCGGAGCCGCTGCGGCCTCGTCGAGTCGCTTGGACATGCGGGTGGAGCCCATTGGTTCGGAGCGAGCGTCTGACTCGGACGCCGAGCCGGTCTCCGATGTGGGCGCGAGCACCAGCGCGGGCGCCGGGAGGATCGGTTGATGTCCGACGACGCCCAAACCAGTTGGGTCCGGCGCGGGGGCACCCTCGCGATCGAGGTCGCTACCAAGAACTGGGGCACCAAGATCATGGCGTTTTTTCTGGCGCTGATCGTGTTCATCGTGACGCGCGACGAGGTCACGCGGAGCTTCACGATCCCGCTGCGTGTCATCGAGGATCCCGATCGGGTGTTGCTGACGACACCGCCCAAGACAGTGGAGCTGCAGCTGCGAGGCCCGTGGGTCAACGTCAACCGGATCGCGGCGGTGGAGCTGGGCACGGCGACCTTGGATCTGCGCGAGGTCAGCCCAGGCCCGATGGAGCTCGATCCAGCCTCGATCGTGATGCCGCCCGGCGTGGTGCTCGACACGCTCGAGTACGATCACGTCGATCTTCGGTTCGAGGCGGTCATCGAGCGCAAGCTAGCGATCGTTCCGATCGTGGTCGGCGAGGTCGGCCCCGACCATCGCTTGGTCGGCACCCGGGTGGAACCGGACAGCTGGATCGTGCGCGCGCCTGCCTCGGATCTAGCGGGCATCGAGCAGCTGCGCACGACGACCTTGGACATCAGCGGCGCGACGAGCAGCGTGCAGACCCAGCTCGTGCTCGAGGCACCGCCAGTCCGGCTCAATTTTCTAGGCGTGCCGACCGGGGATCTACCCACGGTGCGGGTCGTCGCGGAGGTCGCGGATGTGATCGGCGAGATCGAGCTCGAGGTCGAGACCAGCGAGGCGCTGCGCGAGGCGCTGCCCGAGCTCGCGCCCAGTGTCCTGCCTGGCGCCGAGCGAGTGAGTGTGCGGGGACCTCGCGCGGTGCTGGGCACGCTCACGGGGCTCGAGCACGCGCTGCGCCCCACGATCGAGGTCGAGACGTCGAGCCAGCGTGGCGCCCCAATCTCCGTGACGGTGCGCTTCGAGTGGTCCCCCGACGTCCCGACCGCCGCGGCCGAGCAGCTCTCGATCGTGCCGCCGCTGATCCGCCTGCGCCTGTCCCCGCAGGGCGTCGAGCTGTCGGACCCCAACTGAGCGGGTCGACACCCTTGCACGAGTTCCGCTATCACTGCGGCGTGGCCAAGCAACGCAAGCTGTTCGGTACCGACGGGATCCGCGGTCGCGCGAACGTCCACCCCATGACTCCAGACGTGGCGATGCGGTTTGGGATGGCCGTCGCTGCGCACTTTGGACGCGAGGGCAAGGTCGTTGTCGGAAAGGACACGCGGCGCAGCGGCTACATGCTGGAGACCGCGCTCGCGTCGGGGCTGTGCGCGCTGGGGGTCGACGTGATGTTGACCGGGCCGCTGCCGACGCCAGGGGTCGCGTACCTGGCCAAGTCGATGCGCGCCGACGCAGGGGTGGTGATCTCGGCCAGCCACAACCCGTTCGAGGACAACGGGTTCAAGCTGTTCGCCAACGATGGGTTCAAGCTGCCCGACGCGGTCGAGAGTCACATCGAGTCGTTGATGGAGCGGGGCGCCGTGGATGATCGCTTGGCCCACGGCGAGAACATCGGCAAGGCGTTTCGGCTCGAGGACGCGGGCGGCCGCTACATCACCCACGTCAAGCACGTGCTGCCGCAAGAGTTTGGGCTCGACGGGTTGCGCGTGGTCGTCGACTGCGCGCACGGGGCCGCCTACAAGATCGCACCGAAGATCTTCGAGGAGCTCGGGGCCGACGTCGTGCGGATCGGCGTCGAGCCCGACGGCACCAACATCAACGCTGGGTTCGGCGCGATGCACCCCGAGCAGCTGTCGCACGCGGTCCGGAGCTACCGGGCGGACTTTGGTGTGGCGCTCGACGGCGACGCGGATCGGGCGGTCGTGTGTGACAACCGCGGGCAGATCGTCGACGGTGACGCGCTGCTGGCGATCATCGGGCGCGATCTGGCGGCGCGCGGTCAGCTGACCGGCGACGCCGTGGTTGCGACGGTCATGTCGAACATCGGGCTCGAGCGCAGCCTCGCGCAGGTTGGCGTGAAGTTGGTGCGTACGCCTGTTGGAGATCGCTATGTCGTCGAGGCCATGCGCGAGCGCGGCTGCAACCTTGGCGGGGAGCAGTCGGGTCACTTGATCTGCCTCGAGCACGCGACGACCGGCGACGGCTTGGTCGCGGCGCTGAAGGTGCTCACCGTGATGGTGCGCGAGCAGAAGACGCTGGCAGAGCTGGCGGCGGTGATGACCCGATACCCGCAGGTCTCGCGCAGCTACCCGGTGGTCCGCAAGATCCCGCTCGCGCAGCTCGAGCGGGCCAACCGGGCGATCGCGGCGGTCGAGCAGCGGCTCGGTGATGAGGGCCGCGTGGTCGTGCGCTACTCGGGGACCGAGTCAAAGCTGCGCGTGATGGTCGAGGGGACCGACGAACGGGCGCTGACGCAGGCGGTGGAGGAGATCGCAGAAGTTGCGATTGCCGAGATCTCTGCCCACGTCAATTGAGATGTCCGTTCACGAGTGGTGTCGGAGAAACGATGACCTCAACACAGACCCACGTGCGAGCGTCGGCACCCGCCGCGCTGTGGACGGCGAGCACGGCTGCGGCTGCGGATCGCTACACGATCGATGTGCTGGGCATGCCGTCGTCGGTGCTGATCGAGCGCGCGGCGCTGTGCGTGAGCGCGGAGGTCGAGCGGCTGGCGGAGGCAGCAGGGGCCGCGCAGATCCTGATCTTGGTCGGGCCAGGCAACAACGGCGGCGACGGTCTGGCTGTTGCGCGTCAGCTGCATGGGCGCGGGCGCGAGGTGATCGCGGTGGTGGTGGGCGAGCGACACAACGCAGCCGTGGCGGCCCAGCTGGCCCTGGCGCGCGCGCACGGCGTCAAGATCGTCACGCAGCTACCCAAGCCGTCAGCTCGGGCGACGATCATCGTGGACGCGCTGCTTGGAACCGGCAGCCGCGGGGCGCCGCGGGGGGCCGTGGGCGAGGCGCTGCAGTGGTTGGGGGAGCTGGTCGAAGAACTTGGCCGCGAGCGTGTCCACGTGGTGGCGGTCGACCTCCCGAGCGGCGTCGATGTCGACTCGGGGGCAGTGGCGGGGGCCGTCGCGACTGCGGCGCTCACCGTCACGTTTCAACGCAGCAAGCCGGGTCTGCACCTGACCCCAGCCAGGGATCACATCGGTGAATTGGTGGTCGCCGAGATTGGCTTGGTCGCGAAGGTCGAAGCAGCCGAGCAGCGCGAGCCCGTCGAACTCATTGATCTCATCGAGCCGGGGTGGGTGGCCGCTCGTCTCGCGCGGCTGCCGAGCGCGGCGCACAAGGGACGGCGAGGTCACGTTGGTGTGATCGGCGGCGGAGGAGGGACGCCCGGCGCGGCGATCTTGGCCGCGACGGCGGCGATGCGCAGCGGGGCAGGGCTGGCCACGCTCGCGCCGAACGACGCTGACCTCCGCCGGGCGCTGATCGAGCTGCGCCCCGAGCTGATGCTCGCCGATCCAGACGATGCGTGGGTGATCCCGCAAGCTGACGCGCTCGTGGTCGGGCCGGGCCTGGTCGACCCCGATCAACGGGCGCTCGATCACCTGCATCACACGGACGCGCGACCCATGGTCTGGGACGCGAGCGGGCTCGACGAGTACGCAGGCGAGCCCGGCGCGGGTCCGCGAGTCGTGACGCCGCACCCCGGCGAGGCCGCCCGCATGCTCGCGCGCCTCGATCCGGGAGCTGGCTGGGACAACGCCCGGGTTCAAGCCGATCGACGCTTGGCGGCGCAGCGGCTCGCGGCGTTGACCGGCGCGGTCGTGGTGCTCAAAGGCGAGGGCACCTTGGTCAGCCAAGCCACATCGTCGCAGATGCGCTTGGCGATCTGTACGCGCGGGGGCCCTGCGTTGGCGACCGCAGGATCCGGCGACGTTCTCGCAGGCGTGATCGCGGCGCTGCTCGCCCGCGGTCTCGATTCATGGTCGGCGGCTTGCGTGGGCGTGGACCTGCACGCGGGCGCGGGCGACCGCCTGCGCGAGGACGGCACCCTCGCGATGGACATCGCCGAGATGCTGCCGACGGCGTTCAGCGAGGCGGCAGCGGGCCACAGCAGCATGCGCTGGCCGGCGTGGGTGCGTGGCTGAACCGGAAACCGCCCAGTTCAGCAGGGCCCAGTTCAGCAGGGCCCAGTTCAGCAGGGCCCAGTTCAGTAGGGCCCAGTTCAGTAGGGCCCAGTTCAGTAGGGCCCAGTTCAGTAGGGAAAGTTCAGGCCGAATGCCCGAACACCGAAGGCCACATACCGATCAGGGCCCGAGCTCGCCCGCAGGCGGCCCGCTGTCGAGATAGCGCTTGGGCTTGCTCGGCTCGGAGCACTGGGTTGCCCACGGCGTGGTGTCGATCGCGGACTGCGAGACAGACACGCAGACCGTTGTCGCGGGCGACGAGTACGCGTGCGAGTAGGGTTGCGGCGACTTGCAGCCGTCATCCGCACACACGATTGGGTCGGCGTCGGTGTCGAAGCCGAGCGTGGTGCCGCTGGCGACCGGCTGGATCCGACGCAGATCGAGGTGGCTGCCCTTGTCGTTGGCCTCGAGCAGCCACAGGGTCTCGTCGCCGCGGGGCAAGAAGCTGGCCCGCTCGTACGACAGATTCTTGGGGCCGCTGCCGGGGCCGCGCGCGGACAGGTCGTAGTCGCCGCGGACGACCGCCCAGGGCAAGGGGGGATGATCGTCCTGGTCGAGCTCGTAGCGGCGCGGCGGCACCGCTTGCAGCCGCCACTGCTGATCGCTGCCGGTCAGCGGCGTGAACACCTGGGTGTCACCCTGGTAGGCGTACACCGCCTCGTGCCCGCCTTCTTCGGCCTCGAAGTACATCGTGCCGTCGGATGCGAACCCTGCGAGCACGTGTCGCGTGGCGCTGGCGGGCCGGATCATGCAGGACTTTTGGTCGTCGAGGTTGCGCAGCGCGAGGTCCCCCCGCGTGGTGATGTAGGCCAGGTGTTTGCCGCCGGGCGAGACCGGGCTCAGGCCAGGCACGTCCTCGAGGGCGTTGAGCGAGGTGACGACCTCGCCGCTGAAGTTGGCGACGTGGTCGAGATCAGACACGGCGAACACGAGGGTCCGCGCGCCCGCTCCCGCACCTGTGGTTGCGATCACCTGGACGTCGGTTGGGACCTCGGCGTGGGGCTCGGTCGAGCCATCGATCTGCGCGGGTGAGGGGCCCTCGGTGATCATCACGCGCCGAAACTCGTCGCCGCTGGTGAGGTGCAGCGGATCTCCAACTTCGCCACCCGCGAGGATGTCGACGCGCCGCGCTGGGGCGACGCGCACGAGGTAGAGATCCTCGCGGCCTTCGTCGAGGCGCTCGCGCGCGACGATGTGGCGGTGACCCATCGCCACGACCCGCAGATCGTGACCTGCGCCAAGCTGAAACTGCTGGGCGGTCTCGGCTTCGGAGAGCTCGCCGACATACACAGCCCACAGCTCGCTGTCTGGTTCGGGGCCGGTCTTGCCGCCCATCGCGCGGCTTCGGTAGATCAGCCAGTCGCCGCCGCGCAGCGAGCCCACGATCTCGTCGATATTGCCGGGTACACCGAAGTCGGGCGCGATCTGGGGGCCCGACGCCGAGGTGTCGAGCTTGGGCGCGTCGAGATCGATCCGAAACGCGCCGGACCCAACCCGATACGTCAGCCAGCGGCCCGAGGCCGTGAGCATGAGCTGGTCGGGTGGGGCCCTGAGGGTCAGCGATTGGACCTCGAGCTCGGCGAAGCCGCAGTCCGCGTGGGCGCAGGTGCGGACGACCTCGACGTGGGCGCCGTCGCTGACGGCGATCACCGTGGGCCCTTGCCGCGCCAAGCTGCGCGTCTGGGTGCCGGTCAGGTCGATCTTGCCGCAAGGCTCGAGGTCGCAGGCGCCAAGCGAGCCCGCGATGGCGACCGCTGCTAGCCCTTGCAAGAACCCGACGCCTCTCTTACCCACGCAACGACGGTACAACAAAAGCTCGTGAGTGTGGCAACCTTCGACGGCTGCCAGTGTCCGGCCCCGAAGATGCCCCGAAGATGTCGTTGATGACCGCAAGGATCGCCTCCTCGAGTTTTTTTGCCTGTCTGTCCCTGTGTGTGGGCATGGGCCTGGTCGCGGGTTGCGGCAAGGACGCCGGAACAGCCGACGCCGGCCAGGCCGAAGCCGGCAAAAACGACGCCGGGGCCAAGCCCGATCAACCGGCCCCGCCGGCGTTGACCCAAGCCGAGCTCGAAGCGCTCTACGTGGCCAGCAAAGACCGCTTCGAAGCCACGATCGATCTGCCCGACGCGGCGTTCCGCGAGATCCAGGCGGACCTGATGCGGGTCGCGACCGAGGCCGAAGATGTTCACCTGCGGGCCAACGCGAGCTTGCTGCTTGGGGGCATCCACGAGGCTCGCAATGATCAGCGCTCGGCGATCTCGTTTTATCGCCAGGCGATCGAGCTGATCCCCGAAGAGGCTGCGCCCCACATCGTGCTCGCGTTGGCGCTGTCCAAAGATCAAAAATGGCCCGAGGCGATCGCCGAGCAGTGGATCGTCGTCGAGATGATCCCCGACGACCTCGTTGGCTGGCTGCTGCTCGGCGAGTTCTTGGTCAAGGGTGGCGATCTCGAGGAGGCCGCGCAGGTCTATGGAGCCTACGAGCTGCGTCGCAAGGGGCTACTCGATGGTCTGACGCTCAAGCACGATGGCGAATACGTCAAGGACGAGGCCGAGCGAGCAGCGTGCGCCGAGGCCCTGGCCCCCGCGGTCGACAACGGCACCGCGCTCGCCTTGCTGTACGTGCTCGACTCGGAGACCTCGCCGGTCGTCCGCGAGCGCGTGGCCGCGATCATGGGCGAGCAGCGCCTGATCGGATACAAAAAATTGCTCGAGGCCAAGCTCGCCACGGAGCCGGTGGCCGAGGTCAAGCAGGCGATCGAGTGGGCGCTGGCAGAGATCGAGCGCGACCCGGTCGAGACCGCGCCGGGCCCCATCCCCGAGACGATCGCCAAGCAGGTCGAAGCAGAGGCCGCAGCGCAGGCGGCCGCAGACCAAGCCGCGGCCGGCGAGGGCGAGGGCGAGGGCGAGGGCGAGGCTGATGCTGGCGCCGCCGCACAGGCTGGCGACGCAGCCGGAGCGAAGCCGGGGGACCCTGGCGCCGCCGACAGTGCGGCGGATCCCGCGACTGGCGCTGACCCCAAATGACACCAGAGTCCGCTGCCCACGGCCCTCGCCCGAGCTGAAAACACAAGCGCGCAGGCATTGGGGCTGAGGCTGCTTCGCGGTACACCTCCGCGAAGCGAGCCATGCCCGCACGTCCCCCCGCTTCACTCGAGGTCAGCAACCTGACCTTTCACTACCCGGGTTCCGAAGACCCGGCGCTGCATGGCGTCGGGTTTCGGGTGTCACCGGGCGAGCGGGTCGGTCTGCTTGGACCCAACGGAGCGGGCAAGAGCACGCTGATGCGCATCTGTTGCGGCTACCTGCCGGTCCCGCGTGGGCGTGACACGATCGTGCGCGTGGCCGACTACTCGGTCGCGACGCAGTCGCTGGCGGTCCGCGAGCTCGTTGGCTACTTGCTCGAGCAGGTCCCGCTCTACCAGGAGCTGCGCGTCCGCGAGCACCTGGAGTTTCGGGCCAGGATCAAGCGCGTGCCCCGGCGTGAGCGCGCGGCGGAGATCGAGCGGGTCGTCGGGCTGTCGGGTCTCGAGGGCATGGCCGAGACCCCGATCGCGCGGCTCAGCCGTGGCTATCGCCAGCGCGTGGGCATCGCAGATGCGTTGCTGGGATCGCCGCCCTTGGTCGTGCTCGATGAGCCGACCGTGGGTCTCGATCCCAACCAGGTCCAGGGGATCCGCACGATGCTCAAGAATCTGGGAGGCAATCAAACCCTGATCTTCAGCTCGCACATCTTGGCCGAGGTCGAGGCGCTGTGTGATCGGGTCATCATCTTGTCGCGCGGCCAGGTCGTGGCCGACGAGACCGTGAACACGGCGTTGGCGACCGACACGCTGTTCGTCGAGTGGTCGGGGGCCGACGGCGCCGCGATCCGGGCCTGCATCGAGGCGGCCTGGGCGTCGCTTGGGCGCGAGGATCCGCCCCAACTGGAGATCTCCCCCCGCGATCCTCGGGCGGCCCGGCCCAGCCCGCGCGAAGGCCAAGCGAAAGCGGGGACGCTCGGAAGCGTGGCGCTGCGTGCGGCCGTCACCAGCGACGGGGTCGCGATGGACGACCTGGCCGCCGCGATCGGTCGCGCGAGCCTCGAGGCCAACTTGCCGCTGGTCCGGCTCGAGCCTGGCCGTCGCCGGCTCGAAGAGCGCTTCGCCGTGGTCACCGGCTTCAGGGAGGGGGGCGGATGAACGCGCTGCTGCAGCAGGTCGGGCACTGGCTCCGCGGGACCTTGGCGATCACGGGCCGCGAGCTGTTGTCGCTGTTCGTGACCCCGCTCGCGTACCTGGTTGGGACCTTGTTCCTGCTCAACCAGGGCTGGAATTTTTCCGTGCTGTTGTCGGTGCTCAACCAGCCACTGGCGGCGCGCGGTCCGGTGATGCAGTTCTTCTTCGGCGGCAGCATCTTCATCTTCTGGCTGCCGGTGGTGTTCATCTGCTCCGCGGTGAGCATGCGCTTGATCGCCGAGGAACGGCGCCAGGGTACGCTCGAGGCGCTGCTGACGGCGCCGCTGCAGCCCTCGCAGGTGGTGATCGGCAAGTACCTGGGCGCGCTCGGGTTCTACGTGGCGCTGTGGTTGCCAACCGGGAGCTTCTACCTGCTCTTGCGAGGCGCCTCGGGGCCGACGATGGCCCCCGATCTGGGGCCGATCCTGAGCGGCTACCTGGGCACGTTCTTGGTCGGCGCCAGCTTCCTCGCGGTTGGGTTGGTGTTCTCGGCCTTCGCGCGCAGCCAGCTGGCGGCCGCGATCGGAACCTTCGTGAGCTGCACGATCGTGCTGCTCGCCGGGCTGCTGACCGACCAAGTCGACGTCTTCTTGGCCAAGATCCTCAGCTGGACCTCGCTGCTCGGGATGATGCAGGAGCTCGCCCAGGGCATCGTCGATGGTCGCTGGGTGTGGCTGCACCTCGCGGTCGTGATCGCGGCGATCTCGGTCGCGATCACGGCGATCAATCCGCGTCGCGACTGGCAGTCGGTCGTGCAGAGCGCCCTGGTGTGTGTCGCGGCGGGGCACCTCGCGGTGTTCGCCGGGCGCCACGCCGAGCGCGATGACTGGACGGCGGGTCAGGTCTACACGCTCTCGGATCGGGCCAAGGATGTCCTCGATCAGCTCGTCGGACCGGTCGACGTGGTCATCGTGGTGCCCGCGACGATCGGAAACGGCCGACCCAACCCGGTGCGCGGCGAGCTGCGCGAGGTGCTCACGCGCATGGGCGGCGCCGCGAAGCAGGGCGTGCTGCGGGTCAGCACGGTCGATCCCGACGTCGATCGGCAGGAGGCCGAGCGACTGATCGAGGACTTTGGCCTGAGCGGGCGCGAGCTGCCCGAGGGCGTGGTGTTGATCCGCGCGGGGCAGGGCAGCGGGCTCCGCCGCGCGCACCTGTTGCCCAACGAGCTGGTGACCTACGCGACCGGGCCCGAGGTCCAAGCCAACGGTCCGCGCGTGAAGTCGTTCCGCGGCGAAGAGGCGCTGCTCGGTAAATTCCTCGAGGTCTCGGATCCGCTGTCGATCGCGGTCTGCTACACGCAGGGGCACGGCGAGCCCGCGTTCGACGATCTCGAGCCCTTCAATGGCTACGCGCACCTGCGCGACCTCCTGCGTGACGCCAACCTCGAGACCAAGCTGGCCGACCTCGGCGACGACGCGGCGCTCGCCGAGTGCGACGTGCTGTTGATCGCCGGCCCAACCGGCGTGTTCGCGGCCGACGAGGTCGCGGCGATCCGGCGCTTCGCCGCGCGCGGAAAAGACCTGCTGATCTTGGCTGGGGCCAAGTACGTGCCGGGCAAGCCGATGCTGGCGGATCATGGCCTCGAGCCGCTGACCGCCGAGTACGGGATCCACTTCGGCGATCGTCTGGTCGTCGACCCACACGAGGTCCCTGGCGGGACCAGCAAGGTCGGGTTCACGGTCGTCGAGGGCTGGGCCGATCACGCGGCGGTGCGCAGCTTGGTGCTGCAGCCGGTCGCGCTGTTCGAGGTCCGCGAGCTGTGGGTCGACGGCGACGCTGTGGCCTTGGCGTCGTGCTCCGAGCAAGGGTGGGCGGAGTCTGGCTTGCTCGAGTTTCAGCTCAGCGGGAAGCTCGACCCCAGCGACGACGGTGACCGACGCGGGCCCATCCCGGTCGCGGCGGCGGGCGTGCGCGGTGACTCGCGGCTGGTCGTGGTCGCTTCGGATCACTTCGCGCTCAACGCTTGGCTGCGTGAAGACGTGGCCTACTCGCACAACCGCGATCTGATCTTGAACTTGATCGGGTGGCTGACCCAGCGCGAGGTGTTGATGGGCATCCGCCCGCGCGATCGCGAGCACGTCAAGCTGGTGCTGTTGCCCGAGCAGCTGCAGCGGATGACCTGGATGTGCCTGTTTGGGCTGCCGGGCTTTGCGATCGGTCTGGGCCTGCTCGTGTTGTGGAGGCGACGTCAGTGAGCGCCAACCGCAAGCCCTCGGCCGAGCACGACGTCGTGGTCGCGCGTCCGCGCAGCAAGTCGCGACGACGCGTGCGACAGCTCGGCCCGATCCGACCGCGTCCGGGGACCCTCGTCGCGCTCACGCTGGCTGGCCTCGCGATCGCCTTGGCGTGGGCGGACCCGTTCGCCAAGCCCGACGACGGCGCGCTGCTGGTCAACAATCGGC
Organism: Enhygromyxa salina; assembly: GCF_000737335.2. Taxonomy (GTDB): domain Bacteria; phylum Myxococcota_A; class Polyangia; order Nannocystales; family Nannocystaceae; genus Plesiocystis; species Plesiocystis salina_C. The sequence continues at coordinate 11,280 of NZ_JMCC02000014.1, read as the reverse complement.
TCGGGGGTCGGCGGGTGTTTCCAACCTTGGTCGACGCCGATCCAAGCAAGGCCACGATCGAGCTGCAGGCAGCCGACGGGCCGGTGGTGCGGGTGGTCCCAACCCCCAACGGCGGCCACCAACTCATGCACGGGGACGAGGTGCTCGGCCCGGTCGCGGACGAGGACTTCGAGGGCCTGTGGTCATCGTTGCGCCTGGCGACCGCGCGGCGCTCGACCGGCAAGGTCAAGGGCGTGGGGCAGGGCGGGGTGATCCGCATCAGCCTCCCGGGGGAAAACCTCAAGCTCGAGCTCGGCAGCGCGGCGACGGGCGGCGGCGTGTACGGATCCTTCGAGGTCAACGGTGACACCTGGGTCGTGGAGACCGAGATGCTGACCCTGGTCGAGCAGCCGCCCAAGAGCTGGCTGTCGAAGCGGCTGCTGCCGGTCGACGTCGAGCGGGTGACGGGCCTCGCGTGGGGTGACGAGCTGATCTTGGGCCGCAGCGACGACGGGTTCTGGCGGGTGCGCGAGGGCGGAACCCCGGCGCTGTTGGCCACCGAGGCCGTCGAATTTCGGATCCGCAGGTTGCTGCGGGCCCAGCTCGATCCCTTCGTCGAGCGCGACGCGGTCGCCTCGGAGTCGCTGCGACCGTGGCTGGTCGTGACCACGCTCGACGGCAGCTCGCGCGCACTGCATCTGGGCGGCGCGTGCCCGGGTGATCCAAGCAAGCGCCTCGTCGATCGCGGGCCGGGCCTGCTCGGGTGCGTACCGGCCGAGTTGCTCGAGCGCTGGCCGCTGCTGTCGCCGGTGGCCGGGATGCTCGAGCCGCGACTGGTTCCCCACGACTATGGGCGAATCGTCGGGATCGATCTCGACGAGCCCGCCGCGCGCAAGCTGATGCGGCGCGGCGGCGAGTGGTTCTACACGGGCGAAGGCGAGACCGGGGTCGAGGCGATCCCAGAGGAAGAAGTGCGGCGCTGGTATCAGGCGCTGGGCCGGCTCGAGGTCGCGCTGCTGGCTGTCGAGTCGGGCGAGCCGGAGCTCGGGCCCGACGACGAGCCGCCGCCCGCGTTCGAGTGGTCGCCGGACTGGGTGCTGGTCGTGCACGCCGACACCGGCGAAGACCTGCGCGTCACGTGTGACCTGTCGGGTGGCGGCGCGCCGCTGTGTGTGCGCGATGACGGCCCGATGCTGCGGCTGTTGGGCGAGCTCCCGATCAACATGGTGTTCGACGCCGAGACCTTCGCCGCGCGCCGGCTGACGGAGATCAACCCCGGCGAGATCCGCGAGCTCGAGATCTTGCCGCCGCCAGACGTCGAGTCGCTCACAGTCCGGCAGAGCGTCCACGCCGACATGGGCGCGTGGCAGCTCGACGCGCCGCCGCACGTCGACGACAGCGGGGCGATCGACGACGTGCGGCTGGAGAACGTGCTGTGGGCGCTGCGTCAGCTCCGCGCCGAGGCCTGGGTCGAGGCGCCAGCGATGCCGCCGCTACGCCGGATCGTGGCCGAGATCGTGCCAGAACGAGGTCTGCGCCGCACCGTCACGGTCACCGTGTTTCCCGACTGCGTGGTCGAGGTCGAGGGCCACCGCCCCGCGTTCGTCAACAAGGCGTCCTGCGCGGCGCTGAATGAAGATCTGTTCTTCGATGATCCGCTGCGGTTTTGGCTCGAGCGATCTCGGGGCGTCGAGGTCAGCGAGGTCGGCAAGGAGCAGCGGGTGTTCTTGCGCAGGCGCGACCAAGAGTTCGTCACCAGCGACGATCAGCCCCTGCACGACGAGGCCCTCGAGCAGCGCCTGCGTGGCTGGATCGACTGGCGCTCCGATGGGATCCGTGCCGGACAGCCCGATGGTGAGGCCGCGTGGATGCTGGATGTGCGCCGCGACTTTGGCCCGCCAGCGCAGGTCGAGATCGGCGATGGTTGGGCGCGGCTGCGGGGCGCCGACTGGTACTACGTGGAGCGACCCGCGGGCGCGGCCGTCAACGAGTTCGCGCCCGGTGAAGCGTCGCGTGACGACTTCGATCCGGGCGCGATTGAGCTCGATTGAGTGTCCTCGACCCCGCGGGGTCGAGAACCCGACGGCGATCAGCCGCCGTCTTTTTTCTTCTTGACCGCTTCGGCTTCCTTCTGCATGCGGGCCTGCATCTCGGCGTTTTGCGCCTCGGTGGCCGCGACCGTCTGCGGATGCCAGTCGGAGTTTGGCGGGTAGATCCAGATCAGCTCGCCGCCGGACTCTGGATCGGGGTTGGGCGCCTTGTACGAGTGGAACTCGAGCAGGCCGTTGTCGTGGGCGAACCCCGAGTTCGAGAAGCGCTTGAACTCACCCGTGATCGTGTACTGCTTGCCAAGCTCGACGATGACGAGCGGCTGGTCTTCCCACTGCTTGAGCGTGTCCGTGTCCCACTCGGGGATGGGGAAGTGATAGTTCACGACCATCATCGCCCGCTTCTTGCCCTTCTCGTCCGGGCTGTCCGAGATCCAAAAGTGCGGCTGCTTGCCGGGCGGGCACAGCTGACCCTCGGGGCACTCGGGCGGGACATAGATCTCTTGCACGTAGCCCTTGACGACGACTTTCTGGCCGGCTTCGCCTTCCTTCAGGCGATCGTCGATGTCCTTGCGCAGGCCGAAGATCGAGTAGGCGCCGTCAGGGTCGCCTTCCCACTTCACGGGCGCACGGGCCTCGTCGAAGTCGGGCGCTGGGGGCAGCTCGACTTTGATATTGGGGAGCTCCTCCTCTTTTGGCGCCGTATCCTCGACTTTTTCGGCGCAGCCGAAAGTGAGGGGGGCGACGAGAGTGGCGAGAACGAAGGTGTTGCGGAACTTCATCGAGGGGCTGCCTCCGTCCCGACGGTGGTGGTCGGGCACCGGGAATCGCTGGCGGATTTGCCGCGTGGGCCCGTGTATCATGCCCTGGAGCTAAAAGTCCATGTGCAACACGCCGCAACACGCATCACTCGACTTGCGTCGGCGGTCCGAGTTCAGCAGCCTCGGGGTGATGAGGCTCGGGCTCGGGTGTGCACGTCGCGGCGTTCGTCGCCCCGCGGAGTTCGGCTTGCGGGTCGCGCTCGCGGCTGCGCTCGCGTTCACGGGCGCCTGCGGGGCTGAATCGGGCACGAACGAAAGCCGGGCAGGGGAGCCGGGCGCGGCCGGATCTGCTGGGCTCGGGCGGGCCGACGGAGCGGCGGACGATCCCGCGGACACTGCGCTGACCGAGGCCATAGCGATCGCGCTGCCGCAGCTGCCGCGGCGGCTCGATCCTCACGACGACCTCGAGCCGTGGGCGATGCGCATCGCAGAGGATCTGGTGTTCGAAGGGCTCGTTCGTCGCACGGGCGATCGCTACCCGTGGGCGGCGCCCGCGATCGCGGATCAGTGCGAGGTCGATCGTGAGTACGCCGTCGCCTCGATCACGTGTCACGTGCCGGCCGGGATCCGGTTCCACGACGGGACCGAGCTCACGATGGCGGACGTGGAGTACTCGCTGACGTACTGGCTCGACCGACGCCGCGTGTGGATCCGCCAGCGCCACGGGCTGACCAATTTCACGAGCGTGGAGATCGTCGATGGGCCTCGGGGCTCGGGCGAGCGGGACCCGGGCCGCTGGGTTCGGATCGGGCTCGCCAAGCGTGATCCCTTGGCACTCGAGGCGCTCGCGGCGATCAAGATCGTCCCGCGGGAGCTCCACCGCGGGCGCGAGGCAAATTTCGCGCAGCACCCGATCGGCACCGGGCCCATGGCGATCACCGTGCTTGGGCAGGATCGGGTCGTGGCCGAGCGCTTCGCCGACTACCACGATCCCGAGCGCCGCTCGGTCGCGCCGAAGATCGTGTTTCGGGCGATCGCCGACGGTGCTCATGCGCTCACGGCCCTGCGTCGCGGCGAGGTCCACCTGCTGCCCGAGCTGTCGCCCGTCCACGTCCCCGTCGAGCTCGGCAAGCCAGGGATGTCGGGCCGCTTCGCCGCCTGGATCGTCAGCCCTCCGCAGTACGATCTGCTGCTGTGGAACGTCGCTAGCGGGGTGCAGGCGAACGCCCCGCTGCGCGGGGTGATGCATGACGCGCTGCCGATCTCCGCGATCGCTCGTGAGGTCTACGGTGCCCCGGGGTTGGCAGCGGCCGCGCCGATCGATCTGCATGATCCGACCCCGATCGATCTCGAGGCGCTCGAGGACATCAAGCTTGGCGAGCCGGTCCGCGGCGGGCTGCTGGTCATGCCGTCACTCGACGACGACATCACGGCGCTGGTGGGCGCCGCGGCCGGCCTCGACGCGCTCGAGTGGCCCTTGGAGCAAGGCATCCGGCGTCGCCCCGGCGGATCGCTGCGCCTCAGCGTGACCTGGGACGCCCGCAGCGGTCGGCCGGCTGCGATCGTCGCGCGAATCGCCGCGGCCTGGGAGTCGATCGGGGTGGTCACCCCCGAGGCGACCGCCGGCTGGAACTACGTGCTGGTGTTGCTGGGCAAGGGCGAGTTCAAGACCGCCTTGCTGCACTTTGGCGGGCACAGCGACGAGGATCTCTACGAGCTGTTTCACAGCCGCGGCGCCATTAATTTTTCTGGCGTCGCGGACGAGGACCTCGATCGTGCGCTGTCGGACTACCGGGGCGCCCCGGACCGGGCCGCGCGTGATCTGGCCAAGCAGCGGATCTCGGAGCGCCTCGCGCAGCTGCGAGTCGTGTCGATCCTGCACGCCCCGACCCACGTGATGCTGGCCTCTCGGCGCCTGACCGGGATCGAGTTCGTCGACGACATCCCGCGCCTCGATCGCCTGGGCCTGCTCGCCGGCGACATCGAGTGGGGGACCTAAACGACCCCACCTAGAGGGCCACAACCGGACACGTAAATGGAGAGGCACCCACCCAACTCCAGGTGCCCAGACGAGAGCCCCCTTCGAGGGGGCCAATCATGCCCCCGCGAACAAACGGCCCCTTGGGAGCGAGCGAAGCGAGTGACCACGAAGTGCGAAGGCGCCTGCGGAGGTCACAACCGGACACGTAAATGGAGAGGCACCCACCCAACTCCAGGTGCCCAGACGAGAGCCCCCTTCGAGGGGGCCAATCATGCCCCTGCGAACAAACGGCCCGTTGGGAGCGAGCGAAGCGAGTGACCGCGAAGTGCGAAGGCGGCTGCGGGGGTCTAAAAAGCACACTGAACGCCCAAACCCTGAACAGCTGGGGAATTCGTACAGTAGTCCGCAAAACTTGTCGTTTTCTTTCGGACGTGCCGCGGCCCTCGTACAAGCGAGGAGCAGCGAACGCCCGCGACGATCGAACGCCAGGGAAGACCCACCCGTCCACCGACCCAGGTGGAGCACTCGAGCGGCGCGCGGCATGACCCGACAGCTCCAGCCTTCGCTGGGCTGCCGCGAGCGAGAGGTACAAACCGATGACCAGCGTGATCCTGTTGTTTTCCCTTCTGACCCCCAACCACCTCCAGGACTACGCCAGCGAATTGCTGGTGCCGGACACCACGGAGCCACACTGTGACGTGATCGATCGGATGCTCGCCAAGTACGACGCCGAGTACGAGATCGAGCTCGCGGTCGAGGCCGCGACGCGGGTGTTCTCTTCCTCCACTCGGTAGTTGAGCCGATCTCCCCACGTCCGGCGATGCCGGCTCGCGCTCGGCCTGTGGCCTGAGCGCGGGTCGGCATCGGCAGTTTCAGCTCAGGCGAGGGCTTCTCGGCCGCTTGCAGACACCTTCGTGGGCTGGTTCACCCTCCGGCAGCGGCCCGTTCACAAGCTGGACCCGCGCGTGGATCGGCCCGTCGCCAGCTTGCCGGCTGCTCGCAAAACCAGCACCCTGTTCAGCGTGCCGATCCTCAGCATGACCGGGTTCGGCGTGTCCGACTGCGCATGGACCGAGCGAGGCGTGCGTGTCCACGTCGAGCTGCGCTCGGTCAACGCCCGCTACCTCGAGCTCAAGCTCCGCCAGCCGTTTGGGGTGGCCGTCGAGCATCGGATGCGTCGCAACGTGGAAGCTCGACTCGGACGCGGGCGCGTCGACGTCTCGGTTCGCGTCGAGGGTGCGGGCGAGGTCGTCGAGGATCCCCTGGCGAGCCTTGGCATCGAGCGCCAGCAGGTCGCCGCGCTGGTCCGTGCGCTGAGCTCGTTGGGCGAGGAGGCGGCTCACGCATCGTTCGAGCTCTCGCCCCCAACGTCCTTGGATTTACTGCGGTTTTTGGCGACGAGCCAAGCATCATCACGGGCGGGGTCGGGGGCGAGCGACGAGGCCCCGGCGTTCCTCGACGAGCTCGTCGACGAGGCGTTGGCCAAGTTGGTAGCGATGCGCAGCGTCGAGGGGGAGTCGCTCGCGGCGACGCTCGCTGCGCTGTACGACGAACTCGAAGCCCAGATCGCCCAGGTCGCCCAAACCGTCGAGCCCGAGGGGGAGCGGTTGCTGGTCCAACTCACATCCCGCTGCGAGGACCTGCTCGGGCGTGTCGCCACGAGCCAAGTCGGAGGGTCGACCGTCGCCGCGCAGGTCGATCGAGATCGCCTCGCGCAGGAGCTCGCGGTGTTGGTCCTGCGCGGCGATGTCAGCGAAGAGCTGGCCCGGATCGCCAGTCACCTCGAGCAGGCGCGCTCTGTGTTGGCGGCCGCGCCCGAGGTCGGCCAGGGCAAGACCCTGGATTTCCTCAGTCAAGAATTGCTCCGCGAGGTCACGACGATCGGGAGTAAAATCACCAGCCACGGTGGCAGCGCGGTCGTGATCAACGCCAAGCGCACCATCGAGCGAATTCGTGAGCAGGTTCAGAATGTCGAGTGAGCGCCCCCGTGGTCTGTTGTTGGTCGTTAGCTCGCCCTCCGGGGCTGGCAAGACCACCCTGTGCAACCGGCTCCGCGAAGAGTTTCCCAGCATCGGTTTTTCGGTCAGCTACACGACCCGCAAGCCGCGGCCCGGCGAGACCGACGGCGTCGAGTACCACTTCGTCAGCGGCGAGCGCTTCCAAGAGATGATCGCCGACGACGAGTTCGCCGAGTACGCGATGGTCCACGGCAACATGTACGGGACCGCTGCTGGCCTGGTGTCGACGGCGCTCGCGAACGGTCGCGACATCTTGTTCGACATCGACTTTCAGGGTGGTCGACAGCTGCGCCGCAGCTTCCCCGAAGAGGTCGTGTTGGTGTTCATCCTGCCGCCGTCGCTGCGCGAGCTCGAGCGCCGACTCCGCCGGCGTGCGACGGACTCGGACGAGGTGATTGCACAGCGGCTCAAAGTGGCTCGGTCCGAGCTCGCGCACTACGATGAGTACGACTACTTGATCGTGAACGACGAGCTAGATCGGGCCTACGACGCCCTGCGGGCGGTCTACGTGGGTGCGCTGCACCGGCGCCAGCGTCAGGCTGCGGTCGCCCAGCAGCTGATCGAGGGTCAGGAGGAGCTACCCTGGTGAGCGCCCCGCCAGCACCACACGCCAAAGCCAAGCCGGAGACCGACGAGGCGGCGCTCGCGACGGGCGAGCCGGATCCGGCCCAGTCCGATCCGCACCTCGATCGACTGGATCCCTTCGAGGCGTCGAGCGGCGAGTACATGATCGGCGGGGATCCGCTGGTCGGGCAGGGCGCGGCCGAGGTCCTGCTCGCGCGCGAGTTCCAGCACCTCGCCACCGAGGTCCGGCGGCGGCTCGACGTCGAGACCTTCGAGCAGGTGCGCGAGGCCTTCGAGCTGGCAGAGAGCTGTCACGCCGGCCAGATGCGCAAGAGCGGCGATCCGTACCTGGTTCACCCGCTGCGGGTCGCCCGAATGATCGCGGGCCTCGGGCTCGACGGGCCCAGCGTGGTCGCTGGCATCCTTCACGACACCGTCGAAGACTCGGAGCTGACGGTGTTCGATCTGACCGAGCGCTTCGGTCGCGAGATCGCGCTGCTGGTCGACGGTGTCACGAAGCTCGGCAAGGTCCCGTACCTGTCGCGCCGCGAGAACCAGGCCGTCAGCTTCCGCAAGCTGTTGGTGGCCATGAGCCGCGACATTCGGGTGTTGGTGGTCAAGCTGTGCGACCGCGTGGACAACATGCGCACGCTGGACGCGATGCCGCCGTCCAACCAGCGCCGCATCGCGCAAGAGACCGCCGACATCTACGCGCCGCTGGCCCGGTTGCTTGGCATCGACTGGATCCGCCGCGAGCTGGCTGATCTGTCGTTTCGCTACCTCGAGCCGGTCGCCGCCAAAGAGATCCGCGCGCAGATGGTCGCGATGCTCACGGCCGAGCCCATGCACATCGATCGTGGCCTCGAGCTGCTGCGCGACGCGTTTGCCGGGGACTCGAGCGATCTGGTCGGGGTCAGGCCGGCCGGCCCTGGCAACTTGCGCAGCGGCGACGTCGAGCTGCGCCCGTGGCGGCGCGAGCTGTTTGGCGCGGTCGAGTTTCGCGCCAGCGTGCTCACCCCCCAAGAAGTGCATGAGCTGCGCAACCGCGGTCGGTCCGTGGAGAAGTTGCGTGACATGGTCACGTACCAGGTGATCACCGCGGATCGGGACGCTTGCTACTTGGCGCTTGGTCACATTCACGCGCGCTTCAAGCCGATCCCGGGGTCGATCCGCGACTACATCGCGCTGCCGCGGGCCAACCGCTATCAGGGCCTGCACTCGCAGGTGCTCGATCGCGACGCGGTCCGCCTGTACCTGGAGATCCGCTCGCGCGAGATGGACGCGGTGGCCGAGCGGGGGGTGGTCGTCGATCTCCAGCGCGGGCTGCAGGCGAGCGAGCTTGGCTGGCTGCGCGAGCTGATGGGCTGGCAGGCCCAGGTCGAAGATCCCACCGAGTTCATCGAGGCCGTCAAGCGCGAGCTGTTCGCGGACCAGGTGTTCGTGTTCACGCCCGACGGCGATCTCAAGACCTTTCCCAAGGGCGGCACGCCGATCGACTTTGCGTTCGCCGTCCACACCGACGTGGGGCTGCACGCCGCGGGCGCTCGGGTCAACGGGCAGGTCGTGCCGCTGCGCTATCGCCTGCGCCAGGGTGACACGGTCGAGATCCTCACGGACCCCAAGGTCGAGCCGCGCGATGAGTGGCTCGACATCGTGGCGACCTCGCGCGCGAAGGCCCGGATCAAGCAGTTCTTGCGTCAGCGCGCGCGTTCGCTGGCGATTGAGACCGGCCGCTCGCTGCTGCGCCAGCGGCTCGAGACCCGCAGCATCGATCTCGGTGAGCTCGAGACGGCGGGCGGGCTCGAAGCCAAGCTCGAGGGGTTGGGGATCGGCCAAGAGCGGGGGGTCGATCGCCTGTATGAGCTGATCGGCGACGGCGACATGCGGATCGGGCAGGTGGTCCGCGCGCTCGACCCCGAGCCGGCCTCGAGCGAGAGCATGCTGGGCCGGCTGTTTCGACCGTTTCGCCGCCGTCCCGACGAGGCCCGAGAACCGCGCGCGGGCGAGGCTGGCGGGGCGCCGATCGAGATCGACGAGTCCCGGATCGAGGGCGGCTTCATCCAGCTGGCCAGCTGTTGCTCCCCGTTGCCAGGCGATCCCATGACAGGCTTCCGAATTCCGAGTCGGGGCATTGTCGCGCATGTTCAGGGCTGCCCGGTCGCGGTCGACGAGCTGCACGAGCGGGCGTTCTTGGCGTGGGGTGCTGGATTCGAGACGGAGCGGCCGGTGACCGTGCGCGTTCGCACGGCGAACACCGTGGGGCTGCTGGCCGAGATGAGCCGGGCGTTCTCGGCGACCGGGCTGAACATCAAGCAGGCGAATTGCCGCGCCTACGAGGACGGCCGCTTCGCCCTCAATACCTTTCATGCGACGGTGGGCTCGCTCGAGCAGCTCGAGACCCTGTTGGATCACCTGCGCGAGGTCAACGGTGTGATCAGCGTCGAACGGGTGTTTTCGGAGCCCGATTGACAAGCGGCCGGCCCACGGTTATCTGACCGTCCCTCGCCGAAGGGCGTTGCGAGGCGCCCACGGTTGAGCGAGAAAGCGAGCACGACATGGCCTCCGATACCAATATCCTCCGACGCAAGCGCAAGCGCCGTCACAAGAACGCCGGGCATGACCGCAAGGTCAAGCAAAGCCGCAAGAGCACGCTCTCGGCTGCCGAGCTGTTCGCTGCTTGTGGCGAGCCGGGTCAGTCCGCGCCCAAGACCGACTGAGCGCCAAGCTCAAACGCCAGCAAGAACCAGATCCGGGGAGCCCAGCGCTCGCCCGGATTTTTGCTTTGGAGCGGAGATCTGTCTTCCGCTCGGGCGAGGGCTTCTCGCCCGTAGAGCGCCGAATGAAACCGGAGTTCCTTGATCCGGCGTGGGGCCAGCGCGTAGTGTGCTCAGGCAAACCACCGGTGTGATCATCGGTGTGGACCAAGCAATGACGACACCTTCGCCTGAGCTCTCCCCGGGAATCGTGATCGACGGCCACACCATTGGTTCGAAGATCCGCGTGCGATCGGGCGCCGCCACCTACCTCGCCACGGATCCGCAAGGCGGCGATGTTCACCTCACCGTCTACGCGCCGGAGTGCTTCTCTTCAACGCTGATCCGTGAGCGATCCTTGCGAGAGCTCCGCCAGCTCGAGGGCGTCGACGTGCCCGAGATCGTCAAGGTGCTCGGTTCGGGCAAGCTCGAAGATGGTGGGGTGTACGAGGTCAACGAGCCCGTCACCGGCGAGGCGCTCGAGACCGCGGGGCAGCTCGCCACCGACGTGATGGGGGCGACCGTGGCCGGGGTTGGCCGGGCGTTGTTGGCTGCCCAAAAGGTGGGCGTCATCCATCGCAACCTCGGGACCAACGTGGTGTTCAGCACTGCGAACGGGCTCAAGGTGCTGGGCTTCGCGGTTGGCGAGCCGCAAGGTGGCGCGGCGCATGGGGCGATCAACTCGATCGCGCCCGAGCAGGTCACCGGCAAGGTCGTCGATCAACGCACGCTCATCTACAACCTCGCCGCCATGGCGCATCAGCTGTTGAGCGGCCAGCCGTTGTTTGACGGGACCCCGCAAGAGAAGCTCGATCTGCACGCCAACCGCGAGGCCGCCAGCGTCGATCCGATGCTCAAGCGGGCCCTGAGCAAGGACGCCCGCATGCGCCCGATGATGCTCAAGCAATTTCTGAGTGAGTTCAGCAAGCTCTCGGGGGAGACGTCGGGTTCGTCGAAGCCGGCGCCCGCTGCAGGGCCAGCGGCCAAGCCGTCGACGCGCGGATGGACGATGTTCATGGAGGCGCAAGAGGCTGCGCCGGGAGCCAGCCCGGCGCCCGCTCCCGCTCCTGCGGCTTCTGCTGCGATGGTCACTCCAAGCGCGCCCGCGCCCAGCCCCGTCGCACCCAGTCCGATTGCGCCAGCCCCGGCCCCGGCCGCCCCAGCACCGGCACCCGC
>NZ_JMCC02000139.1 GCF_000737335.2 Enhygromyxa salina | reverse complement strand
CGGATCGCGGCCCGCTGTCACCCGCGGCTTGGGCTCGGGCGGGCGCCTGCTCGCCATCTGGCTTGCCGCCGCGCCTGCGCCGACGCCTGCGCCGCTTGCGTTTGGGGGAGCCGTCGGACTCCTCGGAGCCGTCAGCGGACGCGTCGTCCGCCTGCCCCTCGTCATCGCCGTCGCTGTCGTCGTCGTCGGACTCGTCCGCGTCCGCCGAAGCAGCTTCGCCAGCGCCGTCGCCGGCCTTGGATCGGCGGCGTCGGCGTCGGCGGCGCTTCTTGGGCTTGGCGTCGTCGTCGTCGCTCGCTTCGCCGGCCTCGACGGGCTCGCCGGGCTCGCCGGCCTCGACGGCTTCGACGGCCTGATCGCTCTCGACCGCGCCGTTGATCGGCGCGGGCCGAGCTTGGCGAGGCTCGCCTGGATCGTCGCCCGTCACTTCTGTGGCCGGCGCGGTCGAGGCCGGTGCTGCGGCCTCGGGGGAAGGCGAGTCCACGCGGACTTCGTCTTCCCGACTGCGGCGGCGGCGACGGCGACGTGGCTCGGCCTCGTTGCTGTCGAGCTCGGCAGCCGGTGCGCTCGTGGGCACGGCCTCGAGCTCCGCGCTGGTCGAGCGCTCGCGCTCACGCCCGCCCGGGCGCTCGTCACGGCTCCGATCCCGATCCCGATCCCGACCGCGCTCACGCGGCCGCTCACCGCGGTCGCGGTCGCGGTCGCGGTCGCGGCCCCGGCCCGAGCCACGATCCCCGCGCGGACCTGAACGATCGCCGCCGCGGAAGCGGTCACGGCCGCGATCCCTATCCCGAGCCCGATCCCGATCAGAGCGGCCATGCCGCTCATGCCGCTCGCCATCTTGCGAGTGCCCCTCGCTTGCCGCGTTGGAGCCGGCCGCGTCGTCGAGGTCAACCTGCTCGCGGGTGCGTACGCGATTGCTCTCGATCGCTTCGTGCAGCAAGTAGGCGACGACGCGCTCGCCGCGTGGATCATCGACCAGGCGACGCGCCAGCAGCAGCCACTCGGGTGAGACCGGCTGCGAGTAGTCGTGACTGATCCGGTCGAGCTTCACCTCGGTCCGCGTGGCCGCGAGATCATCGGCGGGCGGGAGCTTGCGCTCGGTGAACACGATGCTCTTGTAGCTCTTGGTCAGCGTGTAAAAGCTGCCGAACTCGAGGGGCGAGACGATGCTCAGCGCCTGCCCAGCACGCCCGGCGCGACCCGTGCGACCGGTGCGGTGCACGTAGACCTCGGCGTTCTCCGGGAACGAATAGTTGATGACGTGGCTGACGTGCGAGACGTCGATGCCACGCGCGGCCACGTCGGTCGCAACCAAGAACCGCAGCTTGCGATCACGGAACTTGCCCATGACCTGCTCGCGCGCGGCCTGGGTCAGATCACTCGACAAGGCGTGCGCCGAGTACCCGTTCTTCTGCAGCACGTTGGCGACCAGGCGGGTCTCCTCGCGGGTGTTGCAGAACACGATCGCAACCGTGGGATCCTCGAGGATGATGATGTCGAGGAGATCGCGGGTCTTGATCGTGCCCGAGGTTGGGTAGTAGGCGTGATCGATCTCGGCCGCGGCGATCTCGTCGCCGGACAGCTCGATGCGGACCGGGTCCCGCATGTTGCGGCGGGCGATCCGTTCGATGTCGCGCGGGACCGTGGCCGAGAACAGGCAGGTCTGCCGCTCTTGCGGGCACGCGCTGAGGATCGCCCGAATGTCCTCCAAGAAGCCCATGGAGAGCATCTCGTCGCACTCGTCGAGCACGACCGTCCTGACCCGCGACAGATCGAGGGACCGGCGGCGGATGTGATCCAGGATCCGGCCAGGGGTGCCGACGACCGCGTGGACCCCAGCCGAGAGCGCGTCGAGCTGCGGCGCCATGGCGGTGCCGCCGTAGACAGGCAGCACGTCGACGGGGCTGTCGACCGCGAGCCGGACCAGCTCGTCGCAGACTTGCTTGGCCAGCTCGCGCGTGGGCAGCAGCACGATCAGCTGGACGCCGGTGTCCTTGGCCGGTCCAAACTCGAACCGACTCGCCAACCACGGCAGGCAAAACGCGCCGGTCTTGCCGCTGCCGGTCTGCGACTGGACCAGGACATCCGTGCCCGCGACCATGGTCGCGAAGGTGCGCCCTTGGACCGAGGTCGGGGCTGTCCAGCCGAGCGCCTCGACGGCCGACTGCAGCCGGGCTGGCAGCTCGAGCTCCTCCCAGGTGGAGGGCGCGGGCTCCGGCGCGACTTCGACTTCGGGCTCGGCGCTGGGCCACCCTGTCGCCGGAGCGTCCGCGGCAGCTTCGGTCTGCACCGTCTGCGCTTGGTCTGGCGAGCGAGGAGAGCTAGCAGGAGTGCTAGCGGGGGAACTGGCGTCGTCGGATGTCGCCGCGGCGCTGGCCGCTTGGTCATCCATCGCCGTGACCGCACCGTCCCCGGAGGGGGTGGTGGTCTCGGTGCCTGGGTTGTCAGATTCGCTGGGGAGTTGCGCTTGGTCCGAAGCTTGGTCGGACCTCGTGGTCTCGGTCATCGAGGGGAACCTTCGAGCGCGCTGAGCTCCGCACGCGCTGCGGCGGATTGCTGCCTCCGCTCACGCTCCCGAGCGTGTTCATCTGTGATTCGCTCGAGTTTATGCGCCAGGTCGGGGCTTGCACCACCACAGGCCGCGCGGGTCTCGCGGAGGAGGTTGGCAAAGTCTTCGTCGGCCTCGGTTCCTGCGCCGGCCCGGAGTGGGGAACGGTCCAACAGGGCAAGGAGCCTCGTACGCATGAGTTCCACGCGATAAGAGCAATCGGCTTGGTCTTCTGGCAATCCTGGGACTTGCTGCCAGATCCCGAGACCCACGCCCCAGAGGGCGAAGGTGATCAGGACGACCGCACCGATGATGCGAATCCACGTAAAGACGCGTTTTCGGCTCGGTGATTGAGGCTTGGTCAGGTGCGCGAAGTGTTTCAGGATCGCGCCCGTCGGTCAAGCGCGCAGGCTACCTCGCGTGTCGATCTTGGGGCGCGGGTAGCGTATTTGGCGCAGGGGTGAAGCGGGCGCCCAATGGCCCCGAGCGACGGCCGCGCTCGGGATCCTCGGGATCCTCGAGGATCAGCCGGGGCATTGGTCGCTGCCGCGATCTCGGGTCGTGAACTCGAAGCGACCGGAGATCAGCAGCGGGATCGGCGTGTCCGTGGGGCGGATCCGCCGGATGACGCAGCCGCGGGACGACGACCCGTGACAGGTCAACGGCGCGTTGAGGTCGAACGCCGGCGGAAAACTGGCTTGAGACGCCCAAGAGCCGGTGTCCAGCGGCGTCACGCGAGTCGAGACGTCGAAGCCGCTCAGCTGAACCCGGACCAACACCCCATCATCGAGCTCGAGCGGCTTGCTCAGGACCGCGTTCAACACGCCGCCCACGGAGGTCAGCTCGGGTGAACCTTCGCGCAGGTCCAGGACCTCGAAGGGCGCGGGCCCGCCGGACTGTCCGACCGCGGGGTACGCGGTGACGACGTACAGACCTGGGTCGAGCGGGAGCACGAAAGACCCGGTGGCGTCGACGCGACCCTGAAAATAGAAGGGGCCCGGGAGATCGCTGTCGTCGGTGTCAGCGCGGAGCCGCTCGGCCGCGAAGATCGCGTTCTCCGCGTTGCAGTTGTCGCTGTCACTCGCGCAGGCGATCTGCCCGCGGACCAGCACGCGCGGCTCGAGCTCGAAGGGCTCGAAGCTGGTGGTCTCGGGATCAACCGCAACCTGAAAGGTCTGCGAGCGAAACACCGACCCGACCGGCTGCACGATCGAGACGCGATACATGCGGCTGGCTTCCTCGAGCTCGCCGGGGCTCAGGTCGACGCTGCAGCCGTCGTCGGGGCACTCATCGATGTTGCGGACGACCCCGCCGCTGGAGCCGTCGTTGTACGAGGCGGTTGGGATACACCCTGCGATCGCCCAGGTCACCAGATCTTCGTGATACCAGCGGGTCTCGAACCGGGCGGTGTCGAAGTTCTGACAGGTCTCGATTGTGGGTGGTGGGGTCGGGCCACCCTCGGTCTCGGTGTTTGGCAGGCACTCGGTCGAGCAGCAGGCGTAGACGCCGAGCTCGGTCTCGGTCAGCGGGACGGGCGCCCCGCTGAGCGAGAAGCTGATCGTCTGGGGCGGCTGCCAGTTGGGCAGGCACAGACCCTCGGCGCCGTCGATGTCCTGGATGTTGACCTCGGTAAAAATGCCGGGCTGCGGAGGATCGATGAATCCCTGCGCGAGGCTGTAGATCGCGTTGGGCAGACCGGTGCTCGCGGGGGGCGTGACGCTGACCCGAAAGTGACGGATCAGCGGTTCGACCGGGGCCACGATGCCCTCGCAGTAGGTGTGCAGGAACGCGGGCGCCAGGGCGCCAGGCGGATCTTCGATGCTGACGCTGGACCCGGCCGAGACGCCAGTGAGGTCGAGGCCGCAGGTGCCGGCGGCGTTGCACGCCCAGCCAGGCAGGCAGTCTTCCGTGTCGACGCAGCTCGCTCCGGTGCCGATCACGGTCGCGCTGGTGGCGATCGGCTCGTTGTGAATGAACTCGACGTTGGCCCCGCTGACCGGGACCCCCGCGAGCGTGCGGACGGATCCTTCGTTGCCGAAGATCGCTCGTTGGCAGCGGATCACCGCCGCTGTCTCGAGGTCGGCCTCCGCGTCTTCGGCGATGACCCGCTGGTACTGGCTGCGCGTCGGCGCCTCGAGCGGGGGCGTGACCCGAAGCCGCAAGGCGGCGTGGGCCGTCTCGTTGGACGAGTCGTAGCTGGGCCAGATGAATTCGACCGGTGGTGGCAGCACACCCTCGGGTTGCGGCGGATCGGTGACGGTGAGATAGGTCTTTTGCGGGCTCGTCAGCTCGGCGAGTCCAAGCCGCGAGATCATGCTGAGCCCGAGCAGCGCATCACTCGGCTTCGTGCAGGTCAGCGTGGTCTCGTCGCACACGCCGTCTTCGCAGCTGCTCCCCCCGCAATTGAGGACCGAGTGGACCTCGTTGGCGCGCAAGCGGTAGCTCTTGACCAACGAGTCGTGCTTCTCCACCCGCAGCTCGGTGCCCTGGACCTGGCGGCTGACCTCGGGATCGCAGCCCTCGAGCTCGATGCGAACGTTGCCCTCTTGAATGTCCAACCCGATGACGGTTCGGGGTGGGGGAGCCTCGGGCACGCAGATGCTGCCCAGCGCCAGCGAGCACACCGCGTCGTCACCACAGTCGATGTCATCTTCGCACTGGGCGATCGGCCCGCGATCGACGGTGCTGCAAGCTGGCGCCAGCACGCCAGCGCCGCCCAGCAGCGGCGCGGCTAGCCAGGCCGCTCGCAGCCGACGGGCGCCTTCACCGGCGCCTGTGGCTAGGGATCGGTGATGTCCGCGCATTCGCAAAAGTCGTCTCCCTCTTCGAGACATTTGAACACGTAGGTCTGGACGTCATAGGTTGCCCCGGCCGCGATATCGGGCACGCCATCCTGGACGACCTCCATCGACTCGGTCCCCGTGTCGCCGGTCTGGGTCTCACGCTTGAACCACAGCCGATCGCTGGCGATGATCGACAGGGTGTGAAACCCCGGCCCGACCGGGCGCCCGGCGCCGTTGCACAGATCGAAGCCTTCGGAGTCGCTGAGGGTGATGGCGCGAAGGTACGGCCGCGGGCGCTTGAGCACCGAGGTCTCGAACGGAGAGTAGTAGAGGGCGAGGGGCTCGCGCGGATCGAGGTAGTTGCGGTAGGCGACGTAGTCGACCGCGGTGTCACCAAGGGTTGGATCCCAATCGAGCAGCGCCGCGGCGCGAACGGGGTCGTCTGCGTCGCCGTCGACCTCGTCTTGGTCCTCGACGTAGAGCGTCACCCCGGGGAGCCGATTGGCGTCAACCTTGTTCTCGCCGCAGATACAGAACTGATAGGCGGGGTCGTCGGGATCCAGGAACGGCGGCACCAAGGTCAGGGGCGCCATCGGGCACTCGCAGCTGGCCTCCGAGCAGGCGCAGCGGGCCTCCTCGGACAGCTCGATGCCCTCGACGAAGCGAACGGGGTAGCGGTTGACGTCCGTGGTCAGGACCTGGATGTCATGGTCCGGGATCAGGCAAGAGACGCCAACCGAGGCGAGCATCCCCAGGCCGACCGCGCCCAACAGCGCGAGCGCGGAGCGCCCTGGCTTCCTACGAACACCCGCCCCAGTCATCAGTTGTCTTTTTCCTTCTCGAGCTTCTCGAGGTGCCGGAAGATCGTGCGCGGATCCACGCCGAGGTCGCGGGCGGTCTTGGTCCGGTTGCCGTTGTTGAGCGCGAGGACCTTGTCGATGTAGGCCCGCTGCCAAGTGTCGCGGGCCTCGGCCAGCGGGACGACGTCCTCGGGCGAGGCCGCGCCGGCGGGGACGTCGAGATCGAGATCCGCGGCGCCGATCTTGGGCCCCTCGGCCAACACCATGGCCTTCTTGAGGTGGTTCTCGAGCTGGCGAATGTTGCCCGGCCACGAAAAATTGATCATCGCCCGCTCGGCGCTCTCGTCGAAGCAGCTCTGGGGATCGAAGCGGTTGCCGAATTCCTTGGTGAAGCGGCTGACCAGGTAGCGGGCGACCAGCAGCACGTCGGTGCCGCGCTGGCGCAGCGGCGGCAGCTCGACGCCGATCACGTTGAGCCGGAAATACAGATCCTCGCGGAAGTTGCCCTCGTCGACCTCGCGGCGCAGCTCCCGGTTGGTCGCGGCCACCACGCGCACGTCGATCGGCACGGTCTTGGCGTCGCCGACCCGCTGGATCTGCCGCTCTTGCAGCACCCGCAGCAGCTTGACCTGCAGGGCCAGGGGCATCTCGCCGATCTCGTCGAGGAAGATCGTGCCGCGGTCGGCGGCCTGAAACTTGCCAACCTGGGTTGCGATCGCGCCCGTGAACGCGCCCTTGACGTGGCCGAACAGCTCGGACTCGATCAGGTTCTCGGGGATCGCCCCGCAGTTGACCGTGACGAACGGGCCCTTGGCGCGCGGCGATCGATCGTGGATCTCGTGGGCGATGAGCTCCTTGCCGGTCCCGGTCTCGCCGGTGACGAGCACGGTGATGTCGGTGCTGGCGACCTTCTCGACCCGCTTGTAGACCTCGATCATCTGGGGGCAGGCGCCGATGATCGAGCCAAACTTGACGTTCTCGAGCCGCTCGGCCAGCTCGGTCTTCTCTGTGCGCAGCTCGTTGAGCAGCGTGGCGTTCTTGATGAACAGCGCGGCCTGGCTGGCGAACACCTCGAGGGTCTCGAGCTGCTCGGTCGTGAACAGGTCGATGACGTCGTTGTTGCCGACATAGATCAGGCCAAGCAGCTCGCCGCGGACCAGCAGCGGCGCACACATGACGCTGGACAGCTTGAGGTTGATGACCGACAGGCTGTTTTGGAAGCGGGTGTCGTGCAGCGCGTCCGAGATGATCTGCGGCTTCTTGCTGGAGATGACCGCGCTGATGATGTCGTCGGACAGCAGCGCGGCTGGATCGTCGACGGGCTCGCGCTCGAGGTTGCGGGCCACGCGGATCTCGTAGCCGCTTGGGTCCTCGGGGGTGCTGGCCCCAGCCAGCACCAAGAAGCCCTTGCTCGCGTGGGTCAGGCTGACGACTTGATCGATCAGCTCGTCGAGCAGGCCATCGAGGTCGGCCGGCTCGGACAACAAGCGCGAGAAATTTTGCAGCTTGTGCATGGCCGCGAGCTGCAGCGCGGACTCATCGTGGATGACGTCCTTGCGCGAGGTCGCGGAGACCTCGTCGAGCGCCGAGAAGGTCAGCTCGCGGTCGCCGATCACGAACAGCTCGCCGTGGCGCAGATCCAGGCTGCGGGTCTTCTTGCCGTTGACGAAGAAGGGGTTGGATCGGGCCGTGGACTCCAGGCGGTAGCGACCCGGCTCGTGGCTCAGCGTCGCGTGGGCGGGGGCGACGTCGGGGCTGTCGATGATCACGTCGCTGTCGCGGGACGAGCCGATCGTGGTCAGGCGGCGGACGATCTCGAGGCGAGCGGGCTTGCCGTCGGGGGCCGTGTACTGAAGGTGCGGCATGAGCGTGCGGGTCGGGGTCGGGGCAGGGGTCGAGGTCGAGGTCGAGGGTCTAAAATTGCAGCGTCACGCCCAGGCCAAGGCCCGCTGGCATGAACACCGGATGCGGCTTGACCCTGAGCCTAACACTGGGGCTGTCGGTGGGTAGCGGGGGCTGACCCGGGGATTGGCCCGGGCTGGGGGGCCCCTCGCTGGAGCCAGATTTTTTCCGCTTGGGGGCCGCTTCGGCCTCGGTCGCTTCGAGCTCGGCGTCGAGCTCGCGGCGCGTCTTCTTGCCGCGCTCGATCACCTCGATCGGCTTGAACAACACCTGCGCGAGGGTGAGATCCAAGACGATCGAGCTGACGAACACCCAGCCCATGATGGTCTCGGCGCTGCGGATGGTCTCGACCGCGTCCTGGCGGGCGGGGATGTCTTGCTCGCGGATGTTGTCGGCCTTGCACTCGAGCGACTTGGGGTTGAAGCCGTCGGTGCGGACGCACCCAAACACGGTTGAGCGGTAGATCAGCAGCCCCAGCGCAGCGCCGCCCGCGACCAGCTCCAGGGCCAAGAAGCCGCCGCCGATCCCGGGGTTGCCGTTGGTGAAGTGGCCAACGCCGAACGGCAGCAGCGCCAAGCCACGGTTGCGCTTGACGACCTCGGTCAAGAACACGTCCTCGTTGGCGAGGTCCTCTTGCAGCGCCCCGATCTTGTCTTGCGCGGCCCGGTAGTCGACGCTCAGCTCGGTCAGATCAGCTTCGCAAGCCAGCAGCCGGCCGCGACAGGCCTCGGCCAGCTGGGCGTCACGCTCGCTGCGGACCCGGGCGACCAGCTCGTAGAAGGGCCGGCCATGCAGGCCGCTCGGCGGCGCCCAATCTGGGCTGCTGTCGAGCAGGCGCGTGATGTAGAGCTGGGCCTGTTCAGCCCGCTCGGTCTGCTCGAGGCCCTCGTCGAGGAGCGTGGCCTCGGCCAGGTAGCGCAGCGCCGACTCCCGCTGAAATTCGTCGTCGATGTCGGATTCTCGGATGATCGGCTCGAGGAGATCGCGTACCTCGGTCCAGTCGCCCTTGCGCCAGGCCTCGATCGCGCGATCGATCCTGACTTTGACATCCGAGCTGGTGCCCGGCGCGGCGGGACCCTCGGACGCCACCTTATTTGGAGGTGCAGCGAGCACGGGTCGCGCACCAAGCGAGAACAAGACGGCCGCGCAAAGCACGCTCCGTGTCCTGCCCCAGATCTTGGGACTGATGCTGGGAGATGCGCTGGTGTGTCGTCGGAGCATCCGGGCGCCCGTTGGACGCGGAGCCTACCGGATTTTCCGGCGCCACACACGACCTGGCTCTTTTACCCCCAGCCGCCCCGACTCGACCCGTACTCGGCTTCGCCTCCGTGCGCGTCGACACCCTCGCTTCGCTCGGGCCCAAGGTCGGGTCGTCTGTGGGAACGCTTCGCTCCCTACTACTCGTCGAACTTCTCCAGATTGATGCGGATCGGGTTGATGCCTGGCGTGAGCTTGAATTCCTCGGTCTTCGAGCGGTAGCCGGCCGACTTGAACTCCAGCTTGACGACCATTTCGGTCTCGCCTCGCTGGAAATTGAGCTTTGGAAAGTTGTTGGCCGTGCGCTTGTCGGCGCCGCAGCCCTCGAGGCAGCTGACGATCAGCTGGGTCAGCGGGATCGCCCCGGGCTGGAACACCAGCTGCGCGGGCTTCGAGGTGGCCAGCAGGATCTGCGGGTCGCCGGTGCGACAGTCATCGGGCGCGAGCACGGCCGACCCTGTGTAGCTCGCGCCCGTGAGCCGGACGGTGGTGTACTCGGTGATGTCGATCTGGACCTTGCCGCTGGCGGATAGCGGCTTGATCCCTTGCTTGGGGACGAGCAGGTGATAGTCGCCGCCAGCGAGCAGCGAAGCCGGCAGATCCTGAACGTGGACAGTGCAGGGCACGCTGGCGTCTGGCCGCCCGCCACCGTTGGGGCGCGAGCCCCCGTCGCTCCCCGCGTCGGCCTCGGGGTCACCCGTCTCGGTGCCGTCGCCCGCCTCACCGCCGTCGGTCTCGGTCTCGGTGACCACCGGCGGTCGCTCGAGCGGGTCGAGTCCCGGGATGATGTAGTTTCGTGACGAGCTGTCCGCACCGAGCTCTTGGCTGTGGACCCGGCCGGGTGTGGGCGGGTCGGGCTGCAGCAGCAGCACGCCAGCGGCGACGATCCCGACCAGCGCGACGGCCCCGCCCGCGGCCATGGCCTGGCGCATGCGTTGGCCGCGGATCCGCACCTTGTCGAGCATCGCGGCCGCGCGCTTGTTGTTGGGCTCGAGCTCGAGCACCCGGGCGAGGAGCTTGAGCGCGCGCGCGCCGTTTCCATCTCGCATCGCGCGGGCGGCCCGGCGGGTGAGCTCGCGGCACACGCGGGCGTCCGCGCTCTCGGTGTACCGCTCGGGGTTGGCAAAGTAGGCGGCGAGCTCTTCGGGCAGAGCCTCGACAGCGAGGCTCTGAAGGTAGCCCTCGAGCGCCTTGGCCAAGCTGTTGGCGCTCTGGTAGCGGTCGGCTGGCTTGAGCGCCAGCGCGGTGGCGATGATCGCCGCGAGATCTTCGTCGACCTTGGGATCGACCTGGCGCGGCGGCTTGTAGTCGCCCTCGAGGATCCGGTTGAGCACCTGGGCGGGGTTGCGGCCCGCGAACGGCAGCTCACCCGTCGCGAGTTGGTAGAGCATCACGCCGAGCGCGAAGATGTCGATGCGCTTGTCGACCGGGCCGCCCTTGATCAGCTCGGGCGCCATGTAGGCCGGGCTGCCCAGCAGCTGGCCCGTGGTCGTGAGCCGCTGGGTGTCCAGGATCTGCGCGATCCCGAAGTCCATCAGCTTGAGGCAGCCGTCCTCGCGGATCATGACGTTCTCGGGCTTGATGTCCCGGTGCACGATCCCAAGCGAGTGGGCGTGCTCGAGCGGCAGACACAGCCGGTGAGTGATCATCGCCGCCAGCACGGGGTGGGGGACCCAGCGATCGTCGAGCCAGTCGCGCAGCGTCACCCCGTGGATGAACTCGCACACGATGTAGCTCTCGTGCGCCCGGCTCGGATCCGAGCTGTCGAAGATCTCGACGATGTTGTCGTGGTGCAGGCGGGCGACGGTCTTGGCCTCGCGCTGCAACCGGCGGCGAGACTCCTCCCGATCCGCGAGGTGGGCGTGCAGGACTTTGACCGCGACCTCGCGATCCAAGATCGTGTCGCGTCCGCGATAGACCACGGCCATGCCGCCATGCCCGACCTCTTCGAGCATGTCGTACTTGTCGAGCTTTTGCCCGGCGAGGCTCGGCATGAGTGCAGTACAGCGGCCACGCGACTTGGGTCGCGGGCTGAATTCGGGTCGAGAGACCCCCTGGATCATGGTCGGCCGAAAACCCGCCCGCGTCCACCAGGTGTTTTCAGCGCGGGCCTGGGCTTCTCGCCCGCTTGCTGACTGTTTTCAGCTCGGGCGAGGGCCTCTCGCCCAGCGGTAGTCCCGCGGCGCCAACTAGGTTGGCTGTCGGGCTGTCGGTCTGTCGGTCGAGCGCGGCCGGTCCAGACGAGAGCGGCGAACTCGGTCAACGGCGCCGCGCTCTCGGGTATCCTGCCTGCGCCGACCTCATGAACGAGCGCAGCGTCGTCCCCCGGAGCTTCGTCCCGCGGCCATCTGAAGGGCTCAACTATCCAAACCTGATGCAGATGTTCCTCGGGCGGGTTCGCAAGACCCCCGAGCTGACAGCCCTTCGCTTCAAGCGAGACGGGCTGTGGCGACCGTTGAGTTGGCGCGGCTGGGAGCTCGCGGCCCGTGAGATCGCGGCGGGCCTGATCACGCTGTGCGGCGTGGAGCCGGGTGACCGCGTGGCCCTGATGGCCAACACCCGGGTCGAGTGGGCGCTGTGCGATCTGGCGATCTCTCTGTGCGGCGCGGTGTCAGTGCCGATCTACGCGACCTCGGCGGGACCCGAGGTCGCGTTCATGCTCGCTGACAGCGGGGCCAAGGTGCTGATCGTCGAGCGCCCGAGCATGCTGCGACGGCTGCATCGCGAGTACCAAGAGGGGAGCGGTCCGCCCCGCGCCCGCGGTCACACGATCTGCATCGACGCTGGCGACGAGCCCAAGACCGAAGCGGGTGACGAAGCCCCCACGCGCACGACCCTCGACGAGATCCGCGAGGCTGGCCGCAGCACGCTCGCCGGGGTCAACGACGCCCACACCCAGATCGAGTCCGCGGTCGCGGGGACCGGGCACGACGACACGTTCACGATCGTCTACACCTCGGGGACCACCGGCCGGCCCAAGGGCGTGATCTTGACCCACAAGAACCTCGTCTACGAGGCTTGGGCGATCAAGAACAGCATCGCGGTCGATCGCACGGACCTGCAGCTGCTGATGTTGCCGCTGGCCCACATCTTTGGCCGACACCTGCTGTGGGCGGCGGTCGAGAGCGGGGCGGTCACCGCCTTCTGTGGGGGCATGGAGACCGCGATCGTCGACATGCGCGAGGTCGCGCCTACCTACGTCGGCGCGGTCCCACGCTTCTACGAGAAGTTGCAGCGCAAGCTCGAGGCCGAGCTGCTGGCGCGCAGCCGGGTCGAGCGCGCGTTGGCCGACATGGCATTCGATGTCGGCAGGCGTGTCAGCGGGTGCCGCCAGCGCGGGCAGACGATCTCGCCGGTGCTCGCGG
Source organism: Enhygromyxa salina (assembly GCF_000737335.2). Taxonomy (GTDB): domain Bacteria; phylum Myxococcota_A; class Polyangia; order Nannocystales; family Nannocystaceae; genus Plesiocystis; species Plesiocystis salina_C. The sequence continues at coordinate 7,371 of NZ_JMCC02000139.1, read as the reverse complement.
CCAAGCACCGGCTCGCCGACAAGAGCGTGTTCGAGCCGATCCGGGCTCGGTTTGGTGGAAAGCTGCGCTTCTTCGTGTCTGGGGCTGCCCCGCTCGGGCGCGGCAGCGCGGAGTATTTTCACGCGCTGGGCCTGCTGATCCTCGAGGGCTACGGGCTGGCGGAGACGACCGGGGCCACCAACGTCAACCGGCCGGACCGGTTCCGGTTTGGCACGGTTGGGCCGGCGCTGCCGGGTTGCGAGGTGCTGGTGGGCGCGGACAACGAGATCCTCTTGCGTGGCCACAACATCATGGCTGGCTACTACGTAGCGGGCAGCGAGCCAGACACGTCGCTCATCGACGCGAACGGATGGCTCCACACCGGCGACGTCGGCGAGGTCAGCGAGGGGTTCTTGCGGATCACAGATCGGCTGAAGGATCTGATCATCACGGCCGGCGGGAAGAACGTGGCGCCACAGAAGCTCGAGGGCCGGCTGCGTGCGCGCGAGGGGATCGGTGACGTGCTGGTGACCGGCGACCGGCGGCCCTACCTCGTCGCGCTCTTCAGCCTCGACGAGGCCGAGATGTTGGAGATCGCCTCGCGCGAGCGGCTTGGCTGCCGGGGCTACGCGGATCTCGCACGTCACCCCCGGATCCGGGAGATCGTCGCGGGGTACGTGGCCGAGCTCAACGAGAGCTTGCCCCGCTACGAGACCATCAAGAACTTTGCGATCTTGCCCGAGCCGTTCTCGCCCGAGCAGGTCACCCCAACCCAGAAGCTCAAGCGCAAGAGCGTAGAGGCACGCAACGCGGGGCTGATCGAGGGGCTGTACCAAGCGAGTGAGCAACGCACGTGAGCGCTGTCGCAACGGGCGTGTTTCGCGCTGCACACACACCGCTTGACCTGTGTTCGCGGCCGCGATACCTACCCGTCCCCCAACAAGAGTGACACACAGGGCTGTAGCTCAGGGGTAGAGCGCTACCTTGACACGGTAGAGGCCGGCGGTTCAAAGCCGCCCAGCCCTAAGACCTCGACCACCAGATCGAGAACGAAGACCCCGGCCATCCAGCCGGGGTCTTTGTTTTGGTGGCCACGCACGCAGAAATATCGGGGCGCGACCCAACTCGCTGGCGCCGAACGGCCCAGAGTCTGGGCGAGAAACCTGGCCCGCACCGCTAAAACTCTCGATCTGGGTGCTTGACGAAACTAGCGGGACGGGACAACGTGCCGCCGACCCGGACCGCTCGCCGCTCGTCGGCACGGCCCGGGTCACCTACAGAATTTCAGGAGAACGAGAAAATCGGACGCAAACGCTCGAGGCCCGCACCGCGTAAAAGGGAGACTCACCGAGTCGGACGGCGAATCCGGGTTCGCGAGGTCCGCGTGATTGATGCTGATGGATCCCAGCTGGGTATCATGCCCACGCAGGACGCCATGCGGCGCGCTGAAGAACAGAGCCTGCAGCTGGTGGAGGTCAACCCCAAGACCACGCCCCCAGTTTGCAAGATCTTGGACTACGGCAAGTTCAAGTACGAGACCGCAAAGCGCGAACGCGAGACCAAAAAGAACAAGAAGACGCAGGAGCTCAAAGAGGTCAAGTTCAGGCCCAAGACGCACGACCACGACTTCGACTTCAAGGTCAAGCACGCCCGTCGCTTCCTCGAGGACAACAACAAGGTTCGCCTGTTGGTCCAGTTCCGAGGCCGCGAGATCACCCACCCGGAGACGGGACGTGACGTGCTCAACCGTGTCGTCAAGGCGGTCATGGATCTGGCGACCGTCATCCAGATGCCCAGCATGGAGGGCAACCGGATGAACATGATCCTCGCGCCCAAGCCCCGGCGTGACGGCGGCCCTGCCAAGCCCAAACCAGCTGCGCGTCCCGCAGCCAAGCCTGGCGACGCCAAGCCAGGTGGCAAGTCCGACGACAAGCCGGATGACGACAACGAGGACGAGGACGATCTCGACGACGACATCGACGATGATGACGACGGCGACGATGAAGACGACGACGACGATGATGGCGACGACGACGATGATGACGGCGCCGACGACGACGACGACGACGACATCGATGATGATGATGACGACGACGACGGCGACAAAGCCGACGACGACAGCGACGATTCCTAATCCACAGCCCCAGCAGCGCAACGTGCGCTGAACGATCGGCCTCGCACGGTCCACGGAGTCCTCTCCGTGGCCTTGCAGGCCCCCCATCGCTGGTGTAGACAACCGAGCCCTGACGCCCATCGAGGCCCAGGCGCGACGTCGAGGTTCACGACATGCCCAAGATGAAGTCCCACAGTGGAGCCAAGAAGCGATTTCGCTTCACCGCGACCGGCAAGGTCAAGCGGAAGCACTCCCACAAGAACCATATCCTGACCAAGAAGAGCCCTAGCCGGATCCGCAAGCTGCGTGGCACGACCATCGCCTCGAAGCCGGACGAGGTTCGTGTTCACCAACTGCTGCCCTACGGCGCCAAGTGAGGAAGTGAGCCATGCCCCGCGCAAAACGAGGATTTAAAGCTCGCCGTCGTCGCAACCGGATTCTCAAGGCCGCCAGCGGCTTTCGTGCCGGTCGCCGGACCATGTACCGCCGCGCCGTCGAGGCCGTCCACCACGCGTGGATGCACGCCTACACTGGCCGCAAGCAGAAGAAGCGGACCATGCGTCGGTTGTGGATCGTCCGCATCAACGCCGCCGCGCGCCGACAGGGCGTCAGCTACAGCCGCCTCATGGATGGGTGCAACAAGGCTGGCATCGAGCTCGACCGCAAGGTGCTCGCCGATCTCGCGGTGTTCGATCCAACCGGCTTCGCCAAGGTCGTCAAGACCGCCCAAGCCGCTCTGTAGGGCAACCGCCAGCCAAGCAAACCCGGGCCTCCAGCCCGGGTTTTGTCGTTGGGTTGCGCGTGACCACGAAGCGAGCGAGGATCATCGCAGAGGACATCGATGACCAAGGCCGACATCGTTGACAGGGTCTGCGAGCAGGTCGGGGGCTTCTCCAAGAAAGAAGCCGCGGACCTGGTCGATCAGGTGTTCGACACCATCAAGGTGGTGCTCGAGACCGGCGAGAAGATCAAAGTCTCGGGCTTTGGCAATTTCGTCGTGCGTGAAAAGAAGCCTCGCCCCGGTCGCAACCCGCAGACCGGGCAAGAGATCACGATTGAAGCGCGGCGCGTGCTGACCTTCAAGCCCAGCAACGTGCTGAAGACCGCGCTCAACGGTGAGTGACGCCTAGGCTGTCTCCACCAGCCATGAGCCACGAGCCATGAGCGACGCGTCCAAACCAGCTGGAAAGGCCACTGCGGGCCGATCAAAGCGGACTGAGTCGGGCAAGGCGGGCAGCCTCGAGCTCGGCACCGACAAGCTGTACTTCAAGATCGGCGAGGTCGCGGAGATCGTGGACGTCGCGGCTCACGTCCTGCGCTACTGGGAGAGCGAGTTCTCGCTGATCAAGCCGCAGAAGTCGCGCTCGCAGCAGCGCGTGTACCGGCGCAAGGACGTCGAGAACCTGCTGCGGATCAAGCACCTGCTCTATGCCCGCAAGTTCACGATCGCGGGCGCCCGACAAGAGCTGCGTGGTGGCACGTCGAAGATCGAGCGTGCTCCGGTCGCGGGGCTGTACTTGGCGCGTCGTTCCCTCGCCGACGTCCGCGAGCAGATCGATCAGCTCGCCGCCGTGGTTCGGGCCGAGCCAGAGCCTGCGGATCTCGCCGCCGATCCGGCCCAGTTTGTTCGTGACCAAGCGTCGCTTGGCGACGGCGCGACCACACCGGAGCAGCAGCTGTTGAAGCGTCCCAACCGCCGTCCGGCCCAGGACCCGAGCAGCTGACCGGCCGGCCCAGGTCAGAGTCCGCGCCAGTCTCCGCAGCGGGAATCAACGATAGGGGCTTGCCGAGCGGATATCGAGCTGATATGAGCCGTCTCCCGCCGGGGCGTAGCGCAGTCTGGTAGCGCACTTGACTGGGGGTCAAGGGGTCGAAGGTTCGAATCCTTTCGCCCCGAACGGCGTAGCGAGCGGTCCTCACGGACCGCTCGCTTTTTTTTGGTGACCCGCCGGACGGCAGCCCGAGCGACTTGGGGGGAGCCGGCAAAACTTGATACATGGGGGTCGTGAGCCGTCCGCTGATCTTGGTCTCCAACGACGACGGAATTCGGGCGCCCGGCCTTCGGGTGCTCGCCGAGGTCGCGGCCGAATTTGGCGAGGTGCTGGTGTGCGCACCCAATGAGGAGCGCTCGGGTTTCAGCCACGCGATCTCGCTGCGCGCGTCACTTCGTAGCGAGCGGGCGCCAGAGTTTGGCGAGCGCTGGTTCGCGGTCTCGGGGACCCCGGTCGACTGCGTGTACCTGGCGTGCCTGCACTTGTGCGAGCGGCTGCCGGATCTCGTGCTGTCGGGGATCAACCCTGGCTACAACCTTGGCGCCGACGTGTTCTACTCGGGGACGGTCGGGGCGGCGCGAGAGGGCCTGCTGCGGGGCTGCTCGTCGCTGGCCGTGTCCGTTCAGGCCGACGCCAACCCCGAGGTCGCGCTGCCCTTCGTGCGGACGCTGGTGCCCCGGTTGCTCGCCGAGGCCCAAGCGGGGACCCGGCACTTGCTCAACCTCAACGTCCCGCGCGAGGGTGGAACCAAGGGGCTGCGCGCCGCTCGGCTTGGGCACCGCCGCTATCGTGACCAGGTCGCCGAGCGCGAGGATCTGGCGGGCCGCAGCTACTTTTGGATCGGCGGACCGCCGGCGCCGCTCTCGGGTGGTGACGACGACGACGCGTCCGACACGGGCTTGGTGGGCCAAGGGTACGCGGCGCTCACCCCCCTCGAGATCGACATCACCGCCCCGGATCTGGGCGACTGGGTGGAGTGGATCTCGGCGTCCTCCGGCCGCTCGACCGGCCAAGACTGAGAGTTTGCGATGACCGAAACCAACACGATCGAAGCGATTGATCCGGGCGACCACGCGCGCCTGCTCCGTGAGCTGCAAGCCAAGGTCCGCGCGATCCCGGACTTTCCGAGCGACGGCATCTTGTTTCGCGACATCACGCCCGTGCTCGCCGATCCGGCCACGTTTGCGAGCGCCGTTGACCTGCACCTGCATCAGATCCGCGACTTGATCGGGTCGATCGACGCGATCGTGGGCATGGAGGCGCGCGGGTTTTGGTTTGGGCCGATCCTCGCCCACCGGCTCGGCATCGGGTTCGTGCCGGCCCGCAAGCCCGGCAAGCTGCCCGCCCCCACGATCGCCGAAGACTACGCGCTCGAGTACGCCAGCAACACGCTGCAGCTCCACGCCGACGCGCTGTCCAAGGGCGCGCGGGTGCTGATCGTCGACGACTTGCTGGCCACGGGCGGCACTGCAGCGGCGGCGACCGCCTTGATCGAGCGGCTCGGGGGCAAGGTCGTCGCGCAGCTGTTCATGATCGAGCTGCTTGGGCTTGGCGGTCGCGCGCGTCAGGGCGACGTCCGGGTCGAGGCGATGCTGCAATTCTGAGCGGCTTCAGGCAGCGCCCAGATCGAAGCGGCGGACCGCGAGCGCCTCGAGCAGCGCGCTGTCTTGGCCGTGGGCTGCGAGCAGGATCGCAGCACCGGCCGCGCGTCGCTGAACCAGCCACGCCGTGAGCCGGGCGCAGCTCTCGGCGTCGACGCCCGCGAACGGCTCGTCGAGCACGTACAGGGCCGCGTCGCCGCACGCGAGGGCCGCGAACGCCAGCCGCCGACGCATCCCCACGCTGTACGTGGTCGCCAGCAGATCCAGCGCCGGACCGAGCCCCGCGAGCCGCTCGGCTTGCTCGAGGGACGCGCGCGCGTCGAACACGTCTGCATGAAACTCGAGCAGCTCACGGCCGGTCAGCCCCGGCGGCAGGTCGGACTCTTGGGCCAGGTAGCGCAGAGCTCGGCGCGCTTGGATCGGGGCGGCGCGCAGCTCGTGGCCCGCGATCTCGATCGTGCCCGCGTCGGGGATCACGGTCCCGCACACGCAGCCGATCAACGTGGACTTGCCGGCGCCGTTGGGGCCGAGCAGGGCTGCAGCTTCGCCAGCTTGCAGCTCGAGCGAGACGCCGTCGAGCACCACGTTGTCGGCGTAGCGCTTGCTCAGATTAATGGCGCGCAGCGGGAGGCTCACGGCTCGAGTGCAGCCCAACACGGCCTCGACCGCAAGTGTGCGCGCGGCTGGCCTGCGACACTAAAAATCTCCTGCTCCACGGGCGCGACGAGGGAATCAACTCACCCGCGGGCAGGAGATGCGACTCGGAGCGGTGCGTCTTCCTCTCCGCAGCTTCGGACCCGTGGTCGTGGCGGTGGGTTTCGCCGCGCACGAAAAAGATCGAGGTTACTCGGAGCTCGCTCGCGCCGGGCGATCGCCAGGCCGCGCCTGCACGGCGTGGACGACGATCAGCGCCCACCCGGTGATCAGCGCCAGCCCGCCAACTGGGGTCACCGCGCCCAGGATCCGGGGTCCGCCCAGGGCCATGGCGTAGAGCGTGCCCGCGAACACCACCACGCCCACGCAAAAACACAGGGCTGCTCGGCCGCGCCAGGGCGACCACGCGCCGGCACCCCAGCCAACCGCCAGCAGCGCGAGCGCATGGATCTGTTGGTAGCGCGCCGCCGTCTGCCACCACTCGAGCTGTTCGACAGATATCCGAGCCTCGAGCCCGTGGGCGCCAAACGCCCCGGCCGCGACGCCGAGCAGCCCCAGCAGGCCTGCGATGATCAAGGTCGAACGTTGGGTGATGCCGGTCATGGGTGTGGTCACGGTTCTGGTCAGGGATCTTCGCCCGCCGCGAGTTGTTGCTCGAGCCAGCCACGCAGCTCGACGCGGGCGCCGTTAGCGAGCACCACCTGATAGGGGAGGTTGGTCTTGAAGCTGCGCGCGGCGATCTCTTCGAGCCACGGGTCGAGCTCGACGATGTCGTAGCCGATCCAGTCCCACTTGGTGCGCAGCATCGAGGCGAACTGCTCCGCGGTGTACTCGCCCGGCTTGCTGTCGTCTTCGGCCTGATCGATGAAGCGAAGCCCGCTCGCGCTGATGAGATCGATCGCCTTGGTGATCGCCGGGTCGGCCGGCGGTCGCTCGGCCAACGGGGGCGGGGACGCGGTCGCGGCGGGCTCATCGTTGGCCGTGAGGGTCATGGGGCTGTCGCGGGCCGGGTTGACCTGGAGTGGCCGCATCGGCTCGTGGGCGTCGCGCGGCGGGGCCTCGTGACAGGCCAAGATCGCCGGAAGGATCATCGCCAACACTGACGAGCGCGCGCGCGGGGTGGGCACGGGCGTCACCGTAGCGCGATCCCACGAGCTGTGGCCATCAGGCGCCGCCCCTCACAGCCCCCCGAGCCCGAGCCCCGGGCCGCCGCGCGGTTCGATGCGGGGGGCGGCAGATCGGAAGAGCGTCG
>NZ_JMCC02000138.1 GCF_000737335.2 Enhygromyxa salina | reverse complement strand
CGAGCATCCAAGTGGCCGTTGCGTGGCGTCGCGTCGCGTGGCGTCGCGTCGCGTCGCGTCGCGTCGCGTCGCGTCGCGTGGCGTGGCGTCGCGTCGCGTCGCCCAAGAGGCCGTCGATGACAACCCGCTCGCAACCCGAGCCGGGCGTGCGCAGGCGATGCTCGAGAGACGCCCGCGAAACCAGCGGATGCCGGCAGGCGTAAACAGTTGCCCGCACGAGTGGTGCGGTGGTCGACCAAGACGCCCCTCGATCCCGAGCGCGTAGCCGCCGTCTCGAACGACGAGAAGCGCACAGAAGACCCGTGAGGGTCTCTCCGGGCACAATAAGAGGGCGTTGCGAGTGCCCGACCGAAGCCACAGCCCGACCTCGCCGACAGCGATCCATGACAACGCAAATTAGCGTCTTGAGCCCTCCGTGCCCGGAGGGACCCTCACGGGTCGTGCGCGCTGTCCGATCAGCACATCGACCCCCGCAGACCCCAAGAGCACGACCCGAACTCTAGCGAACGAGGTGGGCGAAGGCGTGGACGTAAGAGGCGATCCCGCCCTTCGCCTGCCGCCAGTCAAAGGTCTCGTTGGGCGCGTGGTAGCCGTGCTCGGGCAGGCTCAGCGGCAGGAAGTGGATCGGCACCCCAAGCACTCGCGCCATCTGAGGCACGGCCCCGATCGATCCGCCCTCGCGCACCAGTGCCGGCTCGCGCCCAAACCCCTGCGTCATCCCGTGGACGATCGCCTCGTGGATCGGACCCGTGATGTGACCCTGGTAGGGCTCGAAGCTGCCCAGCTCCCGAACTTCTACCGCCGGATTGAAGCCCTTCACGAACGCGGTCAGCCGGTCCAGCAGCGCCGCCGGATGTTGATTTGGGACCAGTCGGAAGCTGACCTTGAGCTCGCCGTTGGCGGGGATCGTGCTCTTGATCCCGGGCCCGGTGTACCCGCCAACCAACCCGTGGATCTCGAAGGTGGGTCGCGCCCACAGCCGCAGCATCATCTCGAGCGGGACGTCGCTCTCGAGCTGCTCGAGCCGGTGGGACTTGCGGAAGTACTCCGCGTCAAACCCCGTCCGCAGGTAGCTCTCAACCTCTTGTTGGGACGGCGCGAGCGCGTCGAGCCGCCAGAATTCGGCGTCGCCGATCGCCGAGGCCAAGTTGGCCAGCTCGCGCAGCGGGTTGCGTGCGACGCCGCCGGTCAGCCCCGAGTGGGTCTCGGCTTCGCCGGTCCGCAAGCTCAGCGAGACCAGCAGCCCGCCGCGCAGCCCGGTCGAGATCGCCGGGTGTCCGGCGCTTGGCCAGATCGTGTCGGACACGATCACGGCGTCGCCCGCCAGCAGCGACTTGCGAGCCTCCAAGATCTCGCCAAAGTTGGGGCTGCCGATCTCTTCTTCGGTCTCCCACAACAGCACCACTTCAATGGGCAGCTCGTGCTGGGCGACCCACTGGGCCGCTCGCAGGGCACACAGCGCGGGGCCCTTGTCGTCCGTGGTGCCGCGGCCCATGTACACGACCTCGCGCTGAGGATCCTCGCGGACCTCGAACCGGAACGGGTCGTCCTGGTCCCAGTTCGCCGCGGTCGCGGGCTGAACGTCGAAGTGGTTGTAGACAACGATCCGCGCCTTGGGGGCCGGATGACCACCGCTCGAGAACCGGGCGATCAGAGCGGGCGTTCCGGCGCTCGGGACGATCTCGACCTCGGCCCCCGACTCTCGCATCAGCGCGGCGGCGACCTCGACACCGGCCAAGATCGGGCCCTTGTCGGTGACGCCGGGGCTTATCGTTGGTTGCTCGACCAGGGACCGCAACGACGCGCGGAACCACGGTTCAGACTCGGATACAAATACGGGCAGATCAGCGAGGACGTCGGACATGGAGGCTAGCTGGCGCCTTCATATCACGAGTCCCGGCCCGCCCGCCTCCGCGGGTTTTTCGCGAAGGTCGTGGCGGACCACGCGGTATGCCACCCGCGCGCGCTCAGCCTTGCGCAGCGCGCAGCTGCGCGTCGAGCCATGCGCGACGAGCGTTGAGCTTGAGCATGGTCGCGTCTTGGATCGACGCGCGCGCGTGCTGCTGCAGCTCGCTCGTGACCTCTTCATGGTCCGCGCGCGCAGCCTCGACTTCGACCTCCCACGAGCGTAGCGCACGCTCGGTCAAGATCGTGACGACGCCGGCCTCGGAGACCTCGAGGAAGCCCGCGCCAACAGCGAGCCGGCGATCGGCGCCCTCGTAGCGAAACCGGACCACGCCAGGGACCACCGGGGTCAGAAACGGAATGTGCCGAGGCCGGACGCCCATCTCGCCGAGCGCGGCGGGCAGCTCGACGCCCTCGACCTCGATCGGGCCGTGGTCGCCGCCTGACTTGTCGCCCTCGGCCAGGCGCAGATCCACGCGCCCGTCGGGGGTCAAGATGTCGAGCTGGAGGTACTCGGCCATGGCTAGCTCGCCTTCTTCTCAGCGGCGAGCTTCTTGGCGGCCTCGTCGAGCAAGCGCTTGTGATGCGCGGTGACCTCGTCGATCCCGCCCTTCATGTAGAAGCAGACCTCGGGCACGTCGTCGTGCTTGCCTTCGAGGATCTCCTCGAACGAGTCGATGGTCTGGTCGCGGGTCAGCTGGCGGCCGTCGGCGCCCGTGAAGATCTTGGCGACGTCGAACGGCTGGCTGAGGAACTTCTGGATCTTGCGCGCGCGCGCGACCAGGACCTTGTCCTCTTCCGAGAGCTCGTCCATGCCGAGGATCTTGATGATGTCCTGCAGCTCTTTGTACTTCTGCAGGACCCGCTGGACCTCGCGGGCGATGTTGTAGTGACGATCGCCAACGACCTCGGGGGTCAAGATCGTGCTCGACGAGTCGAGCGGATCCACGGCCGGGTAGATGCCGATCTCGGTCAGCGCGCGGCTGAGCACGGTGGTTGCGTCGAGGTGGGCGAAGGTGGTCGCCGGGGCCGGGTCCGTGAGGTCGTCGGCCGGGACGTAGATCGCCTGCACCGAGGTGACCGAGCCGGCCTGGGTGGTGGTGATCCGCTCTTGCAGCGCGCCCATCTCGGTCGAGAGGGTTGGCTGGTAGCCGACGGCGCTGGGGATCCGCCCGAGCAGGGCCGAGACCTCGGAGCCGGCCTGGGTGAACCGGAAGATGTTGTCGACAAACAACATCACGTCCTGGTTCATCTCGTCGCGGAAGTACTCGGCCTGGGTCAGCGCCGACAGGGCCACGCGGGCGCGGGCGCCGGGCGGCTCGTTCATCTGGCCGTAGACCAGGGCGACCTTGGACTTGTCGGTGTTGACCTTCTTGACCACGTTGTTCTCGTGGTCGACGTCGGCCTCGATGACGCCCGACTCGATCATCTCGAAGTACAGGTCGTTGCCCTCGCGGGTCCGCTCGCCGACGCCAGCGAACACCGAGAAGCCACCGTGGGTCTTGCCGACGTTGTTGATCAGCTCCTGCAAGAGCACGGTCTTGCCGACGCCGGCGCCACCGAACAGGCCGATCTTACCGCCGCGGCGATACGGTGCGAGCAGATCGATGACCTTGATGCCGGTCACGAAGGGCTCGACCTTGACGCTCTGCTCGACGAACTCGGGGGCCTTGCGGTGGATCGGGCGGAACTCGGTCGCGCCGATCGGGCCCTGCTCGTCGACCGGATCGCCGACGACGTTCATGATCCGACCGAGCACGCACTGGCCAACCGGCATCATGATCGGGCCGCCGGTGTCGCGGACTTCCATGCCGCGGACCAAGCCGTCGGTGGTGTCCATTGCGATCGCCCGGACCGAGCGCTCACCGAGGTGCATGGCGACCTCGGCGGTGAGGTTGTTCTCGCGATCGCTGATCGACGGGTTGGTGACGTGCAGCGCGTTGTTGATCTCGGGCAGCTCGCCGTCGAACTCGACGTCGATGACCGGGCCGATGACCTGGGTGATCCGGCCAGCCCGGACCGGGGCCTTGGACGCAGCAGCGCTCGGCTGGGCGCCGACAGCGGGGCTGGGCGTGGGCGAGCTCGAGAGCGGCGGCGAGAACAGCGAGTTCTTGGTGTCGTCAGACATGAGAGTTCTCCGGGGGTCGGGGGCGGCCTGCGCGACCCGGTTAGGACTTGAGGGCTTCGGCGCCGCCAATGATCTCCATCAACTCACTGGTGATGGCAGCTTGGCGCTCGCGGTTGTACTGCAGCGTGAGCTCGCCGATGAGCTCAGTGGCGTTGTCTGTCGCGGAGTCCATCGCCGTTCGGCGGGCGGCGACCTCGGCGGCGACGGAATTGTAGAGCGCCTGCTGGATCGCGGTCTCGACCGCGACGGGCAGCAGGTGATCCAAGAGCTGTTTGGTGTCGGGCTCGAACGCACGGATCGCGTGGGTCGCCGCGGCGCGGCCGGAGTCCGGCCGGTCGTCGCCTTCGCCGCTCGAGGTCTCGGCGGGCTCGGGGATCGGCACCGGCAGCAGCTTGTCGCTGTGGACCTCTTGGGTGATCACGTTGCGGAAGTAGTTGAAGACCAGGCGAACCTCGTCGACCTTGACGGTGGACATGGTGTCGCCGACGCCGTCGCCGTCTGTGTCTTCGAGCTCCCAGGTCCCTTCGAACAGCGCCATGGCCTCGAGCGCGACCTGCTTGGCGGTGTCGACGACCTCTTCGGACTTGGTGGGCGCGGCGTGGTGCGCGAGCGCGGCCTGGTTGTAGGTCTTGAGGTAGGCCCGGCCCTTGCGGCCAACGGTGATCACGTGGACTTCGCGGCCCTGCTCGCGCAGGCCCTTGATGTCACGCTCGACCTGGCGGTTCACGGCGGAGTTGAAGCCGCCGCACAGCCCACGCTCGGAGGTGACGACGATGAAGCCGATCGCGCCCGGCTTGGTGTCGGAGCCCGGCATCACCAGGTGGCTGGGCGCCGCCGGAGCGACGGCGCCACGAAGCATCGGGTGCATCGCGCCGGGATCGTCGATCTCGGCCAGGATCTCGCTGACGATCGACGCCATGCGGACGCCGTATTGCCGCGCGTTCTCCATCGCCGTTTGCGCGCGACGCAGACGCGCCGCCGCGATCCGGCTCATCGCCGAGGTGATCTTGCGCGTGCTCTTGACCGAGCCGATGCGGTTGCGGATTTCCTTGAGGTTGGCCATGGCGAGGAGGCGAGGAGCGCGTTCTAGCGGCCGATCACTCGGACTTGTTGACGACCGGCGCCTTCCACTGATCGCGGAACTTGATGATCGCGGCCTCGAGCGCCTCGTCGGCGGCGATCATGTCGGGCTTCTTGCTGGCCTTGCGGATGTCGTCGAGCAACGCGGAGCGCTCGGCCTTCATCCACTTGTGCAGGTCGGCCTCGAACGGCCGGATGTGCGGCACCGGGACCGCGTCGAGCAAGCCCTTGGTCCCGGCGAACACCGTGACGACCTGCAGGGCCACGTCGAGCGGCTGGTACTGCGACTGCTTGAGCAGCTCGACCAGACGCTCGCCGCGGGCGAGCTGGGCGCGGGTCTCGGCGTCGAGATCCGAGGCGAACTGGGCGAAGGCCTCGAGCTCGCGGTACTGGGCCAGCGTGGTCCGCAACGGGCCAGCGTGGCGCCGCATCATGCCGATCTGCGCCGAGCCACCGACCCGCGAGACCGACAGACCCACGTTGATCGCCGGCCGCACGCCGCGGTGGAACAGGTTGCCCTCGAGGAAGATCTGCCCGTCGGTGATCGAGATGACGTTGGTGGGGATGTAGGCCGAGACGTCGCCGGCCTGGGTCTCGATGATCGGCAGCGCCGTCAGCGAGCCGCCGCCCTCTTTGTCGGACAGCTTGCAGGCGCGCTCGAGCAGGCGGCTGTGCAGGTAGAACACGTCGCCGGGGTAGGCCTCGCGCCCGGGCGGGCGGCGCAGCAGCAGCGACAGCTGCCGGTAGGCCACGGCCTGCTTGGAGAGGTCATCGTAGATCAGCAGGGCGTGGCCGCCCTTCTTGAGGAAGTACTCGCCGATCGTGACGCCCGTGTAGGGGGCCAGGAACTGCAAGGGCGCAGACTCGGAGCTGCCGGCGACCACGACGATGGTGTACTCCATCGCGTTCTCGCGGCGCAGACGCTCGACGAGCGAGGCGACGGTCGACTGCTTCTGACCGATCGCCACGTACACGCAGACCATGTCCTGGCCCTTTTGATTGATGATCGCATCAATCGCGATGGCGGTCTTGCCGGTCTGGCGGTCGCCGATGATCAGCTCGCGCTGGCCACGGCCGATCGGGACCATCGAGTCGATCGCCTTGAGGCCGGTGAGCATGGGCTCGTGGACCGACTTGCGGGCGATGATGCCGGGCGCCTTGACCTCGACTGGGCTGGTCTGGGCGGTCTTGATCTCGCCGAGCCCGTCGATCGCCTCGCCGAGGGCGTTGACGACCCGGCCCTTGAGCTCTTCGCCCACCGGCACCGACATGATCGCGCCGCTGCGCTTGACGGTGTCACCCTCGCGGATGAGGTGGTCGTTGCCGAGCAACGCCACGCCGACGTTGCCTTCTTCGAGGTTGAGGACCATGCCCCGCACGCCGTGCGGGAAGTCGAGCATCTCGCCGGCCATGGCCTTGGACAGGCCGTAGACCCGGGCGATGCCATCGCCCACCGTGAGGACCGTGCCGGTCTCTTCCACGGTGGTCGAGGTGTCGTGACCCTGGATCTGCTCGCTGATGATGCGGCTGATTTCGTCGGCTCGGATTTCCATCTGTACGGTCGTCTTCTATCCGCGCAGGTTGCTGCGGAGCTTGTCGAGGGAGGTCCGCACGCTGCGGTCGAGGGTGTAGCTGCCCACGTGGGCGACGAGGCCACCGATGAGCTCGGTGTCGACCTCGGTTTCGAGCAGGACCTGCTTGCCGGTCGCGGTCTCGAGCGCCTTCTTGATGCGCCCGGTGGTGCTTGGGTCGACCGCCGTGGCGGTCTTGACCGTGGCCCGGATCCGGCCCGCGAGCTCGTCGACGAGATCGCGGTAGTGCAGGTAGATCTGCGCGATGCCGCTGATGCGGCCGCGCTCGAGCACGAGCTCGAGGAACTTCTTGACGTTGGGGTCGGCCCCGATCCGGCCAAGGATCGCGTGGAGGATCGCGCGACGGTTGGCGAGGGTGTGGTGGCCGGCGGCGAGGACCTTGATCAGGTCGCGCTCGCCCGAGGGGTCGCGGGGGTCGTGCGTCTTGCAGGCGGCGTGGAAGTCGCCGAGGTTCTGCAGATACTTGTCGCGCGCCGTTGGTGTGGCCGCGAGCTGGATGAGAGCTCGCGCGTAGCGCTTGGCCAGGCTGCCGCTGATCATCAGTTTGCTCCCCCGATGGTGGCCGACGACACCTCTTCGACCCACGCGTCGACGAGCCGACGCTGGTCGGTGCCGCCGAAGCTGGCACGGATCGCCTGTTCGGCCCGCTGCATGGCTTGGTCGACGATCTCGCGCTCGAGCTCGGCGCGGAACCGGGCGGCCTCGCGCTCGGCCGCGCGGGTTGCTGCGACCTTGACCTTTTCAGCTTGCTCGGCCGCGTCGGCCAGGATCCGAGCGTGTTCGGCCTCGGCAGACTGCACGGCGTGGGCGCGGATCTCGACGATCTCGGACTCGAGCGCCGAGAGCTTGGTCTCGTACTCCAGGACCAAGGCCTCGGCCTCGGCGCGAGCCTTGGTGGCGCGCTCGAGCTCGAGCCGGATCACGTCGCTGGCTTCTGCGTTGCTGCGTCGCAGGTTTTGAAACAGCAGCTTGTTGAGGACCAGCATCAAGACCACGAAGTTGATCAAGATGATGAGGAAGCCGGTGCGGCCGTCCTCGCCAGGTCCGCCCAAGAAGCCGTCGCCCAGCCACTTGATGCCGCCAGCGTGCTCGGCCCCGTGGTCTGCAGCGTGCCCAGCGGCGTGCTCGGCTTCGCCGTGGGGCGGGCTTGCGAGCGCGACCGCCAGCGGAGCCAGCCACACCAGCGCGAACGCGGCGATGCCGGAGGTGTATTTGTTGAGCGCGTTCATGCCGACCTCCCGAGGATCTGCTGGGCGATCTCGTTGGCCAGCGAGCTGACCTGACCGCCGAGCTCACCGCGAGCTTGCTCGGTCTGCTGGGCCAAGGCCTGCTTGCGAGCGTCGAGGGCCTGATTGGCCTCCGCACGCGCGGCGCCGACGATCTTGGCTTCTTCGAGCTCGGCCTCGCGGCGGCGATCCGAGCGGAGCTCCATCGCCTCATCGCGGGCCTTGGCGAGCCGCTGTTCGTACTCCTGGCCGGACTGCTCTGCCTGCGTGCGCAGCTGCGTCGCGTCAGCCAGCGCCCCGCCGATCTGTTGGGCCCGCCGCGCCTTGACCTCGAGCCACGGCTTGAACAGCAGCGAGTTCAGCACGACGAACAACAGCAAGAACAGGATCGCCTGAAGAAAGATCGTGTTGTCGATGTCGACGACCGGCAGCGACTCGGAGGCGACGAGGAGCGCGGTATTGGTCATGGTGGTCCGGCGTCTCCCCGATAGACTTCGGGTGGACGGCGGCTGGCAGGTAGCATGTGGGCGAACCGGCGTCAACGGAGCGAAGCGCGTGTGAGCCCACCCCCAAGAACGCGCGCCAAGGTCACTCCTGCGGGGCGCTAGCGGCCGGGGCCTCGTCGCCCGACATCTTGCAGTGCCCTTCGAAGAAGGATCCGGTCTCGATGGTCAGGTTCGGCGTAGAGAGGTTGCCCGTCACCCGAGCCGGCGCCTGGATTGTCAGGGACTCGCTCGCCGCCACATCCCCCTGCAGCTTGCCCTTCACGACCACCGTCGCCGCGACGATGTTGGCCTGAACCTCCGCGCTGTCCCCGATGATCAGCGTGCCCTCGGTCTGGATCTCCCCCGAAAACCGACCATCAATCTGGACGGTCCCCTCGAAAGTGAGCTTTCCTTCAAACCGAGACCCCCTCCCAAGCACAGTAGTAATTTCGGATGACGGGTTCATTGGCTTCTACAGGCGCGGACGAGGCTGCTACAGGCGTGGACGAGGCTGCTATAGGCGTGGACGAGACTTCTCGCCCACTTGCGGTGCGGCGGGGGCGGACTGGACCGTCAGCGGGAAGCGATCCCCCGAACCTCGGGCATCGCAATATCAGCCCGCACCGTCGCCCGCAACAAGATCAACCCCGTGGTGGGCAAGATCTCCCCCCGCTGCCCAGATCAACCCCGCGCTGGGCAAGATCTCCCCCGCGGTGCCCAGATCACCCCCGAGCTCGGCACAGAGCGTGTGGCCTCTCCGGCCGCGAGTTGCCCGAGTTACGGGCGACAGATCTTGCCGAGCAGTTGGTGCCCGTGGTTCCGCGGGTCGCTTCCCACCGACGGTCCAGTCCACCCCCGCCGCCCCGCAAGTGGGCGAGAAGTCTCGTCCACGCTTATAGAAGCCTATAATAGCGTCCGCCGCGCTGGGGCCTTGGCAGGGTGTGTCTAGGGGTGTGCGGCTGAGTGCCTAGAATGGCTTGTATCGGCTGTATGGAGGGTTTTTGGACTGGTCGTTGGATCGGAGGTCGCCAAGACATGGAAAACCCTGCGGGTCTCCCATACGCTTCGCCGGCGTGTCGATGATCGAAGACAGCGGGCCCCAGCCACACACGGGGGACGAGCGAGCCGAACCGCAGATGGCGTTGGCAACTTGCTTCGCCCGCGCGCGGCCGATCCTCAACGCGTTGGTCACTGGCGTCAAAGAAGGTGACGCGGTGATCGTCGCGACGGATCAGAATGGTTTCCCGGTTGCGCAGCGCGTGGTCGAGCGTCCCAAGGACTTGCCACACGCGGTGGTGATCGGTCGGCACAACCGCTGCGCGCTGCCGATCCCGAACGACAGTCGCGTGAGCCTTCGCCACCTGTTGTTGACGGGGTGGCCTGGGCAAGGGCCGATGCGCTTTCGTGGCTACGATCTTGGTGGCCGCGCGGGGGTGATCCTCGCAGATGACAAACGAGTGCCAGGGTTCTCGGCGTATGGGCAGGTCGCGCTCGCGTTCGGCAGAACGTCACTGTTCGTGCTGCCCGGAGGGGCAGTCGGACGCGACATGCTCGCTGGTGACGACGCGGAGTCCTTCCGCAAGCTGACAGGGCTCGACACTTCTGGCGGTGGACACAGGCTCGCGATCTCGGCGATGGCCGAGCCCGGCGTGGCAGAGATCGGCGGGTACCGACCGATCGACATCGAGGTGCGCCCGGATCCGCGTGGGGTCCTGCGGCTGCGCTCGGTCAAGGCTGGCAGCCGCGGGCGCTCGACGAGTCGCGGGCGCCGACGCGATGACTCCGGCCAAACCCGCGAGCTCCAGATCGACAGCGAGCAACTGCAGCGCGGCCTGCTGATCGGCCGCTACAGTGATCGCTGCTCGCTGGCCGGCCAAGGCCGCAACCTGTCGCGGGTCCATGCGCTGGTCACGGAAGAGACCCCGACCTCGCTGCTGGTCTACGATCTCGCCAGCACCAACGGTGTGCGGCCCGCCGGGCAGAGCGAAGGTCCAAGCCACTCGGTGGTGCGGCTGACGGCTGATGATCCGTGCATGCTCGGCCACTTCGAGCTCAGCTGGGTCCCCGCCGAAAAACCAATCATACATTAGTCATTACCCCCCCGGCCGCTTTCGCACTGCGGGTCACTCGCTCCGCTCGCTCCCAATCGGCCGGTTGTGCGCGGGGGCATGTGTGGCCCCCTGGAAGGGGGCTCATCCTTCCCTCCGGCCGCCTTCGCACTGCGGGTCACTCGCTCCCAATCGGCCGGTTGTGCGCGGGGGCATGTGTGGCCCCCTGGAAGGGGGCTCATCCTTCCCTCCGGCCGCCTTCGCACTGCGGGTCACTCGCTCCCAATCGGCCGGTTGTGCGCGGGGGCATGTGTGGCCCCCTGGAAGGGGGCTCATCCTTCCCTCCGGCCGCCCTTCTTCTTCGCGCTGCGAGCACTCGGCTCGCGCTGCGGGGGGCTCATCGCCTTTCTTCTTCGCGCAGCGAGAGCCGAGAGCCCCCCGCTGCGCGAGAGCCGAGTGCCTCCCGCTGCGCGAGAGCCGAGTGCCCCCCGCTGCGCGAGAGCCGAGTGCCCCCGCGCTGCGAGATCCGAGTGCCCCCGCGCTGCGAGATCTGAGTGCCCCCGCTGCGCGAAGAAGGAAAGGCGGCCGGAGGGGAAGATGAGCCCCCTCCCAGGGGGCCACACATGCCCCCGCGCACAACCAGCCGATTGGGAGCGAGCGGAGCGAGTGACCCGCAGTGCGAAGGCGGCCGGGGGGGTAATGGAAGCTCTTGGTAATGACTAGACTGAGGAAACGTGCTAGGTCCGCGTCCGCAGGGCCGGGTTGCCGGCCCGCAGCGAGGATTTGTCACGATGAGCAGCGCCACGCCAACGAGCGCCCCGCCCTTCGACCGGCTCGTCAAAGCCCTGACGTCCACGATCTCCTTGAAGATCGTCATGGCGCTCACGGGTCTGGCCGGCGTCGGCTTCATACTCTTCCACATGGCGGGGAACCTTCAGGTGTTCCTGGGCCGCGACGCGTACAACGACTACGCGGAGTTCATGCAGGGGCTCGGCGCGCTCAAGTGGGTCGCGCGCGGGGGTCTGCTGACGGTCCTGGGGCTCCATGTGGGCGCCGCGGTCGTCCTGATCCAGCGCAACCAACGGGCCCGGCCAGAGCGCTACGCTGGGCTCGAGCAAAAGCGGACCTCGCTGGCTGCCATGTACATGGCGGAGCTCGGCATGGTGCTGCTGGCGTTCATCGTCTACCACATCGCCCACTTCACGATGGGCGTGGTCAGCATCGAGTTTGGTGGCGTTGACTACTACGCGCTGCAGCAGGTCACCGAAGAGTCAACCCGCCGCGACCTGTACGCGCACTTCATCGTCAGCTTCCAGCAGCCGGGGATTGCGATCACGTACATCGTCGCCAACATCGCCCTGGCCGCGCACCTCGCCCATGGGGTGACGTCGACCTTCAAGACCGCAGGCATCGCCGTGGGTCGCTGGAAGCTGCCCTTCGAGGTCGCTGGCCCGGCGATCGGTGTGATCGTGGGCCTCGGCAACATCTCGATGCCGCTCGCGATCTGGGCCGGCTTCATCGGAGGACACTAGACATGAAACTCGACGCCAAGATCCCCTCGGGTCCCGTCCAGGACAAGTGGGACAAGGCCCGCTTCGAGCTCAAGTTGGTCAACCCGGCCAACAAGCGGCACCACAAAGTGATCATCGTCGGGTCCGGCTTGGCCGGGGCCTCGGCTGCAGCCACGCTCGCTGAGCTTGGCTACGATGTCGAGTGCTTCTGCTTTCAAGACAGCCCGCGCCGCGCTCACAGCATCGCAGCCCAAGGTGGCATCAACGCCGCCAAGAACTACCAAAACGACGGCGACAGCGTCTATCGGCTGTTCTACGACACGGTCAAGGGCGGCGACTACCGCTCGCGCGAGGCCAACGTGTACCGGCTGGCGCAGGTGTCGGTGAACATCATCGATCAGTGCGTCGCGCAGGGCGTGCCGTTCGCCCGCGAGTACGGCGGCGTGCTCGCCAACCGCTCGTTCGGCGGCGCGCAGGTGTCACGTACCTTCTATGCGCGGGGCCAGACCGGCCAGCAGCTGCTGCTTGGGGCCTACTCGGCGCTCAACCGGCAGATCGCCCACGGCAAGGTCAAGATGCACCCGCGCACGGAGATGCTCGACCTGGTCGTGGTCGACGGTCACGCGCGCGGCATCATCACCCGCGATCTGATCACCGGTGAGATCCGGCCATGGGCCGCGGACGCCGTGCTGCTGGCGACCGGCGGCTACGGCAACGTGTTCTACCTGTCGACCAACGCGAAGAACTGCAACGTCACCGCGACCTACCGGGCGTACAAGCGCGGGGCCGGGTTCGCCAACCCCTGCTTCACGCAGATCCACCCAACCTGCATCCCGGTCAGCGGCGACTACCAGTCAAAGCTCACCTTGATGTCGGAGTCGCTGCGCAACGACGGCCGGGTCTGGGTGCCCCGCAACAAGGCGGACCTGAACAAGGCGCCGAAGGACATCCCGCCCGAGGATCGCTACTACTACCTCGAGGAGCGCTACCCCAGCTTCGGCAACCTCGTCCCCCGCGACGTGGCCTCGCGCGCGGCCAAGAAGGTCTGCGACGACGGGTTTGGCGTCAGCAAGACCGGCGAGGCCGTGTACCTGGACTTCGCCACGGCGATCGAGCGCGACGGCAAGCCGGCGATCGAAGATCGCTACGGCAACCTGTTCGAGATGTACGAGCGCATCAGCGGGGAGAACCCGTACAAGACGCCGATGCGCATCTACCCGGCCGTGCACTACACGATGGGCGGGCTGTGGGTCGACTACAACCTGATGAGCAACGTCCCCGGGCTCCACGTGCTCGGTGAGGCCAACTTCTCGGATCACGGCGCCAACCGGCTCGGCGCCTCGGCGCTCATGCAGGGCTTGGCCGACGGCTACTTCGTGATCCCCTACACGCTCGGCAACTACATCGCGACCGAGTACACGGGCGAGGTCAGCACCAAGCACCCCGCGTTCGCCCGGGCCGAAGCCGAGGTCCGCGAGCGCCAGCGCAAGCTGCTGGAGATCGGGTCCAAGAGCGGCAGCTCGCGCAAGAGCGTCGACTACTTCCACCGCAAGCTCGGCAAGATCATGTGGGAGTACTGCGGCATGGCCCGCAACGCGGCCGGGCTGCAAAAGGCGCTCACGCAGATCCCCGAGCTGCGCGAACAGTTCTGGAAACAAGCGTACGTCCCCGGCGGCGCCGACGAGCTCAACCCCTGGCTCGAGAAGGCCGGCCGCGTCGCCGACTTCCTCGAGTTTAGCGAGCTGATGTGCCACGACGCGCTGTACCGCGACGAGTCCTGCGGCGGTCACTTCCGCGAGGAGCACCAGACCGAGGAGGGCGAGGCCGTGCGCCGCGACGACGAGTTCGCCCACGGCGCGATCTGGGAGTACGCCGGCGTCGGCACGCCGCCCACGCTCCACAAGGAGCCCCTCGAGTTCGAGAACGTCAAGCTGACCACGCGGAGCTACAAGTAGCGATGGACATCAAGCTCAAGATTTGGCGGCAGAGCGGGCCCAAGCAGGCCGGCTTCTACGAGGACCACCGGGTCGTAGCCGATCCGCACATGTCCTTCCTCGAGATGCTCGACGTGCTCAACGAGCAGCTGCTCGAGGCGGGCAAGGATGCGGTCGCGTTCGACCACGACTGCCGCGAGGGCATCTGCGGCGCCTGCTCGATGGTCATCAACGGCAACCCGCACGGTCCCCGAGCCGGCACCACCGCGTGTCAGCTGCACATGCGCGAGTATCACGACGGCGACGAGATCGTGATTGAGCCGTGGCGCGCGGCGGCGTTTCCGATCATCAAGGATCTCGTCGTCGATCGCAGCGCGTTCGACCGGATCCAACACGCGGGTGGCTACGTCTCTGTTGGCACTGGCTCGGCGCCCGACGCCAACACGATCCCAATCGGCAAGCGCGAGTCCGACGAGGCGTTCGACTACGCCGCGTGCATCGGCTGTGGTGCGTGCGTGGCGGCGTGCCCCAACGCTTCGGCGATGCTGTTCGTCAGCTCGAAGGTGGCGCACCTGTCGCTGCTTCCCCAGGGCAAGGTCGAGCGCAAGGTTCGCGTGCGCAAGATGGTCGCGGCGATGGACGCCGAGGGCTTTGGTGGCTGCACGAATCACGGCGAGTGCTCGGCCGCGTGCCCCAAGAGCATTAGCGTAGACGCGATCGCGCTGCTCAACCGCGAGTACATGTTCGCCGGTCTCGCTCGCGATTGAGCACAGTCATTGGGTGTCCTTTTGGGCACCGATTGATCTATTTCCACACTCGGACCCAATTGCGGGCTCGAGGGTGGATTGTCGCGCAACCGTATTGATTGAGACTGGGCTACCATCACCACATCTACGCGCCGCACAACTCGTCGGGCACGCCCGCACAGCAACCGCCACGCACGGAGCCAACACGCAGCGTGTTCGGTCCGCGGCGGTTTCGGATCTTACAAAAGCTGACCAGCGGTGAGCCGGCGGAGCTGTACCTCGCCGAAGATCGTCACCTGTGTCGGCCGCTCACGCTCAAGCTGCTCCACGCCAACACCAACTACGATCCGATCGCGGCCAAGCTGCTCGAGCGCGAGGCCAGGTTGCTCGCGCGCATCGACCACCCCAACGTCGCCGCGGTGCTCGATCTAGGGGTGCTCGGGACCGAGCTGTGCATGACCTTGCAGGCCGTGGGTGTCGACGGCTTGAGCGAGTGGCTCGCAAACAATCAGCCTGGCCAAGCGCAGGTGCTCGCCGTCCTGCGTCAAGCGGGACAGGGGCTCGCGGCGGCCCACGCCGTTGGCGTCGTGCACGGTGACCTGATCCCCGCGCGGGTGCGGATCGATCGCTTTCAAAATGTTCGGCTCGTCGACTTCGAGCGGGCCCGCGACCTCGCGCCCGAGCCCGGCGCGTGGGAGCGCCAAGGTCCGCCGCTGCTCGTTGACTTGAACTACGCCGCCCCCGAGACCCGCGACCGCGAAAAGGGCCGTCACGATCGGCTCAGCGACCAATACAGCTTCTGCGTGTTGGCGTGGGAGGCCCTCACCGGCCGCCGGCCGCCGCACGACGTCGAGCAGCACGTTGGCCTTCGCGGGCATCGGCGCGAGCCGGCGTACAAGGTGCTCGCGCGCGGGCTGTCCCACAACCCGACGGCGCGCTGGCCTGACATGGACCAGCTGCTCGAGGCGCTCGAGCGGGCTGGCTCCAAACGTTTCCTGTTTTGAGCGCAGGCGGCTTGGCGCTTCGCGGGGCGCTCGCTTCGCGGGTGTGTGGCCGCTAGCGGGCCCGGAAGAACAGCGTGATCGTGAGGCAGTGGAACTCGCGGTCGGAGCTCTGGGTGACCACGGTGTCGACGACTTCGATGTCCTGCGTGTTGGCGTCGAGCCAATCGGTGATGCGCTCGCCGAGCGACTCGCGCTCGCGTGCTTTGGTCGCAGAAAACACCTTCACTCCGCTGTACGACGCCGACATATCCTGATCCTGATCGGCCTCGGATTTACCACCCGGGCTTTCGATGTCAAAGGAAAAATACACGTAGGATGAATTCGCGGCGGCGTGATTTCCGAGCTACGAACACGGCCGCGAAGGACCGATCATGACCGAACACGACGCGTGGAGCACGGTGCGAGTGGCGATGCCGCAGATCGGGACGGACGAGGCGTCGCTGACCGCGGCGACGGAGCAGCTCGAGGGCCTCGCGGCGTTGCTGGCGAGCCATGACGACGTGGGTGGGGTCGAGACTCGCGATCCAACATGCATCGCCGAGGGACCCGACTTCGTTCGGGTCGAGCGGCCCGAGCTCATCGCCTACACGACCCCAGCTTGCCGCGCGGCGATCGAGACCGCGGCGCGAGAGCTCGCGGTCACGCTTGGGCTAGAGGTCCTCGTCGACGCCGAAGATCACCACGGCGACGACTGGCGCGACGCGTGGAAGCGCTACTACCGATCACTCTACTTTCGCGCGGGCGCGAGCGCGTTCATGGTCCGGCCCAGCTGGATCCCGCGCGAGGCCGATGATCCAAGCTGCGAGCTGATCTTGGATCCTGGCCGGGCGTTCGGCACCGGGCTGCACGAGAGCACGCGCCTGTGTCTGCAGGCGCTGGTCGAAGTCGCGGACGCTGCGAGCGAAGCCACGCGGCCGCGACGGGTGATCGATCTTGGCTGCGGCTCGGGGATCCTCGGGCTCGCGGCGCTGCGGATCTGGCCCGAGCTCGAGTCGCTGTGCCTCGCGGATCACGACCAAGAGGCCGTCGACACCACAGGTGAGAACGCCGAAGCCAACGGCATCTCGATCGGCGAAGGGTCGCCGCGGCTGGAGCTGCGTCAGCTCAGCCTTGGCCCCGATCCCATCAACCCCGCGCTCGAGCCCGCGGCTTTGGTGTTCGCGAACATTCGACCCTCGGTGCTGATCCCGGCCGCGGCGACGATCACCAGCGCCGTCACCCCCGGCGGCGTGCTGATCCTGTCGGGGATCCTGGAAGAAGAGGGCGACGAGGTGCTGGCTGCGTACACGCAGATCGGGCTGTTGTTGCGCGGGCGGCCGCGCGAGGCGGACTGGTGCGCGCTGGTGCTGGAGCGTCCTCGAGCCGGGTCGGCAGCAAGGTGAGCGTTCGGGCGTTCGCGCCAGCTGGGGCTGACCCGCTGCAAGCTGGGAGCACGCTCGAGCTCGACGACGAGGAGTCGCGCTACCTCATCAAGGTTCGGCGCGTGCGGATTGGCGAGGCGCTCGAAGTGTTCGACGCGGGCAGCGTTTGGATCGGGCGCCTGGTCGCCGCGGGTCGGCGCGCCCGCGTGAGGATCGACGGGCCGCGCCCGCCCGGTGCGCCGGTCCCGACCCGCGTGGTCCTGCTTGGCCTGCCCGACGCCGCGGCCACCCTCGAGGCCGTCACCGGTGCCTGCGAACTAGGCGCGACGCAGCTGGTGTTCGTTCGCTGTGAGCGGAGCAGCGGTCACCTGCCCTCGGCCGGAAGGCTCGAGCGAGTGATGCGGGCCGCGATGCGCCAGTGCGGTCGACCCTCGCCCCCCGAGCTCCTCGGCGCTCCCCCAGCGGAGCCATGGTCACTCGCCAACGCCCTCGCCCACCACCCCCAACTCCCAGGCGTGTTCGGCAGCGTCGATGATCGCGACAACCTGACCAGCTTGATCGACTCACGGGCCACAGAGCCGGCCGAGCCACCAATGCCCAAGGTTCCGCGGCTAGCTTCCCACCGAGGGCCCCCCAAACCCAGCCGCCCCGCAAGTGGGCGAGAAGTCTCGTCCGCGCCCATAGACCCCTCGTCCGCGCCCATAGATCCCTCGTCCACGCCTATAGAAGCCCTTCGGTTGCTGGTGGGACCCGAGGGTGGGCTGACGCCGGCCGAGATCGAGGCCGCAGCGGCTGCGGGGTTTGTGCCGACCCGCCTCGGGCCGTGGATCCTGCGGACGCCCACGGCCGTGGTCGCCCTGCTCGCGCGCTTTGGGTCGGCGCCCGCGGGGGTGTAGGTGGGCTGCGTGAGCATGCGCCGCGAGCTGGTGACGGTCCCGGTGCGCGGCGCCGCTGGCGGTGTTAGTGTCCCCGGCGTGCGCCACCGGCCCCCGACGCGCCATGCCGAACCCGGTCAGGCGAACCGTCAACGACCCCGCGAAGTGACGCGTCCAAATCACCACTCGCGAAGCGGAGCTCCAGCGTGAGCGTCGAACAACCTACGCCCGACGTGGCGACTGACGTGGCGACTGGCGTGGCACCGCGCGTAGCGACTGAGCCGGCGAGCGAGCCGGCGAGCGCTCCGGCTGCGCAGGCCAACAAGCCCAAGCGCGTGCCCGTGCGGCGGCGCCCGATGCCATGCCCGCACTGCGACGCCGAGCTCGAGCGTGAGCTCGCCGCTGCCGCGACCGCAGCGTGCCCGCACTGCGAGCGCCCGCTGATGCCGGTCGAGGTCGCCGGGTTCTGGCGTCGCTGCGCTGCCGGTCTGATCGACCTCGCGCTGCTCAGCGTCACCGCGGGACCGATCGCCTGGGGGCTGCATCGGCTGATCGGCTCGGTGCCGCTCGCCCCCGACGCGCGCGGGCTCGACTTTGCCCTGACGCTGTTCGCGACGGACGTCAGCGTGTTGCTGCTGCGCGCCGGTCCGGTGTTGGTGCTCGTTGGCCTGTACCTCATGATCAGCGTGGCGTGGACGGGCCGCACCCTGGGTCAGCGGCTGCTCGCGGTTCGCATCGTGGATCGCCACGGCCAACCGCCGAGCGTCGTGGTCGCGGTGCTGCGGGCCCTCGCGCAGCTCGCTGGAACTCTTGCCGCAGCCCTGGGCCCGGCGTGGATCGCCTTCAGCAGCGAGCGCCGGGCGATCCATGATCTGGTCTCGGGCACGTACGTCATCAGGGCAGTCAGGGTGGTCTCCGGGTGAGTCAGCTGCTCGCACACCTGCGCGCCACCGGGGCCGTCGACGAACAGGCGCTGCAGTCGGCCGTTCGCCGCCAGCAGATCTACGGCGGCTCGCTCGACACCGTGCTGCTCGAGCTCGACTTGCTCAGTCCGCTCGCGCTCAGCGAGGCGATCGCCGCTGCCAACGAGTGCGAGGCGGTCCCGGTCGCGCTGCTCGAGCCCGGGCCCGAGCGCCCCTGGGCCGCGCTGCCGTCGGCGCTGCTGGACCTGGGTTGGGCGATGCCGCTGCGTCGCCACATGGCCTACGTTCAGGTTGCGATCCACCCAGAGATCCCGCCCGAGCAACGCAGCGAGCTCGAGCGCTCGGTCGAACATCTGCAGGTGTTTGTCACTTGTGAAGCGTGCCTGGCCAAGCTCGCCGCCGAGCGGCGCGCGTCGGTCATGCCCCAGCGCTACGCGGTCTTGGCCGTGCGTTGGGTCCAGACCCTCGCGCGCCTGCAGACCACCCCAGATCCCGAGCCGGCCCGCGATCCCGCCGCCCCCGCGCCATGGATGACCGCGGCCCCCAACACCGCGCCGTTCAAGATCCCCTCGCCGCAGACGCTGACGGCCAGCAAGTCGGACCCGGTGTTCAAGCCCGTGGGCGCCGGTCCCAAGCCGCCCGACAGCGCCGAGGACGAGTCCCAGCCAAACCCGGCGGGCCCGGTCAAGCGCAACCCAACGTTCTTGTACGGCCTGCCCGTCGACGACGACGACGACGACACGCCGCCGCCCACCAGCGAGCCAGAGCCAGCGCCAGAGTCAGCGCCAGAGTCAGCGCAAATCCCCGCGCCCCCCCGAGACGAGGACACGCCCACGCCGCGGCCGGCGGTCAACCGTGGCGTCGAGCCGCGCGCCAGCGCGTCGCTGCCCGAGCGGCTCGCGGGCCCGCGCGCGGAGCTCGAAGCCGCGACGACCCGCGACGAAGTCACCAGCGCGCTGGTCCGCGCGGCGTTGGTCGTGAGCCCGCGCGTGGCCTTGTTTGGGGTCAAGCGCGAGGGCTTGCGGGGGCTCGACACCGCCGGCCAGATCCCCGGCATCACGGATCAGCTGGTCGAGTTCAGCCCCAAGGTCGAGGCCGCCGTCGAGGGCCAAGAGCCGCTGTTGCGCGTGACCGATCTGGATCTGCGGATCGCCGTTGGCCAAGAGATGGCGGTCCCCTGCTTGTTCGTGCCGATCAAGGTCCACGATCGGCCGGTGCTGATGCTGTACTTGGACCGCGGCGGCGATCCCTTCACCGCCGAAGAGTCCGAGGCCAGCGCGGATCTGTGCGAGGGCGCCGGGCAAGCGCTCGAGGGCGTGCTTCGACGCATGCGCGGCGAAGAAGATGTCCCTGCCGCCACACCAGCGCCCGCGGCTGCGCAGCCACCTCCAGCCGCCGCGCCAGACACTACCCCCGTGGCCGCGCCGCCAGAAAAGCCAAGCGTGTTCGCGCCGCCGGGAGCTTTGCTGCCGCCCGGCGTGTTCAAGCCGCCCGCAACCTTCCAGGCGCCCGGCGCCGTCAAGCCGTTCGTCCCGCCTGTCGCGAGTCCACCGGATCCGCCAGCTCCGCCAGCTCCGTCGGCCAGCCCCGCGCCGCCACCCCCCAGCGCGCCCACGCCAAGCGCGGAGGCTTCGCCCGCCCCGGCCGAGAT
>NZ_JMCC02000137.1 GCF_000737335.2 Enhygromyxa salina | reverse complement strand
GGATCCAGCAGGCGATGGGGCGCCGCGCCGAACCCTGGCTCGAGGTGAACGTACGCGGGCCGCTCGCCGCTGCGCACCTGCTCGCGGGCAGCGTCGAGGCTGGCCGGCTCGAGCGTGACGCGGGGATCCGCGTCGAGCTCGGCGACCAACGCCTCACTCGCGCGGCTGTGATCCTGATCGACGATCAGCACCGTCATCGCCGCGGCCTGCTCCGCGTCGCCGTCGTCGAGCTGCGCCCCAAACCCCGGCCCCAGCGCCCCGAAGAAGCTCGCCAGGACCAGCGGCCACGCAAAGGTCAAGAACAGCGCCCCGCGATCGCGCGAGAGCAGGCGCAGGTCCTTCACGATCACCGACCAGATCGCGCGCAGGGTCGCGTTCATTCGCGCAGGCTCCGTCCGGTCAGCTGCAAGAACACTTGCTCGAGGGTGGGTCGCTCGACGCGAAACCCCAGCGGCGCGCGGTCCTTGGCCAGCGCGTTGAGGGACGCGAGCGGGTCGTCGGTCTCCACGGTCTCGCGGCCGTCTGGAAATTCGACGACCAGCTGCGGCTTGCCAGCGTGGCTTGCCAGCAGGGAGTCGAGGCGATCGACGGCGAGCAGCTGGCCATGATCGATGATCGCCACCCGGTCACAGATCCGCTGGGCTTCTTCCATGTAGTGGGTGGTGTAGAGGACAGCCTTGCCCTGCGCGCGCAGCTGCTCGATGTTGTCCAGCAGGTGCGCGCGCGACTGCGGATCCACGCCCACGGTCGGCTCGTCGAGCAGCAGCAGGGCAGGGTCGTGGACCAGCGCGGCGGCCAAATTGAGCCGTCGTGCCATCCCGCCCGAGTAGGTCTTGACCCGATCCTCGCGGCGCTCGCTGAGCCCCACGAACTCGAGCGCCGCGTCGACGCGCACGCGCAGCTGCTGGCCCGCGCAGCCGTGCAGCCCGGCGAAGAAGCGCAGGTTCTCGGCGCCGCTGAGCTCGTCGTAGAGCGCCAGCGCTTGGGGTGCCAGGCCGATCTGCCGCCGGACCGCCGGATCGCGCGGCGAGCCGCCCCGCCCGCCCGGGAGATCGAGGCGCACCTCGCCGTGATCGGCCGGCAACAGCCCCGCCGTGATCGACACCAGCGTGCTCTTGCCCGCGCCGTTGGGCCCGAGCAGGCCCACGATCTCGCCAGCGCCAACACGCAATGACACGCCGTCGAGCGCGAGCGTGCGGCCATGGGTCTTTCGCAGGTCGATGAGCTCGAGCACCGGGGGCGCACAGTATAGGGTCCGCGAGCGGGCGAGCGGAGCACAGCCCCGCGGCGCGATGCCTGCACGCAACCTCACGTTGGCGGCCCGGCGCGCAGGGGCCCGGTGATCCCCGCGGTCTGGCATGGTTCGGCCGCATGCGTGGAGTGATCGCCAAGTCATCGATGTCCGTTTGTCTGCTGGTGCTCGCCGGCGCCGCGGGGGCCGGCTGTGACCGGGGGACCCCCGTCGAGTCCCCTGAGCCCGCCTCGTCGCCGGCCGAACCCACGGACGTGGTCCCCGCGGAGGTCCCCAGCACCGGGGTTGACGGCTTGGTCGCCTCGATCGATCCCAGCGTCGATCCTTGCGGTGACTTCTACATGTACGCCTGCGGTGGCTGGCTCGCCGCCCACGAGCGCCCGGCCGACAAGTCCCGCTACGGCCGCAGCTTCGACACCGTCTCCGAGCACAACGAAGCGGTGCTCCGCGAGCTGCTGAACAACGCGAGCGCGGCGGCCAAGGCTGGCGGCGCCGATCCTTCCACCCAACAGCTCGGCGACTACTACAACGCCTGCATGGACATGCCCGCGCGCGACGCAGCGGGGATCTCGGGGCTGGCCGAGTCGCTCGCGCTGATTGACGGCATCGAGGACAAGCGCGCCCTGATGAAGGTGCTGGGCCAGCTGCACGCCTCGGTCTGGGGCCGGATCGGCTGGCTGGGCATGCCGGCCGCGCCGCCGTTCTTCATCGTCGGGGTCGACGCGGACTACATGGACGCGCCGGATCAGAACATGGCGATCTTCTCGCAGGCCGGGCTCGCGCTGCCGAGCCGCGAGATGTACCTGCCGCCCGCCGGCCCGGAAGGCGACTCGGGGCGCGCGCTGCTGGCCAACTACGAGCGACACATCGCGACCATGCTGACGCTGGCCGGCTCGACCAGCGAGCAGGCCGCGACCGACGCCAAGCTGGTGCTGGCGATCGAGACCGAGCTGGCGGCGGCATCCATGACGCCGGTTCAGCTGCGCGATGACCAGGCCAACTATCACAAAGAGGGCTTCAAGGGGCTCGGCAAGCGGGCCAAGCGGGTCGCGTGGGACGCCTACTTCGAGGGGGCTGGGCTGCCGCGGACCCAGGCGCTCAACATCCGTACGCCCGACTACCTCGCCGCGATGGCCAAGCTCATCGACAAGCGCCCGCTCGCCGAGCTGCAGGCCTACCTGCGCTGGAGCTTGATCCACGCGACCGCCGAGGATCTCGACACGGCGATCGGCGAAGCCAATTTCGAGCTCACCAAGCTGGTGACCGGCGTCGATCAGCAGCCGCCGCTGTGGAAGCGCTGCACGCAGTCCGTGATGTGGGCGCTGCCGGATCTGATCGGCCCCGCCTACGTCGAGCGGGCGTTCGCGGGCGACGCCAAAGAGATCGCCAACGACATGATCGAGCGGATCAACCTCGCGATGGCCGCGAGCTTTCCCAAGCTCGAGTGGATGGACGACACCACCCGCGGCCGGGCCCAGCAAAAGATCGACGCCATGGGCCGCAAGATCGGCTACCCCGACGCGTGGCGCACCTACCAAGACGTTGCGATCACTGGCGCCAACCACCTCGGCAACGTGCTGGCCGAGAAGCGCGCCCACGCGATCCGTGAGGCCGCGAAGATCGAGAAGGCCGTCGACAAGAGCGAGTGGCTGATGCCGGCCCCGCTGGTCAACGCCTACTTCAACCCAACCAACAACGAGATCGCGTTCCCGGCCGGGATCCTGCAGCCGCCCTTCTTCGACGCCAACCAGCCGATGGTCATGAACTTTGGCGGGATCGGAGCGGTCGCGGGCCACGAGCTGACCCACGGCTTCGACGACGAGGGCCGCAAGTACGACGCGACCGGTCGGCTGACGCAGTGGTGGGAGCCGCAGGTGTCCGAGGCCTTCGAGCAGCGGGTCGCCTGCGTCGTCGAGCAGTACAACGGCTACGAGGCCGCGCCCGGCAAGTTCGTCAACGGCGAGCTCACCGCTGGCGAGAACATCGCCGACATCGGCGGGGTCAAAGAGGCCTACTTCGCGTACCAGGCCTGGGCGGCCGAGCAGGGCGGGGATCCGGCGGTCGTGGAGGGCATGAGCAACGAGCAGGTGTTCTTCGTCGCGTGGGCGCAAAACTGGTGCCAGCACACCGCGGACCTCGAGCTGCAGCGCCGCCTGCTCGAGGACTCGCACTCGCCCGGGCCGTTTCGGGCGGTTGGCCCGCTTGTGGATCTGCCCGAGTTCGCCCAAGCGTTCTCGTGCGCCGAGGGCACCCCCATGAACCCGCCCGATCGCTGCGAGATCTGGTGATGGCCTTCCCCCGCAAGCACCCCGGCTGGACCGACGAGCACGAGCAGCTGCGCCGGACCGTGCGGGGCTTCGTCGAGCGCGAGTTGGAGCCCCAGATCAACGCGTGGGAGGAGGCCGGCGAGTTTCCGCGCGCGCTCTACCAAGCCGCTGGCGAGCTTGGCCTGCTGGGGATGGGCTTCCCCGAGGCCTACGGCGGCACCCCCGTAAACGCGTTCGCGGCCATGCTGTTGACCGAAGAGCTGTGCCGGGCTGGATCGGGCGGCGTGATCGCCAGCTTGATGAGCCACGGCATCGGCCTGCCCCCGATCATCGCCCTGGGCTCGGAGCCGCTCAAGCAGCGCATCGCCCCGCCCGTGATCGCGGGCGAGCAGATCATCGCGCTGGCGATCACCGAGCCCTCGGGCGGCTCGGACGTGGCCAACCTGCAGACCACCGCCCGCCGCGAGGGCGATCACTTCATCGTCGACGGCAGCAAGACCTTCATTACCTCGGGCATGCGCGCCGACTGGATCACCACCGCGGTCCGAACCGGCGGCCCCGGCATGCAGGGCATCTCGCTGCTGGCGATCCCGGGGGACACCAAGGGCCTGACCCGCGCCAAGCTCGACAAGATGGGCTGGTGGTGCTCCGACACGGCCAGCCTGTATTTTGATGGGTGCAAGGTGCCCGCCGAGAACCTGATCGGCGCCGAGAACAGCGGCTTCATGGGCATCATGGTCAACTTCAACAACGAGCGGATGATGTTGGCCGCCATCGCGTTGGGCATGGCCAGGGTCTGCTACGAAGAGGCGCTGGCCTGGGCCCGCGAGCGCCAGACCTTTGGCAAGCCGCTGGTCCGCCACCAGGTCATCCGTCACAAGCTCGTCGACATGGCAACCTCGATCCGCGCCGTGGAGTGCATGCTCGACGATCTTGCCTGGCGCCTGGATCGCGGCGAGGTCCCGATCGCCGAGGTCTGCATGGCCAAGAACCTCGCGACCCGGTGCGTCGAGCAGTGCGCCAAGGATGCGGTGCAGATCCTCGGTGGCGCCGGGTTCATCCGGGGGGTCAAGTCCGAGCGGATCTATCGGGAGACCAAGGTGTTGAGCATTGGCGGCGGGGCAGAAGAGATCATGAAGGAGCTCGCGGCCCGCCAGCTTGGGTATCTGCGGTAGTTCGCTGTCCCCCCGGAACCCCCGCGCCGAGCGCGTCCCTGGCTTCGGGGCTAGCCGCGCCCAGCGAAACCTCGTAGCTTCCCCCCTCCATGTCGTACGACCACGCCACCATCGAGCCGCGCTGGCAGGCCTTTTGGGACGAGCACGAGACATTCAAGGCCGAGGTCGATCGCACCCGCCCCAAGTACTACGTGCTCGACATGTTCCCGTACCCAAGCGGCAGCGGCCTGCATGTTGGCCACCCAGAGGGGTACACGGCGACCGACATCATGGCCCGCTACAAGCGGATGAACGGGTTCAACGTGCTGCACCCGATGGGCTGGGACAGCTTCGGTCTGCCGGCCGAGCGCTACGCGATGAAGACCGGCACCCACCCGCGCGATCGCACCTACGAGTGCATCGATAATTTCAAGCGGCAGCTGAAGATGCTGGGGTTCTCGTACGACTGGTCGCGCGAGATTGCGACCACCGACCCAGAGTACTTCAAGTGGACCCAATGGATCTTCTTGCAGGTCTGGGGCAGCTGGTACGACCAGGATCAGGGCAAGGCCCGACCGATCGCCGAGCTGCCGATCCCCGCGCAGGTCCAAGCGCAGGGTGAGGCGGCCGTTCGTGCCTACCAAGACGAGCATCGGCTCGCGTACCTGCACGACGCCCCGGTCAACTGGTGCCCGGATCTGCGCGTGGTGCTGGCCAACGAAGAGGTCGCCGAGCAGGTCGAGGCGGGCCACGAGGTCATCCGGGTGCCCATGCACCAGTGGATGCTGAAGATCACCAAGTACGCCCAGCGGCTGATCGACGACCTCGAGGATCTCGACTGGCCGACCAGCGTGCTCGAGATGCAGCGCAATTGGATCGGGCGATCCGAGGGCGCCGAGGTCGTGTTCGAGCTCGAGGCCAAGCAAGGGCCCGCGTCCCAGCTGCGGGTGTTCACGACCCGACCCGACACCCTGTTCGGCGCCACGTACATGGTGCTCGCGCCCGAGCACCCACTGGTCGAGACCATCACCACGGCGGCGCAGCGCGACGCGATCCAAGCCTATGTTGCGTCTACCGCCCACCGGACCGAGCGCGAGCGCCAAGCCGCGGCGGCCGAGGGCGACAAGACCGGCGTGTTCACGGGCGCCTACGCGATCAACCCCGTCAACGATCAGCGCATCCCGATCTGGATCGCCGACTACGTGCTGATGGGCTACGGCACCGGCGCGATCATGGCGGTGCCCGGCCACGACGTGCGCGACCACGCGTTCGCCACGACGATGGGGCTGCCGATCGTCCAAGTCGTCGCGCCCGCACCGGGTGACTCGGGCGGCGACTCGATCAACGTGCAAGCGCAGGCCTACCCCGAGCCCGGCGTCGCTGTGAACTCGGGCCTGATCAACGATCTGCCCACCGCAGAGGCCAAGGCCAAGATCACCCAGTGGCTGGCCGACAACGGCAAGGGCGAGGCGCGCATCAACTACAAGCTGCGCGACTGGCTGTTCTCGCGGCAGCGCTACTGGGGCGAGCCGTTCCCGCTGATCCACAAGCCAAGCGGCGAGGTCGCCTCGGTCGGCGTGGACGCGCTCCCCGTCGAGCTGCCCGAGGTCGAGGACTTCAACCCCTCGGAGACCGGCGAGCCGCCGCTGGCCAAGGCGCTCGCGTGGGTCGAGCTGCCCGATGGCTCGCGCCGCGAGACCAACACCATGCCGCAGTGGGCCGGCTCGTGCTGGTACTACCTGCGGTTTTGCGATCCCCGCAACGCCGACGCGCCGTGGTCGAGCGAGGCCGAACAATATTGGATGCCCGTCGATCTGTACGTTGGCGGGGCCGAGCACGCGGTCTTGCACCTGCTCTACGCCCGGTTCTGGCACAAGGTCCTGTTCGATCTCGGCCACGTGTCCACCCGCGAGCCGTTCCAGAAGCTCGTCAACCAAGGCATGGTGCTTGGCGCCACCTATGTCCCGCGTGATCCGCAAGTCGCGGCCGGCCCCAAGCGCGTGTTCGTTGGCGACGAGATCGAAGAGGTCCAGCTCGGCGACGTGGTCGAGTACGTCCACAAGCAGACCCGCGAGCCGCTGACGATCCAGTGGGACAAGATGTCCAAGAGCCGCGGCAACGTGGTCAACCCCGACGAGGTGATCGCCGAGTACGGGGCCGACACGATGCGCCTCTACGAGATGTTCATGGGCCCGCTCGAGGCCAGCGCGCCGTGGCAACCCGAGGGCGTGGCCGGCTGCTTTCGGTTCTTGG
This sequence comes from Enhygromyxa salina, assembly GCF_000737335.2. Lineage (GTDB taxonomy): Bacteria > Myxococcota_A > Polyangia > Nannocystales > Nannocystaceae > Plesiocystis > Plesiocystis salina_C. The sequence continues at coordinate 21,172 of NZ_JMCC02000137.1, read as the reverse complement.
GTCGGGCCTATCGGTTGTTCTTCGAGTCGCCCAAGGACGCCGAAGATCGCGCGCGCACGCTGGCACAGGGCGAGGGCAGCGAGCGGCAGCGCCGCTTGTTGCATCGGACGATCGCCGAGGTCACCGAGCGCGTCGAGCGGATGGCCTTCAACACGGCGATCAGCTCGCTGATGGTGTTCGTCCGCGACATCGAGAAGAACGACGAGACCCTGGGTCGCGACGCCGCGGGGATCTTCTGCCAGCTGCTAGCGCCATTTGCGCCACACTTGGCTGAAGAGCTCTGGCGCGCGCTCGGCAACTCAGCGTCGTTGACCTACGAGCCGTGGCCCAAGGCGGATCCTGCGATGTTGGTCGCGGACACCTGGACCCTGGTGCTCCAGGTCAACGGCAAGCGCCGCGGCGAGCTCGAGATCCCCGCGAGCCTGGATCCGAAGCAGGCGAAGGACGAGATCACCGCGCTCGCCATGGCGTCCGAGGCGGTTTCGCGCTTCGTTGGAGACAAGTCGCCCAAGCGCGTCATCTACGTGCCCGGTCGGCTCGTCAACGTTGTGGTTTAGGACCCCCACAGGCGCCTTCGCACTTCGCGGGCCTTCTATGACCCCCACAGGCGCCTTCGCACTTCGCGGTCACTCGCTTCGCTCGCTCCCAACGGGCCGCTTGTGCGCGATGGCATGATTGGCCCCCTAGAAGGGGGCTCCCCACAGGCGCCTTCGCACTTCGCGGTCACTCGCTTCGCTCGCTCCGTTTGTGCGCGATGGCATGATTGGCCCCCTAGAAGGGGGCTCCTCGTGGACCCCGCCTTCGCACTTTGCTCGTGGAGCGAAACTCGCGGGCGCGGGCGCGATCGCGGTCTGGTAAAGTTGGCCTCGCGGTCGCGCTCGACCGACGGTTGATCCATGAAGCGCTCTTACATCACGGTCTTGGCTTCGCTCTGTTTGCTCGCGCTCGTTCACGGCTGCAGTGACGACACGACGGCCACCGACACGGCGGTGACGGTCAACCCCGACACCGGCAACTCGAACACCAGCAGTCCAACCACCAACGGCGACGGCGACGGTGACGAGACCGCTGACAGCGGCGAAGAAGACGGCTGCCCGCCGATCACGGGCTGCCTCGATCTCCCCGAGGAAGACGACCCGGTTGGGTGCGACTCGGAGGGCAACTGCAACCTCGTCGATCTGCTGTTCGTGATCGACAACTCGGGCACGATGGGCGCCGAGCAGCTCAACCTGGCCCGCAACTTCCCGCTGCTGGTCCAGCAGCTCGAGGGCCTGCAGTCCGAGAACGGCGGCACCGGTGCGAACGTGAACATCATGGTCACGACCACCGACTTCGGGAATCCGCTGTGCAAGCCGTTCGCCAACCACGAGCCCGAGTCGGGGGCCCCGGTCGCAACCGCGTGCACCAAGCGGCTCGATCGCTTCACTGGCCTCGCGCAGATCAACCCGCCGGTCTACGAAGAGGCGTGCACGGATGTCTGCGCGGCGCCGGGCATCGAGCCGCTCAACGGCGATCTGATCATCCACTTCGACGACGAGGGCGACAACGTCCCGCCCGTGCCGCCTGCAGACATCAACGGCGACGGCATCGATGACAGCCCCGTCGCCCAGGCGCTGGCCTGCATCGGCCCGCAGGGCATCGACGGCTGCGGCTACGAGTCGCCCCTCGAGGCGATGATGCAGGCCCTCAACCCGCTCGCGCCGTGGAACTGCGACTCGCCCGGCGATCTGGCCAAGTGCCCGAACGGCGGGGCAGCCCGCCCGTTCATGCGCGAGGGCGCGGTGCTGGCCGTGGCGATCATCACCGACGAGGCGGATTGCTCGGTCAAGGACTACTCGATCATGACCGACAACGCGTACTTCGCGACCCTCGACGGCAACAAGCTGCCGAGCTCCGCGATCTGTTGGAAGGCCGGCGTCACCTGCAACGGCCCCGACGCCAACGGCGTGTACGTGAACTGCTCGTCGAACGACAGCGCCGACGTCATGCAGCCGGTCGAGCGCTACACCGACTTCCTCAACCTGTATGTCCGCGAGGGCCTCGGCAAAGAAGTCGTGATGCTGGGCATCCTCGGCGTCCCCCCGGTCACAGAGCACAACGCCAAGTCGCCCCACGAGCCGATCGCCGGCGGCGTGAAGTCGCTCGTCTACCGCAAGTGGCGCGATAGCGACATCCTCCCCGAGGACATGATGGCCGGGATCGACGTCGACTATCAGCAGTGGGCATTTGGGATCGGGCCTGGCTGCACTGGCCAGGACATGCAAGGCAACATCACCGGTCAAGCGATCCCGCCGGTCCGTGTCAAAGAAGTCTGTCAGTCGCTCGACTACGACGACAAGATCCGCTGCTGCATCGAGTCGGTCTGTGACGACGACTTCAGCCCGGCGCTGGGCTGCTTGACCGACGTGATCCAGAACGTGTTCACCCCAGTAGAGTAGGGCGCGCCCGACCGAGAACGACCGAGAACGGTCGAGCTGGGTCTAGGTGGGTCGTGGACCCAGCGCAGTCCCGCGTGCACGCCGTGCCGCGCGGAACGTCGCTCGGCGCGGGCGAGCGCACCAACCGCGAACGGGTTGGCCGTGGGGCGGATGCCGGGTCCCGGTGTGAGGTCAAACCGCATCGCGAAGGGTCCGAAGTGGCTCACTTCGGTTTCCACATCCGTACCGAAACCGTGTAGGGTCAGTTAGCCGCGGCGAACCGCCAGGCGGAGGAACGATGCGTAGGACGACCTTCAACTTGATGCTCTTTTCTGGCCTTTGTGTTGCCCTTGGCACCGTCGTCGCTTGCAGCGATTCGAGTGCGGACGAGGGGAACAGCTCGCTCACCACCCTCGAGACGGGCGACGGCATTACCGACTCCAACACCACGCCGCCCGGCGATGGCGACGGCGACACCGGCGACGGTGACGGCGACACCAACGGCGACGGTGACGGCGACACCAACGGCTGCCCGCCCGGTGGATGCCTCGACCTCGAAGAGGCGACAGACTCGGGCACCGGACCGGGGGGCTGCGCCTCGGGTGACGGCAGCTGCGGTCTCGTCGACCTGCTGTTCGTCATCGACAACTCCGGGACCATGGGCGAGGAGCAGGTCAACCTGTCGGCCAACTTCCCGCTGTTGATCGACCGCCTGCAAGAGTTGACGGACAACGAGGGCAACCCCCTCAATCCAAACGTCAACATCATGGTCACCACGACCGACCTCGGGCACCCCCAGTGCACGCCGTTCGAGCCCGAGGGCTACGAGCCGGCCCAGGGCGCCCCGCAGAACGTCGCGTGTATCAACCGCCTCGAGGACTTCGACGGGCTGGGCAGCAACGCGCCCTCGTTCCCAGAGGCCTGCACGGTCGGCTGCCCCGTGGCCGTCGCCCCGCTCGATCCTTTCATCCACTTCGAGGGTGCGGACGCGAGCACGACCAACATCCCCGGCAACAACGTCAAGGGCGCGCTCAGCTGCATCGGGCCGCAGGGCATCAACGGCTGCGGCTACGAGGCCCCGCTCGAGGGCATGCTGCAGGCGATCAACCCCACGGCGGAGTGGAACCAGGGCAACAAGCCGTTCCTGCGCAATGGGGCGATCCTCGCGATAGCGATCATCACGGACGAAGCTGACTGCTCGGTCCGCTCGCCCAACGGGTACGCGTTCTTCACCAACCAGATGCAGAACACCTACTGGGAGATCAACCCGGACACGGGGACCAAGACCCAGGCGACCTCGGCGGTGTGCTGGAACGCGGGCGTCGACTGTGGCGCCCCCGACATGAACGGCGTCTACGCAGACTGCAACTCGATCGACACGGGCGTGTTGCACTCGAAGGACCGCTACCTGACCTATCTGCAGGACGAGCTCATCGCCCACCAGAACAAAGAGGTCATCATGCTCGGGATCCTCGGGGTCCCGCCGGTCACCGCACACAACGACCTGCCGCCCTTCGAGCCAACCGCTGGCGGCGTCATGGATCTCGTGTACCGCCAGTGGATCGACGGCGCCTACCCGGCCGGCGACATCCTTCCGGGCGACAACAGCACCGCCGCCAAGAAGGAGTTCGAGTTCGGCGTTGGGCCCGGCTGCACGGGCGAGAACGGCATGGGTGGCTTCACCGGCCAGGCGATCCCGCCGGTCCGCGTCAAAGAGGTCTGCGAGGCCCTCAACGAGGACGACAAGATCCGTTGCTGCATCGAGTCGATCTGCGACACGGACTTCTCGGACGCCATCGGCTGCCTGACGGGCATCATCCAGACGGTCGTCGATCCACCCAAGTGATCGCGCGTCCGCGCTTGGGTCCCCGCTTGTTCCGGGGGGCCTGAGCCAAACAAAAGCCGACCCGCGTGCGGGTCGGCTTTTGTGTTTGTGTCAGTCAAAAGCCGACCCGCGTGCGGGTCGGCTTTTGTGTTTGGGTCAGTCGTCAGCGCCGGGCCAGGCTTGGCCAGCAGCTCAACGCCGGTCAGCGAGACTTGCGGCTGAGTTTGCGCAGGTGCGCCGCGCCGTTGCGCGTGATCTTCACCTTGCGCTTTTGGCCGCTGCCTTCGACGTGGATGAAGCCCTTCGAGCGCAGATGCCTGAGCACCAGCTTGATCTGCTCGCTCGTCAGCTTGGTCGCGCGCAGCAGGCTGGGCTCGCTGAGCGGCCCTTCGTCGGCCAAGGTCCGCAAGATTCGGAGGTCGCCGTCCGGGACATCGGCGCGACGCCGGATCACGGCGGGGCCGGCGTCGGGCAGGTCCATCAGCGGGTTGCCTTCTTCGTCAAACTCGATCTCGGGCTCGTGCGCGGCGCGACGGGCGGTGCCGTTTGTAGCAGCAGGTGCCCCAGCTCCGCCGCTGGTCGTGACCGTTCGCGCTGCCAAGATCGGGCGCGCGACGGCCATGTCGATCAGCTCTTGAACCGACATGTAGCCCAGCATCGGGGCCAAGTGGGGGTTGCCGCGCGTGGCTGTCACGAGCTCGCCCAGCGTGGTCTCGTCGGGCAGCGAATTGACCACTTGGCGCATCACATCGAGCAGCGACTGTCGCCATTGCTCGTCGACCTCCGCCGTGCGCTCTTCGTCAATCTCGTCACGTTGCAGCATTTGGACGTCAGCTGTCATGTCCACCCACGGTCAATATGCAGTTGTTGGATTGTCATTGGACTTGTCTGATCGAAAGCACCGCGCATCGCGGTCGTGCTGTTCAGGTCACTTCATGGCTGTGTTCAGCTTGGGCGCAACGAGCGAAGAAACCGGGGTGCCAAGGCATTGGACGGCACATCGCCTGCGGTGTGATCGTATCGTGGCAGCCCGTGTTCGATCCGACGCGGCCCCAAGCAAGGGCGAGCAGGGCAAAGCATGGCAAACATGGCAAACTGGTTGCCAGGGTCCGAATCGGCGGCCCAAACGAAGTGGATTCGAAGTGCTCGGGAACGTGACGGCGTGTCTCGAACGTGGGTCGTGACCAGACCCGTCTGGAAGCTCAGCCATGCCACTGCCAAGCCAAGCAACCCGAAGCCGTCGTGGAAATGTTGCAGGCCACTTGCGTAGGTGTCAAGTGCTAAGGCCTCGCGCGTGCGCATACCGGCGCGCAGCGGCGCCGTTGGGGCCTGGCGGGCGCGGAGCCAATGTGACCAATGAGGGCGAGAACAACCCGTTGGGACTCGAATTGGGCCCTTCGAGGGGCTCGGTCGGTCCGGCCCGCGTGGTGACCCTGACCCAGCGAGATCTCCCGGCCCCGATCGGGCGTCTCGGCCGCGTGGCCTGCGGCCATTGACACCCCATCCAGCCCGGGGGAGGTATCCGCCGGTGACCCTGCATCGGCTCGAGATCGAGGCTCGAAGCGGGCTCGGTGATCCGCTGGCCGAGGCAACTCGGCGACGGTTGGACACCTGGCTGCAGCTCCGTCCACGGGCGTTGGCGACCCGTCGCGTGTATCACCTCGAGCTTGGCCTCGACGCCGACGAGGCCGCGCAGGTGCTGGCGGCGCTCGTGGATCCGGTCGCGGAGGTCGGGGCCCTGGGCATGCTGGCGGATCCGGTTCACGAGGGGGAGCCGGCGTGGGTGCTGTCGATCGGCAGCCTGCCTGGAGTCACCGACGCGGTCGGCAGCTCGGTCGCGCGCGCGGCCGCCGACTGTGTCGGTCGACCGCTGCGCGGCAACGTCTATACCTCGACCCTGTACTTGTTCTGGGGGCTCGAGCGCGAGGCGATCGAGCGGGCCGCCAAGCAGCTGCTCTACAACCCGTTGATCCAGCGCATGAAGCTGGAGCTGGCCCCGCGCGCGCTCGACCTCTCGGTCCCGCGGGCGGGCAGCGCTGCAGCGCCCGAGGTCCACATCGTGCCCTTGCGCGCGGCCGATGACGCCGCGCTCGAGACGATCTCGCGCGACGGGATGCTGGCCCTGTCGCTGACCGAGATGCGGGCGATTCAGGCTCACTTCGCGCAGCTCGGGCGCGACCCGACCGACGCCGAGCTCGAGTGCCTAGCCCAGACCTGGTCCGAGCACTGCAAGCACAAGATCTTCGCGTCGCCGATCCACTACACGGATCCAAGCGGGGTCGGGCGCGTGCTCGAGCGCGGTCTGTTTCGCGGCTACGTGCGAGCGGCGACCGAGACCGTCGCCGCGCAGCGGCTCGCGCGAAGCCTCGATCCTGCCGGCGAAAATTTCCTGGTCTCGGTGTTTCACGACAACGCCGGGGTCGTGCGCTTCACTGAGGCGGATCACCTCGTCTACAAGGTCGAGACCCACAACTCGCCCTCGGCGCTCGATCCCTACGGCGGCGCGATGACGGGCATCGTTGGGGTCAACCGCGACAGCTTTGGGACCGGGCTGGGCGCGGATCTGCTGACCAACGTGTGGGGCTACTGCTTTGGCGATCCTCGCGGGGATCACAGCGAGCTGCCCGCCGGCCTCATGCACCCCCGGCGGATCCGCGATGGCGTTCACCTCGGCGTGATCGACGGTGGCAACCAATCGGGGATCCCCTACAGCAGGGGCTTCGAGCTGTTCGACCCCCGCTACACCGGCAAGCCGCTGGTCTACTGTGGCACGGTCGCGGCCATGCCGGTCGCGGTCCCGGGCCCAGACGGCGCGGCGCGGCCGACCCACGAGAAGCCGATCGCGGTCGGCGACAACATCGTGATGGTGGGTGGGCGGATCGGCAAAGACGGGATCCACGGGGCGACCTTCTCGAGCGTCGAGCTCGACGAGCAGTCGCCGGTCCAGGCCGTGCAGATCGGCGACCCGATCACGCAAAAGATGATGTGGGATTTTCTGACCGAGGCCCGCGATCGCGGGTTGTTCTCGGGCATGACCGACAACGGCGCGGGTGGGCTGTCGAGCTCGGTCGGCGAGCTGGCCGAGGCCACCGGTGGGGCCCGCATCGATCTCGCGGCGGCGCCCCTGAAGTACCCGGGGCTCGCGCCGTGGGAGATCCTGATCTCCGAAGCCCAAGAGCGCATGACCGTGGCGGTCCCGCCGAGTGAGCTCGAGGCGTTCCTCGAGCTCGCGCAGCGCCGCGAGGTCGAGGCCAGCGTGCTCGGCGTGTTCACGGACGCCGGTCGCTTCGAGGTCACCTACGCCGGCACTTCGGTGTGTGATCTGGGGCTCGCGTTCTTGCACGAGGGGGTCCCGCTGCCCACGCTCGAGGCCCGTTGGAGCCCGCCCACGCCGTCCGTGGCCAGCCCCGCGGCCGCCCGCGCGCAGCTCGAGGCGCTCGACTCAGCTGGGCTGGGCGCGGCGATCCTCGACCTGGTCGCGCGGCCAAACCTCGCCGCCAACGATGATCGGGCGCGCCACTACGATCACGAGGTCAAGGGCCTGAGCGTGATCAAGCCCTTGCTTGGGATCCGCGGGGACGTACCCGCGACCGCGACCGTCATGCGGGTCCGGCACGGCCGCGACGAGGGCGTGGTGCTGGGTGAGGGCATCCACCCTTGGTACGCCGACATCGACACCGACGCGATGGCCCGGGCCTGCGTCGACGAGGGCGTGCGCCGGGTGCTGTGCGCTGGCGCCCGGCCCGATCGCATCGCCGCGCTCGACAATTTTTGTTGGCCGGATCCGATTCGCTCGGCCAAGACCCCCGACGGCGAGCACAAGCTCGCGCAGCTGGTCCGCTGCTGCGAGGGGCTTCACGACGCGTGCGTCGCCTACGGGGTCCCGCTGATCAGCGGCAAGGACTCGATGAAGAACGACGCGTTCCTGGGCGGGGTCAAGATCTCGATCCCGCCCACGCTGCTGGTCAGCGTGATCGGCCAGACCACCGACGTCGCGCAGAGTCTGAGCCTCGAGCCGCGCGGCAGCGATGACCGCGTGTACTTGCTGGGGCCGACCGCGCTGGAGCTCGATGGCAGCGAGTACGCGCGGGCGTGCGCGGATCGGGGGGCGCCGCTGGCTGCCACGGATGTCCCGCGCACGGATCTCGAGCGCTGCTGGGCCCGCTATCAGGCCTTCGTCGAGCAGCGTGACGCCGGGCGGGTTCGCTCGGCGCACGTGTGTGGTCGCGGCGGCCTGGCGCTGGCCTTGGTCCACATGTTGCTGGCCGGTGAGCGCTCGCTCGAGCTCTCGCTCGACGCGCTGGTGGACGCGCAGCAGCTCCCGCTCGCCGCCGCGCTGCTGTCGGAGTCGACCGGGCGGATCGTGTTCACGAGCGCGGCCGCCCACGCGCCCGCGCTCGAGCAGGCGCTCGGGCCCCACGGCTTGGTCGCGCTGGGTCAGCTGTCGAGCGCGGGACCACCTGCGCTGCGGATCCAGCACGGTGGAGGTGGCTCGGCGCTCGAGCTCTCGCTCGCGTCGCTGCGTGCCCGCTTCGAGGAGGGACTTCATGGCATCTAATCCGGCAAGTCTGCTCGCCGAGCTCGCCCCCGATCTCGATCCCGCCGCCGTCGCGCAGCTGCGCGTGTTGGTCCCAACCGGCTACGGCCTCAACTGCGAGGCCGAGACCGCGGCCGCGTTCGAGCTGCTGGGTGCGCGCGTCGAGCAGCTGCACGTCGCGGAGCTCCTCGCCGATCCCAACCGGCTGCGAGGCTGCGCGATCTTGGCGTTCATCGGCGGCTTCTCGTTTGGCGATCACGTCGCCAGCGGGCGGGTGCTGGCCAATCGCCTGCGGTTTCAGCTTGGCGACGCGCTGGCTCGCCACGTCGCCGACGGCGGCCTGGCGATCGGCATGTGCAACGGCTTTCAGGTCATGGTCAAGCTGGGTCTGCTCCCGGGTCCCTTGGTCAGCGCCGATCCGGCCGATCGCTTGGCCCCGCAGCGGGCCAGCGTCGTCGGCAACGATCGGCACGGCTACCGCGACGCGTGGGTGCGGATGCGCTGCGATCCCGCCAGCGCGTGCGTGTGGACCCGTGGACTGGATCTGATCGAGAGCCCCAGCCGTCACGGCGAGGGCAAGCTGGTGTTTGCGGACAACGAGATCCGTGCGCAGCTCGAGGCCGAGCACCGGTTCCCCGTTCGCTACGTCGACGCGGCGGGCGAGCCAACCGAGGCCTGGCCCGCCAACCCGAGCGGCTCGGCCGGTGGCGTCGCGGGGCTGTGCGATCGCAGCGGTCGCGTGTTTGGGCTGATGCCCCATCCCGAGGCGTTCTTGTATGCCGAGAACCACCCGCGCTGGGTCGCGCGCGACGACGCGGCCGCGACCCAGGCCCGGCATGGTTTGGGTCTGCGGGTGTTCGCCAACGGTCTGCGCGCGGCGCTTGTCTCCCCGGATTGAGCGGTGCGCCGAGCCGCTGGCTCTCGGCTGGCCGCACGGCTCGGTGGTACGATGTGCCCATGAGGGTTGAACCGCTCATGTTGGCAGTCTGTGGTTCGCTGGCCACAGTCTCCTGTCAAGCGTTTCCGTTGCCCCCGGATCTCGACACGGCGAACGCTACCGACTCAACCGGAGACGATTCAGACGACGACGCGGTCGCCAACGATGGTCGTGGCCGAGGTGCGATGATCTCCGCGAGAGTGCGCGAGAGCGGCGCTCGGGCCAGGCATGCCCTGGTGATCGGAGCGCCAGACGAAGCCTGGGAAGGCGCGAGTTCATCGGGGCAACTGTCGATCCTGGTTGACAACGGCGCTGCTGGTGGGGCGCCTGCGTTCACACTGGCGAGACCCGTGAACGTTCCGCACACGATCGTGGAGGACGGCCACTCGACAGCTTGCGAGCAGGAACAGGCGTTCGCGTTGGACCTGTTCTCCGACCGAAAGCTTGGGGGGGCATTCTCGTTCGCCACCTATTCTTTCGGTCGGGACGACGAGTTGACCGCAAGCGACATCCTCGCAAGCGCGCCGGTTGCTGGGGCCAACAGCGGACGCGTGCTCACGTATCGCGGCTGCCTGAGTTGCGCGATCTTGCCCAAGGCCGACGGGATCAACTCGTTGATGGGCGGCGAGTTCGGTACCTCCGTCGCGGTCGGAGAGTTCGCGCCCGGCGAGGAGCAGCTCGCCGTTGGCGCGCCCAGGCTCGGCGGTGGTGGCAAGGTCGGCGTCGTCGCCGACTTCGCGCGTTGGAACTTCTACTCCGCGGGGGGGATGGTCAGCGGTGATCGTCAATGTCAGTGCGATTGGGGCAACTACTGGCCCTACAACGAAAATTGCTCGCCGTGGGACGCGACCTTACAGGGTAGCTTTGGAGATGACGAGCAGTTCGGCGCAGCGTTGGCCGTCGCGGACCTCACTTGCGATGGCTACGACGACCTCATCGTCGGCGCGCCCGGGGCAACGCTACCGACCATGAACGACGCCGTTATCGAGGCAGGCGCTGTGTACGTTTACATCAATTCGCACGACGGCTTCTCAGGTGTGGCGCCCAGTGTGTTGCGGCAAGGTACGCCCGAGGTCGGCGGTGAGGCGAGCGCGGGTGAGCGGTTCGGCACTGCGCTCGCGGTCGGAAATTTCAACGGAGCACGCCGCCTCAGCAATGACTTGTCGTGTTTCGATCTCGTGGTTGGGACGCCGAACGAAGCTGGCGGCGCCGGACAAATCCAGGTGTTCGAGGGGGGGCCCGGGGGACTGCTGTACGGTGGGCCCGTCTTGGATCTCGATGATGTGTTTGGTGCAGCGGCTGATCCTGGCGATCAGTTTGGGTGGGCGATGATCGCCGGGGATCTGAACAAGGATGACTTTGACGACCTCGTGATCGGTGCTCCGGGTGACGACTTCGGCGGTTCAGTCGTCATCATCCCCGGCTCGGATCTCGGGCTCGACGTGGCCAACGCGACTCGGTTTCGCCAAGGGGACGGCGTCGCGGGCGACAACGTGGCTGGGGACCAGTTTGGATACGCTCTGACGTGGACAAACCTTGGTCTGGGCAGTGATAATGCCTTCCGAGCCCTTGCCATTGGTGCGCCCGGCGAGGACGGCGACATCGGTGCGATCAACGTCTATCGCGTAGGCACAGGCGTCATGGTCTCACTGACCGGAGACACGTACATCACCCAAGGGCTCATCGAAGGTGACGAGATGACCGGCGATCGGTTTGGCAGTAGCTTGCTACCTCCGCGCGCTGTGACGGAGGAAATCTTCCAATGAGGTTCAACCAACATTGGGCCAAATTTTCGATCTCGGCGGTCGTCGCCGTGACGCTGGCCTGCGGACCCGGTGAGGTCAGCGACCTGGGCTCGGCTCCCATCCATGACCTGCCTGCCGAAGCGGAAGCCGAAGGCGGCGTCGTTGGCGATCCATGGCACTGCGGTGAGCTCGGGCTGAAGTGCGTCGGTGGGCTGGGGATCGGCGAGTGCATCGATGGTGAGTGTCAGGGGCGCTTGATCGCGGAGTGCTGGTCGCCCGAGTTCGCCCCCACATGCGACGCTTTTTGCGGGTCATTCGCCGAGTCCTGCGCCTACTTGGCGTGCGACGGGGCGACGGCGTGGGGCTGGGCGGGTCCAGCTTTGGAGGCCGACGCGAGGTGCCTAGGCGGCGATCACGACACCGTCATCCCGTTGACCGTCACCTGCGATCAGCCGCTGTCCGGCCTGATCACGACGATGATGTGTTGCTGCATCTGAGCCCCTGCGCCGGAGCTCTGGCTTCGGCGACGAGCGCCTCTGCGGGCGCCTCTCGCGCCGCGTGCTCCCGAGGGACTTCTGGGGTGGGGTCGGGGGGCCGCGGGACGTGCTGGGGGTTGTCTGGGGTAGGTCAGGGGGCCTCAACGATGTCTGAATAGACCTTGGCGGGGCGTGCGGGGGTCGTCGGAGCTGTGTTGGTTGAGTTTGGAGGCCCGCGGTGGGGGTGCGGGAGGTGAGTCAAGAGAGTTTTGGGGTAGGGGGGGTACCCCGAAACATAGCTGGTTCATGTCCCAGGGCCGGCTTGGGGGGTGATCGATTGTCTCGACTCATGCTCGAGGGCCGGTCGGTGGGGGGCGGGAACAATTGTGAGCGTGTCGGGGCGGGGAGCGGCGCTGGTGACGCGAGCCACCGCGGGTCGAAGCGTGCTCGTGTGCGGCGGGGAAGTTGCGCATCGTGCACTCCGGCTGAGGCGAGGGGCGCGCGCGTCGGGTGCTGGTCGCCCGCGCTCGCCGCCTGTGAGGGTGGGCCTGCGGCCATGAGGGTGGGCCTGCGGCTACCCGAAGTGCGCCCGCGCGACGCGGATGACTGTGGCAGAGTACCGGGTGCCGATGCCGGGTAAATCAAGCGGGAGCCAGTGGGCCTGAAGCCGGGCGTGGGGTCGGACCTCGAGGTCCTCAACCGCGGTTTCCTCCCGCGCTTGGGCGTGCTCGTGTTGTTGGTGATCGCCGCGCTCGCGGCCGCGGTGTGGTCGGGCACCCGCAAGCACGGCAGCGGCGAGCCGGAGCAGCGCCAGCGCCTGCTGGTCGTGAGCGCTGGCAACATCGACTACTACACGCTGCTCGTGGAGGGCGGGTTCTCGATCGAGGTTGATGGGTACGACGACTGGCAGGCGGCGGCCCGCGAGCTGCTGCCCGAGAGCGAGGCCGAGGGGGTGGCGCTGATCCTCGCGCTCGCCGACGAGCGCGGGTTTGGCTTCGTCGTGTGGGAGTCGCCTGGCCAGTTTGACTTCACGGGGCTCGAGCTCGAGCCGGGCATCGACGAGATCGAGGACTTCGCCAGCCGCGACTACGCGGTGCTGAGCGTGGGCGACTTAAGCTTCCCCCACCGGCTCAGCGTCGATACGGCGGGTGAGCTGCCGTTCATGCGGGTCCCGGGGTTTGGCACGCTCGAGGCCCTGTTCGGGCAGCCGGCGATCGGCGCCCGCGAAGACGAGACGCGGCCCACGATCGAAGAGCTGCAGTACGAAGACGCGATCGAGCGGGCGCGGTGGATGTACGAGCGGGCCCCCAGCTTCGCCGCGGCGATCGAGCTTGCGGGCGCGGCGATCGACGCCAGCCTCGCTCAGGATCCGCTCGCGCCCGCGCTGGTCCAGCCCTTCGCCGCCGGCTCGGCGGTGCCCACCCCCGACGGCGGTGTGCTGCTCGTCGACCACGACCTGGAGGTCTACAGCACCGACGCACGCACGCTGGGGGTCTACGCGGGCGAGCAGCTGCGCCTGCGCTATCTGTCCGGGTCCGCCCTCGAGCGGCTGTTCGAGACGGGCGAGCTCGATCCGGTCGCGTGTCCCTCGCTGGCGGGGGGCAACCTCGACATGCGTCGGCGCCCCCGCATCGAGGCCGCGATCGACGGCAGCGCGATCGCCATCCACACCCGCGGCGGCGAGGCCGAGATCTGGTGGAAGCTCGATCAACCGGGGTGCGAGTGGCGCGAGCAGGCCGGCGTCACGTCAACGCCGGGCGCCGTGATCGCGCCCCAGTTCGGTGTCGAGCCCGGCACCCAGCAAGTGCAGCGGGTGCTCATGGCCGAGGCCAGCGCCAACGAGGTCGAGACCTCGACGCTCCGCGTGTGGATGCAGCCGCAGACTCCGACCGACGCCAGCGGTGAATCGCAAGGTGCACCAGCGGGGCGGATCGAAGCGCGCGAGCGCGACGAAGCCCCGGCCAGCGACGACATGGCTGAGCCTGTCCAGCTGCTGCGCATGCATGACCACCTGTTCTCCAACCTCGCCTTCGTCGATCCGCGCTATCTCGCGCTGCTTTCACGCACGAGCGCGCGAGACGAGCACGCGCTGCACGTGGTGGACATCGAGCATCCGGGCGCGCACCTGCGGATCCCATCGTTGTTCATCTTGCAGGAGCGAGACCGCGAGCTGTACGACCTCGCGGTGCTCAGCCCCGCCCAGCGGGCCGCCGACGCGTCCGAGTCTTCATCAGGGTTCGCGCATGGCCCACGCTTCCTGGTCGCGATCCACCCCAACGCCGGCACGGAGCTGATCGTGATCGAGGTCGGCGCGACCGCATGGGGGTTGTTCGTAGAGGGCGCCTCGGTGCCGGGTGAGGCCGGGCTGTTCACCCTGACGCCGGACGATCTGCGCGTCGAGATCCACGACGCTGGCGACGATCCCTGGGGCTTTAGCCTCTCGCCCCAAGCCGACGCGCTGGCCTACGAGGTCGTCGAGTGGCCGCTCGACAGCGAGCTCGCGCTGCGCAGGATCGGCGGACCGGAGCAGCGCCTGACCAACAACGACCTGCCAGATGTGCTGCCACGGTACACGGCGGATGGTCGCCACCTCGTGTATGCGTCGATGCTGAAGACCTCGCTGTCGCCGGACGCCTTCAGCGTGCCGCGGATCATGCGAGTCACGCCAGCGCCGGCAGCTGTGCCCGCGTCCGCGAACTGAGGCAGCAAACGAGCACAGGCCGCGAGGTCTCCCTCGCGGCCTGCGTGTGCGTTGCGCTACCCGTTGCGCTGGCGCTTGTCGGCCTTGGCCTCGCGCTTGTCCCCATGGTCCCGTTTGCCGGCCTTGGCCTCGCGCTTGTCCTTGCCGGCCTTGGCCACGCGCTTGTCCTTGCCGGGCTTGCCCTCACCGGCGGCGTGCTTGCCGTGCTTGCCCTTGCCTCGCTTGCCCTTGCCGGCCATCCGCGCGGCGACCCGCTCGCGCTCGGCCGCGTCGAGCTCGCCGTGCATCTTCAAGAAGGCCGCGAAGCGCTGGTCCTCGATCGCGTCGCGCTTGGTCTCGATGCGCTCGTGTAGCTGCTTCATCTTGGTGACGTTGGGCCGAGCCTTGGCGTACTCCGCGGCCAGCTGCTTGCGGAGATCCTCGATGGCGTCGCGCTCGGCCTTGGTCTGATCACGCAGCTCGTGGCGAAGCGCCTTGCCCGGCTTGTCCGCGTCGCCCTTGGCCGCGATCGCGGTCCCTCCGGCGAGGCCGCCAACGAGCGCCAGGGCGCCGATACCAGTGAGAAGGCGGGTTCCGATCAGGGATGAGATGCTCATGGTCGTGTTCCTTTCGAGGTGACTACTGCGTGAAGTGGGGGGGGCTTTGCCGAGCCCGCTTGGCTCGTCTCGACCACGATCAGAGCATTGCCCGAACGGCTCGCGTTGACCGTCGTGATTGCGTGAGCGCGAGGTAAAGCCGATCTCAGAACCTGCCTAGTTCGTGGCCAGAGACATAGCTAGAGCGGTTTTAGCGGTGACGTCACTCGTCGCCGGGGCGTGGCTGTCTCAGGTGCACGCCGTTGCACGCCCGCGTCCACCTGTGCAATTGAAAGCGGCGGCCAGGTGGGCCGCCGCTTCGTCATTGCACGAGAGGCGCAGCGTTCACTGCGGCTCGAAGCAGGAGATCGTCGTCGTGATCTTGAAGTTCGACTGGGTCGTGTGACGCTCGGCGAAGAAGAAGTCCAGCGCGTAGACCTGGCCGATCTGCAGGTCCAGGTTGTTGGCCTGCGCGTCCATGTCGATGCTGCCGGCCAGCGGCCCGTGGACGCCGCCAAGGTCGATGCCCAGCTTGCCGTTCACGAACACCCACAGATCATCGTCACCCTCGAAGCCAAACACCTCGCCGCCCTCGTAGAGGAAGGTTGTGTGCATCTCGAGCGTGAAGTGGAAATTGTGGTTGTTGCCCTCGTTGCCCCAGCCCTGATCGTCGATCGGGAAGAACATGTTGTTGCTGTACTCGAACAACCCCGGCTGGATCTCGACCAGGTCAATCGGCACATCAAAGGCCTGATTGACGCCGTCGACGTCGTTGTACCACTGGTTGAAATTGTCGGCCGTGGTGGTTGTGGGCGTGCTCGGGTTGCCGTTGTAGACCGGCTTTTGGTCCATCCCGAGGTCTTGCTGGACGATGCCAGGATCGACGCCAATCGCGTACTGGAAGTCGGGGTGCTGGATCTTGAAGTCGCGCACCGTGGAGTTCAGCGTGCCGCACTCGAGCGGGTCGCCGTCACCGTCGCCGTCGCCGTCGCCGTCACCGTCGCCATCACCATCGCCGTCGCCGTCGCCGTCGCCGTCGCCGTCGCCGTCGCCGTCGCCGTCGCCATCACCATCACCATCACCGTCACCGTCACCATCACCATCACCATCGCCGTCACCATCGCCATCACCATCGCCGTCGCCGTCGCCGTCGCCGTCGCCATCACCTGGGTCGCCGTCGCCGTCGCCTTCAGCTTCGGCCTCGCCCGACTCGGCGCTGGTCTGCTCGTCACCGGTTCCGGTGTCCGTGCCCGAGTCGGTGGCGTCGCTGCCCCCCGTGGTTCCAGAGTCGTCGCCGCATGCAGGTGCGAGCGCGAGCGTGCAAGTGGCCATGAGACAAGAAAGTATTCCCCTACGCATGGTCGCCACTTTAGCAGCAAGTCATGACGCTCCACATCCAGCCGGCGGCGCCATCCAAGCGATTGGGAACCCCAACAGGCAACGCAAGAATCGAGTTGCGCTCTGGAAACATCGCCGCGAGCGGTGTCGCGCATTCGAGGCCTCGTCCGATCTGATAGTTGTTGCAGGTCGTTGTTACAGGCGAGTGCCACCAAAGCTACCGACCCAGCGGCAGTCGAGCGTTGTGCCCGCGACCTCACCGATGAGCCGCTGTCCTGCCCAGCCATCCATGTGGTCTTTGGTCGCGACGCCATCCATGCGCGCCAGCAGCTCGAGCGGGCCAACGAGGGTGCTGGCGTCATGCCGGGCCGCAACGTCGAATGCACCGTCAGCTTCGATCGCGCCAGTCAACACCCCAAAGCTCGCGTTCGGGTCCGAAGGTATGGCGAGTACGCCGCCGCTCTCGACCAAGCCGACCACGAAGCCTTGGCCAGCAAAGCTCGCAAGCGCGCACAGATCGAGGGGTTCGGCGTCGAGCTCGACGCTCGGGCAGTCACAGGTGTCGACCTCGAAGGTGAGCAGCCAGGCGCCGCCGTGCGTGTTCGCGCTGGCCGAACCGCGCGCCATCGAGAGCTCGCGGATCAACTCGGGGTCGAGCGGATCAGACTCGCCCTGGTCACCACCGCAGCCCGCGAGCGCGAGCGCGAGCAACACGGGAAGCCAGGGGTCGACGCGGCGCACCCGCTCAGGATACCCCGGCGTGCTCGGCCAAGTAGGCTTCGATCGCAGCCCGACCGGCGTCGTCGAGCACGACCTTGCCGTTGATCTCGCGGCCGTGCAGGTAGGGGACGAGCTCGCTGATCGAGACGATCGCCCGCACGTCGACGCCAAGCTCGTCACGCAGCTCCCGCAAGGTCGTGTGCTGTCCGCGGCCGCGCTCTTGCCGATCGACCGCGACGATCGCCGCGCCAACCTCGACGTCCGGGGCGGCGGCGCGCAGCAGCTCGACGGCCTCGCGGATCGACCGGCCCGAGGTGATCACATCGTCGACGAGCACGATCTTCATGCCCGCGGCCGGGGCGGTGCCGACGAAGTTGCCGCCCTCGCCGTGATCCTTTGCCTCTTTGCGATCGAAGCCATAGGGCACGTCGCGCCCGCCCTCCGGCAGCTCGGCCAGGGCGATCGCCGTGGCGACCGCCAGCGGCACCCCCTTGTAGGCAGGACCAAACACCAGATCGCAGGCCAGCTGGGCGCGCTGGATCTCGGCAGCGTAGGCGCGACCGAGCCCCGCGATCGCCTGGCCCGTGCGCAGCTGCCCGGCGTTGACGAAGTAGGGCGACTTGCGCCCGGACTTGAGCGTGAACTCGCCAAAGCGGACGACCTCGTAGCGGATCAAGAGATCGACAAATGCCTGCTGGTGGGGCTGCACGCCGCGGATGTTAGGGCGGGCCGTCGGCGCCGTCGAGGATCTGATGAGGCCAGGCGCGGTCCGTGTCGGTCAGCCGCCAGCGTCGTGGCGCGCCCGCAGCTGGATCACGAAGCGAGCCCCGGAGTGGCCGTCGCGGCGGGCCTCGGCGCGGATGCTGCCGCCGTGGGCTGCCGCGATCTGCCGGCACAAGTACAGGCCCAGGCCGACCCCACCTTGATCGCGGGCGCGGGCGGCGTCTAGCCGGGCGAAGGGCTCGAAGATGTTGGTGCGTTGGTCTGCGGGGATTCCAGGGCCGTCATCCTCGACCTCGATCACGACGCTGTTCGCTTTGCCCCGCTCGCCGCGGATCACCAGGCTGCCTTCTGGACAGGCCCGGCGCGCGTTGGTCAACAGGTTCTCGAGCAGACGTTGGAGCAGGATCCGGTCGGCCTCCAGGGTGATCCCGGGCTCGCACTCGACCTCGGCGCCAAACCGGCTCGCCGCCGCGGCGCACAGCTCCGCGAGCTCGACATCTTCGCGCGCGAGCGCCCCCGCGAAGGTGCCGTCGCGACCGAGCTCGAGCCGGCCGGAGGTCAACAGATCCCGGATGAGGGCCTCGACCTCGTCGATGTCCTCTTGCATCTCCGCGAACCCCCGCTCGAGCCGCGCGAGGTGCTCGGGCGCGAGCGCTTGGCCCTGCTGCTCGTTCGCGCGGATCTGTTCGATGCGCTCGGCGAGGATCTCGACCAGGACTTTGGTGCGCGCGATCGGGGTGCGCAGCTCGTGCGACACGTTGGCGAGCAGCGTGCGCTGCCCCGTCATCGAGGTCTCGAGCCGATCGGCCATCTCGTTGAACGCCACGGCCAGTCGGTCGACCTCGTCGTGCCGCTCGCTGGCGATCTCGGCCCGGTGCGACAGCTCGCCCTGGGCCAGCGCACGCGTGCTGCGCTCGAGCTTGGCCAGCCGCGAGGTCAACGAGCGCGCCAGCGGCCAGGCGCCGCCGGCCAGGACCAGCAGCAGCAAGCCGCCAACGGCGATCAGCTCGCGCAGCGGACTGTGCTTGGGATCGATCGTGACGACCGCGATCAGGCGTCCACGCTCGCGGTTGAGCTGGCGCTGGGTCAGCGGTTGGTCCTCATCCCGGGCGCCGTCCTCGGAGCTGTCTCCAAGGTCGAAGCCATGCTCGAACAGCGCCAGCCCGATCGACGGCGGAGCAAGCCCCCGCCGACGGATCAGCGGGAGACCTTGACGCAGGTGGTGGTGCTCGGCCTTGGACAGCGGGTGGTCGCTGACGCGCAGCTGGGGGCCGGCGCCCGGGGTGCCGCCGAGCGCTTCGCCGAGCCGCCGACCCTTGTGGCGGGGCAGCACCGCGACGTGGGCGTCGAGCTGCTGCTCGAGATCCTCGACCGTGGCGCGCAAGCGGGCGTCGTCATGACCGAGCAGCGCCCGGGCGAGTGGTTGGCCGGCAGGCTGCGCCCGCTCGACGAGCTCGAGCACCCGCTGCTCGTTCCACGATGACGTGGCGATGAAGACCAGCAACCCAACGAGCACGGCGAACCCGAGCACCGAGACCACGAAGGTCGCGTAGATGCGCACGAACAGGCTGGTCCCGCGCGTCGTGGTGGGCGTGTCCGCCGGCTGTGGGTCGCGTGTCGCCACCATCTGGACGGGTTCCTACGCGTCGGCCGAGAGCACGTACCCGACGCCGCGAACCGTCTTGATCAGGTTCGCGCCCAGACCCGGGCTGGACTCGGTGTCGGCGGCGGCCATCGCTTGGCGAACCTTGCTCATGTGCACGTCGATCGAGCGATCCACGGTGGGATCGAATTCCTGGGGCGGCTCGCCACGCAGCGCGCGGACCTGCGCGTGGAGTTGGTTGCGGCTGAGCACGCGCTCGGCCTGCGACGTGAGCACCCACAGAAGATCGAATTGGTAGGCGGTCAGCTCGCAGGCGTTGCCAGACACCACCACCGTGCGGCGGGCGCGATCGATCGTGAGCGGCCCGACCTCGAGGATGTCGCCGTCGACGGCTCCAGTTGACTCGTGCCGACGGAGCACCGCGCGGATCCGGGCCAACAGCTCGCGCGGGGAGAAGGGCTTGGGCAGGTAGTCGTCGGCCCCGACCTCGAGCCCGACGATTCGGTCGACCTCGTCACCGCGGGCGCTGAGCATGATCACCGGGACCTTCGAGCGCTGGCGCAACTTGCGGCACAGGTCGAGGCCCTCGATGCCGGGCAGCATCAGATCCAGCAGCACGATGTCGTGCTCGCCAGACCCGGCCCGCTCGAGCCCGAGCACACCCTCGCCGACGATCTCGACGACGGCCTCATGGGTGCGCAGGTACTCGGCGGTGCGCTCGGCGAGGCGCTCGTCATCTTCGATGAGCAGGATCCGCACCCGCGGATGGTGCCACAGAGTCGCGCGGAGTTTGAGGGTGGGATTGACAGCGCGCGACCTCCGTCGTACGTCGCTATCATGCGGTACGTGTGCAGCAACTGTCACACACCCCTGGACGCCGAACCCACGGACGAACACAAGGTCTGCCCCCGCTGCAAAGCCGAGGCGGGGATCGAGCCCGTCAAGGACAAGCCGCCCATGGCGATGCAACTGTTCGGGATCGTGCTTCTTGTCGCCGCGGTCGCAACCGTTGGCGGCTCCCTGCTTGGCCTGACCGGCTGACCTGGGAGCTGGGAACACCTGCGAAGTGCGAATGGGAACCCGTCTGTGGGGGCCATGGCTTTCCTGCTAGAGTTGCGCCGCAAATGGCCGCCTCGCACGCCAGCTCGAACGTCCCACCGCGCCCACGGAGGCATGGATGATCGTTCGTTGTGACAACTGCGGAACCGAGTTCGGCTTCGACGACAGGCAGGTCGGCGAGGGCGTCACGGTGCGCTGCTCGGTCTGCAAGCACGTGTTCAAGGTCGAGTCGCGCACGCCTGCGCCCGCGGGGTGGCAAGTCCGCACGACCGAGGACGCAACCTTCACCGCGCCAGATGTCGCGACCTTGCGCGAGTGGATCGGCGAGGGTCGCCTGTACCCCGACGATCAGGTCTCGCGGACCGGCCGAAGCTGGATGCCGCTCGGCAGCATGGCCGAGTTCGCCGACGCGTTCGTCGGCTTCGAGGAGGTCCAGCCAGTTGTCAGGCCCGTGGCCGCGCAGCCCGTTCGCGCGGCTGCGATCGCGCCGCAGCCGGTCGCGCCGCGGCGCGATCA
>NZ_JMCC02000136.1 GCF_000737335.2 Enhygromyxa salina | reverse complement strand
GCAGCCCGGTGCGCGTTCCCCCATCGGACACCCACCCCCCCGCAAACAACCAATCACCCCCCACCAGCACCCCAAAGGAATCAAACACTAACCTTCCGAACCCCCAAACTAACCCGCCGCAACAACAAATCCACTCCCAACAAAGGCAGCAAAATCCAAACCAACACCAAAGGCCAGAGCGGCTTCGTCCGAGTCCGCCCCATCGCATCCCCCGGCGTAGTCAC
The DNA here is from genome assembly GCF_000737335.2 of Enhygromyxa salina. GTDB lineage: Bacteria > Myxococcota_A > Polyangia > Nannocystales > Nannocystaceae > Plesiocystis > Plesiocystis salina_C. The sequence goes on along the minus strand of NZ_JMCC02000136.1, from coordinate 32,275 downwards.
CACCTCATCAATCCCCCCAGTGGTCGACCCCCGCTCCACCAATCCCGCAAGCCACTCCCCATTCGGCGCCAGCGTCTGCGGCGAGAGCTCCGCCGGATACGGCACGCTCACATGCGAGATAGCCTCCGCCGCCAACCGCGGCGGATTCTGACTATCATCAAACAGCTTCGCCTTCAGCAGCCGCTGCCCAGCCTCGATGTCCCGCACGACCGCCTCGTAGCGCCCCGGCGCCGACAGCTGCAGCACGACCTCGCGCAGCCGCCCATTGTCGACCAGCTCCCCGTCCTCCCCCTTCTCCTCGGGGATCGAGGGATCGATCACCTCGACGCTACCCGACAGATCATTCGCAAACCCCTCGGGTGACTCGACATCCACGACCACCCGCCACGCCCCCGGATCCGCCGCCGGGCTGACCTTGATCTGCGCCCCACCCAGCATTCCAGCGCCCTGCCGCATGGTGTCGCGGGCCAGCTGCGACCACAGCCGCGGAAACCCACTCCAGCCGATCCAGTTGACCGCCCAGCGCGGCTGCGCGTCGCTAGCAAACGCGGCGACGCGCCCCAGCCCCCGGCGCCCACGGACCAGCAGCGGATCCCCAAAGTGGGTCCGCAAGATGACCTCGGCCTGGGCCTTGGGCTTGACCGGCACGATCCCGCGCAAGCCCGGCGCCTGATCGAAGTTGATCCCCCGCAGCATCTGCACGGGCTTGGCCACGCGCGGGTACAGGTTGCGCTCGACCAGCGCGTTGCGCTTCACCTCACGGGCCTCGCGCGAGAAGATCCGCGGGACGTCGGTGCCGTCTTCCGAGAAGAAGTAGCGACCGCGCCCACGCTCGGCCACGCGGACCAAGAAGTCCTTGCCAGCCCCAGCGCCAACCCCGACCGCGGACACGGTGATGTCCGCCTCGCGCATGTCGCCAAGCAGGGCGCTGATCCCATTCTCGGGCGACTCGCCGTCGGACAGCAAGATCACGTGCTTGACCAGCGCCTTCGAGCCGGCGAGCTGCAGGTAGGCCTCGCGCAGGGCCGGCATCGCGTTGGTGCCACCGCCGGCCGTGAGCCGCGAGATCGACGACGAGATGCGCAGCCGGTTGGACGCAGACTGCAGCCGCACCAGCACCTGCGGGGCCGAGTCGAACGCGACCACGCCGATCTCGTCGTGCGGATCCAGAGCCCGAGCGGTCGCGCGCGCCGCCTCTTTGACCAGGTCCAGCCGATCATCGCTGGACATCGACCCCGACTTGTCGATCACCAACACCAGCGCCAGCGTGGGCTGCTCGCGCTGGCGCTCACCCGAGAACCGGACCGGCAAGATCTCCTCGATCGTGCTGCCGCCCCAGCCGCCCACGCCAAAGCTGTTCTCGCCGCCGACCATGATGAAGCCGCCGCCCTGATCTTTGACGTAGCGGACCACGGCGGCCTCTTGCGGGGCGGTGATCCAGCGCGAGGGGATGTCGTGAAACACGACCAGATCGTACTTGCGCAGGCCCTCCGCGCTGCCGGGCAGCTCGTTGGGCGCGATCGTGTCGATGCTGAGATGGCTCGAGCCAAGCGCCCGCGAGAGCGCGGCGGTCGAGTCGGTGCTGACCAACAGCACGCGTGGACGGCCAATCACCTCGCCAACCACGGCGGCCTTGTCGTTGACCGTGCTGCGGTTGTCTTGCTTGGCGATCTCAGCGGTGTCGAGCCGCGCCTCGAACAGCACCGGGCCGGGATCGGTGACCCGCGCGGCCATCTTGATCTGCTGACGACCCGGCCGCAGCTCGATCTCCTGGCTGGGGTCCATCGCGTTGGGCTTGCCGTTCTTGTCGAGCGTGAGCCGGACCTTGCCGGCCGAGGTTGCGACGATGTCGATCGCAACCTCGAAGCTCTGCGACACGCGCAGTTCCTTGGGCAAGTGCACGGCTTCGATCAGCACGTCGCCGCGGATCTTGGCCGGGAAGCTGCGGGTGTGAACGCTGACGCCGCGCTCTTCGAGGTTGATCAGCGCTTGGCCCAGGCCCTCGCGCTCGGTCAGATCGCCGGTCGCGTCGGTGATCAGCACGACGCGGCCCTCGGTGTCGGGGTCGAGCAGCGCCTCGGCCAAGCGCAGGGCCGAGGCGTGATCCGAAGCCAGCGCGTGCTCGGGGTCGCGGGCGATCCGCAGATCATTGGGGTCGATCGCCTGCTCGCCGGATTGCGTGGCCAGCTCGATGACGTTGGCCAGCCCCGCGTAGGTCACCAGCCGCACCCGGGTTCGATCTTCACGCTCGACGCCCGCGGCCTCTTCGTTGCCCGCCAACACCATCGCCTCACGGACCAGGCGCTCGGCGCCCGCGAGCTGCTCGTCGTCGATGCTCTCGGACGCGTCGACGACGAACACGACCGTCTTGCCGCGGATCGGTGACTGCAGGCTTGGCTGGCTCAGGCCCAGCGCGATCGCCATGACCACCAGCAGCCGCAGCAGCACCTGCAGCACGACCTGGAACCAGCGCACGTCGACCAGGGTCCGCGTGGCCATGACGACCAAGAACGGCAGGACCGCCGTTGGCATCAGCCACAGCGCGTGGGGCCGCGCGATCACCAAGCGGTTGTCGCCAGACTCGCTGAGCAGCTGCGCCAGCCACAGCGGCAGATCCAGCTCGAGCGAACCACGCAGCGGGATCAGCCCAAGCAGCACCCGCGCCGCGAGCAAGCCAGCGAGCAGCGCGATGATCGGCAGCGCGAGCGGGTGGTGGATCAGCTCGTTGGTGCGCTTGCCAACCTTGGTCTTGGGCTCCCGCTTGCGCTTGTGGCCCGGTCGCTCGTGCAAGGAGCGGGGGGCCGCGCCGGTGCCCGAGGTCATCGAGGCGGCCGCGCCCGGCGAGATCGGCATGATCCCGCTGGCCTCTGGCGTGCGCGTGCCTGACTTGCCCTTGCCCGCGTCGCTCATACGGTCTTCCTTCGGTGGTAGGTCGCCCACTCGAGCGCGATCAGGGCCACGACCACCAGCATGATCAGCGTCCACAGCGGACCCTCGGTCAGCGGCGCCGGCTCGGGTGGCTCACCCGCGCGGCTGGCCTCGGGCAGCGTGGCTTCATCTAGCAGCGACTCGAGGTTCGAGGCGGCGGCGTTGGCTTGGTTGACCGCGACCTGCACGACCGAGCCCTCGGCCCCGCCGTCTTGGATCGCGATGGTGTAGACCCCAGGCACCAGCGCACGCAGCCGGAACCGCCCGTCTTGGGCCCGAACCCGCAGCGGCTCCGGGGTGACGTCGTCGTTGGGGTCTGGATCTGGCGGCGTCACCTCGAGCAGCGACACATCGGTGCCCGGGATCCCGAAGTCTGCCAGCACCAGCTCGCGGCTGGCCCCGATCGGGATCGCGGCCACGAACCCGGCCTCGCGCATGCCAAAGTAGTCGACCGCGTTGGCGATCAGCAGCGGGAACGCGGTCCGCAGCGGAAGATCCGAGCTGCGTGGATCAAAGCCGATCAGCAGCATCCCGTGCTCGGCCTCGCGCAGCGCGACCATCGGCGCGCCGAGGTGGCTGACCAGCGAGACGTCGCCCGGGGCCAGATCGAAGCTGGTCCCGCGGTGCATGTTGACGTCCTTGAACACGACCCCGGTCAGCAGCGGGTGACCCTTGCGCTGCTCCGACAGCCGCGGCCCCGCGAGATCCGCCAGCTTGGGGATCGGCACGGGCGACTTGTCGAGCCGGTGCGGGTCGAAGATCACCAAGTTGGTGTCGGGCAGCGGATCCGGCAGCGGGTTGTCGGCGATGTCGTAGAACACCACGTTGGCCGTGCTGATCAGCTCGTGGCCCGCGTCGCCCTCGCCCGGCGGCAGCGTTGACAGCCGCACGTAGTCGTCGAGGGTCAGCAGCGCGGCCTCCAAGAACAGATCCGTGCCGTCGGTGACCAGCACGATCTCCATGGGATCGAGGGGCGGGATCACGGCGTAGGCCCGATCGTCGATCGCCGGGCCAAGCGACTTGGCCGACTCGGCGTCGCCGGGCAGCGCGACCAGCTCGGCGACCAAGCGCTCGCGGGCGGCCTCGAGCTTGGGCAGCACCTCGCGCACGCGCGCGCCGGGGGCCAGCTCGAGCTGCTTGCCCCCAACCGGGAGCTCGTCGGCGGTCACGCGCAGCTCGAAGCGCGCGGGGGTCGTGCCCAGGTTTTGGACTTCGATCAGGACCTCGACCTTGTCGCGATCCGAGGGGTAGCGGCGGGCCGCGAACGCCGTGATCGCCACGTTGCCGACCTCGTGTTCAGCGCCGAGCTCGAGCACGTCGCACTGGGCTTCGCCCTCGATCTGCGCACGGCTGGTGCAGCGGCCGACCGCCGCCAGCCCCGGGACGTCCAGGGCGCCGTCGCTCAAGATCAGGATGCGCGCGCCGGGCCGGCCAAACAGGGCGTTGCGGGCCAGCAGCAAGGCCCGCGGCATGTCGGCCTCGCCGGGTCCGACCTGAATGTCTTCGTCGATCGCCCGCAGCAGCGTGCCGGCCTCGCCGGTGATCGGGGCCGGGACCGAGACCTCGCTGCCCGCGGCGATGATCAGCACCCGGTCGGCGGGGCCCAGCGCGTCGACCTCGGCGCGGGCACGCTCGAGCGCGAGCTCGAGGCGGGTGTTGCCTTCTTCGTCGCCGGCCGCGGCCATGCTCGCCGAGGTGTCGATCACGATCGCGGTGGTTGCTGGCTCGCGCAGCCACTCTTCGGGCCGCGGATCACCAAGGGCCAGGCACACCAGTGCCAGCAAGAACAGCTGAAACAGCCACGAGAACAGCCGCCGAAGCTTGCGCCACAGTCGCCGGCTCTCGCTCTCGCGGGTGACCCGATCCCACAGCGCCGCGAACGGCACGATGACCTGGCGCCTGCGCATGCGCAGCAGGTACAGCGTTGTGATCGTGGCGCTGCCGATCGCGAAGATCAGCCCCAGATCCGCCAGCGCCCAGCCTGCGAGGTTCACGAAGCCCCCCTCATCGCAGCACCCCGCCCAGACGGAAGATGCGCAGGACCAGATCTTCGAAGGGCTCGTCGATCGAAGCGCGGAAGAAGGGCATGCCCCGCGACCGGCACTTGTTCTCGAGCTGGGTGCAGAAGCGCTCGTGGGCTTCAGCGTAGGCCTTGAGCAGCGCGGCGCTCAGGGTCACGTCGCGCGAGTTGGCGCCGTCGCCCTCGACGTCGACCAAGGTCACGTCACCGCGCAGGCCGGTGTCGATCGGGTTGGCCTCGATCGGATCCAGGACCTGGATCGCAACGACCTCGTGCTTGCGAAAGCGCAGCATGTTGAGCCCATCGAACGCGCCCTCGAGATCGTAAAAGTCCGACAGCACCACGGTCACGCCGGGCTGTGAGGCCTGCGCGGCGACCCGCTTGCAACCGGCCGCGATGCTGGTTGGGCCGCCGATCTTGGTGTTCTTGAGGAACTCGAACACGCGGAAGATCCGGCCCTTGCCGCGGATCGCAGGCAGCGTCTCGTGGATCGTGCTCGAGAACGCCGTGAGCCCCACGCGGTCGAGCCCCGCGAGCCCCACATAGGCCAGCGCCGCCGCGATCTTTTGGGCGTAGATCAGCTTTTGGCCGTCTTTGGTCAGCATCGAGTCGCTGACGTCGACGACCACGCGCAGCGGCAGATCTTCGTCTTCCTCGAACAGCCGGACCAGGGTCTGGCCAAGCCGCGCGTACACACCCCAGTCGACGGCGCGGATGTCGTCGCCCGGTGAGTACTCGCGGTGATCCGCAAACTCGAGCCCGCTGCCGACCTTCTTGGTCTTGCGCTCGGCTCGCTGGCGGCCGCGGATCAGCCGGCGCGCGACGACCTGCAGCAGCTCGAGCTGGCGCAGGAATTCGTCGTCGAACAAGTCCGAGCGATCGACCTGCTTGGTCTTTTTCTGGTGCCGTCGTCCACGGCCGATGCGTTCGCCTAGCGCCATGATCTGATCAGGTCAGCGGTGTGGTCAGCTTCGGGATCACGTGGGATCAGTCCGGCTTGACCTTGGCGAGCACCTCTTCGAGCACGGCGTCGGTCGACACGCCCTCGGCTTCGCCCTCGAAGTTGAGCAGCACCCGGTGCCGCAGCGCCTGCGGGACCACGGCCTTGACGTCGGGCACCGAGGGGGAGGTGCGTCCCTCGATCGCCGCGCGGACCCGGGCCGCGAGCAGCACCGACTGGGCCCCGCGCGGGCTGCCGCCAAACCGCACGTACTGCTTGACGCCGTCCGTTGCGTTCTTGTCCGTGGGGTGGGTGGCACGCAGGATCCGGACCACGTAGCGGGTCAGGCTGGGCGGCACCGGCATCGCGCGGACCAGCGCCTGCATCTGGACCAGCCGCTCGCCGTTGAGCACGGGCTTGACCGAGCTGGCCTTGCTGCCGGTCGTGCGGTCCAGGATCGCGATGAGCTCTTCTTCGTCGGGAAAGTCGACGTTGATCTTGAACAAGAAGCGATCGAGCTGGGCCTCGGGGAGCGGGTAGGTGCCCTCTTGCTCGAGCGGGTTTTGGGTTGCGAGCACGAAGAAGGGCTTGGGCAGCGGCCGGGTCTGACCGCCCGCGGTGACCTGTTTTTCGGCCATCGCCTCGAGCAGCGCCGACTGGGTCTTGGGCGTCGCGCGGTTGATCTCGTCAGCCAGCACGATGTTGGCGAAGATCGGGCCCGGCTGATACTGCAAGCTGCGACCGCCGCTGCCGTGCTCACCGTCAACGAGGATGGACGTGCCCAAGATGTCGGCCGGCATCAGGTCGGGGGTGAACTGGATCCGGTTGAAGCTCATCGACACCGCCTCGGCGACGGTGCGGATCAACAGGGTCTTGCCGAGCCCCGGCACACCTTCGAGCAGGCCGTGCCCGTTGGAGAGCAGGCAGGTGATCACGCCTTGGATGACCGCGTCCTGGCCGACGATCACGTTCTGGACTTCGTCCACGAGGGTGCGCAGATCCTTGGCGAGGGCCTGCAGTTGGGCGGCGGTGTCTTGATCTGGAGCAGTCATCGGGGGCCGGGGCAGCTTAGCGGTTGTCGAGGTGAGCAGGAAACGTGACGGGCAGCAGTTTTTGGAGATTGTGGGTGGTGCTCACGCCCCTCCAGACCCCCGTGCGCCCCTTTCGCAGCGGCCAGCGCCGATCCACCCAGCCAAACGCATGGCCGGAAGGCCTCGATCACGAGATTTTGTGGAGAGGCGTGGGTGCATGCCGTGGTGCTCGCACGGAGAGTTGTGAGGGAGCCAGGGCCAAACGCGGGACGCAGCGAAGATGTTCTCTCGAAGCGAACGAGAGCCTCCGATGTTCTCTCAAAGCGAACGAGAGCCCCCGGATGTTCCCTCGAAGCGAACGAGAGCCCCCGGATGTTCTCTCGAAGCGAACGAGAGCCCCCTCCCAGGGGGCCACACATGCGACCGAGAACAAACGGCCCCGAGGAGCGAAGCGACCAGACGCGCTAGCGGCTGCAGTCGGCGAAGTGCAGTGCGTCTGTGGGGGTCATGGATACCGGGGTCATGGATACCGGGGTCATGGATATCGGGGTCTATTGAGGCTGTATCATTTGGTAGTAGCGTTTGACGCGGCGCCGGTGGCCCTCGGGCAGCTCCTCGTTGTCCATCGCGCTCTGGGCGAAGCTCTTGTAGTCGCGGTAGACCCGTTTGTAGCTCTCGGTCGCAAAGCCCTCTTGGCTGGCGGTCTCGATCACTTCCGAGCGTGTCTGGCCTTTGCCTTGCTTCGCGTCGACGCGCTCGTTCTTGGTCTTGACGTCGGTGCTGTTGGGGTCGCCTAGAGCGTCGACGCTGCCGTCGCCCATGCCGGGCCCCTGGCCGGCGCCGGGTTGTTGGCCCTGGCCGGGCTGTTGGCCTTGGCCCTCACCTTCGCCCTCGCCCTCGCCCTCGCCCTGACCCTCTTGGCCCTCGCCCATCATGACGCCGTCGGGGTTGTCGCCGACTTCGCCCTCCGTGAGCATGGTGGCGGGCTTGCCGTCTTGGCCTTTTTGGCCCTTGGCGGCCTTCTGGAAGTTCTTCTGTTGCTGCTTGCGGCGGTTCTGGGACTCGCCGTTCTGGCCGGACCGCTGCACGAAGGACTTGGCCTGATCCATGGCGTCGCGGACCTCGCCCATCTGTTTTTGCTGGCGCGACTGCTTGCTGGCTTGGCCGGCGCCCTTGCTGAGCTTTTGCTGGGCGTCCTTGCGCTTCTCTTGGGCGCCGCCGGACTGGCTGTTGCCCTGGGATTGGCGCGAGAGCTCTTTGAGCTGCTCGAGCTTCTCGCGGGCGGCCTTCTCACGATCCGCCTGGCGCTGCAGCTCTTCGAGGCGCTCTTTCTTGCGCTCGAGCGCGCGCTCTTGCTCTTCGGGATCCTCGGCGGGGTTCTTTTGTTGGCGGCTGAGCTCGCGCTCGGCCTCTTCCATGGCTTTTTCGGTGCCGGTGTTCTCTTTGGCGGTGCGGGCGAGCGAGCGCTCCATCTCTTTCAAGGCTTTGTCGAGCTCTTCTTTGAGATCCCCGCCCTCGGCCTCGGCCTTGTCCATGAGCTCTTGCAGCTCTTTTTCGACCTCTTCGGCGTCGGACTTGGCGAGCGCTTCGGCGACCTCGCGCATGACGTCGTGCTCGCGCAGATCCTCGGCGAGCTCGCGCATGCCCTCGGCCATGAGCCATGGATCTTCTTCGAGCTCCTCTTCGAGCTTGGTCTCGGCGTCGAGCAGCTGCTCGTCGAGCTCGGCGAGCTTTTGCAGGGCCTGCTTTTGATCGACCTCGCCGGCCTCGAGATCCGAGAGCACACCCAGCAGCTCGTTCGAGATCCGGGCGATCTCTTCTTCCTTGCTGGCTTCGAGCTTGCGCAGCTCTTCGCGCAGGGGCTCGGCGCGGGTCATGTCGAGGCCGCGGTCGGCGTCTTCGGTGTCGAGCTCGGGTACCTCGGGGCCGGTGGTCAGCCGCTCGTTGGGCTGCTCGGGCTCCCGTTGGGGGAGCAACAGCGCGGCCAGCAGCAGCGACAGCGCGAGGCCGTCGAGCAGGCGCGGGCGCGGGAACATGAACTGAACGACCGGCTTGGCGGCGAGTCCGCTGACGCTCTTGGCTCCGGCTTGGATCGCCAGCTCGGCCATCTCGCGCGTGCGTGGATCGTCTTGGGGGATCTTGGCGGACTGCTCGGCGAACTCGATCGCGTTGCCGAGTTGATCGTGGAGCCGGTAGTGGGCGTCGACGCGGCGCGCGGTGGCCCGCAGCGAGTGGCGGCGAATCGCGACGAAGGCCAGGACCACGGGGATCGGCGCGACCGCGGCCAGGGTCCAGTCCATGGGCGTCATCAGCAGCCGGGCGGAGATGACGGCTGCCGCGGCGATCATCAAGCCCGCCGGGAGCGCGACCCGAACGGTGAGCTCGAGCGCTCGCGCGGCCCGCTCGCGCCGTTGGACGCGGGACAGCAGGCTGTAGATGGGGCGAAGTTCGGGGCGCTTGCTCATGGTCGTGCCTGCTCCGGTCAGTTGCGCTTGCCGGCCTTGCCCACGCTGAACGCCTTGGACGCGGCCTTGGCCAGGGCGGCGTCGCGGCCTTCGCTGTCGGGCGCGCCGGGCAGCGACAGGGCGTCCTGGTGGGTCGCGTAGATGATCTGGTCGCGGGTGCGGACCAGCAGGTGCGCGTCTGGCTTGTGCTTTTCTAGGTAGTCGCGGAACACGGGCTCGAACTGCTGGGCTTCGGCCACGCTGTCCCAGGCGATCACGCCGACCAACAACGGGGCTGGCGCCAAGTTGGTCTTGCGCTCGAGCGCGACGAAGCGATCGCCGCCCCACCCGGCGGCGGCCTTGCGCGCAGTGAACGGCGACGCGACGTCGGCCAGCATGGCGACCAGGCTGGCCTCGCCCAGCTCGTCTTCGAACACGACCTCGTGATCGGTGGCGAGATCCAGCAGCACTTGGGTGTCGATCTTCACGCTGCGAGCCGGCTCGCGGGCGGCGAGCTTGTCGGCGTGGAGCATCTGCTCGGTCGTGGTGGGGAGCTGGGCATAGAGCGCGTCGACGGCGGGCCAGCCCTCGCTGCGGGCCAGCTCGATCACGCTGCGGGTCCCGTCGGTGTAGGGCATTTGCAGCATCCGGGCGAGGGTAGGGTAGGGGATGCCCATGCCGTCTTGGATCTGCAGGACCATGTCCGCCTGGGTTGCGAGCAGATCGTCGCCGATGCTGCCGATGCCCTCGCTGCCGGTCATCCAGGCCAGATACGAGGCCTGCGCGTCGCCTTCGATCAGGAAGGTTCGGGCGGTGTCGAGGTCACTGCGGCCCTTGTTCATGTGGTTGAGGGCCTCGAGGTCGAAGTGCATGTCCTGCAGGCCATGCGCGCCCTCGTGGCCGACCACCATACCTAGCGCGCCGCGGTCGACGTAGTCGCCGATCAGCAGGACCTTGCGCTTGGGGTCGTAGATGCCGAGGATCCCAAACTCCAGCAGATCCAGCAGGACTTGCTCGCCGTCGCTGCCAACCGGCACGACCCCCAGCGAAGCCTGGACCCGGCCGGTCACGCGGATCTCGTCGGCGGTCATCTCTTCATGCATGACCTCGCGGACGAACGCGCGCACGCCCTCCTTGCTGATTAGCTCCACCGCGAACTCTCCTTTGACCGGGAGCCCACGGGAGCTGGCGACCTCTTGGATGATCCGCCGGGCGGAGGCGTCGACCTTGGCCTGCGACTCGGCGCGGGCGCGGGCATCCAGGGCAGCGTCGGCATCCGGGCGGCGAACGTCTGAAGCCGGATCTTCTTCCACGGCGTGGTCGGAGCCGGTGTTCGCGTTCGTGGGCCCGGCGCCGGGGCTGGGGTGGCACGCGGCGAGCCCCAGGCTGGCAACGAGAGTCGCAACGAGGGCCGGGAGCGATGTGCGTACCTTCACCGCGGACGAGCTTAGCAGCCTCGCGTGGCTTGGACCTAAGCAGCCGAGATCACTTGGAATTGGGGGTGTTTGGCCCCAGTCGCCCCGACTCGACACGTGCTCGGCTTCGCCTGCGCGCGCGTCGACACCCTCGCTTCGCTCGGGCCCTCGGTCGGGCCGACTGGGGAACGAGGTCACGCTCAAATCACAGGTGACGGCGAGCCGGGCATGAACGGGTCGGACGCGAGGACGGCGAGGTCAGCGTCCACGAGTGGAACGGGAGCGGGCTCGACCTCGTGGGGGACGCTGAGACTCCTCCGAAAGTGAGCTCGCCGCTACGGGTCGTCAGGGGTGAATTCGACGACGAGCCGGCGCTCGACCTCATCGCGTCCAAGACGGGCGAGTGGGCGACGCTGTACCATCTCGACTTGGCCGGCGTGCTCGGCCAGCGAAACGATCTACTGGTTGTGCAGGACTATTTGGGAGGCGCGACGACGCATGAACGCCGGACGGTGGCACAGTTCGAATTCGGCGCGGTCGTTGGTCGCCCAGTGGATGTGAACAGAGATGGTGTCGTCGATCTGCCGAATCGGAGAAACGACGGGTACCGGGTCGGCGCTCAGTCGAACTCGGGCCGCGGAGGCGGCAGCCCGCCCAGCCAGCCGATCTTTCGACCCATTTTCGAGCGGCGTCAGAGTGTTTTCAGCTCGGGCGAGGGCTTCTCGCCCGCTTGCGGACGCTTTCGTAGACTGGTTCACCCTGGGCAGCGAACTCATCGCTTCGTCATACTGGGGATAGCGGGCAAAACCCAGCGCGTCGCACTGCGGCAACGCGGGCAAGTCATGGCTGATTGACCGGGTGAGTGATTGCGGTTCTCGTTGAGCCGAGTTGGAGCCCATGATAGCCTGAGTCACCGGGGCTACAGCCCGGACCGAACCAGATAGACACATGCACGGGGGCTTTCGTCACGGTGATATCCTGCTCGACAAGTACCGGGTTGAGCACACGCTCGGTCAAGGCGGGATGGGGACGGTCGTGGCTGCGCGTCACGTCGACCTCGATGAATTGTTCGCAATCAAAATCCTGCGGACCGGCATCGCTCACAGCCGTCACATGATGAGTCGCTTTGTCCGCGAAGCGAGGTCGGCCGCCCACTTGCGCAGCCCCCATGTCGTCCGGGTCTACGACGTCGGTAGCTTGCCGGATGGTGCTCCCTACATGGTCATGGAGCACCTGCGTGGCTGCGACCTATCGGTGCTCGTCAAGCGTCATGGGGCCCTGCCCTACCGCCAGGCTTGCAGGCTCGTGGCCCAGGCGTGCGACGCGGTGGGCGACGCCCACGGGCTCGGCATGGTCCATCGCGACATCAAGCTGGCCAACTTGTTCTTGACCCATCTGCGCGATGGCCAGCCCTGCCTGAAGGTTCTCGACTTCGGCATCTCGAAGCACCTCGATTCAATCGACGATCTGACCACTTCGGGCGCCCTGCTCGGCTCGCCTCGTTACATGTCGCCAGAGCAGATTCGGGACGCGAAGCAGGTCGACGCGCAGACCGACATCTGGGCCCTCGGTGTGGTGCTCTACGACCTCATCACCGGGAGCGCGCCCTTCGACGGCACCAATCTCCCGGAGGTGTTTCAGGCCGTTCTCGAGCAGGAGCCTCCGCCACCGAGCCGGGTCGTCGCCAACATCCCGGCGGCGCTCGATCTGCTGATCATGCGCTGCCTCGCCAAACGGCCGCACGACCGGCATGCAGGGGCCGAAGCTCTCGCGGCGGCCCTCGAACCATTCACCGCTACCGACGAGCCATGGCCCTGCCAATATCACACGATCGCGCAGGAGCACGAGCGCGAGTCGGGTCCGCCAACGGCCACCATGCCGACGGACCCGAGTCCGAGCGAGCGCCAGCCTTCGGCGGTCGCCGGTCAACATGATCATGCTGAGCATGCTGAGCATGCTGTCGACCCAACCCGCTACTCCAGGCCTTCCGCGGCCATGCGCGCGGACCACAACCCACCAAATCGGTCGCAACCTCAGCCGCCTGCGACCCAGAGCGCGGCGGGGCAGCCCACTGTATTCATCAGCTATCACGCGGACGCCAGCGACGAGCTCGCCCTCGCGCGGGGCCTGCACACGATGCTTGGCGCGGTAGGGATGCGTCCGTTGCTCGCCGAGGATGTCGGCGCGACCGGTGAACGGGTCGGGCGAATCTCGCATGCGCTCGAGAGCTGCGACCTGTTTGTCGTTTGCGTGGGCAAGCGGGGGGCCGTCAGTGAGTTGGTCCCCGCCGAGCTCGCAACGATGGAGCTCCTTGGTGAACGAGCGGCGGGTCCACCCAAGCTCTTGTGCGTGCGCATCCGGCTGCCACCGGGCAACGCCGAGCCACAAGAGATCCCAGGGCTTGGCGAGGCACTCGAGCACGCCGAGCATGTCGACTGGACGGGCCCCGAAGACACGGCCGCGGTGCTCCGCGCAATCGTCGAGCGAGCCGGCCACTTAGCGTCGGTGACGAGCCCAAATGGCCGTGTCGGCGTGGTCCCGGCTGCGACCCGAGTTGCGCCGGACTTGGAGCTCCCCGACGGCATCGTCCGGGCGAGTTCGCGTCTTTATGTTTCACGGCCCGGACTCGACGATCGCTGCCTGGCCGAGATCGTCAAGCCTGGCGCGCTGATTCGGGTCAAGGGGCCGCGCGGCAGCGGTAAGACCTCGCTGATGACCCGTGTGCTCGACCACGCCGCGAGCGAAGACATGCGGGTCGTCACCGTCGACCTCCAGCTCGTCGACACCAAGATCCTCTCGAGCCTCGAGCGCTTCCTCAAGTGGTTTTGTGCGATCGTCACGCGCCGGCTCAGGCTGTCGCGGGTCGAGGACTCCTGGGACAGTGTGTTCGGGGCCAAGGATAATTGTACGGCCTATTTCGAAGACCATGTCCTTGGCGAAGGGGACCCCTTGGTCTTGGCGATCAACCAAGTCGATCGACTGTTCGACGTTCCGAACATCGCCGAGGAATTCTTGATGTTGCTGCGCGCCTGGCACGAGATGGCCAAGACCCAGCCACCGTGGGACCAGCTGCGTCTGCTGTTGAGCTATTCGACAGAGATGTACCTGCCGATGGACATCAACCACTCCCCCTTTAACGTTGGTCTGGCGGCGCCCATGGCCGACTGGGACGTCACGCTGGTCCTCGATCTCGCCCGGCGCCATGGCCTGCAATGGGGCGAGGCGGAGGTCGGCAAGCTCATGGCGCTCGTCGGCGGGCACCCCCACTTGATCCGCATCGCCCTGTATCACATCGCCGACCGTGGCACGAGCCTCGACGAGATCTTTGCGACGGCGGCGACCGAGCAGGGCCTGTTCGCCGATCATCTCAAAGCATTGCTCTGGCAGCTGCAACAGCAGCCGAGCTTGGCCGAGGCCAGCGCAAAGGTGATGGCTTCCAGCGAGCCGGTTCGGCTCGCGACCGAGCTCGCGTTCAAGCTCGTCAGCCTTGGGGTGGTTCGCATGGTCCGGGACGAGGTTGTGCCTGGGCGAGCGCTCTACCGCCGCTATCTCACCGAGCGTCTCGCGTGACAAACTGAGCGGCGCAGCGGCTTCGAGTGGAATGGCACCCCGATGACGACCCTTCAGCAATTTCGCACCTACGAAAAGCTTCATGAGAGCAACTCGTCTGTCGTGTATCGCGCCCACGACAGCGCGCGCGGGATCCCCGTCATTCTCAAGGTGCTCAAGAGCGACACCCCCAATTCCAGTGATTCCATTCGCTATCAACAAGAGTTCGAGATCACGAGTAGCCTGACATGTGCCGGCGTGATCCGGGCAAACGAGTACATCGTCGACGGTGGTGTTCACGCGATCACGCTCGAAGACTTTGGCGCCGAGTCGCTCGCCGTCCTGCGCAAGCAGGCGAATTTTCCCCCGTTGGAGGCCGTGAAGATCATCCATGCCGTGGCGACGACGCTCGGGGAGGTCCATCGACAAGGCATCATTCACAAAGACATCAACCCGAGCAACATCGTCTACAACCAGCGAACGAGGTTGACCAAGCTCATCGACTTTGGCATCTCGTCCCGAATCCCCCGCCACCGCATCGACATGGTCAGCCCGCTGCGGCTCGAGGGTACCCTGGCCTATATGTCGCCGGAGCAGACGGGGCGAATGAACCGTCACATCGACCACCGGGCCGACCTCTATTCGCTCGGCGCGACGCTCTATGAGCTGCTGTGCGCCAGGCCGCCGTTCACCGAGCAAGACCCGATCCTGCTGATCCATCGCCATATCGCCCATCCTCCGACCCGGCCGCTCGACCTCGTCCCCGGGCTTCCGCCGATGCTCTCGCGGCTCGTCGAGCGGCTGCTGGAGAAGTGCGCCGAAGATCGCTACGCGAGCGCGTGGGGGGTCGCTGCCGATCTCGAGCTGTGCATCGCGCAGCTCGAGACCGGGCGCCACGCCAACTTCGACCTCGGCGCCCGCGACACCACGGGGCAGCTCGAGATCCCGCAGAAGCTATACGGTCGCGAGTCCGAACGTCAGCGCCTCCTCGACGTGTTCCACCTGGCCAAGCAGGGAACCTCCCAGGTCATCTTCGTCTCGGGCAACGCCGGGATTGGCAAGACCTCGCTGGTCCAGGAGATTCACAAGCCCGTGACCCTGGCCAACGGCTTCTACGCCTCGGGGAAGTTCGACCAGCTCCAGACCATCCCCTACGCCGCCTTCGCGCAGGCCCTCGGCGATCTCGTTCGGCAGCTGCTCTCGACCAGCAACGAGGAGCTCGAGCGGTGGCGGCACGAGCTGCTCCGGGTGCTGCGGCAGGACGCGCAGGTCATGATCGAGTTCCTCCCCGATCTCGTCACCGTGCTCGGGCCTCAGCCGCCGGCCCAGCGCCTCGGGCCGGTCGAGACCAACGTCCGCTTCCACCGGCTCCTCGTCGCCTTTCTGCGGGCGTTCAGCACCAAGGACCACCCCTTGGTGTTCTTCCTCGACGACATCCAGTGGGCGGATCAGCTGTCGTTCTCGATCATCGACAGCATCCTCGGCGAGGGCTCGATCGAACACCTGACGCTGATCTGCTCGTTCCGCGACACCAACCTCACCCAGCAAGGTCCGATCTCCGAGCTCAGGGAGTCGCTGGTCGAGGCCGGCGTCAGCGTGCACAGCCTCAGCTTGGCCGAGCTCGACGAGGTCGAGATCACGGCCATGATCGAAGACACCTTCAGCCTGCCCAGCGCCCAAGCGCGGGAGCTCGCGGTGCTGACCAAGACCAAGACCGGGGGCACCCCTTTCTTCATCGGGCAGATCTTGCACGCGCTGCACGACGAGGGCGCGATCACCTATCAGCAGGGCGATCACGGCGCGCTCGGGAGCTGGACCTGGGATCCTGCCAGGCTCGACATGGCGGGGTTCACCGACAACGTCGTCGACCTCATGATCGAGAAGCTCAAGCGGCTGCCGCCCGCGGCTCAGGTTTGCCTCCAGCTCGCGGCCAGCCTTGGCAACCGCTTCGACCTGATGACCTTGAGCATCATCCGCGAAGACTCGCTCGCGCGGGTCGCCGCTGCGATCGAGCTCGCCAGCGCGGCGGGCCACGTAACCCCAACCTCCGAGCTCATCGCCGCGCCGGACCAGGACGGCAGCACCAAGCTCATTCGCAATCAGCACCGCTTCCTCCACGACCGCATTCAACAGGCCGCCTACGCGCTGATCCCAGTCGAGGACAGGGCGCCGCTCCACGCTCGAATCGCGAGGCTGCTCATCAGCACGCAGGACCCAGAGGCCCGGCTGTTCGAGATCGTCGACCATCTGCACCGCGGCACCGAGCCCACCAGCCTCGACGCACGGGTCGCTTTCCTCGACCTGACCCTTCGCGCCGTGACCAAGGCGATGCAGGCGACGGCCTTCGAGGCCGCCCGCGGCTACGCAAACCGAGCGATGACGCTGCTCGACCCCGACGTCTGGTCGAGCCGTCACGACCTCGCCATCGCCATCTCGACCGCCTGCGTCGAGCTCGAGTCGATCGCGGGTCACCACGAGCTCGCCGAGACGCTCGCCCAGGCCGCCCTCACGCGCGCGGTCGAGCCGCTGGACCGCGCGCGAATCTACATGCTGCTGGTCATGCAGCGGGCCACCTTGTATCGCCCACGGGAGGCCCTCGAGATCGGGCTCCGCGCCCTGTCCGAGCTTGGCGTCGAACTCGCCAGCGACCAAGCGGAGATCGAGGCCACGCTGCTGCGAGACCGCGACGAGATTGACGCATACATCGCAGACCGCGGGATCGAGTCATTGGTGGATCTCGACCTCTGCCACGATCCCGTCGAGGCGATCAAGCTCGACATGCTCTCGACGTTGACCACTCCCGCCTATCAGGTCAACCCGCCGCTGATGGGCATCATGACGACGCACATCATCAAGATGTCCATTCGCCACGGCAACCGGCCCGACTCGATCGTGGGCTACTCCGGCTACGGCATCCTGCTTGGCGCGCTGTTTCAGGAATTCGAGGCCGGCGACGCGTTCAGCAGGATCTCGCTCGCGCTCGCCGAGAAGCTGGACGATCGCCGGCTGCGGTGCATGGCGACCCATGTCCACATCTCGCATATCTCGCACTGGGTGCGGGGCTTCGATCATGACATCCCCCTCGTCCGCCGTGCGGTTCAGCAAGGCCATGAGGTCGCCGAGCGCCCCTACACCGGCTACATGGTCGCTGCCCACGTCTGGAACCGACTCGCCCGAGGTGAGCCGCTCGAGACGCTCATCCCGCTGTGTGACGAGTCCCTCGAGCGCGTGACGAGCATGAGCAACACGCTTGGCCGGCTCATGTCCGTTGGCGCGCGGCTGATCCTCGCCAACCTCCAGGGGGAGTCGGCGTCGAGCAGGGAGTTCGCCCACGCCGCGCTCCGCGAGGAGCAGCTCCTCGCGGAGATCGAACGCAACGACGCCCCGATCGCCGCCTTTTTGTTCCAGATCTACAAGGCCCAGAGCCTGTTCATGCACGAGGACTACGACGAGGCCGACCGCATCTCGACGCAGATGGCGTCGCTGCTCGGCGCTGTGCCCGGTCTCGTCGTCAGCATCGACTATCGATTTTACAGTGCGCTCGGCCGCGCGCGTGCCCTTGGCCTCGCCGAGCCTGCGCAGCGCGACGAGCTGCAGCAGGCCCTCGACGAACACCTTCGCGCCTTGGGCTCCGCCGCCACGGCTTGCCCCACCAACGCAATGCACAAGTTCGTCCTCGCTCGGGCCGAGGCCGCTCGCGCCCGGGGCGACGCTTTGGCTGCCATCGATGACTACGACGAAGCGGTCGAGCTCGCGGCCAGGCATGGCTTCGTCCACATCGAAGCCCTCGCAAACCACCTCGCCGGCCGCTTTTGGCACGAGCGCGGGAAGGCGCGGATCGGCGCGGCGTACTTGCTCGACGCGCACGCCTGCTACCGGCGCTGGGGAGCGACCCGCATCGCCGAGTTCGTGGCCTCGAAGTATGGTGGCCGGTTCTCCAGCCACAATTGGCCGACGAGCTCGTTCGCTACCACCTCGACGGTCACGACCACCAGCACCGGGCAGCTCGGCGCGTCGCTCGACGTGCGCTCGCTCGTCGAGGCCTCGCGCGCGCTGGCCTCGGAGTCGAGCGTCGACGCCTTGTTGTTGAAGGTGATGGAGCTGAGCTTGCTCAACGCGGGCGCCGAGCAGGGGGCGCTCGTGCTCGAGCGAAACGGTCAGCTGCTCGTCAAGGCCCGCGGCGTGTGCGTGCCCGATACCAAGATCGAATTGCTGTCGATGGACATGGCCGAGTTCCGGCATGCCAGCCACGCCATGGTCAACTATGTTGGAAGGAGTGGCGAGACCCTGGTCCTCGACCGTGCGATGAGCGAGGGCCAGTTCGTCCACGATCCCTACGTGATCGCAAACCAGTGTAAGTCGGTGCTGTGCATGCCCCTCGTCAACCAGGGCTCGCTGATCGCCGTCGTGTTCATGGAGAACCCGAGGGTGTTCGGCGCTTTCGCGGGCGAGCGGATCGGACTCTTGCAGCTGCTCTTGACCCCCGCGGCCGTCGCCATCGAGAACGCGCTCCTGAAGGGCTCGAGCGATGGCTTCGAGTACCAGGTCGGTGGGAGCCTCGCCTCCGCGGCCCAGAGCTACGTCAGCCGGCGGGCCGATACCGAGCTCCTCGAGGCTCTCACGGACGGCGAGTTTTGCTTCGTCCTTTCGCCGCGACAGATGGGGAAGTCCAGCATGCGCGTGCGAGCCATGCAGAAGCTGCGCGAGCTGAGCCACAGCTGCGTATCCATCGACCTCACGATGATCGGCGGAAAGGGTGTGACCGAGGAGCAGTGGTATGCGGGGATCG
This sequence comes from Enhygromyxa salina, assembly GCF_000737335.2. Classification (GTDB taxonomy): domain Bacteria; phylum Myxococcota_A; class Polyangia; order Nannocystales; family Nannocystaceae; genus Plesiocystis; species Plesiocystis salina_C. Next base: position 13,159 of record NZ_JMCC02000136.1, on the reverse strand, counting down.
CCAGCATGATCATTCAGGGGCTCGAGCTGAAGAGCGCCGTGAACCTGCGAAAATGGTGGGTCGACACGCGCCACCTCTCACCGGTCCAGCGCTTCGTCGAGTTGCTCGACACCGAAGTCCTCGACCGCGTCACACGGAACATCACCCTGTTCCTCGACGAGATCGACAGCATGCTCTCGCTTGGCTTCGACGGTGACAACTTCTTCGCGATGATGCGCGCGTGCATCAATCGTCGGGCCGACGATCCCCGATACGGGCGCCTCAATTTTGTCTTGCTTGGGGTCGCCAGCCCCTCGACGCTGGTTCGGGACACGAGGCGCACCCCCTTCAACATCGGCCGCGGTATCTACTTGGGGCACTTCCGCCTGCTCGAGTGCAAGGCGCTGATGGCTGGGCTCGCTAGCAAGGGCAACACCGAGGCGATCGTCAAGATCGTGCTCGCTTGGACCGATGGTCAGCCGTTCCTCACCCAGAAAATCTGCAACATCCTGCGCGAGCTCGAGACCGTGCCAGCGCTCGGGCAGGAGTTGGAGTGGGTGAGCCACGCGGTCCAGGCCCGGGTGCTGGATCGCTGGGAGGATCGCGATGAGCCGGTTCACCTGCGCGCGATCCAAGCGCGCGTTCGTCACTCTCCGCGCCGCGCGGAACTCCTGCGGCTGTACGAGGCGGTCCTTCACCGACGAGACGACGCTGAGCCCGGTGGCTCGCTCGAGGCTGAATTGCTCCTCTCGGGGCTTGTCGTCCGTGAGCCGAGGGGGCTACGGGTCGCGTGTCGGATCTACGAGAAGGTCTTTGACGCGCAGTGGATCGAGCGCCTGAGCGCCCCACCCGCCTAGCAGCCCGTGGTGCAATGCCTCGCGCCGCCTCGCTTGGCCTTTTCGCCGAGGGCTTTGTCGCCAAAACTTGCAGTGGGCCCACCACAGCGGCGTTTTGGCTTCGCGCCCTCGACGAAAATTCCGGCGCGAGGCGACACGATGCATTGCACCACGGGCTGCTAGAGCGCCGATCAGTTTGGAGTCGTGAATTCAAACTGATTGGCGCTCTAGTCTAGTACGAGCCGACAGGCGAGCGTTTGGGGTGAGCGAAGGGGGCTCCGCCGCCGAAGCGAGGGGGCTTTTGAAAGCCCCCTTGAAGACATAGTAGGCCGAGTCAAGCGCGCAGCGCTTGATTCGGGACTAGATCGAGATGCTGTTGGGCACGCGCGAGGGCAGCTGAAACAGATAGGGAATCGGGCGCCAGCGATTGCGATCGCGGATCTTCAGCTCGGCCAAGAGCAACTCCGAGCTCATCTCGATCGCGGCTTGATCCGCGCGCAGGTCCACGAAGTAGGGCTCGCGCGGGTTGGTGTCATACACTCCAAGGGTGTCGTACTGCACGTTGCTGAGCAGGTAGGTGAATGAGACCTGGTAGAGCCCGATCTCCAGTGGCGGCATCCACTTGATTGGATCTTCGTCCGGGCTGTCGGCGGTTGGGGGCGGCTGGCTCGCAATGCCAGACACGCTCGGACCATAGGACATCATTGGGTATTGAGCGTAATTGAGCGACGCGTGCAAGGGCCCGGCTATGTAGATAATATGCGTGATCACGTCGACGAGGTAGTTGATCGACTGGATCTGGTATTCGGGGGCTTCGTCGCTCCCAACGTTGACCAACCCATCCATCCCACGCACGAAAGCGCGGTCTGGAGCGGTCATCTCCGTGACCCATGCCTGGAGCTCGTAGTCATCGAGGAGGTCTTGCTCGCTCGTGTAGTAGAGCCCCACGTACTTCTCCACAAAGCGATGGATGGCCTCCCAGAGCAACAAGGTATCGTCACGAAAGGGGAAGTCAGGCAACGAGTTCGCGGTCACGGCCCGCCGCGCGAACAGCTGCTTGGGCATCTGCTCGTCGAACCGCCACTCGAGGTGCGCGTTTCGGACCATGGTCATGCTCCCCTCGATCGTCGGGGCGAGGTTCGCCTCGATCACGCCACCCGGTACGACGAGACTGTCCAACGCGTCGCTGTTGATGGCCAGGGTAAACCTGAAGTGGGGGATCAAGAGGACGAGCAGGGGGTGGTTCAGCGAGAACTGACGATGCGCGGCCAGGATCATCGGCTCGATCATGAGGTGGCAAGACCCGAGGTGTGCGACGGTCTCGTGCTCGATCGCGCAAGCGCTCTGGACGAAGTACTTGGCGACCTCCCACTTGTTGCCGTGCTTTGGGGTGAAGATCGGCGCGCTCCGAGGATCGGGCGTCTGCTCCAGCTGAATGGCGACGGGCTGCATGACGCCCTGAACGCCCTCACTCAGCGGCGGGTACCCGGGCGGTGGTTGGCGGTTCCAGTAAAACAAAGCAATCGGCGCGCCATGGTAGCGCTGTTGGCCAAACACGACGTTCGAGGGCACGCCCTCGAGCAGCTTGTAGTCGACGACGTAGAGCAGGTTGGCGGTGGCCGCCTGCTGCAGGGTGAGGCTGCTGTCTCCGATGACGCTCTGGAAGAGCCCGTCCGTGATCGGGAATTTCTGCTGGAGTTCGGCCAGGCTCACACCGCCTTGGGTCCCGCCGCCCGCGGTCACCCCCCGCAGCATTGTGGTATTGTAGCCGCCGATCTGCTGGTACCCAAAGAACCAGTCTTGCTGCCAGGGGTGCTCGTCTGGCCCGAGCTTCATCCACGCCTGTGGCTCGACGAGCACAGTCTGAGGTCGAGCCAGGGTCTGGAACAAGCTGAGGTACTCTGCGTAGGACTGAGGCGTGAAGAGCTGCGACCGGTTCTCGGGGCTGATCAGGTCATAGAGGCCAAAGCGAAGGAACGCGGCCCCCCCTTGAAGCTCCATTGCATGGAATGTTCGCTTGATCCCACTGAGCACCGCCGCGAAGTCACCTGGCAGCTTCGCCAGGCCCAACAGCGCGTGCTCGACCCCGTCGATGATGCTGCCAGCCGAGCGCAGCAGCGCGCGGACATCCTCCATCTCTTCGACCACATGCACCCCAAACTTCTTGTCCTCGAAGGCGGCCAGCATCGTGCGGAACTCGGACAGTCCTGCGCCAATGCCTGCGTTCAGTTCATCGGCCACCTCTTTGGAGATGAAGTCCTCGACCACGGCGATGAAGTTGTCGACCAATGCATGAAACACGCCAAGAATCTTCTCGTCGTAGGCCGCAGAGAAGCTCTCGCCCTTGGGGACATCGGCCGAGATCGGCATGGGATCGAGGTTTGGGTAGCTCGTCGTGTAATTGTAGCTCGTTCGAGCTACGCGAACCTGGAAGGCTCGCTCGAGCTTGTCCGCCTTCGAGTTGGTCTGTGGGAGCGATGGCAGGGGTTTGAGCTTGTCCATTTCTTGCTTTCGTAGAGGTTTTGGATGTGGCATTGCCATGGCACGGCGGCGCTATGTTCATCTTCGAGCCTTCGGCCATGGCCGCGGAAAGTATAGGTATTAAAGGTCGAGATTCCCACTGGTTTTCACCGGCGGTTCGAACTCTTCGGCCAGCGCGAATGGCGCGACATTTATATTTGCCGGTGTCGCGGTGTTCGGGACAATGGCGGGCGGGGCCGGGGCCGGGGTGGGGCCTCGACCCGAACGCCGCGCTCAAAGCGGATCTCGCGGGTTCGCACGCACGAGTCCCCCGTCACGCCCAAGCGGGCGAGTTGGTCGTGATGCCGGTCATGTGGCGAGCTCGAGTTCGAGCTGGCCCTCCAGACCGGCCGCATGTCGCCGCTCGCTCCCATCTTCCGGGCATCTGGCACCGCACAAAGATCGCCCGCCAGCACCACGCCCACGCGGTCGAGCGGCGGAATTTCCTGGCACTGCGCCAGCGTGTGCAGCTCCTCGGCAACCGCCTCACCGAGCAGCGGCAGGGCCGTGTCCTCGGGCGCGTGGCGATCAGGCAAGGCACGACCCTGCAGATCCGCGGTGACGATCATAGCCTCGAGCGAGGCCGGGCGCTCGTCGACGCGTCCCCGCAAGAAGGGTAGTCGTTGCCGACGACGAGATTCGGCCGGCACGGCATCAAAGAATTCCAGCTCGTGGAAGCTCGATGCGAGCGAGAGCCCGAGCGCGACGGCTCCGATTCTCATCGCGGTCTGGCCGGGGATCAGGACCGCAATGTGGCGAGTCGTTGGTCGTGACGTCTACCTGCACGCGTCGAGGGCTTCGCCCATCGTGCCTCGGCAGGCGCATGTCCGAGCGTGCGCCCGACGTCGCGTCATCGGTGACGCGTTCTCAGCCGCGCTTCATGAAGCCGTAGCCGTTGTTGATCAGCGGCATCACCTGCCCCCTCCAGTAGCGTTCGACCTGCACGCCCGCCGGCAGACACCGACCGATTACATCATCGATCCGAAGTCGGAGGTGTTCGGACTCGACCTTGTCGAGGCACGTCCGCAGCTTCAGCCCGGGCGTCCGCCCCAGCGTGAGAAGCCGCGCACGAACGGCTGTTTCCGCTTGGGCGCGCTCGTTGTCGTCGCTAGCGAGGTCGATGAGCTCGTCGATGTCGTCGGCGCTGAGGTAGAGCGTCAGCGATTCGATCCGAACAAGCGCCTCGTGGCGAATCTGCTCGAGATCGTTCCAGTTGATCCACAGCGAGCGAAGCCGCGAGAGCATCAACTCCGAAGGCTCCCAGCCGTCGAGCTCGATGTAGCCCTCGAAGAACACCAGCTCCTCCAGCTGCGGTAGCTCGTCCAGCCAGAGGAGGCCGCCATCGCGGGGATTGATCCCACAGTAGTTGGTGAACGCGACTCGCCTGAGGCTCGGATGTCCCGCCAAGGCGCTGAGATCGTAGAGCAGCGTGGTGCCGTAGAGGACCAGCTGCTCGAGCTTGGGAAACAGGGCAAGGAACGGCGCGGACTCGTACGAGCCCTCGTCGAAGAAGGTCACCGCCTGGAGGTGATCGACGATCGACGGGTCTGCTCGCAGCGCGCGCTCGACCTCCGGCCAGAGTTCATTGACGCTCTCATTCGTCAGCTCGAACTCGCCGAGCCGCCACCGCCCCGACTTCAAGTGCAGCTCTTGGGTCCTGCTGAGCGCCGCCAATAGATCATTCATGTCATATCACTCCGCGTCGTGGTTCGAGGGATGGCGCCCAGAAGCGACCATCGCCCTGGCGGGTCCGAGCGTCACGGCGAGAAGCTACATCTTCGTGGTCTTCTTGGGAAGCTCGGGCAAAGTACACCGAGCGCAGCGGGGAAGCGTCCAAACGACTCGCCACGGCCCACGAAACGGTTTCACTCGAATGCGAGCGACGCGGACGCCATCGTTGCGTGGGGGCTGACAATCCAGTTTTCTCGTGACGGTGGAGAGCTCCGCTGGCGTGTACTCGCAAACCGGGCGGCGCCTCTTCGGGTTCGACGTCGCCGTCGCCAGTCACAGCCTCGTCGGGTTGAACGGTTGGTTCCTTCTTGCAAGCCGGCGCGCCGGGTGCGGGCGTCGTCTCGACACCTGCGGGAGGAATCGCGTCACCGTCGAACGCGAGTCGCAGCTGCACCGGCTCGGGCTGCGTGGGCGCAGGACCTGGGACCACCTCGTTGCGAGCTTTGGCTCGCGCCGCGAGCACGCCGTGGTAGCGGATGGTGTTGAAGCGCGGCGGCGGGATCAGTGCGACCAGGCGCGCGATGAAGTCCAGTGGGTCGAGCACGACGGCGTGCGCACCGTTGCGCCAAACATTTTTGAAGCGGACCACGACCTGCCCCGATCCGGTCACTGCCAAGCGCTCTTGGCAGACGGGTGGCCGTGCCATGTATCGGCACAGTCGCTCGAGGCGCTTGCGCTCGCGGCCATCGATCGCTGGCCCAACGTGCACGTGCACTCCGCCGACCTCGGCCAAAGACTCGTCGGGCGAGACGAGCTCGCGCACTGGGTGAACGAGCTTGCGAGTCTGCTCGCCTGGCGATGCTCCCAGCAGCTGGCGGTCACCAGCCGACGCGCCGTAGCAATTCGCCAATGCAGGTTGCTCGTCGGCGAGAAGCCGACGAGCTCACCGGCCCCGTGCTGGAGGTGCTCCCAAAGCCGCTCGCGGAGGGCCGCAGCGAAGCTGTGTTGGCGGCAGTCAAGGCCTCGGTTGTGCGCAATGAACAACTCGAGCGCCTGATCGCCTCACTCGGTCGGCGGAGCATGAAGGCCAACGAGGGCGTTAACTCGACGCAGCTGCGGTTGCTCCTCGACGCGCTGAGCGAGCAGACCGACAATTGCTGGGCGACGCACCTGGGCAGCAGACGCGCAAGCTCGCGCACGCGGTGCGAGACGTCACCCAGCCCAACAACGCGCTCGCCGAAGCTGGTGGCGTGAACGTGCACGCGGGTGCGGCCGTGCCCAGCCGCGATCGCCAACGGCTCGAGCGATTGTGTCGCTACGTCGCACGACCACCGCTCGCCCAAGAGCGCCTCGAACTCACCGTCGATGGTCGCTGCCGGTACAACTTTCGGCACGCGTGGAAGAATGGTGTGCACGCCGTCTTGCTCGCTCCGCTGGACCTCATCGCGCGGCTGTGTGCCCAGATCACGCCACCAAGGTTCCACATGTTGCGCTACCACGGCGTGCTCGCGGCTCACGCCAACGCTCGGCCGGAGGTCGTGCCAGGGCCCGAACCCAAGCGCGCTGAGCCGACGCAGATGCCGTTGCCGTTCGCGGTCTGTCCGACAGCGGTGCCGCCGAGGAGGAGTCCCGGTTCGGGTGCACCGTCGCCGTCTTTCGTACTTGCGCCTCCACAATGTGCACAGGCGCGCCCTCCGACCCTCGAAGCCGCCCGCGAGGCGTGTCAACTACCTTTCTAGACAAATCCGGGTGAGAGCGTTGTTGAGTAACCCTCTCTGAGCGCGCCGTGCCCGCCGGTTGACAGCGGGTTTGGGCGTGCTTTGTTGGTTGCACGACATGCTGATGCGGTAGCTAACGAGTCTTTCCTCAACACCGAGTACGAACTGAGGGTGAAACATTATGGACGCACACGCAGGTAATGTGACACAGTACATTGTTGGACAGGGCGGCACCGAGTATGACTGCTCGGTTGCTCTGACGCCGCTTAGTGGAAAGTGGGAGGACCGGTTCTTCTTGCGCCGCTCCGATACTTCATACCATCAATACCACGATCTTATCTTGGTGGCGCTAGCGAATAACCTGAGTCTTCGTATCTGGCATGGCCAGACCGCTGGTGATAGCCGGAAGGTCATTCAGCATATGAGCATCTATCATGACTGACCTGAAATTGCCCACTAGGCCCGAAGCGCATCGAGGCAGTGTTGGGACCGAGTTTGCAGCCGCCAGGAGCAGCGCTGACTCCTGTGTGGGTCACACACTGCAGCGCCGGGAATATTGTCCGATGAGCAGGCACCCAATAGTTGCGTCCGCGTGCAGCCTTAACCGCCGCCCCCTTGATAGCGAGCATGACAGCGTCGTCAAAACGGGGGTGTGGCTTAAGACGCAGCAGGAATCGAAAGGCAACACACGCGCCAAAGGCCGAGTGGATGTTGTGGTGACGGATGTGCACTACACGTTCACCGTTCACGTATGGACGAGGGTTAAGGGCCACTTGCAAACTGGCCACGGCACGGCAACCTACATCATGTTTGGGGAGAACAACACGGTCATCTCAACACTCCGGGCGTCGGAGTACGCATCGACGGATCTGTTTGCCACGTCGGACGAGGACCATAACCACAAGCAAAAGCGGATCCTCAAGTCCTACTTCGATGAGAGTGTTGTCGCTGAGTTGCTGGTGGTCAATGCTCGCCAGGTCAGTTGGGCACCTACGGATTGGCCCGACACGCTGAAGTGGCTGTTCCAGGCCGGCGGTCAGATCCTCATCGACTATCTGCTTGATTCTTACGGAGCGGGACCGGGAGTCCATTCAGGGCCAAATTTCATCCTCAGGGTCTTGAAGTAGCCCCGCATCAGCGGCGTAGAGGACATCCAAACGGTGGTCTGGCGACGAGAGACGGTGGTCGGGGCAGCGCGAAACACACATCTGTGCCGGGCGAGCCAAGCTTCGGTCTCCGGGCCCGAACGAGCGACCCGCGAGAGCGATGGCCATGAGCAACTTTGCGCGCGTTTCACGTGGTCGAGATCACGGTTCGAGACACGGCGAAGCCAACGCCACCTGTTGGGATCGCGGCGCTCAGGCTGCGAACTTCAGCTTGAGCTGGCCAGAGAGCGGCGGCCTCGGCCGTGGTGGTGGCCTCGGCCCGAGGCTAACGGTGGCGAGGACTTGGGCGATCGCGTCGCGTTTTGTTGGCGATCTCGACCAGCTTCATCGAGCTGCGACACGCGGGCAAACCATGATGTCGAGCGCGAACACTCGCTGCAGCAGCCACGCCTATGGGGGACGGCTCTGGGGCTTCGTGCCGGGTACGAACTCGGTCGCTTCGCTATCAAACAACAACTCGCGCTGCGTCGGCTCGACCGGCTCGGTTGCGGGACCCGGAACGACCTCGCGGCGCAGCTTGGCATGAGCCGCGAGTACGCCGTGGTAGCGAAGCATGTGGAAGCGTGGCGGTGGGACCACCGCATGTGTGCCGTCTTTCCAAGCGCGCTTGAACCTGTACAACAGACGCTGACGGTCGGGCGCGAGCTCGAGGCGATCCTGTGCCACGGGCGGTCGCGCGACGTACCGGCACAGCCGCTCGAGCCGGCGACGATCATGTCCAAGGAAGGCTGCGTCTGTTTTCAGCTCTGGCAGGATCACCTGGCTCGCGTGCACGTTGACGCCACCAATATCGGCGAGCGCCTCACCAGGAGCAGGGACCTCGCAGACCGGATGCGCGAGCTTGCGAGTCCGCTGGCCTGCCGCGGCACCCAGCAGCTGGCGGTCACTGACCGAAGCGCCGTAGCAAGCGGCGAGCGCCGGCTGGTCGAGCGCGAGCTCGTCAGTGGCGTCGTCGAGGTCGTCGAGCGAACGACCATGCCGCTCGCCCACGCGGACGAGTCGCTGGTGTGTCCAGGGGGCGACGTCGGCGACTTGCTCGGGGCTGGGGCTGGAGAGGGCGTGAAAGCGCAGCACGCCGGGGATCCCGAGACCAAGAAAAACGCCGGTGAGCGGTGAGGAACTATTAGCGGCGGTCCAAGGGGTCGCCGAGGTGAGCAAGATGCGCACAGCGTGCGTGGTCAGGGCAAGATGCGCACAGCGTGGTCTGGGGGGCGCTGGCGCCGAGGCCATGTTTCAGACGTTCTGGCGGTAGGCGGATAGGTAGCGGCCTTGCTCACGCGTGGCCCGAGTCTCCTTCACGCAACCGTTGCCGATGCACGGGACGTTGGGATCACTGGCACATCCCACAGGCATGCACGCCATCATAGGTGGCGTCCGCTCGGGTGCGGGGGTCGGTCGTCATGGTGGTTGTTTCTGTGGTTTGTCGCGGCGTGGACATCAGTGCACACGAGATGGAGTACGTGTCCACCAGTATGTCGAACTCGAGCAGTGCGGCGCTCCGCGTGCTTCAAGCAGCGAACTTCAGCTCGAGCTTGATTTGAGCCGCCATCACTCGAGCTCAGCCGGCGCCGAGACCATCGCCTCGACCGCCGCGCGCTCGCCTGCGTGCAGCTCCCCGCCGCGCGACAGGTGGTCGAAGACCAACGAGCCCATCAGCACCATCATGCCGTCGCGGGCGCTCATGTCGGCTTTGGTGAGGAGGCCGTGCTTTTCGAGCCCGCAGCCTTCGTAGATCGCCACGCCGCGTTGGTCGGGGGCAATCGTAGCCAGCGACTGCATGAGTTTGCGGCCGTCGCCACACATGTGGTCTAGCATCGACATGCTCTCGCTGAGGGCTTTGGCCAGCAGTTGCGCGCGCATCTCGGGGGGAGTGTTCTGGAGGGCCTCTAGGCCTTCAATGAAGGGATCGGGCAGCCGGTCGCGCTCCGTCTCGGCCAGGCCCACCGCCGCCAGCACTGGGCGGGCGTGTGCGTCCGCGGATTTGAGCGCTTCACCTAGCTCGCTCGCCGCCTTCGCGTCGACCTCCGGCATCTCGAGGTCGGCCTTTGGCTTCGCTTCGGCTTCGCCCGTCGCCGCGCTCGCCGGAGCTTTTTCTTTGGACTTGTCGCAGGCAACCACGGGGGCAACGAGGGTGATGACGAGGGCCAGTGGGAAACGGCTCACGGGGGGACTATCGCACACCTGGGGCGGACTCGCACAAGCGCGGCCGCTCAGGAGCAAGATGAGCGATGACTGCCAGGATGCGACCAGGCGCGCGATGAAGAACGACGAGGTTTCCCGCTGTTCAGGGTCACACGCAAAGCGCGTGCGTGGCTGCGCCCCTCCGACTCGAGGCCGGCGATCTTCTCCACGACCCCGTCACTGGTCTTGGCGATGTAGCGATCGTCGGACGCTCAGCTGCCGCCGTGCTCGCGCTCGCAGCAGTACGCCCCAATGTTGTCGGCGGACACGCCATCGAGGCTCGAGAACTCACCGCCGATCATCAGGCAGGTCCGCTCGCTGATGCCCTCGACGTCCCCGAAGCCCGTGCGATCGAGGATGAACGCGCTCGCTATCTCAACGTAGATTCGCCTCGAACTCGTCCGTCACGAACTTGGGCAGCCGGGTCGGCGCTCAGTCGAACTCGGGCCGCGCAGGCGGCAGCTCGCCGAGCCAGCCGATCTTTCGCAGGCACCGCTCGCACAGGTGCGTCTCGCGGTCGATCGTCACCACGCTCCCTTGCGCGTCCTCCATCAGGCAGCCCAGCGTTGGACAGTGCGGCAGGCCGAGGGTGTGCCCGAGCTCGTGAATGGCGACCCGCGCCAGGCGCTCGTCCGCGGGCACCTCAGCTAGCTTCTTGCGCACGCGAAAGCTCGACACCACGCAGCTCTTGCCCGGCACCCGGCCCAGCCCGAGGATCCCCCAGTCTTCGTGCTCGCCCTTGGTCGTGGAGATGTCTTTGTGGGTGATGCCGACGATGCGGTCGCAGTCATCCGGGAGCCAAGCATCGAGGTGATCGAGCAGCGTGTCCGCCCGGTAGCGGCGGCGGGGCTGGTAGAAGGCGTCGTCCGGTAGCGGGCGGTGGGGACCGATGCGCAGCTCCACGCCGTAGGTGGTCTCGAGGGCTTCGCGGACGATCTGCGTGGTCTTGGCCGAGACGTCGCCGAGCGGCTGGAGGTAGACGCAGTCGATGTTGCGAAGGTGGCCCTGATCAGAAGGGGCGCTGAGGTCGGGGGCCGGCGGCGGGGGCTCTGGCAGCGCTTCGACGGGCGGACGCGAGGGGACTGCCGTGATGGTCTCGGGGGCGCGAGGTGGTTGGTCTTCGCCTGGGTTGCAGCCAGTCGACAACACGAACGCCCACGCCAGTCGCCATCGCACCCATCGACTCTATGCGCTCCGGCGTGGGTGGCGTCAACATTTACCCGGGCCCGGCGATCGATGGTCGAGATCGTCGCCGGCTCGAGCGGCTGTGCAGGTACGTCGCGCGGCCGCCCGTGGCACACGAGCGGCTCGAGCTAGCGACCGACCGTCAGCGTGCAGCAGTCTCAGCGGTCGCCGTGGCGCTCGGCCTCCGATGGGAGTGTGTCGCCGAGCCCGACGGTTTCATGACCGCAAGCGCCTCGTTGCCGACCCGCAACGCTGCGAGACGGGATCGCCTTCGAGTCCGCCGAAAATTCTCGGGCCGGTGCGCAACATGCGAAGGGGGGATCACCGTGACGATTCAGATCATTCTCGACCCAAAGCGTCCGAAACCCCTGGGCATCGCCGGTACATTGGGGTTGGCGGCGCTCGACCCCGGAGAGTGTACCGGGTCACGCAGATGCTTTCGCCCTGGCGCTTTTGGCCGCTGCTGATCACCCGATGAGCTAGGCTCCGCGGCCATGACACATCTCAAAATTTCGACCCTGTTGACGGCCCTCGCGCTCGCTGTGACTGGTTGCAGCGACGACGTCGCGAGCTCGCCATGCGAAGACGAAGACGGCGAGGGATGCAGCGAGACTACAGGAGGAACGACGGACGAAACGACGGACGAAACGACGGACGACCCGACAGACGATCCGACCGATCCCCCACCGAGCTGCGGTGACGGTGTCGTGGATGAGGGCGAGGAGTGCGACGATGGCGAAGAGTCGGAGCAATGCAACGCCGACTGCACGAGCGCCGCCTGCGGTGACGGCATCATCAACGCGAGCGCAGGCGAGAGCTGCGACGACGGCGGGGAGTCGGCCGAGTGCAACGACGACTGCACGGCCGCCGCCTGCGGCGACGGCATCATCAACGCGAGCGCCGAAGAAGAGTGCGACGACATGGGCGAGTCGCAAAGCTGCGACGCCGACTGTACGGCGGTCTCGTGCGGCGACAGCACGACCAACGCCGCCGCGGGCGAAGCGTGCGACGACGGCGGGGAGTCGGCCGAGTGCAACGACGACTGCACGGCGGCCGCCTGCGGTGACGGCATCATCAACGCCAGCGCGGGCGAGGTCTGCGACGACAGCAACGTCGACGAGTTCGACGGCTGCAGCGCGAACTGCCAGTCCGATGAGAGCTGCGGCAACCTGTACCTCGACCTCAGCACCGGCGAGACCTGCGATGACGGCAACGAGATGGCGGGCGACGGCTGCGACGCGTGCGCGGCCGAGCCCTTCCAGGTGTGCTCGAGCGAGGTCCCCGTCGACATCATCGACAACATGACCGTGATGTCCATGATCGAGCCGCCCTTCCCCTACCTCGTCACCGACGTCGACCTCGCCATCGACATCACACACAGCTCGCTCGATGACCTGGACGTCGAGGTGACGCACGGGGCGACCACGGTGCTGATCGCAGACAACTTCGACAACCAGATGGGCCCCGGCAACGCCTGCACCGGCGACGACATGTTCGCCATCCTCGACGACGACGCGAACATCTCCCTCGAGGCGGCGTGCGTCGAGCCGGGCCCGCCCGCCATCGACGGCCGCTACGCTCCCGCCGAGAGCCTGTCGGCCTTCAACAACGCCGACGTCTCGGGCTCATGGACCCTCTCGATCAGCGACGCCAACGAGGGTGAGCTCGGCGCGCTCGACCGTTGGTGCCTCAACCTCAACGGCTTCGGCGTCGAGCCGAGCCGGCTGTACTGGGCCACCACGAACTCCTCAGTGTGGAGCGTGGAGGTGGACGGCGCCAACCCGACGGAGGTTGTCGGCGGCCTGCAGTTCAACTTCGTGGTCGCCACGGATCCGGCCAACGGACACATCTACTACGATCATGGCGCCACCATCACCCGGTCGGACGCCGACGGGGCCAACCC
>NZ_JMCC02000135.1 GCF_000737335.2 Enhygromyxa salina | reverse complement strand
GCAGGAGATCGAACGCGAGGGCCGAGTCATCACAGAACAGCGAGACCACGCCTTGGTGGAGTGTGCTTGGCATCGTGACGCACCACCAAGGCAAGCGACGTGCCACGCTGATTCGTCAGTGATCTCGTGCGAACCACAAAAATTAGTGGCCCGCCAGCGGGACGGTGGCCCGCCAGCGGGCCACGTCGAGTGACCCGCCAGCGGGCCACCCGAGCAAGGCCGCAGAACGCCGCGCGCCCGGGACCACGACACTCAATGCTGTGCTCGTGGGGCGCCCCCCTCGCCGCGAAAGTGGCACCAACACCCGGGTTGCATCCTGCCGAACACCAGTCAAGCTCGACGTCGCGCGGAGGTCCAGGTGCAGCTGCGACCTCAGCCGCGAGCCCATCATGAGCCAGGACGCTCACATCAGCCCAACCATGGTCGTTGCGATGAGTCGATTCGTCGTCGCAAATCGGATGGGTGATCAGGTGAAGGCTGCGTTCCTCGATCGTCCACACCTCGTCGATCAGGTTCCAGGCTTCGTTCGCATGGAGGTGCTGATCCCCCACGACGAGCCGGAGGAATTTTGGTTGATGACGTGGTGGACCGACAAAGACAGCTTCTGGACCTGGCACCGCGGACATACCTTCGGCGAGTCGCACCGCGGAATTCCCAAGGGTCTCAAGCTCGTTCCCAGGCAGACCTCGCTCCGCATGTTCGACCAACTATGTCGTTGAGATGACCCCGACCTTCGAATCGGCGCGTCGCGTCGCGCTGTCTCGCGAGCTCCACGCGCGCGCAGAGAAGCTGGCGTTGGCGACCGTGGCCCTCCACTACGAGCGGGTGCCCGCGCTCGCGGTCCGCTACGGCCTCGCCGGGCGCGAGCGCTGCCTCGAGGACGCTCGCTACCACTTGTCGTACCTCCAGCAGGCGGTGGCCGCCGACAGCCGCGTCCTGTTCACGAGCTACGTCCAGTGGGGGCGCAGCATGCTCGAGAGCCGTGGCGTCCCGGTCTTTGACCTGACCATGAACCTTCGCTGTCTGATCGAGGTCCTCGAGCGCGAGACCGCGACGCAGGCGGCGGTCTCGACCGTACACGAAGCCCTGCTCGCGCTCGCGGGTCCGATCCCCGAGACCCCGACCATGCTCGAGGATGGCAACCCTCACGCCCCGCTCGCGCGCGAGTATCTGCGCTTGTTGTTGAGCTGGGAGCGGCGGGGTGCGTCGCAGCTGATCCTCGAGGCCGTCGCGGCGGGGGCCCCGATCCGAGACATGTACATGCACGTGTTTCAGCCCACACAATATGAGCTCGGGCGGCTGTGGCAGCTCAACGAGATCAGCATCGCGCAGGAGCACTACTGTACGGCGGCGACCCAGATGATCATGTCGCAGCTGTACCCGCAGTTGTTCGCCGAGCCCAAGTTTGGGCGCACCATGATCGTCAGCTGTGTCTCTGGCGAGCTCCACGAGCTCGGCGCGCGCATGGTCGCTGATCTGTTCGAGCTCGACGGTTGGGACACCGTTTACTTTGGGGCGAACACCCCGACGTCAGCCCTGCTCACCGCGATCAACCAACGCCAGCCGGTGCTGCTCGCGATCTCGGCCACGCTGACCGTTCATCTCGACCGGGTCCGCGAGCTGATCAACGCCGTGCGAGCCGATAGCCACGCAGCAAGCACGACGATCATGGTCGGTGGCAACTGCTTCAACCGCGACCCCGGGCTGCATCTGCGACTGGGCGCCGACGCCCACAGCGTTGACGCGAGCGCGGCGGTGGCCCTTGCCAACATGCTGGTAGAGGCGCCGTGACCCCAGTCAACGCGATCCTGATGTGCGACCTGGCGGGGATCGTGCGCGAAGTCGTGCGCGAGGCCCCGTTCTTGGATCTGAGCCGCGCACGAGGTCAGCCTCTCGTCGCGCTGCTCGACCCCGAGTCCACGCTGAAGGCCTGTGCGATGTTGGACGCGCTGCGGACCACGGGTTGGGCCGCGGACTGGGATTTGACAGCGAAGGTCTCCGACGCCCTCGTGGCGATCCGTGTGACCGGCGTGACCCGCGACGGGCGCTCGATGTTGATCGTGACCGCCCCCGACCACGATGGCCCCGACCTCGACCTCGAGAGCGAGTTCATGGACGCGAACCGCGAGCACGCGAACGCGCTGCGAGCCCTGCTGCGCGAGGGTGTTGGACGCAGGCGCGACGCCGCGTCACTCGAGCACCTGACGCGGCTCAACAACGAGATGGCCGTGGTCCAGCGCGATCTGGCCAAGAAGAACGCCGAGCTCGCCCGGATCAACGCGCAGAAGGACACGATCCTCGCGTTCGTGGCCCACGACCTTCGCACCCCGCTCGGGGCCGTGCTCGGGTTCACGAAGCTGATACATCGAGACCCAAATCAGCTGTCTGCGCGCCAAGTCAGGTTCCTCGACTCGATCTCCAGCATGACCAAGTTCATGGCCGAGATGGTCACGGATCTGCTCGAGATCTCGGCGCTCGAGTCCGGCAAGCTCGTCCTCGATCGCAAGCCGCTCGAGCTTGGGGAGCTCATCGCCCGCGCGATCGTGTTCAACGAGATGGTCGCCCGCGACAAAGGCATCTCGATCGCGATCGAGCGCGCCCGCGGTCCGGCTTGGGTCGAAGGCGACGCGAGCAAGCTCGAGCAGGTCATGAACAACTTGCTGTCCAACGCCATCAAGTACTCACACCCCGGGACTGGGGTCATGGTCATGGTCGAGAGCGACGCGAAGCACGTCTGCGTCGAGGTCCGGGATCGTGGTCAGGGCATCCCGCCCACCGAGCTCGACCATGTGTTCGAGGCGTTTCGCACGACCAGCGTCAAGGCCACGGCCGGCGAGAAGAGCACCGGGCTCGGCCTTGCGATCGTCAAGCGCATCGTCGAGGCCCACCAGGGCCGGATCTGGGTCGAGAGCGAGGTTGGGGTCGGGACCTCGTTTCGTGCCCAGTTTCCCAGCTGCGCGGCGCCGACCTGACACCGCGCTCGTGACTGCGTCGGCAGGCGGATCCATCCGCAGGGGGAGTTCGACGATGACCCCGCACGGCGAGGTCCACGGCGTCCGGCGACGCAACCGAGACCAGCACGGATGTCGACGATCCATCGGGCTGCTCACCAGGCCGGCCTTCACTTGGTTTGAACAACCTCACCCGCGCGGCAGCGCGTCGCGCATCGCCTGCGCGGTCTCGAAGCGATCTTCCTTGGCCTTGTTCAACGCCGTGAGCACGAACGTATCCCAGGCCGGCTCCAACCCCGGCCGCAGCGCGCTGGGTGGGATCGGCTGCTCGGTCGCCTGCGCCAGGCTGACCCCGATCGGCGTGTCCCCAGTAAACGGCGGACGCCCCGTGATCGCGTGATAGGTCAGGGCTCCCAGCGCGTACAGATCCGTGCGCCCGTCCAAGTTTCCGCCCTTGATCTGCTCCGGCGCCATGTATTCCGGCGTACCCAGCAGCATCCCGGTCGCGGTCATACCTTCCAGGTTGGCGACCCGCGCGAGCCCAAAGTCGATGATCTTCACCCGCTGATCCGGGGTCACGATCACGTTGGCCGGCTTGAGGTCCCGATGGATCACCCCTTGCGCGTGGGCGGCCGCGAGGCCCTCGCAGATCTCCGAGACGTACCCGCGCACGCGCTCGAGCGGCAGCACCGCGTGGCGACTGATCAGCTGGGCCAGGGACTGGCCCTCTACGTACTCCATCGACAAGAACAGGTGACCTTGATCCTCGCCGACGTCGTGGATCTTGACTACGTTGGCATGGCTGATCCGCCGGGCCGCGCTGGCCTCGCGCCGGAGCCGATCGCTGGCGCTTGGATCGAGCAGCGCCATGCCGTGCATGATCTTGAGCGCGACCCTTTCGGTCAGCCGCTCGTCGTTGGCCAGGTAGACCGCGCCCATGCCCCCATGACCAAGGTTGCGCTCGATCACGAAGCGATCCCCCAGGCGCTGACCGGGCTCGAGCGAGAACAAGGGCTTGGCCGGAGTGACTCGCGTTGCAGCAGCAGAGGCGCCGCCAGCCTCCGCCATCAGCCCCATCGCCTTGGTCGCGGCGTCACCGAGCTGCAGCTGATGCGATGCGAGCCGGTTGATCTTGGCGTTGAGCTCGAAGTCGACGCTACACACGATCGTCTCGAGATGTTGGACCCGGCCCTCGAGCTCCTTGATGTAGCCCTCTCGCGCGCTGGCGGCCGCGAGCATCTTTGGATCGCCTGCGTGGGTGCCCTGGTCGATCTTCGCCATCCGCTCTTTGTGCTTCATGGCCATCAAGCGCCACAGCGTGATCGAACCAAAGATGATAGCGAGGATGAAGACTGGAATCATGGCGGAGGTTGGTTTCAGCTCGGGCGCGGCTGCTGGCCCGCGAGAGACTTCAGACCGAGCCGGCCGGCGGTAGCTTGATCGCCAACACCTGTTCCGTCTGGGTCTTGCGGAACCCCAAGTAGCGGGCCCGCAGCTCGGGGTCGGATAGGCTCATGATCGCAACAGCCAACAGCGCCGCGTTCTTGGCCCCCGCCTTGCCGATCGCCAAGGTCCCGACCGGGATCCCGGAGGGCATCTGCGCTGTCGATAGCAGCGAGTCGAGGCCGTCGGTCGACCAGCCCTTCATGGGGATCCCCAGCACGGGCAGGTGCGTGTGGGCCGAGATCACCCCGGCGAGGTGGGCGGCCCCACCGGCGGCGCAGATGATCACCTGCAGCCCGCGACCAGCCGCGGCCTGCGCGTACTCACCCGCGGCGTCCGGGCTGCGGTGGGCCGAGAGCACGCGGGCCTCGTTGCCAACGCCAAGCTCGTCGAGGGTCAAAACCGTGTGTTGAACCGTTGGCCAGTCCGACTCGCTGCCCATCAAAATACCTACGCGGATTGCTGCCTTGTCGTTCATGTTCGTCACCGGACCGCCGCCGAGATTATGCGGCGGCCGACGCGACGGCAAGGCCGTGGTATGCCGGCGCCATGCAGCTGCACTCGGTCGAAGGCAACACGCAGAAGCTCGATGGCGGATCGATGTTTGGCAACTGTCCGCGCGTGCTGTGGGAGCGCTGGGCGCCCGCCGACGACAAGCACCGGATCGACCTCGCGTGCCGCTCGCTGCTGGTGCGCGACAAAGACCGCACGATCCTACTCGAGACCGGGATCGGGGCGTTCTTCGAGCCCAAGCTGCGCGAGCGCTACGGGGTCCAAGAGTCGGACCACGTGCTGCTGGCCTCGCTCGCGGCGCTTGGCGTCACACCGGAGCAGGTCGACGTGGTCGTGCTCTCGCACCTGCACTTCGATCACGCTGGCGGGCTGCTGCGCGCGTGGGCCCAGACCAACGGCGCGCTCGAGCTCGCGTTCCCGAACGCCGCCTACGTGGTCGGGCGCGAGGCGTGGGATCGGGCCCAGCATCCGCACCCCCGTGACCGCGCCAGCTTCATCCCGGGCCTGTGCGAGCTGCTAGAGGGCACCGGGCGACTCGAGCTCGTTGACGCCGAGTGCAGCGCGACGCTGGGGCCCGCGTTCTCGTTCTCATACTCGCAAGGGCACACGCCAGGTCTGATGCTGACCCGCGTCGACAGCCCGCGCGGTCCGGTGACCTTCATGGGTGACCTGATCCCCGGGGTGCCGTGGGTGCACCTGCCGATCACGATGGGCTACGACCGCTACCCCGAGCTGCTGATCGAAGAGAAGCAGACCATGCTCGAGCGGGTGGTCGCCGAGGATGGGTGGGCGTTCTTCACCCATGATCCAGCGGTCGCGGCCGCGAAGATCAACCGCGACGAGCGGGGCAAGTTCGGGGCCGGGGAGTCGCTCGCGCAGCTGGCCTGGGACGCGTGAGTACCCTGTCTCGGCGATTGCTGGCGATCGAAACTCGCAATTGCGGCGGTCTAGACAGGCGGGATGCGCCCCGCTGACCGTCGAGCCGGTCAGCGGAGCGGCCGCCCGCGTCCAGCCCGCCCCGCGGAGCGAAGCGACCAGACGCGAAGCGGCGGCTAGACCCGAATCAAGCGCTGCGCGCTCGACTCGGGCCTACTATGTCTTCAAGGGGGCTTTCAAAAGCCCCCTCGCTTCGGCGGCGGAGCCCCCTTCGCTCACCCCAAACGCTCGCCTATCGGCTCGTACTAGCCCCAAATCACTCACCTTTTCCAATTCAGCGCTTGATTTGGGGCTAGAAACCCACTACTTGCCCTTGCTCGAATTCTTGGCCTGCTCCATTGCGATCTCGCGAATCGCCTCGAACGAGGTCGAGTTCGACGACCCTTCGATCGCCTTGACCGCGAGATCCTGCGCCTGCCCAAGCGCGGTATCCAACTGATTGGACAGCGCGTCGATCTGCCCGGCTTGCTTGGCCAGGGTCTCTTCGAGGCCGACGATCCGCAGCTCGTACACGCGCCGCTTGCTGTCGGTGTCTTTCTTGGTCAGCTCTGCCGTCGACTTGGTGTCGCGGCGAGCGATGCCCATGCCCATCGACTCGCCCCGCTTGCGGGCCTCGGCCAGCGCTTCGTCGAGCCCGGCCGCTTCCTGCTCGAGCGTGGCGAGCTCGGCCTCGCGCTCGGCGATCGCCTTCTCACGGGCAGCCCACTGGGCCTGCGCAGCCTCGCGCTGGGCGCTGAGCTCGGCCGCGAACGCCTTGGCTGCCTGGGCCCGCTCGTCTTGCTCTTGCGTGCGGCGTTGGTTGAGGTCGTACTCGTAGCTCTCGGCCTCGCGGGCGCGCACTTTCTCCTGCTCGGCCGCTTGCTCGGCAACCTGTTGCTCGTGGGCCGCCTTCTCTTTGGCCCACTGCTCGCGCTTCTCGGTCAGCGCCTTCTTGGCGGCCTCGGTGTTGCTCGACAGCTCGTCCTTGGCGGCGGCGGCCCGCTGCTCGTGGCTCTCGATCAGCTTGGCGAGCGCGCCCTCACCAGCGTCGATCTGATAGAGCTTCTGCAGCTGGGTCGTCAGCGCGTTGACCTGGGCCTGCAGCCCGAGCAGGGTCACGGCTTCGGCCGTAAGCCGCCGCTGCAAGCTGTTGGTGTGCTCACCGATCTGCGAGCCAATTCCCGACAGCTGGGCACCCAGGCTACCGCCGATCGGCGACGGCGAATCGCTAGCCTTGACCAGCGCGGTGCTCGTTGGCGTGGACGCGGGGGCGGCCGGCTTCGCGGCCTTCTCCAGCGTCTTGTAGGCCTTGGCCAGCTCTTTGTAGGCCGCGAGAATTACCGCTTTGGTGTCGCGGCTGTTGAGGTCCTTGATGGGGCTAGTCACGGGTCACCTCACGCGAGTTCTTGAGCGCTTCGCTTGCGAGCTTCTGGGCCTGGCTGAGCGCGGCGCTCAGACGTGTCGACAGCTCTTGCAGCTGCCCGGTTTGATCACCAATGCGGCTCTCGAGCGTCTTGATCTTCAGCTCGAACACCTCGATATCCGCCGCGGCGTCGCGGGCAGCGAGCTCGGCCTCGTGCTTGGCGTCGCGGTTGACCGCAGCGATCGCCTGCTCGCGGGCCTGGGTCTCGGCCTTGGCCAGCGCTTCGTCCCGACCTGCGACGGTGGTCCGCAGCTTGGCGATCTCTTCGCCGCGCAGCTCGAGCGCAGCCTCGCGGGCGCTCCAGTCCTTGTCTTTGCTGGCGGTCTGCTCGGCGAGCTCGCGCTCGAGGTTGCGCTTGGCGAGGGCGTTGTCGTTGGCGGTGAGCTTGTCTTGGCGGGCCAGCTCGTAGGCGTGGGCCTCGTCGGCGAGCTTGCGATCCGCGTCGCGACGCGCGGTCTGTTCGGCGAGCTCGAGGTCACGGGCGGCGGCTTCGCTGGCCCAGCGCTCACGCGTCTCGGCGATCGCGGCGTCGAGCTCGGTCTGATCCTCGGCGCTGCGGGCTTGCAGCTCGGCGAGCTTATGCGCGTGCTCTTGCTCGAGCAGCGCGAGGGCTTCGGCGGCGATCGTCAAATTCTCGAGCTCAGCGACCCGGCGGCGCTCGATCTCGATCGCGCGCTGCAGCTGCCCGACCTTGCCGGACTCGGTCTCCATCCGATCCGACAGATCCTCGAGGGCCTTTGAAAATTCGAGCTGCAGCTCGGCGAGACCCTTGACGATGTTGTCGACGGTGTAGCCCGCGGCTTGCTGTACGACTTCGCGATCACGACCGCGCTCGGCCGCCTCCGCGCGGGTCTCGAAGTTGCCCGCCAGCTGGCGATGGGCGCGAAGCAGAGAGGAGAACGCTTTGTCGATCTCTTCTCGCGACTTGGGTTCTGTATTGCTCATTCGATCTGAACTCCGTGGGTTGTTGCGACGCAGCACTTCAACGCCGCGCCTCGGAAGCTCCCGGGGGGAACGCGGCGGTCGGGGACAGCCCGACGGCGCCGTAGACTGGGGGGAGTATCCACTGATCGAAGGCGCGTGTGCGCTCCAAATCAGGGGATCCAACGTGCGGATCTACGCAATCGGCAGCTCTGGTCGCGAAGTCTGGTCGCGAAGTTCGGGTCGCGAAGTTTGGATCAGGGGCGGACTCGCCACCCGCCCGCTACATCAAGGCGCGAGGATCGTGACCTTGACCTGGCTGGGCACGATCCGGGCCCCCGGGCAGTTGGTCGAGTTTTGCAGCGACATGCTGGTCAAGCGCGTCGCCGGCAGGCAGCCGACCAGCGTCGTGAACGAGGCGGTCAGATGCCGCGACGGGCCCATGACCATGCCCGAGGCGACCCCGGTCGCAACCCCAGCGTTGTCGCCGTTTGTCATGGGGATCACGGTGCCCATGTTGTGGGCCGGCGTGCACATGAACAGCACGGTGTAGGCCGCGGGTACGCCCATCGGACCGGTCGCCATGTTGGGGTAGGGGATCGGCACGGGGCCGGCGGGGCTTGGCGTCAGGCAGACATCGGGGAAGCCGGTGTCGAGGCCCATCATCTGGGAGTTGGCAAACATGGGGCGGGCTCGTCTGGGTCAGCATACCAGGCCGGGCGCCGTCGCGAACGGGCAGGATAATTATATTGTAGCCTGATACTATATTGAACTGATAATACAGATTCTCTTGGTCAGCGAGCGCGGCTAGCTTGTGCACATGCCTGCCCATCGCCCGTCCTTGGTCTGTGTCGCTGTGTTTGGGCTCGCCCTCGCTGCCTGCGTGGACCGAGCAGGCAGCGACGAACTCGGCTCTGACGACACCGGGGACACCAGCTCGGGGGACGGTGACGGTGAGGGTGACGGGGACACGGACACGGACACGGATAGGGGTGACGGTGATGGCGACACGGGGGACGGGGACGGAGACGGGGACGCGGACACGGAAGAGACCGACACCGGTGAGCCCTTGCCCGAGGGCTTCTGCGACGAGTCGTGCGCCGTGCTCTCGCCTGACGGGTGCCTGACGCCCGACGCCTGCCTGACCTACTGCGAGGAAGACTCGCTGGGTTGGGATCCGGTTGTTGGCGAGGCCTTCGCTGCGTGCGCGGCCACCAACCCGCTGTGCTTCCAGTCCGTCGAGGGTTGCATGCTCGCCGCGCTCCACCCGGAGGGGTCTCCGATCGGGCTTCGCGTGGATGGGGCCGGCTTCGACGCGCAAGAGGGCCGGGCGATCCGCGTGTGGGCGGACGTTGGCGCGCAGTCGCAGCTTGGTGGCGAGGCGCTCGTCGCCAACGGGGGATTCAGTGTGGAGTGGGTCGAGTTCTTCCCGATCTTCGACGTCGTCCTTGGCCCGTTGGTGATGGCCTACATCGACGTCGACGACGACGGTAGCTGCGATGGCGATGTCGACGTCACGGTCTCGGTGCACAGCGAGTGGAACGGCGACTTCCTCGACCCCGTGTTCGAGGTCTCGTTGGTTGCGCCGCTCGACCCGGCTGCGTTCGTCTGCGACTTCGTGCCCTGACCGCCGGCCACCCGAGCTGATCGGGAACCTCTCCAGCGCGGACCACTCATCGTCGATCACCAGGGCGTTGCCGGCCCGATGCAACACGCCTTAACCGTTGCTCATACCTCGAACGAGCGGCCGCCACCGATCCGTGAGCCCGTCCGCGCTGGCGGCCGGAAGCGGGCGGGCGAGGAGCCCCCAGCTGAACACGCTCAGCCCAGGTGGATCTGCCCGCCGTCGAGCTTCACGACCTCGCGGCCATCGACGATCGTCCGCTTCGAGCGGATCTGGACGTTGTTGCTGGCCTTGTGGTCAATGTCGCTGGCCTGAGTCTGGTCCGTCCCAGCGATCACCCGCGTGCTGTGCTCGCTGCGCTGCCGCACCACATCAACCAGCAATTCCAGCAGCTCGCCCACGTGGGTGAACTTGGTCAGCGAAGCGAACATCGTACGAATCACGGCGGCGCACTCGGTCAAGAAGAACTTCCCCGACCGCGCCTGCAGCCGGGCTTCGTCGGCGCGTAGATCCAAGGTCTTGTCGGTGTGCAGCTCGATGCCCTGCGCGCCGCGAACACTCAGGCGGCCGCGCGGCGTGGCGAGCACGAGATCCCCAGGCGCAGAGAGTGTGGCCGCTTGGGTCGAGTCGCGCTCGAGCACGGCGAGCAGGTGCCCGCCGGGATCCCGGACGGGGGCCACCAACAACACGAGGTCACCCACGAGCGGCTCGAGCAGGCAGCTGGTCGCCTGGCGAACCAGCCGCGTGCCCGCCCCGTCGTCAACGAGGATCCCATCTTCGGAGATCGCCTTGACCCGGCCGTGACGCTGGACCAGCGCGCCAGCGTCCACCGTCTGCGCCGGACGGGCCGCAGGCGAGGCGGCAGAGCGGTCGGATGGCACGGGGTCGAGCTTGGGTGCGGGCATCTCAGTACTTTGGCTGCCAGCCCTGCGCGGCGGCGAGCTGGGGGTCGGTGGCGAGCGCGGCGGCGCGGCCGGGGATGTTGGCGTGGGTGTCGTCGACGCGGTGGAGGTTGGCGCGGAACATGGTCGCGCTGTCGAGGTCGGCGCCGCTCAGGTCAGCCTCGGAGAAGTCGGCGTAGGTCAGATCGGCGCCAAGGAACCGGGCCTGCTTGCAGCGGGCGCGGTGAAGGATGCACTGCTGCATGTTGGCGCGGGTGAAGTCGGCCTGTTCCAGGAGCGCGTCGATGAACAGCGACTGGACCAGCTTGGACTGCGCGAAGTTGGCTTGGCGCAGATCTGCCTCGATGAACAGCGCGTTGGCGACGTTGGCTTCGGTCACGATCGCGCCGCCAAGCTTGGCGCCCTTGAAGTTGCTCTGCGTCAGGTTGGCCTTGGCGAGCACGGCTCCGGTCAGGTTGGCGTCGCTGAACTGGCAGATCTTCGCGACGAGGCCCGGGAACGTGGCGCCCTCGAAATTGGCGCTGGAGAAGATCACCCGCTCGAAGCTGGCGCCCTCGAGCTTGGCCTGGCGCATGTCGGCGCCGATGAAGGTGGTGGCGACCACGGCGGTCCCGGTCAGATCCAGGCCGGTGAGATCGCAGTCGAGCAGCGCGCAGCTGTCGAAGTTGGCGTTGATCAGCACCGCGTGGGTGAGCTTCAAATTGGAGATCGCGGCGTAGCGAAGATCCGCGTCGCGCAGGATCAGGCCCTGGGCGTCGCCAGCGTCGATTACCGTTGCGTTGAGCTTGGCACCCTGGGCGTCGGCGCCGGTGAACTGGCAGCCGTTGAACACCGACATGCGCAGGTCGGCGCCAGCGAGCTTGGCTGCGTCGAACCGACACGCGCGAAACAAGGACTCGCGCATGTCGACGCCGCGCAGATCCACCTCGCGCAGATCCACCTCCTCGAACATCGCGCCACACAGGGTGGCTTGGCGTAGATCCTGGCCGGCGAGCTCGCGCCGCGAGATGGTCTCGCCGGCGCCAACGAGCTCGCTGAGTTGCTTGGCGGTCAGCGGGCTGGGGCGGGTCATGGGACCTCCTGGACGTGCTTGGGATGAATCCGAACCTTGGTCAGCAGGGCCTGGTCCAAGCGCACGCCGTCGTCGCTGCGGACCCGGGCCATGTCGGCACCAAACAAGTTGGCGCCGCGCAGGTCGGCGCCGCAGATGCTGGCGTTCATGAACGACGCGCCCATCAAGTTGGCGGCCAGCAGCGAGGCCCCGCCGAGGTCGGCCTTGTCGAACCGGGCCTCGCGGGCGCTGACGCGATAGAACACGGCGCCATGCAGCGCGGCCCCCGAGAGATCCGCGCGGTCGAGGTTGGCCTGGGTGAAGTCGGCCCCGTCGAGCGGCATCTCGCGCAGGTTGCAGCCCGGCAGCTGCGCGCCGACGAACCGGGCCTGGGTCAGGATGCAGGTCTCGACGAACGCGACGCTGTTGAAGTGCGCCTGGCTGAAGTTGACCTTGCGCAGGTCGCAGTTGACGAACGCGCAGCGGGTCAGCTTGGCCAGCGACAAGTCGGCGCCGCCAAGCTCGAGACCCACGAGCACGCAGCGCTCGAGCGCCGCGCCGACCAGGCTCAGGGCGCTGAGCGTGGCCTCGCTGATCAGCAGCTCGGAGGCCACCAGCTCGCTCGCGTCAACGGTGTCGAGGGTGACGCCAACGAGGTCTGCGCGGGTCAGGTTGGCGCGCTGCAGGCCGGTGCGGGTGAACACGGCGGCGTGGAGGATCGCGTCGCTGAAGTCGACCCCGACCGCGCTGGAGTCGGTGACCCGCGCCTTGCCGAGGTTGGCCTTGCACGCGGTGGCGCCGTCGAGCTTGACCCCGACCAAGCTGGCGTGGGCGAGCACGGCCTCGTCGAGCTTGGCGCCGCTGAGGTCCGAGCCGTCGAGCTGCGCGCTCTCGAGCCAGCCGTCGGATAGATCCGCGCCGCGCAGATCCATGTTGCGCAGGTCCGCGCCGGTGAAGTCGAGATCGCGGATCCCTTCGCCAGCGGCCACGCGCTCGAGCAGGCGCGCGCGCGTGGCCTCGACCTCGATCGTCGGGGTCGGTGGGATCGGCGGGGCAGGGGGCTGGTTGTGGGCGCTGCTTCGGTAGGCGTCACGGGCCTGGGCCTCGGCGGCGATCCAGCTCTCTTCGAGCTCGCGGTCGGCCAACATGGCCTCGATCTCGTCGTTGATCCAACCCTGGGCGCGACACTCGATCGTCACGGCTTCGAGCATGGCGCGGTTGGCCTTGGCCGAGAAGGTTGGCGGACCGGTGGTGCCGGCGAGCTCTTCTTCTAGGGTCTTGCTGTCGAGCCCGTCGACGCCTGCTTCGTCGAGCTCGGCGCCGATCTTGGCTTGTTTTTCCGCGACCTCGGCCCGGAGCTCTTGCTCTTGCTGCTTGGCGTCGGCGATCGCCTTGGCGGCGAGCGCGGGCATGTCTTCGGGCCGCGGGGGTGGTGGCGGCGGCTCGGGCTTGGGGGGTCCGTGGATGTCGGGGTCGAGCCCGTGCGCGGCGACGAGCGCCCGGGCGGCCTCGAACTCGCGCGTGCGCTTGGCGTGGAGGTTGGCCTCGAGCAGGCCCTCGCGCGCGGGCATGGCCTCGGCGGTGATCGGCGGGCCGGCGTCGGCCAGCGCAGGCAGCAGCGGGCTGTCGTCGAGGGCAGCGAGCGGGCCGATCTCGGGATCGAGGCGCTGGCGGAGCACGGTTCCATAGTGCTCGCGGGGGCGGACCTGCTCGTGATCATCGGCGGCGATCAGCAGGTGGCTGATGTCCGTGCAGTCGTCGGTCCGGACCTGCAGCGAGCCCTGCCAGATCAGCACGGCCCGCTCGGCGTCGGGGAAGAACCACAGGGTCTGGAGCCGCAGCGGGACCTCTTCGAGCTCGTGATCCTGGATCTGCGGCTTGGCCGGCGGCGCGTCGTCTTGCTTGGCGGCGAGCTTCAGGCGAGCCATCGCGCCGGGGCCGAAGCCCTCGGTCACCCGACGCACGAACACGCGGGCATGCCAGCGCGGCAGCTGCCCGCGCAGCACCGGCTGGCTTGGGTGCAGGTTGACGAATTCATACGACTCGCCGCCGGTCCAAAATTGCTCCGCCTGTTGATCCACGGGCGCGAGGTTGAAGAAGCTCCAGTCGATGTCGGCCGCGAACCCAGGGAACAGGTTCTCGAGCCAGTGCTGGTCATGGGTGCCGGCGAGCGAGGTGCGCTGTGGCCAGCTGAGATCGATCGGGCCAAACCCTGCGGGCTCGGGGGTATCGCGGGCCGACTGCACGAGCGCGCGCGGATCCTCGATGTTGGGCAGCAGCTGGACCTCTTGGCCGTGCAACACGCTGAGCCCGTTGCCCTTGCCGAGCGGGTTCTTGGCGTAGTCGGGGCCACCGTAGGCGTTGGCCCAGCTCAGGCGCATGGCTGTGAACGCAGACGGCTCGCTGGACTGGCGGCCCGACAGCCACACCCGCTCGCCGGAGGCCCGCAGGGTCTTGGCGACGGGGCCGACCTGGGCCCGCACGTTGCAGGTTGGCGCGGGCACGGCCCCCGGTGTGTAGGCCGATCCGTTGATCAAGAACTCGCCGCGGGCCTTGGGGATCCCAGCGTCGAGGGCCCCCTCGGCGCCCAGCCGCTGACCGGTGAAGGGCCACATCGCGGCCTCGGGCAGCAAGCTGGGGGCGGACCCCAGCGGCACGAACGCGAGCACCGAGACGCCCATGTGGAACTTGCGCTGGTGCTCGAACCCGCGGGTGAGCACGCCGAGCTTGGATGGCTTGATGACCTTCACTGCGCGGCCTTGGGTTGCGCGGCCTTGGGTTGCGCGGGCTTGGGTTGCGGGGCTGGCGTGATCGGCCCGACCAGCGCGACCTTCTTCGGGTCCTTGGGATCAAAGCGGACCCGCACCATCCCGCCGACGTCGTAGTTCTTCAGGTCGACCGCCGACAAGGGCGTGACGATCGCAGCCCGGTAGGGCTCGCCGCCCT
The DNA here is from genome assembly GCF_000737335.2 of Enhygromyxa salina. Taxonomy (GTDB): domain Bacteria; phylum Myxococcota_A; class Polyangia; order Nannocystales; family Nannocystaceae; genus Plesiocystis; species Plesiocystis salina_C. Next base: position 12,583 of record NZ_JMCC02000135.1, on the reverse strand, counting down.
CGGGGTGGACCTCGACGCTGAGCTGCACGACCGGGTTCTCGTTGACCTTGTCGCGGGTGTCGATGATCTTCAGGATCTTGGCGGTCGCGTCGGTGCCGTTCTCGAGCAGCTGATGCTCTTGCCACGCGGGCAGCAGCATCGGCGCGGCGACCAGCGTGATCAGGCCAAGCACGACCACCAGCACCACGCCGATCGCGATCCACTTGATCCCCGGCGGCAGCTCGACCGGCTCGAGCGGCTTGCGTGGTTGGTTTGAAGGATCCATCGCGCTCACATGAACAGGGTCTGGGCGTACATATAAGCCCCGATGATGCCCGACTTGACCTGGTTGGGCGTGACCTTGACCTCGGTCGCGCAAAACGAGGTCTTGTGATTGCAGATGTCGACCTTGATGCCAACCATGTCGACCTTCATGTTGACGACGCTCAGGGCGTTGACGACGAGGTCGACCTTGTTGGCGGTGAGCCCCATGGTGAACCCGTAGGCGGTCAGCTTCTTGGCGCCGTAGCTGTCGAAGAAGCTGTCGACGTAGGTGGTGCCGCCGGGCGCGATGACCTTGTAGCCGGCCGGCGCGTTGATCGTGACGCCGCCCGCGGCCGTGAGCGTGTAGGTGGCCGGGGTCGTCACGGTCTGGCCGCCGGTGATCGTCTGGGTCATCGCGCCGGTGATCGTCTGGGTGACGCCGCCGGTGATGGTCTCGGTCACGTCGGCGCTGATCGTGCGGGTGACCGAGCCGGTGATCGTCTCGCTCTGATCCCCGGTGATCGTGCGGGTCTCGCCGCCGGTGATGTCCTCGGTCACCCCAGACGTGACGGTGCGGGTCTCGCCCGCGTCGATGGTCTCGGTCACCGCGCCCACGACGTGGATGATCTGATCCGAGTTGACGGTGATGTCTTGGTTGCCGTCAACGACCTCGGTCTGGTTGCCGTGGATCGTCTGCTCTTGATCGACCTCGACGGTGTTGGTTTGGTTGGCCCCGACCGTGGTGTTGTGATCGTTGAGGACCTCTTCGTTGAAGTCCTTCTGTGCGTGAATGTAGATCTCTTCGGCGCCGGCCGAGTCCTCGAAGCGCAGCTCGTTGAACCCGCCGCCGCCCGGTGAGGAGTCGGACTTGATCGTGCTCTTGGTCTTGTCGTCGGGCAGCGCGTAGGGGGGCGTGTTGGCCCCGTTGTAGAGGCAGCCAGTGATGACCGGGCGATCGGGATCACCCTCGATGAAGGTCACCGCGACCTCCATGCCGATCCGCGGCAGAAACACGAAGCCCCAGCCGTTGCCGGCCCACGGCTGGACCACGCGGATGAAGCAGCTGGTGTTCTCGTCGAACTCGCCCTCGCGGTCCCAGTGGAACTGGACCTTGATCCGGCCGTGCTCGTCGGTGTGGATCTCTTCGCCGGCCGGGCCGACGACGGTGGCGGTCTGCATGCCCGAGATCCGCGGGCTCCGGCGCTGCCGAGCGGGGCGCCACTGCACGGCTTCGGGCACGCACTGGAACTTGTTCACGTAGGCTTCATCGGCGAGCTCGGCTCCCGCGAACACGCCGGCCATGTGGGTGACGCTGACCACGTAGTAGCGGCCCAGCAGATCGACCTGCGGATGATCGAGCAGCTCGAACTTGGTGCCCGCGGTCATCTGGGTGGTCACGGCGACGCCCCAGCAGCGGACGGCGTCACGTTGGTGTCGGGCCCGTCGCAGGGCGACCTGGCTGTCGAACTCGGCCGTGTCCAGGCCGGCGCTGCGGTACCCGTAGGTGGCGCTGGGTTGCTCGTGATCGTAGTCCTCGCGCTCGGGCTCGAGGGTGGCGCCGTTGGGGATGTCGAACTCGGCCGCGACGTCGCTCTCGCTGGTCCGCGGCTCGTCGGGTGAGAGCCAGTCAAACACCATCGAGCGGGCGACCGTCGAGCGCAGCTTGGACTCGCGGCGAAACCCGCGGGCGTCCTCGGTCATCTCGGGGGTGCCGCCGCGCATGCGCATGGGCAGCAGGCCGTCTTGGTTGCCAAGGCTGATCAGATCCTCGTAGGAGGCGCTCGAGTCGCTGAGGTACATGACCTCGACGCCGTCCTCGCTCTTGAACCGGTAGTTGATCCCGTACTCCTCCATGAGCCGGTGGACGAAGTCGAAGTCGGACTCGCGGTACTGGACCGTGTACTCCTGCGGCAGGTAGTCGCCGACGAGGTTGTCGACGTTGACCGAGCGCTCGTAGGGCGACAGCCCCTCCGCGAGGACCAGCTCGAGGATCTCGGGGATCTTCATGTCCTGGAAGATCCGGCTGTTACGGCGGTGGGCGAGCGCGCGCAGGGCTGGGACCACGGTGATCGTGCAGAACAGATCGTGCTCGCTGGTCGCCCCTTCTTCGACGCGCTCGACGATCCCGCTGATCTCGTGGACCAGGGCGCCGCGCTCGATGAACAGGCTGACCGAGGCGCCAAGCAGCACCGAGGGCTCGGCGGCGAGCTCGTAGGTCATGAGCTCGACCCGCATGTCGTAGGGCTCGTTGAGCTGCTCGGTGACGATCAGCCCGGTCGGCTCCCACGGCGCGGGCAGCTCTTTGCGCGACTCGAAGCGAAGTTCAACGGTCAATTGTTCGGCGTCACTCATGGGCTCAAGATCCCTTCACGTTGGGGATGGCGGTCAAGTTGGCGCCGCGGATCAGGTCGATGCACTGCGGGCAGAAATTCCGATTGACCCCACCGGAGCCAAACATCACGCAGGCCGCCGCGGCGCCCATGCCCGCGACCTGGTACGACGCCTGCGCCTTCTGGGCGTCGCTCAATCCGTAGGCGCAGTGCGAGCCCGAGTGCTGGTGGCCGGTGTAGACCTGGCCCTTGCTGCCGTTGGTCTTGTAGCGGGCTTCGGACTCGGGCTCGCTGAACATCTTGGGCACGGCCATGCCGACTGGCGGGCTGTCCGTGCCGTTGTAGACGGCCTGCCCGTAGGAGTGACCGAGCTCGTGCATGGTCACGCACACGTCGACGGCGCCCTGCGACTTCTTGAACACGGCGAGCACGTCGGCGCCCTCGCACAGACCCAGGGCCTCGTTGTGGGCCTCCACGTAGGTGTCGAGCGTGATCGGGCACTTGGTGGCGCTCGCGGCCCCGACGAAGCTGCCGGGATCCGTGGGCGCCGCTGCCGGCAATTCGATGATGCAGCTGCGCCGGGTGCTGGTCGCCATGTCGACCGCGTTCATGGTCAAGGTGCCCTCTCGCGCGACGCCTGCGTCGTCGAGGCCAGGGTGCACGGCGATCCTGTGGGTGCCCGCGAGCGCGTCGAGCTTGGCTTGGATGATCGCCTTGACCGCGGTCACGCGTGAGTTCCTGCGCGCGTTGCCGGCCTCACCCGTGACCTTGACGCTGACCTTGTTGTTGTGGGCCTTCAGCTGCGCGGGGACAAACCGGGCCTGGACCCACGCTTCGATCGCGGCCTTGTCGGTCGCGCTGACGCTCGTGCTGATGTGGCCAATCGTTGGCTTGGTGAAGGTCACCGAGCACGCGGCGGGGTTTTGATTGGACTCGGTGATCGTCAAGGTTCGGGTGTTGGCGCCGTCGACCCCGGGCGGGCGATCTTCGGCGATCGGGTCGATCACCGTCTTGTAGGTGTCGGGGTTGATCTTGGCCTTCCACGCGATCCCGACCGCCCCCGCTGGGGTCCACAAGCTGCCCGAGCCGGTCCCGCCGCTGCTCGCCGACAGCCCCGAGACCGGGATGAAGTAGCCGCTCGCCGTGGCCCGCACGGTCAGCTCTTTCTTGACGGTTGTGGTGTCAACGCGAAACCGGGTGCGGGTCTGGGGAAACGCGCCGCCGCGGTGCTCCCAATAGTAGTTGGCGTCGCAGAGCTTGATGTAGTTGGTCAGGTTCGCGTGGGTGCCCTGCCACGCGACGCCGGTTGGCAGCCGGCGCATGGTGTAGTCGGTCAGCATGTAGGCGCTGTCCTCCGAGTTGGTGATCTCGAGGAAGCGCTTGCTCAAGATCGTGCCGCTTGGCGCGGCCGCCGGGGCGAAGGTGTGGGTCTGCATCCACGTGTATTCAATGAACACCGAGTCGCCGAGCGCCTTGAGCTTGGTCAGCGCGGCGCTGGGGAAGTCGTGGTGGATGACCCCGCCAACGTCGACGTCCTCGAGCTCGCGGGTGTCGTAGAAGTCGGCGGCGAGCAGCTCGTAGTAGCTCTTGCGCCAGTTGGTGAAGGTCAAGGTCGCGTCGGCGGCGATCGTGGCGTCGTTGAGAAAGGTGTCGCTGCCGGCGATCTCGAGCTTGCAGATGTCGCCGCCCGCGAGGCCAAGGTAGAGCTTCAGCTCGGCCGTGCCGTCGGCCTTCATCTTGAGCTTGCCCTTGTAGACCTTGTCGGCGTCGGGGCCGGTGACCTCGTCAACGTCGAGCTCCTTTTTAACCTCGGTCTTGTAGCTGGGGTCGTTGCGGGTGCTCTTTTCGATCCCGCCGTTGCCAACCTTGGGGCCAAAGGTCGCGCGGAAGTGGATGATCAGGCCCTCTTTGCCGTACTTGTCGACGTTGGCGCGATCGGGGTCGCCCTTGACCCCCATCTTGACGATCACCGCGGTGCCAATGCCGTCTTGGCCCAGGGTCGCGGCGGTCAGATCCGCGGGCGCGATGTTGACGTACTGCTTGGCGGTCCCGGCTTGCGGCGCGAAGAAGTCGGCCTCGAACTTCATCGTGGCCTTGCACTCGACCTCGTGGCCGTCTTGCTTGACCCACTCGGTGATCTCGTAGGGCGGCAGCGCCTCGAGCGTGAACGCGTGGCCGGCGATCAGGTCGAACTCGTAGGTGCCAGCTTCTTCGGTGACGCGCTTCTCGTCGCCTTGCTGGGCCTCGTTCTGTTTGATCCTGAACCGAAAACCCTTCATGTTTTCGTGCTCGGCCGTGGCCGGCGTGACCAGCAGCTTGCCGGTCGCCGGCCACACCGTGAACGGCGGCAGATCGCTGATCGTCCGCTCGGCGAGCTCGACTTTGTACGTGAGCTGGTACTGCTTCTTGGTTGGGTCGACGTCGGGCGCGGTGACCTCGGCCTCGACCCAGCCCTGGTCGCCCAGGGTCTCGACGCTAGGCAGCTGCGCGGGGATCCGCTCGAATTCCGTCGCGTCGTTGAAGAACACGAACGTGACGTTGGTGGTCGAGGCTTTGCCGTCGCACACGCGCGCGCGGACCTTGACCTTTGAACCCTCGAGAATGTGCTGAGGCATGCAGAACCTATGGCTAACGGTAGATGGCGAGCGGCCTAGCGGGTGACGAGGGCCATGGGCGCCGGGCCCGTGACCACCTCACCGGAGAACGCGTAGATGAAGTAGGTTTGATCGATGGCGTCGAGGTTGCCGAGCTGCTGCAGATCGACGGAGAAGTAGCCGGTGACCTCGGACCCGCCGTCTGGCTTGACCGCGTCGTACGAGGGGACCACCAGCGGAAACACGAACGGCGCCGCGATGTCGCTGCCGGTCAGGACCAAGGTGATCGGGACCGTGACCGTGTGATCGGCGTCCGCTGGCGCGCGATGGCGGGCGAGGCTGGGCAGCCGAAAGCTGCCGCGGACGACGGCCCGCATGTGCTGGCTGCGCGGGACCACGCGCGGGACCGCCAGGCTGATGCCCGCTTGCGCGGGGATCGCTGGCGAGTCGGCGTGCTCGCGATAGGTGGGCAGGCCGCGACCGTCGTCTTTGGCGAGCGGCGCTGGCCAGATCTGCGCGGGCTTTGGTTCGCCGTCGGCCTGCGCGAGGTACTCGGCGACCGCGGGATCTTCGTAGCCGCCCTTGCGCAGCCCGACCCGGACCCGGTGGGTCATGGTGTCGCGCATGATCACGCTGACAAGCAGATCCCCGCGCGCCCACGGGAGCTCGAGCTGCTTGCGCAGATCGATCAGCCAGGCCTCGCCGCTCATGCCCTCGAGCGGCGGGCCGTCGTAGACCGGCGGCTCGACGATGTCTTCGATCACCGCCAGGTTCGCGTAGGTCGTGTTGGTCGTGAGCTCGACCGCGACGACCAGCGCGGTGCGCCGAAACGGCAGGCGGGCCATCGCGTCTTGTTGACCCACGCGCAGCACGACCAGCGGCAGCGTTTCGCGCTGCTGAAACGACGCGAGCTTGGGCGCGCCGATGACCAGCACCGACGCCTCGTCGTCGAGCAGCTGGTTCTCGAGCTCGAGCCGGGTCTTGAACGGGTCGTCCCAGTAGTCAGCGTCGCTCAGGCCAAGGTCCAGGGGGGCTTGTTCGGGCATGGTCTTGCTCGTGGTGATCGCGTACTCGGGCTGCGCGGTCGCGGGGCTTGGCGGCTGCGCGGTTTTGGGGGCTTGCTGCTTGGCGCTGGCCGGATCTGCCTGCGCGACCTGATCTGTCTGGTCGCGGGCGGGCGCGCAGGCTGACAGCGAGAGCGCGCACGCCAGCCCAGCTACAATTACTTGGCGCGACCGGGTGTGGAGCAGGGTGAGCATCGGCATCATCCGATCGTGGCTGGCCTTGGGGTGACCGTGCCGCCGACTTCGAGCACCGGCGCGGGCTCGACCTCGACCAACACTTCGACGACCAGCGGGCTCTCGATCGCCGTGTCGGCGACGACCGACACGCCATCGGAGATCTCGTTCTCGAACGGCTCGCGCTCGACCACCAGATCAAACAGCTCGGGCATCTCGCTGGACAGGGGCGTCAGGGGAGCGCGGAACACCTCGATGAGCCCGCGGGCGATCAACACGGCGGCGTGCTCGAGCAGCTCGTGCGCCGTGGTGCCATCGCCGGCCATGGGGTCGACCTCGGACAGCAGCGCGCCGAGCGTGCGGGGCTCGTCGATCTGCATCCGGCCCAGCAAGCGCATCGCCTCGTCGAAGCTCGAGCAGCGGACCCGCTCGCCCGCGCCGCCGCCTTGGCGACCCAGAGCACGGAGCTCATACTCGGCGAAGGGTCGGCGGATCCGCACGCCGTTTTACTAACATAGACCCGAGCCGTTAGACCCCCACCGGACCACGAAGTTGGCCGAGAGCGGCCGCGTCGCGCCTCGCCCCAGGGCCGGTGTTTTGCCCACCCCCGCCCCGTCAGAGCCCGTGGTCGTAGGGCGCCTTGCCCTCGCGGTTTTCGCGGTCCAGACGATACAGCCAGGTGAACAATCGAAACGCCCCGTAGAGGATCACCGCCCACATGACGGCGAACACGATGATCATTCCGGTCGCTCCGGGCATGGCGGCGGACTATATCACGCGCCGGCGCATATAGTAGGTTCCCTGGCCATGCGTCCCGACGCTCTCGCTCAGGAAGTCGCCAAGCTGCTCGCGCCGCTGATCCCAGAGGCCGCGGGCCTCGATGTCGACGCGGTCGCGGCCTTGCTCACGCCCCCGCCCAAGCCCGAGCTTGGTCACTTCGCGTTCCCCTGCTTTCGGCTGGCCAAGGCGCTCCGCAGCGCGCCGCCCAAGATCGCTGCCGATCTCGCGGCCTCGCTCGCAGCCCTGGGCGACAAGTCGCTGATCGCATCGGCGACCCCAGCCGGGCCCTACCTCAACTTGGATCTGCACGCCCACGAGGCTGCCCGTCACTTGTTGGCCCCGTGGGCGAGCGGCGAGCGACCCGCGTTCGCAAGCTCCGACCAGAAGGTCATGATCGAGTACTCGCAGCCCAACACCCACAAGGGGTTTCACGTCGGGCACATGCGCAACCTGTGCCTGGGCGACTGCCTGGTCCGGCTGCTGCGGGCGACCGGCAACGAGGTCGTCGCGGCCAACTACTTGGGCGACGTCGGGACTCACGTGGCCAAGTGTCTGTGGGGGCTCGAGGCGCTGGTCACTGAAGAACCGCCCGAGCAGGCCCGCGGCGAGTGGTTGGGGCAGGTGTACTCGCAAGCCGCGATCCAGCTCGAAGACTGGGACGAGGCCGGCAAGGCGGGCGACGAGGCGGCGGCGGCCAAGTACGTCGCGGCGCGCGAGCGGATGAGCGAGATCCTGCGCGGCATCGAAGCCCGGGACCCCGCCTACCACGAGCTGTGGATGCGCACCCGGCAGTGGTCGCTCGACGAGTTCGAGCAGATCTACGCCTGGTGCGGCGTCGAGTTCGATCGGGTGTTCTACGAGAGCGAAGCCGACGAGCCGGGCCTGAAGCTCGTCGACGAGTTTCTGGCCAAGGGTGTGTTCATCGAGAGTCGCGGCGCGGTCGGGATCGAGAACCCCGAGATCGAGCACATGCCCTTCTTCATGCTGCGCAAGAGCGACGGCACCGGGCTGTACTCGACCAAGGATCTCGCCCTCGCGCGCATGAAGTTCGAGGAATTCGGGATCGATCGCTCGATCTACGTGGTCGATGCGCGGCAGAGCGATCACTTCCGCCAGGTGTTCTTGACCCTGAAGAAGATGGGCTTCGCCCAGGCGGATCTGTGTGAGCACGTTGGCTACGAGATGGTCGAGCTGCCGGACGGCCCGATGTCCAGCCGCAAGGGCAACGTGATCTTGTTCCGGGCCCTGCGTGAGCAGCTAGGCGCCTCGCTCGAGGCCAACTACTTTCACAAGTTCGCCGACGAGTGGACCCGCGAGCAGATCGACACTGCGCTGCATCAGGTCTCGCTTGGTGCGATCAAGTACGGGATGCTCGCGCGCGACAACAACCAAAAGATCGTGTTCGATCTCGCCAAGTGGAGCGACGTGCAGGGCGGGGACGGGGGCGCGACCTTGCAGTACGTCTGCGCGCGCACGGCCTCGCTGCTCGACAAGGCCGAGAAGCGCGGGATGACCCTCGATCCGGTCGTGCGCAGCGGCGAGCAGGCGACCCAAGCCGGGACCCTGAGCGAGGTCGCCGAGCGCGGCTTGATGCAGGCGCTGATCGGCTTGCCGGGGTCGATCGCGCAGGCTGCCCAGAGCCTCCGGCCGTCGATCCTGTGCAGCCAGCTGTACGCGGTGGCCAAGGCCTACAACCGGTTTCAGCAAGAGTGCAACGTGATCCACCAAGACGACGCCGGGGTCGTGCAGGCCCGCTTGCTGTTGGTTCAGGCGACCCGCGAGGCGCTGAGCTGGGGCCTGTCTCTCATCGGGATCCCGGCGCCCGATCGCATGTAGGGCGACCTACAGCAGCTTGAGCTGGCGGCTCTGCAGCCGCTCGAGGATCTCGTCTTCGACGATGTCGAGCCACTGCTCGCGCGCCGATGGCTGCAGGCGCAGGGCGCCGACGTAGCGCTCGTCGAGCTCGCGCAGCAGTCGTTCGTCCACGGCCCGCTGAAACGCGAGGTCGGTCGAGCGCATCCCGTCGGCGTGGGGGGCTTCGACGATCGGCACGTAGATCAGCCGGTCGTAGGTCCCGAGCCACCACGCGACCATGGCGTCGAGCCCAGCTTGGCGGCCACCAGACAGCAGCAGGTACACGTAGTTGTCGAGCACGCTGCGATCGCAGATCACCACCGGGTGCCGAGCCGACGCGACCAGCTCGTCGGAGATCTGCGTGTGCAAGATCCACGATTGCGCGGCCACGCTGGTGCGCTCGTTGATCGGCAGCGGGCAGCGTCGCGCGACCTCGTGGACGATATCGAGCACCACGTCGCGCGCCTTGAGCCGTGACGCGAGCCCGTAGCACAGCGTGGTCTTGCCGACGCCGTGGGTTCCGATGAAGCCGATCTTGAGTTCGTTCATCCCGAGTGGGTCTGAGACCGCGCAGATGATAGCCGCTCCGCGCGAGCGTGGGCCGGATCTGCCAGCGAATTGACCCCGAGCTCGTACTCGTGGTCCTCTTTGGGGGCTATGTATCCGTGCGCTAGCTGCAACCGACACCTGTTCGAGGATGCCGTGGCCTGCCCGTTTTGTGGCGCCACGCAGCAGGCGATCAGCTCGCCCTTGCGCTCGACGATCGCGGGCTTCGTGCTCGTCGCCGCGACGATGCTCGGGTCCAGCGCGTGCGCCCGCAACCCGAGCATGAGCGACGAGGGCAACACGACGACCACCAACGGGGACAGCACGGAGACTGTGTCCGACTCGAGCTCCAGCGAGACCGAGACCTCGACCATGGGTGATGGCGACGGTGACACGAGCGACCAGAGCAGCAACGCGAGCCTCAGCTTCTACGCCTGCGCGCCAACGGACGACTGGTGGGTCAGCGACTGCGACCCCTTCGCGCAGGACTGCCCCGAGGGCGAGAAGTGCGTCCCCTATGCCAGCACCGGGAGCAACCTCGACTCCAACAAGTGCGTGCCGGTCACCGGCAGCCAGGCCGCGGGCGAACCCTGCGCGTATGGTGGCGTGGTCGAGGCCAGCGACGACTGTGACCAGGACAGCCACTGCTTCCACATCGAAGAAAACGACGGCTCGGCCACCGGAACGTGCACGGCGTTTTGCAAGGGCACGCCGGACGACCCGCTGTGTGAGGAAGGAAGCGCGTGCCTGATCGACTACGATGGCTCGCTCACCTTGTGTCTCGACACCTGCCACCCCCTCATGCAGGACTGCGTGGACGGACACGCCTGCAAGTGGCTGGGGAACGCGTTCTTGTGCGAGCTCGAGTCCGACAACGCCGCCGCGACGGGTGACCCCTGCGACGACGTGAACACCTGCGCGAGTGGCAACCTGTGCGCCGACGTCGACTTCGTGCCCGGCTGCCAGGGCGGCAGCTGCTGCACGGAATTCTGCGACACCGCTGATCAGAACTTCGTGTGCAGCAATCCGCAGACTGAGTGCGTGCCCTTCTTCGAAGAGCCGGAGATGCAACCGCCTGGGTTCGAGACGATCGGCCTGTGCGTGACGCCCTAGACCCGAATCAAGCGCTGCGCGCTCGACTCGGGTCTACTATGTCTTCAAGGGGGCTTTCAAAAAGCCCCCTCGCTTCGGCGGCGGAGCCCCCTTCGCTCACCCCAAACGCTCGCCTGTCGGCTCGTACTAGCCCCAAATCATTCACCTTTTCCAATTTAGCGCTTGATTTGGGCCTAGAGCCCTTGGGGGCGGTTTTCGTGAACAAACGAGTCGAGGTTCCGCCCCTCAAAGGGATGAGGACGGTGACCCCCAAGAGGTCATGGCTCGCGGAACTGACGCCGTTGACCTCGGGGCTTGTGCACGCGCTGGCAACCGTCAACAATCGGGGCCGATGTTCGACCGAGTCGCCGCGCTCACGCTGCCAATGTTTTCGTTGCTGGTCGCCGCTTGCGGCCCGCCCGGGGACGGCGCGGTTCCGTGCGGTCAGCTCGAGCCCCGCAACGACGATGAGGTCGCGCTGTGCAACGGTCTCGACCAGGCGGTGATCGCCCGCGTCGCCCTGCCCGAGGGCGATCCGCCCGCTGACGGCTGGCCCGGGGTCGTCATGATGCATGGCTCGGGGGGCTTGTTCCTCGGCGGCGAGACCTGCACGGAGACCCTGCAAGACCAGTTTCGGATCTGGTCCGACATGTTGACCGCGCGCGGCTACGCCGTGGTGATGCCGGCGAGCTTCTACTCGCGGGGGTTTTGTGATTGGGACGAGAAGCAGACCGTGCCGCGCAAACTCGATGAGCACGAACGACTGGTCGTGCGCACCTTCGACGGCGGCGCCGCAGCCCAATGGTTGTGCGAGGATCCCCGCGTCGACTGCTCGCGCCTGGCCGCGCTTGGGTTCTCGAACGGTGCCTCGACCACGCTGATGATGCTGCATGAGGATCTGGGCGCCATGGACGACCCGCGGCTGCGGACCCTTGTTGGCGAGATCCCTGCGTTCGTGGGTGGCGTCGCCTACTACCCCGGCTGCGGGCTGCAAGGTGAACTCGCCAACCGCCTCGGCGAGTCCGAAATTGACCAATACTATTATCCCTATGTGCCGGTGTGGGTGCCCCACGCGGAGAAGGATAAATTGGTCGATACCTGCGAAGAGCTGCGCGACCCGCAGGTCGACGTAATCGCGGATCAAAAAGGCGTGAGCGACGACATGTTCGAGATCGAGGTCTATCCCGACGCCGAGCACGGCTTTGATGTGTGGTTCACTGGGGATCCGCAGGCCAACCTCGACGCGCGCACCGACGCCCAAGCGCGGACCCTGGCGAAGCTCGACGAGTGGTTCTGAGCTGAGGCTGCTTGGCGCGAGCTCCCGGCTGGGAGCCCGGCGATCACGCGTCAGTGTTAGACGAAGATGCTCGCGGTCTCGCTTGCCTGCGTCGCGCGGACGGCCCAACGCTTGAGCAGATCTGGGTTGCTGCATGCACGGATCTTGGCCCTGATCGCCGCGTCGATCGGGAGCTCACGCAGCTCGAGGATCGTGAACAAGACCTCCGCGAGACCCTCGAGTTTGCCTTCGAGTTTGCCCTCGAGCTTGCCCTCGAGCTTGCCCTCGAGCTTGCCCTCGAGTTTCCCGCGGTCCAACCCGTCGTGGTACGCGATGCTGTTGTATTCGAGTTCGGTCAGTTTGTGCTGTTCTTCCATGTTCATCCCTTCCTTCATCTGGTCCGCCTCGTGCTTGGGGACGGCGCTCAGGATGATCGCAGCGTAGCGCCAGCGGCGTTCATCCGCGAGCTCCAGCGCCATCTCAAAGGCAATTCGCGCGCTCCCGTAGTCACCGTTGATCGCGTGGATCACCGCCGAGAGCACCGCCCACGCCGGGCGTAATCGGGCTTCCTCGAGATCGCTGATCCGCGGCATGTTTTCGTGGTCGAGAACCAGCAAACCTTCACGGATC
>NZ_JMCC02000134.1 GCF_000737335.2 Enhygromyxa salina | reverse complement strand
CCTCGCCGCAGCAGGCGCCGACTTGGTGCGAAGAGCCTCCCGGCCGAGCCGAAAGCCGGGCAAGCGCCCGTGACCTCGCGTGAGGTTGGTGGGGCTAGATTAAACCCCAGTGATGACCGGGAGGCTCAGCGATGACCGTAGCACGCAGCGTGTCGGATGTGCTCGAGGAGCACGTGACACTGGAGGTCGAGTGCATCGACCGCATGTACCTAAACCTGTATGTCCCACTCCTGCAGACCCCCCGCGGGATTGCCCACTACTTTCGCAAGGACCTCGGGTACGACTTCGCGTCCACGGCCCTGATGATGCCGATGACCCGGCGCTTCGTGTCCTGCATCGAGCGCTTCGCCGAGAAGGAGGTCATCGACCTGGTCACCTTCCGCAAGAAACAGCGCAAGGAGGACCTCGCCAAAGCCTACCTGCGGGACTTCAAACTTGCGGAGGGGGTGCTGTTCATCGGCAAGGCCCAGGAGAAGAACCGCACGCCCTCGACTCGCCGCCGCCACAATCCCCAGACGGGCAAGAGCTACCCCGACCTCTATATGACCACGAGGATCGTCAACCAGTACTACTTCTACTGCGTCGACGAGGACTTCGGGCCGTTCTTCCTCAAGTTCGGCTCCTACTTTCCCTACACCGGACGCTTGTGCATCAACGGCCACGAGTACGTCAAGCGACAGCTGAGCAAGCGCGGCATCGGCTACGAGGCACTCGACAATGGCATCGCCTGGTGCGAGGACCCGAAGGCTCTGCAGCTGATCTGCGACAGCCTCAACGCCGAGAAGATCGTGGGGCTCGTGCACAAGTGGTTCAAACGGCTGCCGCATCCATTCACGGACGAAACCCAGCCCCGCTGCGGCTACAACATCTCGATGCTTCAGTCCGAATTCTCTCTGACACAGGTGCTCGACCGCCCGCTGTCTGGCCGAGTGTTCTTCGAGCAGGTCATCCGCGACAATCTCGACATCGGACGCCCCGATCGAGTCCAGCTGATCTTCGGCCGTCGCGTCACCAAACGGACACCCGGACAGTTCCGCACGCGGGTCTTCACCAATGGTGTCATTCCCTCGTTGCACGTCGACTACAAGAACACTCGCATCAAGCAGTACTTCAAGGAGGGACGAGCGCTGCGGACCGAGACGACGATCAACAAGACCAAGGACTTCGTCGTCAACAAACTCGTCCACAACCTCCCCGCCCTGAAGGAGGTCGGCTTCGCCGCGAACCGACGGCTGCTCGATGTCCAACGCATCAGCCACGACTCCACGCTCGGCGAGGACGCCTTCGCCAAGGTCGACCAGCCTGTGGTCGTCGAAGGACAGCGAGCATCGGGGCTACGCTTCGGCGACTCGCGTGCGCTCGCGCTACTCATGGCCATCCTGCTTTTCAATCTCTTGCCCCGTGGCTTCTCCAACAAGGATCTGCGCGGACGAATGGCGCAACTACTGGGCCTCGCGCCCGGTCACTTCACCCAGGGCAAGATGACCTACGACTTGCGTCGACTGAGGCTGCATGGCCTCATCGAACGCATTCCCAAAACCCATCGCTATCAAGTGACGGACTTTGGTCTGAAGGCGGCCCTGCTGATCACGCGGACCTACAATTGCGTGCTCCGCCCAGGACTCGCCGCCGCCAACGACGACAATCCTCCGGCTCCGACCCGCCTACGCAAAGCCGTCGACCGCGTGGATGAGGAGGTGATCAGGCTCCGGGAGACCGGCCGCGTGGCTGCCTGAGTGAAACTTGACTCAAAAACCCAGGAAAATCGCCCCCAAGGGCTCTAGGCGCCACACGATCCTGGTAGTGGGCTCGAGCCCCGACGGCGAGCCCCCCGTCGCCGCGTCCCGGGAGTACCAGGCAATCGACGACACCTTCGGTCGTCGCGCTGGCCTCGTCGCCCAGTACCGGCCCCAGTCGAGCATCGAGGATCTCCGCAAGCAGATCCTCCTCCACCGTCCGATCATCGTCCACTTTATCGGCCATGGCACGCCCGATGGGGAGCTCGTGTTCGTGCACGACGACGAGAGCCCCCAGCTGCCACCGCACGAAGCGGCCGCGCGCGCGTTTGCGACCCGAGACACGGTCAAGTGCGTGGTCCTCAACGCCTGTCACTCGCTGGCCCAGGCCCGGGTCATCGCGCAGCGCGTCTCCGTTGTCATCGGGGTCCGCGGCGATCATGACGAGTGGCACGACGAGGCCGCGCTGGCGTTCACTCGCGCATTCTACCTCGGCATCAACGAAGAGCTCAGTGCCCATCGAGCGTTTGAACTCGGACGCGATGCGCTGGTCGACCTCGACGTCGATCCCGAGCTTGGCCTGCTCGTCCCGGCCGAGGGCACATCGGCCGCCGATATCTTTCTCCACTCACCGCCCGTCCCGGGAATCGTCGACGCCGCGGTCGCGGACCTGGACGACGTTGCGACCGCACGGCTGCTCTCGATCGCTGCCGAGGGTCTCCGCGCGCTGTTCCGCCAAGCCAACACGGCGCGGCAGGAGGGCGAGTTCGGGCGCGCCCACGGTCTGTTCCGCGACGCCCACGCCCAGGCCCTCAAGCTGGCCGAGACCGAAGATGACGAGGCCGACGAGTTCGAAGCGCTGCTCGGACTGACGCAGCTCGCCTACGCGGTGTCGCTGCTCCACGTCGGGGAGGAGGCCAAGGCCATCGACCAACTCATCGTCCTCGCCAAGCGTGTTCTCGGGTCAACACCAAGCCCAGACCTCGCCTGGCGCCACAGGCTCGTCGAGACCCTCTTCGACGTCCGTCAGCCAGCACTCGCGGCTGCAATTATGGCCCGATGGTCCTCGGTCCCGCGGGCCATCGCCGCGATGCTGGCGGTCGAGCGCGGCGAGATTCTGTCCAGGCCTGGGCCCGACGCGACGCCGAGGCTCCGTGCTCACATGGCGCTGCACCACGACCGGGTGGGCGACGTGGACACGTCGGCCGAACTCGCCCTTGCGCTCCTCGACGACGACGAGATGGAACTTGAGGTCCTGGCCAACGCTGTGCTCGTCCTCGGTCGCGCGATCGTCCAGACGGCCCTCGACTCTCCCGAACTCCACCGCCCGCTCGCGCCCGAGCGCCGGCTGCAGGCGGTCCTGCGATTCAGCGCTGGTCTGGCCACGGCCCGCGCCAGGATACCCGAGATGGCGCCCGCGACCCGAACGACCCTCAACGAGATCGCGGCTGAGGTCCAGCGCCACACCTTCGACGCCCACGGGCTCATACGTAGTCTTCGAGCCCTGGGCCAAGACGTCGAACCCCGCGAGGTCGGGATCGCCTTGGCCCACGAAGGAACCGTGTGGAGCGCACAATTCCGCGCGCACTCGACGCGAAAGCCACGGGCGAAGCGGACGAGGCCTTCGAGCTCCGGGTCCTTGAGTTTGGACGTTTGCATCCGACCGTGTCCGTGGTCCAGTGGCTCGTGGGCTGGTTCCTAAGCGACCCAGAGCGCCCGTGGCGGGCGCTGCCCCACGCCGAGGCCGCGCACGCGCTCATGCCAGGCCTCGGCCAGGCGATGATCCTCGCCGATCTCCTGACCCGGTGCCAGCGAGAGGACGACGCCGCGCAGCTGCTCGAGCCATGGCTCGCCCTCGACCCCGACAATCCCGGGCTGCTGAGGACAGCCGCCTTCGCGCTCCAAGCTTCGCGGCAGCTCGAGTCTTGTCGCTACTTCGAGCGCTACTTCGCGCTCGACAGCTCCGCCCCTATCGAGGCTCGGCTCGCGTACGCTGGGCTCCTCACACAGCTCGACCGCGAGCCAGAGGCCGTCGAGTTGGCCCGCACAGCTCGGGACTCGGAGGCTGCCAGCCGCGACCCGCTCGTTCTCTTGGAGGTCGCGCGAATCTTGGCCGCCGCCGCACCGCCCGGACGAAAGACCCGTGCTGATCTCCGTGCCATCCATCAACGCCTCGCCACGAACTACCCGGGCCACGCTCTCGTCGAGCGGCTTCTGGTCGAACTCTATTTCATGCTTGGGGCACCGACTGATCTCCCGGCCCCCGACTTCAACCGGTTGATCGCAGAGGGCGTGGCCTGGGGCGCGTCCTTTGACCACGGCGTCGAGGCCCTCCGCGCTTGGGCTAAATTGCGGACCCAGGCCCACGCGGCCTGGCGCGCCGGGATGTTTTCGTTCGCTGCGCTGCGCCGCACCGCCGCCGTCGAAACCGCCGACGTGCTCGAGCGTCTGCTTGTTCGGTCTTCGGCCGAGCCCGTGTTCGTCCCGCCCTTTCTCCGTCCACGCGTGGCAGGCGAGACCCCGATCGTCGCCGGTCAGCTCATCCTGCTCGGCGACCTCGAGGTCCACCTCCTGGCCGAGCTCGATCTGTGGCCTGAGCTACTCGACCGACTCGGCCCTGACGGGCACGTGGCGATGTTCGCCGACATCTGGCGTGAGCACGTCCACGCAGCGGTTCTACGCCTGGCTGCCCGGAATGATCGCCTGGCCCACGATCGCGTTGCTCGACTCCGGGATCTTCTCGACCGCACGACCAAACTCGAGTGGGTGTCCAAGCCTGGACCACATGCGGTGGTCGTCAGCAACGATGGTCCGGACCAGGATGTTCGGTGGTCGTTAGAGGTTCTGCTGGCGACGCTCGCAGGCCACGGCTGGCTGCTGCGAGACGAACTCGAGCCCCTCGGCATTGACGTCGAGCGACAACGCAGCGAGCTCCCCGATCACGTCTACCTCGATGAGGGGGTGATCGAAGATTTGTGGCGCGGCGAGCAACTCGAGAATGTGCTTCGCTGTGACGCCATCCGGCGCGTCGAGGTCGCGCGCTCGACCCGTGAGGGCATCGTCGCGCGAGTCGAGGTCCACGAGCTGGGCGCGAAGGCAGTCGAGCGCGCGAAGCGGGTGCGCCGAGTCATGATCGAGGCCCTCGACCACGGCCGCTTGGAGATCGTTGAACGCCCCAGCGTTGACCTCCCGCCACCTGCTGCGCGTCATTGGACCATGTTTCACGAGATCGCGGTCGAGCTCCGGAGTTGGCGCCAGTTCCTCGTTGAGAGGCCTCGCGCATTGATGCTCTCAGCCGACCATGCAACCAGCGCCGGGAGCACCCGTGGACCCGTCGGGCTGGCCCAGACCCTCGCCTGGACCTCCCGCGACCAGCTCGAGCGCGCGCTCGAAGCCCACCGAGGCCTCGGCGAACGCGTCCTCGACTTCGCCGAACTCGTCGCCGAGCTTGCTCCCCCAGCCCGGAGCTTCGAGACTGCGATCGGCCTCGTCAGGCTTGGCTTCAGCGCAGCGCTCGAGCCCCACCACATCCTCTACCTCGGTCTCCAGCATCCCGAGCTGGGGCTCGCTGCGCCCCGTGCTCAGCGCGTCCTTGACCAATACGAGTGGCCCGCCCGCACCAACCTCGACTCACTCGCCTCGACCCAGTTCCACGTCTGCCACAACTACGCAGGGGCGATCTGGCTCGCGTGGTGCGGCGACGCTGGCGAGCGCGAGCCGGTGCCCGACGCCTTCGCATCTTCATTTTCGAACGCGCTGGCCCAGCGCGTCGCCGACCTCGCCGCCGAGGAACTGTGCCAGCTCAACTGGCGCCTGTTCATGTGGCTGCAGATCACCGCCATCCAGTCACCTTTGTACGGTGCCGTCGACGGAAACGACGTACCCTACGTTGGCCGCGAGCCGAGCCCCGGTGATCGCGTGTTGTTCAGCGGCGATACGCCCGCGGGCCGGCTTTGGGCTTGGCTTGGGAGTTGGATCGCAGGCCACCCCGCCCGCGCCCGCGCGTGGAACCTCGCGCTCCAGCACACCGTCGCTTTTTGTGCGGGGTGGCGCCACGACTACATGTTTGTCCGCGACGCGATCGCGTCCTTGCGCCTCGCGGTAGCCATCGTCGGAGGCAGCGACGAGCCGCAGCTCGCCCGACCGCCGCTGTGTCACCTCGTCCTACTCGCATTCACTTGCGACCAACCCCGCGAGGTGCTTACCATGCACCAGTTTGCGAGTCCCGTTAGTGGCCAGCACTACTCATGGTGGGATGTCCTCCAAGGCGCGAGCGCCAACGACATCGACTCGCTTCGCCATGGAGTCGCCAGTGCGTCGCTGGAAGATGGCATGCTGTCGCTGTCGGCCGAGGTTCCGACGGCGCTATTGGCCAGCGAGCCGTCGCCACGGCGCAGCGAGGCACTCATAGCCTGGGCCCACGCCGTCGCGCCATTCGACGCGAGGCTAGCGACCGCCGCTGTGCGCCTCGCCGAGGTCGGCGAGCCCGGCGACCGTGAGGCCTTCGTACGGGTCCACGCCGAGTCCCCCGCTCGGTCCGCCGATGACGACCCCCTCGGACCCAGCGGTTGGGGGCTCGCGGGCGACGTCACCTTCCCGAAGAACCTCGAAGAGGTCGTCCAGCTCTTGGGCGAAGACCAGCCTCGAACGTCCGTCCACGCCGCCGTCCCGACTGCCTGGCGCCTGGGGCGTTCATGCTTGTCGCCGTTCGAGGGCGGCCGGCGTCCACCGCCCGAGCTGAGCGAGCGGGCGAGGGCTTGGCTCGCCGCCCCGACGGGCGAGCTCTCGTCGACGCTCATGTTCGCGGCCGCAGTGTCTGTCGTGGCCGAACTCGACGGACCCCCGGCGACTCCGGCAGATAGTGCGGCACAGCTCCTCGCTCGCGCGCTCGAGGCTGAGCGCGCCGCCGCCGAACAGCGCGAGACCGCGACCACCGCCCAACTCGAGTGGCGGCTCCTGGGCCTGGCCAAGACCGTCATCGTCCGCCTCAGTCAGGATCGACGTGACGAGCTGCCCGCGCAGCGTGTGCTCGAGCTGAGCTGGTCCTTGTTTTGGTGGTGGTGGCGACGACTCCACCTCATCCCCGAGCCCGCGCGCGCGGCCGCGTTCGACTGCCTGATCCGACGCGCGGAGCCGACCGAGCTCGAGCGTGCGAGTGAGGGGTTCGTGCTCGACCCCGACCGCTTCGGCCCCGGCAAGTGGAACCACCGCCTTGCCGGACTCCTCGCCGGCGCCCACTTCGGCCACGAGCTCGCCTCACAATTCGCCGATCACCAGCCAGATATGTTTGCATCTGCCTCGCTTGAGGCCGAACTCGTCGCCTTGCTCGCGCTGGAGCCGACCCCGGCCGAGCGGGCCGAGCGTCGCCGCGGTCAGACGGCCCCCAGCCCGCTCGGGTGGCTCCATGACGTTTCGATCCGCGATCTAGCCCTCGCGCTCCTCCTCGAGACCCAACCGGGTGCCTTCAGCCGTGTGCCGCGACTCCAGCGTAACAGCCTGATTCGCCGTTCGTTCAGCCGCGGACGTGGCCGCCTGACCCCCGATCTGCGCCGCGCGGTGCTCCGCGCGGCGATCCGCGACAACCATCTGCCCACGCTTCAGTGGGCGTTCCTGCGCTCGAGCTGCGGGCGAGCGCTCGGTCGCCCGGCATACATGGCGCGGCGCTACGCCACGCGGCGCTACGCCACGCGACGCTACCGTGACCGCCGCTACTCGGTCCTCGACCGGGCCGGACGATCTTCCTCTTAGGTGATGTGTTGGACGGCAGCCCGCGCACGCCCACGGGCACCCGATAGACCAACCGGACAATCGCCAGCGCCCCCTCGAGGCCGACGACGAACTCGGCTGGACTCCGGCGGCGGTGGACCTAGCCGGCTGGGGTCCGCTGCTCGATGAGCACCAGGACCCGGACCATTGGACGCAGCAGACCGTCCCCAAGCCGGTTCCCGCTGGACAGGGGCAGCTCGCATCGTTGCAGCTGGGCGAGAAGTGCAGCAACTCGCTGAGTACTACGCCTACGACAAGACACTTCCATCGACCTACGGCGCGAGGCCGCGGGCGAGACGGACGTCGCCGAGCGGGGTATCTTGTTGGAGTGGCCCGAGTCGTTGCCGCGCCAACCGTGCCGGAGACGTTCCACTTCATCGTGACGACCAACCCTCCGCGACTCAAGTCCGTCTGCCGGCACGACGCCGACCTGGACGATCGCATGTGCGACGCCGAGGATCTCGACGCGACGCTCGAAGACATGTTCGCGCTCATCGGGCCTGGGCGATGCCCATGAAGATGATGGTCGCTCCTGGCCTCGCGTGCTCCACGAGGAACCTCGATGCGAGCTAGGCCCAAGATCCTCTACCTGGCCCCAGTCGAGGCGCCGGATCAGCAGCAGGAACTCGAAGCCATCAACAAGGTTCTCGAGCGTCTGGATGGGGACCGGCGCCCCGAGGTCGAGTCCCGGTTCGGTGTTCAGGCCGAGGAGCTGCTCGCGCTGCTCGCAGACAAACGGCTGCTGATCGTGCACATCGCCACCCACGGAAGCGAATCCGGAGTCGAGTTCGCTGTTCCAAACGGCTCCCGAGCTCCCCGGCCCGAGGCGCTCGCCAAGGTGTTCGCGCAACGCCACGTTCCGTGCGTGCTGCTGAGCGCGTGCAATTCCCGTTCACAAGCCGAGGCGATCTCGCCGCACGCGTCGGTCGCGATTGGCTTCGAGGGCGAGCTCGACGGTGACCGCGCCGCCAAGTTCTTCGAGGCCTGGTACCGCGCGGCCTTCATCCACTCCCAGACCCTGGCCGTGGCCTTCGCCGAGGGCGAGGCCGCACTCGGGCTTGGCGACGACGCTGCCGGCGTCGAAGGCTGCTCGTTCCCGGAGTCGAGCAGCCTTCGACGCCTATCCATCGATGATCTGCTGGCGAGCCTCGGCCGCCGCGCGGCGCTGGAGGTCCTCGGGATCTTCGCCGGCGTCCGCGGCGTGGACAACCTGGCCGTCGCTCAGCTCGGGCGTGAGCTGTTCTCGATCAAACGAGGGCTGCAACAGCACGAGACCGCAAACCTCGTCGAGGCCATCGAGCCGAGCATCGAGGAGCTGTATGCGACGATCTTCGAGCACCGGCCTCAGGTCATACACCTCCACGCCATGGCCACAGAGACCGGCCACGAGCTCGTGCTCGGCGACCCCGCGACCTCCCCGCCGCCGATCGTGCTCGACGACTTGTTTCGCCTCGTCGCCCACGCGGGCGGAGGCTCCGCGGAGTGCATGCTGCTGTGGTCGACGGTGGACGTCGCCAGGGTCGACAAGCGTCGACTCCCGGCCAAACACGTCATCGTGCTCGGCCGGGAGAGCAAGGACTCCGAGCGCGAGACCTTCGTCACGAAATTCTACGATGTTCGTGGGCGGACCGCCGACAGCCGCGTCGCCTTCGAGGAAGCGGGCGCGTACATCAGCGGAGCGGACGCGCATGAGTGCTTGACCGGCCGGCCTCCGCGCAGTCGGTCACACGAACCCAAGCCGATCGTCTCCGTGCAGTACTTCCTGCTCCGGCCGCCCGAGCGGGTCGCGCAGCTCGACTACGCCGAAGAGGTCCTTCGAGCTCGCCGCGCGGCCCGCCTAGTCGGGCCCACGCTCGAGCTCGCCTTCGAGTGGAACGTGTCTCCCGAGCAGCTCGATCACCATCTTCGTACGGCTCGCGCGTCGTCCGCGGCGGCCCCGAAGATCATCGTCATCAGCGGTGTCTGTGACGGCGTTGGGTTCGATACACGCTCGAACACGGTCTCGGGCGTCCCGCTGATCGACTACAAGTACCTCAACGCGTGCATCAAGGCCGCGAACTTGGAGTCCTGCTGCTTCATTTTGGCGTCTTCGAACACCAGCGAGTTGGCCGAGCAGCTCAGCCGGACGCCCCACGCCGAGACCTCGTGTGTGGGCTTCGAAAGCCCCGACGTACAGCCCGCGGAGCTCACCGCCTATGTCGAGGGCTTCTTGCTGGGCTATGGGACCCGAGGAGACTTGCGCTGCGCGCACCAGCTCGGGCGGCTGTTCACTCGCATCAAGAACCCCGGCTCGGAGTCCACCCCCCGACTCTACCCCGACCCGGAGAACGCATGACCGCCAAACCGAGCACCAAGCGCGCGCTCTTACTAGGCGCCCCCGCGAAAGATCTCAGCGGCGTCGAGCACGACATTGAACTGATGACCGCGGCGCTGCGCGAGCACGAGTTTTCGAACATCACCTCGGTCTGTCCGGCGACGCGCGATGACATCGCCTCGGCCCTCGACCAGCTGGTCGCCGACACCCAGCCCGGAGACATCGTCGTCTTCTACTACTCGGGCCACGGATCCAAGGTCGAGCCGCCCGGGGCCAAGCTCGCCGGCATCGGGGAGGACTCGTACTATCGGTTCTTGGTCCCCAGCGACTTTCCCAAGTCCACCGAGGGCAACTTTCGCGGCTTCACCAACACGGAGTTGTCCGTCGTGCTCGCCCGGCTCACCAAGAAGAGCCCCAACGTCACGGTGATCATGGACTGCTGCTTCGCCGGCCGGGTGTTCCGCAAAAGCGAGGATGACCACGCCGAGGAAAAGATCGAGTGGCAGGACACGTCCCGGTACCGACCGACCCGCTACCACGAGAGCAAGGGCCGCTGGGCTCGCGCGGCCTCGAAGTACTTCGAGACCCTGCGCGAGCGAGGTTTCGGTGAGGACACCCGCGCGGCCGAGGCCAACCCGCACGCGGTCCAGCTGCTGGCGTCCTCAGCCAACGGCAAGGCTTACGAAACGCCCTGCAACCACTCGGACTGCGGCCACTCAGCCGCCGGAGCCATGACCCTCGCCCTGCACGACGTCCTGTCGCGGATCGACCCGGTTCACACCACCTGGCAAGACGTCGGTCGAATGATCCGCATGACGCCGCGCCGCTCGGGCCACGATCAGCTCGTGTCGGTGGAGGGCCCCCATCGACGGTTCCTGTTTCGCCTCCACGAGCGCGAGGAGCTCGGCGCGGTCGACGTCGACATCAGCAGCGGCCGCGTGCACCTCGTGGGGGGGGCGCTCGCAGATCTTCGCCGCGGGGATCGCTACGAGCTCGTCTCGTTCGGGAACAGGGGCAACGAGGAGATCGCCGCCGCGTGTGAAGTCGACGCAGTCAGCAGCTCCTTCGCCACGATCAAACCTAGGCTCGGTGTCGAGCGGATCGCCTCTGGAACGCGAGCGCGACCGATTGCGTTTGGCGAGTCTCGCGGCTCCGTAGAGCTGCGCGGCTTCGCTAGCGAGGTCGAGCACGAGCTACTCGAGGCTCGCATCGGGGCCGTGGGTTTGACTCTGAGCCGCGAGCCTGACCCAGCCGGCTCGGCGATCGCCTGCCTCCGGCTCGCAGACCACAAGCTACAGCTGTTTCGCGGCGAACTCGGCTTCGACGTCCCCCGGGCCTTCCAGCCCGGGAAGCTGCCGCTGGGTGCCCGCCACCTCGCCCAACACATCGCCGAAGCCGCCTACCGCATCGGTCGCGCCAACACGCTCGCCAACCTCTGCGGTGGCAGGCTGGATCCGGAATGCGAGCCGCAACTCGCCCGCGTCCGCGCAGACGGGCTGCAGGAGCTGAGCGAGGCGCGTCCGACCCTCGTCGACGGTGAAGCGATCTCAATGATCATCGAGCCGCGGCTCGACATCCACGCCAGCGTGTTTTGCATCCACCCCAACGCGCGGATCGAGCTGCTGTCCCGGGCGCAGGGGGGCGGCGTGGAGATTCGAGCGCGAGAGACCTACAGGCTCGGCCAGCGAAGCCGCGAGGAGCGGGTACGCGGCATCGAGCTGCGTCGACCATCTCGCTCGATCCTGTCGACCGACGCGCCCTTGCCGTTCACGATCATGGTCATCTTGACCGACAAGCACGTCGACCTGCGCAGCTGGGAGCAGCGCGGCGTCAACCGGTTTTCCTGGACAGACCCGCTCAAGCCCCCCTCGTTCGCTCGCAACGCCCTCGGCGGGGCTCGGCCGACCGCGGACGCGCTGTTTCGGATCTACAAGTTCGAGCTCGACCTCGCAGGAGCGGACGCACCGCTCTCGCCCGATTGCTAGGAGCAGGCCATGACCAAGAAGCCCGCAACCGCCGGCGACGGCGACTTTCACATCTACTGCATACCCGAGTCGGTCGCGGACCAGGGGGGCTTGCAGGAAAACCACCACTACCTCGCCGTCGATGCGGTGACCTGGTTTATCAACGAGAGCGACAGCTGGCTGCGGTCCTGGATCGCGTCGGGTACGATCGACATCAACGTCGGTGGAGAGCGCTACCAGGCCGGCCTGGGGACCTTCGAGCTGCGTGGCGACGCGAGAACTGCCCCGATCTTCGATCGACCCGTGCTCGCAGACCGCAACTACTGTGGCGGTACGCTCACCCTCAACGTCTCGCTGTTTGCGATCAAGCACGACACAGCGATCGCTACTATGCTCAAGGGAGCCTCTCGCGCGAGCCTGGGGATCGCCGCGGGCATGGTCCAGACCGCGACACCAACCGGGCCGCAGCGGGTGCTGGGGGCCGCAGCGGGCGATCTCGTCGCCTCGCTGTCCGAGCTGACCCAGTCCTCAGCCAAGACCAAGAACCTGTTCAGCCTAGACGGGCTCGAGCTCAACCTCCGCCCGGATCAGCTCCGCGCGGATAGCACGCACGTATTGTTTCATCGCGGTAGCTCGCTCGACGAGGGCAAGCTGAAGATCGCGGCGAAGGGCGGGTTCACGCAGCCGCTCTTTGATGGCGAGGTGCTTGAGGATGGCGCCTGGGTGCTGCTCCGGCTTCGGCGGCAGACGTTCTACCCCGGCCGTCGACCGTGGTTTGGCCTCGAGCGCGGACTGGAGGCCGACATCGACAACCTTGTAGCCGACGTTCAGCATCAGCAAAGGACCAGCGCCCAGGCGCTTGACAGCCTGCGCGCGGGATCTGGCGACACACTCTTCGATCGATTTAGGGCGCTGCGGCTGGTCATCCAGCAAGACGGCTGCTTCACAAAGGAGGAAGCCAGGGCTCGGGTCGGGCGTCTAGGCAACAAGCTCGCGGATGCGCGAGCCAGCGTCCGCGTCCCCTCGGGAGTGCGCGGCGTCGGCGGACCTCCGGGGGACGGAGGCCCGCCGAGTGACGACGCGGATCTGAGGGCCGAGGTCGAGGCCATCGATAATCGCACGAGCGAGCGAGCGGGGCGCAACCACGTGCTGCTCATCGGCGTCGACGCCTACGCCACCCGCCCGCTACGCGGATGTGTCGGCGACGCTCTCGAGGTTGGCGAGGTCTTGCGTAAACACTACGCCGTCGACCAGGAGGAGATCACCCTCCTCGCCTCAGCCCACCCCGGGCACCACGACCTCCCGGATGCCACCCCGGCCACGGCCAGGAACATCCGCGATGCGCTCGCGCACCTCGCCAGCGCGGTCGTGACCTCGGAAGATCGCGTGGTCATCCACTTCTCGGGTCACGGCGGCATGCAGATCGTCGAGGGCGAGCGCAACCGCTACGCGAAGGAGTGCATCTTGCCCGTCGACTACCGCGAGCGGGACGGGCAGATCTACGATGTCGAGCTCAACCGGCGACTCGCCGCGATCGCTCGCCGCACTCGGAACCTCACCGTCATCCTCGACTGCTGCCACTCGGGCGGCGCCGCGCGAGGGGCCACAGTGCGCAGCTGTCCACTGCCGCCGATCGCGGCCAAGGACTTGCCCGAGCACGTGCGCCACCCCCAGCGTGGAATTGGTCTGGACGTCGGCTTCGCCCCGCTGATAGTCGCCGCATGCCGTGCGGACCAGGAGGCCGAGGAGACCAGGCTCCCGAACGGTCGATCCGTGGGCAAGCTGACCCGGGCGCTGACCAACGCCCTGCGCAAACTCGCCCCCGAGGACCGCCGCGAGTGCAGCTGGCGAGAGCTGTGGCCGGAGATCGATGCCAACATCAAGGGCAAGCAGCAGCCGTGGCTGATCGGCGACGGTGAGCGCCTCATCTTTGGTCTCAGCCTGGCCCGCGAACCCGGCGAGCTACGCGTGCAGCCGCAGGCCGGTCGCTACGAGGTCTTCGCCGGCACGCTCTTGAACATCACGCGTGGAACCAAGGTCGGCGTGTATGGATCCGAGCCGCACAGCTTGCCCCGGATCGACTCCAGGGCCGACGACGCGGCCCGGGTCGGTACGCTCTGCGTCGAAGAGGCGAGCCCGGCGAAGGCCATCGCCACGGCTGTCGCGGACTTCCCCTGGCCGCAGCGGCCTCGCTGTCGCGTCGTGCGCTACGGCGAGCCTGCGCTGCGCCTGTCACTGCATGGATCCCCCGAGCGGGTCGCGGAGCTTCGCGCGGAGCTGGCGGAGCATCTCGCGGATATGGTGGCCGAAGACCCCGACGCGCCCGTGCGCGTCGTCGAGGACGCCGAGACCGGCCAGTGGGTCTTGTGTGACGAGCTGTTCGGCCTGGCTTCGGGCGGCGACCACGAGCTCACGCGCTTCGAAACCGACGTCGCGGTTCACGTCCTGGCTCACTGCCAACGCTACCGCGCGCCCTTGCAACTCGCCGATGGGGTGGCGGATCTTCCCAACTCCATCTCCGGAGGACTCGACCTCCAGCTACTTCGAGCCGAGATCCAGGTTGACGACGTCCAGGATCCCGATCTCCCCCAGATCGACATCGACGAGGAGGGACGCTACCGAGCCGACATGGGGACCCACTTTTGTGTCAAAGTCTTCAATCGCTCGCGCTACCCGCTCCACGTCAGCGTGCTCAATGTCGCCCGCGACGGCCAGGTCGAGTGGCTCGGGAGCGAGGCGGTGCCACGCTTTGGCACGCACGTGTTTTGGTATCCCGATGAGCTCGGCAGGCCCTTCGTCCTCAACGGCACGCCCGGGTTCGATCGCTTCGTGGCAGTCGGCGCGACGCCCATGGAGTTGACGGCAGTCGAACAGCTGGAGCTGCGTCAGGGGTTCGCGGACGTGATTGGAAGGGCGCGCGCGGGCGAGCTAACGAAGAACGTATACTCCGGCGGAGGCGGGCGGCAGCCTACACGCTGGGTCTCCGCAAAGGTCGTCCTGCGGGGGGGGCCATGAGAGTGCCCCACCTACCTCGGCTCGATCTCTTCCTGCTCGGCACCGATGGGCCCGACTCCAAACTCGACGTCGCGCAGGAGTTCGACGAGATCTCCAACGCCGTCGAGCAGAGGACGCCCGACGATCACGTTTGCTTCGAGCTCAAGCGACGCCGCAGGACCACACTCGACGAGCTACCCGAGCAGTTGTGCAAGTACGCGCCACACATGCTCCACATCAGCGGCCACGCCAACGATGCAGGTGAGCTCGCGTTCGCAGGCGAACTCGTCTCACCTGCACAGATGAGCTCGGTGATCACCCGCGCGATCCCGGGCTTGCGCTGCGTGGTCTTGAACATCTGCAACGGAGAGCCGCTCGCCGAGTGCCTCAGTGAGCACGTCGACGTGGTCATCAGCATGGATGGTGTCGTGACGGACGACGCCGCCCGGAGCTTTGCCCGGACGCTCTATGTCGCGCTGCGCGAGGGCGACAGCGTCCGCGGCTCGTTCGAGCTCGCGCGTGGACGGCTCGACCTCGGCGCGGGCGAGTCGGCCGAAGCACCGCGGCTCCACTCCCTAGCTGTCGACCCCAGTGAGGTCTACCTCGTGGACTTCGCCGTCGATGAGCGCCGGCTTGAGCGACGGCGCGAGTGGCTGGCCGACATCATCGCCGACTTCGAGCAGATGCGGCCGGCTGAGCGACTGCTGTGTCGAACGGGCGAGCAACGCCCGCTCCGCGAACTCATCGTTCCGATCGAGCTCGTTGCAATCGACGCCAACGACCAGCCAGGCATCGAAGTGCTCTCGATCGAGCAGGTGTGGGATCGAAGCAAGGGCTCTCTGCTGCTCACAGGTGAGGTTGGTTCGGGCAAGTCGACGACGCTCATGATCCTGGCCCACGAGCTCGCGCAGCGAACCTCTCCCGAGGGAGCCGAGCCAGTACCGATGATGATGCCGGCGACCCGGCTCGCCAACCTCCGCAAGGATCGGGCCGCTCGGCTCGAGTTCGGTGATCTCGTCAAGTGCGGGCCCGGCGAGATCCACCAGGTGTTCTTGTTGATCGACGCCTTCGATGAGTTGACGCCGAACCTCTGGTCGTGGGGCAAGCGCTGCCTCCGCGAGCTGTCCGACTCGAACTTCGTCGCGCGACTCGTCGTAACGAGTCGGCCTCAGAGCGCGCTGCCCCGCGCCGTGTTCTCTCGCTACCAGCTCCGCCCCTGGACTGAGGCCCACATCGCCGAGTTTGCTCGGCGATGGGGCTTCGAGGCTCATGCGCGACTCGGTGAGCTTGAGACCGGCAACCCGCTGACCCTGACCTTGGCCTGCGCCTACGCTCAGCGGGCCTCGGCCGGTCTTCTGGCGCTGCTTCGTGTCGTGCTCAGGGATCTGCGCGAAGACTGGCGGCAGCGTCGGGAACAGAGCACCCAGCGCAGCCACGACGAGGACGACATCGAAGACTGCTGCCTGTGGCTCATGCTTGGCCCGCGGGAGAAGGACCCATCGGTATTTCCCCGCGCCCACTTCAACCCCATCTTGGACTTCCTCGAGCAAGAAGGCTTGGTCTGCACGGGAGACGAGCCCCTGGTGCTACCCGGCGCTCGCTGGGTTGTCGAGTACCTCGCCGCTCGCGCGTGCATCCGCCACGGCTACGACCTCGAGCTCCCTGGGGGGCGGCTCGAACTCGGTGAGCTGACCAAGGTCGCGCTCGCACTCGAGATCGAACTCGAACCAGAGCGTGCTCGCGCTCGGCTCGGCCGGATCTTCGACCTCACGAGGGGCCGCGACGCCTTCCGCTTCCGGATGGCGACACGCGCCGCACGAGCGTGCTCGCTCTTCGGGCCGGACCTCGACGATGAGCTCACGGTGCTGGCTGTCGAGTGCATGTGGCGCCATGTCATCGATGACTGCTCACGGTGGAAGTCGGCCAAGGCTGCCGAAGTCCTCGAGTCCTTGTGCCGAGCGAATTCGCGAGCCGCCGAGCGGGTCCGTCAGCGCATGACGACGGTCATCGATTGCAGCGATGAGGACGCGACCGCCGAACTCGCCGCCCGCGATGGGTTGCTCCATATCAGCGCCCGGGTCCGCGTGGCTACCGTGGAGGCCTGGGAACCGTCGAGCCCCGAGATCGGGGCCTTCCTCCACCAGCAGATGCTCGATCAGGGCCAAATGAACCACGCGAACGTCGCTATCGCGGCGGGTCGGGTGTTTCGATCGATACCACGCACGCCCGAGCTCCAACCTGCCATCGAACATCTCGCCACACACCTTTGGTCCGGCGACCAGTCGCTCTCGGCCAGCGCTGCGGTCGCGCTGCGACCGGGTGAGGTGGCACTCGAAGTGCTCCGCGTTGGCATGATGCACCTCTTCGAACTCGGCCAATGCAGCGAAGACATCTGCGCTGATTTCCTCGCCGCGCCCGGTGGCCCCGAGGCCGCCAAGACAATTCGCTCTTCGATGAGCGTCAACGGGGACCCACCTCCGACCCTGGCTGATGGCCCACGGATGTTCGACCACCGAACACCCGTCTCCCGCTACTCGATCTTCGTCCAACGTTCGTGCTGGCGGTGGCTCGTTCCCGTCCTCGGTACGACACATGAGGCGCTCGCCGACATCGCCCGGCGCAAGGCCTGCGGCTACAACAACACGGCCGCGTTCACGGCCGTCGTTCGCATTGCTCAACGCCATCCCGAGGTCCTCGTCGACGTCTTCGCTCGCGCCATGCCCTGGTCGCTCGTGGTGGAGCCGGCAGCCAACCAGGTCTTGCGGATGCTCGTCAGCGAAGACGAGCGCGTGCTCGATGCGTTACTGGCCTACTTGCGTCGAAGCATGGACGCCAAGATCGGAGGTCACTTCAGCATCATCGAGATGCTCGAGCCTGTGCTCGAACGCTCGGACGCTCGCGCGCTCTTTACCGAACTCCTTCCGTACGCGTGGTTTCGACCGCCGTTCAACATGGTGATCATTCCCTATCGGCTCCTGCCCGAGCTACTCACCCACCCCGAGGTTGCGGCCAGGGCGTGCACCTACACCACCGGACTGATCGACCAAGTCGAGAGCGGTCGCCTCGTTCCGACGAGCGCCGCCGAGCCCTTGATCAACGCCGGGTGGTTTCACTGGCAAACAACCGAAGTCGTCCTCACCCAGCTGGAGGCATGGATTGAGCGAGGTGGCAACCACGCTCGTCTCGCGGCCCTGCTGCTGCGCGACATGCCTGGGCCCATGCTCGACGCGTTGCGGCCTGCGCTCGATACCTACCTCGCTCGCGAGATCACCCGCGACAACTATGAAGACGCGCTCGCGCGCGAGCTGGTGTTTCATTCGCTTCCGCGAGCTGCGATCACGGGCGACGCGCTAGCTCGCTTCGAAGCCCACGCCCTCAGTCACGCTGGCCTCAGCACCACAGGCTCGCTCGCAGCCATCGTTGCGCTGTGCCGCGTCAGCGGGCCTGCCCGCGCCAGCGAGCTATCGACGATGGCCGCCGTGCTCCGTCTCGACGCGTGCGGCTTTCCGGACAACAACATGCACGAGCACATGCGTTTGCTCGCCCCCCTCGCTCCCGTGGCCTGGCTATGTGTCGCCTGCCAGCACTCGATCGGACTGCAAACAGCGACGGCGATCTTCGAGGCGTTGCTCGCATCCGCAGATCCAAAGCTGCGCAGCGAGTTCGCGCACTGGATCTGGTCGCGACTGCAGCACGACTACACGCCGTACAGGACCCTCGCGGCCATGGATTTGGTTGGCCAGCGACCGTCCGACCTTGCCCAACACTGGCTCTACGACCACGCGGATGTGTGGTCGTTCGACGAACGCCCAAGTACTCCTAACGTGACCGAGGATGAGCCCAGCGTAGCCGCGAACACGCCGACAGGTGGAGCGGCGAGCCTGTTAGTGTGGGAACATCGGACCGCGGGCCGTTGGTTCGACCGCCGTGAGCAACTCGAGCTGCTCAAGCTGACCTTCGACGACGATGATCGTCCGATCTTGTTGATGGGCGGGCCAGGAACAGGCAAGTCGTCGCTGCTTCGTTGGCTGTCGGACCTGTTGCCTCGCGCGGCCTGGACAGTGGTAGCGATCAAGGCCGACCTCATCCCCGATGCGATCTCGGATGAACTCGAACTGTGCGACTGGCTCGGTTTCGGTCGCACCCGCCTCCATCGGGTCCTGAAGCAGCTTGCCTGTGAGCGAAGGGTGTGCCTCATCTTCGACCAGCTCGACGCCCTGGCAACGACGGTCGACATGAAAACCCGCCGCTTGGTCATGTTGCTCCAATTGGTACGCCAAGCCTGCAAGATCGAGGGCGTCCAGGTCATCGCCTCGACGCGCCATTTCGAGCTCCGCTACGACCCGCGCCTTCGCAAGCTGCGCGATGAAGGGCTGGCACGCGAGCTTGAGCTCCATCCGCTCCCATCCGAAACAACCGCGCGGGCCTGGCAACTCATCAAGGGCGAGTCCGTCGCGCAAGAGTTCGTCCGCGCGCGCACGCCCTGGGCCCTGCGCCTGATGCTCGAGCTCGACGACCGAGAGTCCGACGAGAGCACGCTGCTCGCGGCCTTCTGGCGTCAGCGGGTCAACACTGCTCCCAGCGAGCGCCAGGCCGAGCTGCGCGCGCTGACGCAGCAGCTTGAAACGCGCGAGTCGCTGTGGTCCGAACCCTCGCCGAACTGCGCGCTCGATTTTTGGTGCGAGCGTGGGGTCCTGACCGCCATAGACGGCCGCTACGGGTTCGTGCACCAGAGCCTGTTTGACTACGCTCGGGCCGAGCGAGTGATCCATGATCAGTCGCTGGTCGCGCTCGTCCTCGCCCGTCAAGATGGCCTCGCCATCCGCCCCTTGCTCCGCGCGACCCTACGTGTCCTCGGAGGTATCGGTCGAGCGCAGTACAGCCGCACCGTTCGAGCTTTGTGGCGAACACCGGACCTACGCGCGCATGTGCGGGTCTTGCTCGTCGAGCACATCAGCGAGCAGCTGCACCCGAGCCCCGACGAGATCGAGTGGATGCGCGAGGCGATCGGATATCGGGGTCTGGGCGAGCGCGGCGTTCGTCCGGTTGCCCGCACTGCCGTAGCTGGCAGCCCGATGTGGTTCGACGAGCTGCGCGACACGATTCGCCAGCTGATGTCGACGGATCTGGGGGGGGAGTTCGTAGGGGTGCTCGCCAGCTTCTGGTCGTCTGCGCCGGAGATCATTGAAGGTTGGATCGAGCAGGCGTGGATGGGGGATGACACCCGGGTCGCATGGGCGAGCGAGGTCCTCTGCCGGCGCAGGTCTTGGACTGAGCGGGGGGCCGAACTCGCGCTCGCGCTCGTCGAGGCGGGTATGGGGGAGGACCACGTTCGTCGGGTCGCCTACACCCTCGGCCAGCATGCGCCTGAGCATGAAGCCCGCTTTGTTGCTCGTTACGCCGCTCGAGTGTGGCGTGATGGGGCGCGCGATCGCGTAGCTGAGAAGTCGCGGCTCAGCTCTCCTTGGGATCTGGCGAGCGGCCTGGATTGGGAGCGAGCGGCTGAACACAACCCGACGCAGTACCTTGAGACCATCACCCCTGCGCTCATCCCCGTCACTATCAACGTGAGCTACGAGCGCCGACCCGGTCACTTCTTGAGTGACCGGTACAGCCGCTATCTGCGTCCAGTCCGAATGCAGCTGCGGATGAGCGATGGTCCGCTCGTCGGATTTGGCGTGGCCTTGCAAGCCCTGGCTCGGACCGCGCGCGAGTCGTTTTGGGCGTGGGTCGACCGGCTTGCGACGACCAACCACGACGTCATCCAGTCGATGATCCTCGAGGCCACCGCGCACGTCGTCGAGCAAGACAGCGCTCGGATCGTCGCGCTGTTGCTCGCCGATCGCCGACGCTGGCTACTCACGCGAGCCATTCCTCGCGTCTTGCCCAGCCTCGCCCCCAAAATCGACGAGAACCAGGCTGCCCAGTTGTGGGAGGAGATCAGGGCGATCAACATCGAAGATCCCGCTTACCTGCACGGCAAACTCAAGTTCGAAGCCACCGAACGCCGGGAGCTGTTGCACAGGAATATCGCCTACCGCGCATATCTGGCCAAGCACCTGACCGAAGCCCCGCTGCTTCCCGAAGCACGCGTTGCCGTCGCCCAGGCGTCGCGCACGGATGAGACCGCCGAGTATCGGCCGCCGCGATTTTACCCTGTCCACAGTCGTAGCCCCTACGACCACCAACAGCTCGCTCGGATGCCCGACGCCAACGTGCTCGCCGCGCTCGGGCGCTACGACGATGGCGCAAGTGAGACCATCGAGCAGGGCACACAGCTGACCAACGAGCGCATGGGCGCAGAGCTTCGTGAGTTTGGCAAGCGCGATGGCGCTCGCGTGCTCGCGCTGCTCCCCCAGCTGCCAGACCGCGGTCAGTTCTACTCTGCGAGCGCGCTCCTGCGCGGGGCCAGTGAGAACCACGAGGTCGAGCCCGACGACCTCGTCGACACGCTGAACGCGACCTGGGCTCGTGGTTTCCACGCCGACCTGTGGTTTCGTCAAACCTGCGTGGATGTGCTCGGCGATGTTGCGAGCCGCCTCTCAAATGATGCACGAGCGATCGCCGTGAGGATCGTCGACGAGGCGCTCGCGCTCGACTGGGGGCCGCGCACGTCCCCGGATGACGACGAACCCGCGGAAACCGAGGCTGACGACCGGCCCCTGTTTCCACCCACGTCACGGGCCTATGGCACGCCAAACATCTACTCGGCGCTGCGCGCCGCGGTCTGGCTGCGCCTCGTGGCAGAAGGTGACGACGCGTGGTTGGCGTGCCTCGAATTCCTCGACGCTCAGCTCGACCGGTTGCCAGCCGCCTGCTGGCGACTGTTGCTTGACCTCGAGCTGTGGCCAGGCTCGCTCCTGGTACCACGCTGGCTGGATTGGCTCGCGCGCTTGTTCGAGCGCTACCCGAGCGTGCTCGGTAGTCCAGTGGGTGCCTACCAGCTCTTGTACCTCAGGCGCCACATCGACGAATCGAGGATGCGCAGGTGGCTAGAGGCGCTGCGGAGCAATCCGTGGCCAAGCGGCGCCCGGGCAGCCGATGAGCTCACGACCATGCTCGCATGCGGCAACCAGCACCGTCGTTGGGCCCGCCCGCTGGCCGAGTCATGGCTAACCACGTCACTCGCCGACCACGAACTCGGCGTTCTTCATGGACTCGCAACCGCGCGCAACGACCTTGAGTCGCCTGCGGCCGTCGACTGGGCGCTGGTCCCTTTCGTGAAGGTGGCCTCGCCCCCCGGGCTCGACTCGCTGTTTCAAAACCTCCACCGCGATGGCCTCCGCATGACGACGGACATGCTCGACGCACTGCTCGTCCTCGAAGCACGCGGGCACGCGATCCTCCCCAAAGCTCGTGCTCAGCTCATGAAGGGTTTGTCGGAGCTCATCGACGCCCGCCCCGGCGACGTCGGCCGTGCGGCCCGCCATATCGCAGCGAGTGAGCCGGTTGGGGCAGGCCTCTTCCGCGACGACTATCTCGTGTCGATCGCCATCGGTCTTCACGGCAAGCCCGACCAGCGTGCGCTCGGGATGGAGTTGTTCGAGCGCTGGCAGACCTTCGACCCCCAAGCCGCGCACGCGCTGCTTGAGCAGTCGGACACGGCCTACTGGGCAGGCAACACGCTCTCCGGTGTCGCCTCTCGCGCACCTCGGCAACCACCACTCGTACTCTACGCCACGGCCTCCCCCAGCCAGCGGCCGCTCGATATCGGTCTTGAGCACAAGGAGATTGTCACCGCGATCCGCGACCGGGCCGTGCTCGAACCGCTTCCCGCTGTCAACAAGCGGGACCTCATCACCGGCCTGCGTAGCCATCGGCCGACGATCCTCGTGTTCAGCGGGCACCACGACCCACAGCAGGGCCTTGAGCTTCGCGGCCCGCACCCCAACGACCGACTGTACCTCCCGCTAGACGAGTTCGTCCGGATTGTCGAGATGACCTGCGGCCATCTGCCGATCCTGGCGCTCAAT
Organism: Enhygromyxa salina; assembly: GCF_000737335.2. Classification (GTDB taxonomy): domain Bacteria; phylum Myxococcota_A; class Polyangia; order Nannocystales; family Nannocystaceae; genus Plesiocystis; species Plesiocystis salina_C. The sequence goes on along the minus strand of NZ_JMCC02000134.1, from coordinate 702 downwards.
ACCTGCTCCGTCGATGCGGCCGAACAGCTGGCTCATGTTGCGGGCGCCGTTGTTCATTGCGAACAGATTGTCGAAGATGCCGATGCACGAGCTTTCATCGCAGCGTTCTTGGCTGGTCTATTTGACGGCGCGGGTGTCGGCGAAGCCTTCAGGGCCTCCAAGTTGGTCGCCGATGCCCCCTATGCGATCGCGTATGGCAACTCCATCGGCATTCGGAGTTCGACGGTCTTCGAGCTTCGATCCGAACCCGTGCAGTCATAGCGAAGACGCCTCTACCGAGAGACCAATCACGCTCGTTGTCGCCAGAACCGGTTGCGTGAACGAGGTCCACATACTTGCGACCAAGACGAGCTCGAAAAGCTGGTGACGGAAGGTTGGCCTCGCTCCTTTCGCGCTGACTCTGACTCACGCAGCCACCTCGCTACACCGCAGATCTGCCTGCTCGAGCGCGGCTGACCTGCAGTTGACATCACGTGGGAGTCGAGCATCTCCAGTGACGGGATACATCCAGAGGCCGCGGCCAATCACCTCATCTAACAGGTCCGAGAACCCGAGCCTGGCACTCAACTGGCTCGCTCGCTAACAGCTGGCCAGGAGACTACCCATAAATCTTGGTGTACCGGGTCACGTAGATCGCGAGCGAAGCGGCGAGTTTGTCTCGCACTGGCCGCGAGCATTGGCGAGCGACGTGAGAGCTCTCTC
>NZ_JMCC02000133.1 GCF_000737335.2 Enhygromyxa salina | reverse complement strand
GCAAGCGATCCAGAGCCGGCGCGTGCTCGGTCACCTCGTCTCGCTCGCGGACTTCGAGGTCGAGGCGTGGTTCGCGGTCGCGCGCGACCTCCGCAAAGGCCTGTCTGGCGGGGGCAACCGCGAGCGGCGGCGGGACCCCGCGTTTCGTCGCGCCGTGAGCTGGCACGCCAGCACGGCCAGCTTGCTCGAATGCATCGCCGTGCCTGGCGGGCCGCTGCGCCTGACGATCGACTACTGCTTCGCGGTCCTCGCCTATTTTGACACCGCGATCGTCAATCCACAGGCCAGCGTCGCGGCCAATCAGGCTGCGTGTGATCTGCTGATTCTCGAGGTGTTTGGCATGCTCGCGCAGTTTTCATTGACTGACGACAGCCCCGACGACAGCACCCCCCGAACCCTCGAACAGGGCGACACCAACCGCCGCAAACGAATCCAGCGTGCGCGCCTCAAAGTGATCACGCAGCTGCAGCCCACATTCGACGACTTCGCCTGGGTCGACCAAATTTACCCAGTATTGCTTAGAACTCACCGAGACGGCATGAATTTGTCGTCTCTCGAGTCGCAGACCAAGTCGCATGAAATTGACGACACCCCAATCGTGGACACCAGGCACAACCACATGTTCGTTCACATGCCGCGCTGAGCGGTCGCAAAGACCACGGCCGCCTTGGTGATCACCAAGGCGGCCGCTTCGCGTCTGCGATAATTCGAGGGGGCTCTGCCTGCGCGGGTCAGGCCACCGTGCCAGCGCTGATGAAGCTGCGGACCTGATCGAGCTCGAGCTCGGCCACGCCGCGCAGGGTCTCGGGGCTCGCTTCGCGATATAATTTCTCCAGGCACGCGCGGGTCTCGAACAGGCGGCGGCGGATGGTGCCTGCCGGAATCCCCTTCTCGCGGCCGATCTCCCGGGCGCTGGTGTCCTGCCAGTAAAAGCGCTCCACCAGCTCGCGATGGTCATCTGAGAGCCGCCGCACACACGCGAGCGCCAGCGCGTGACGTTCTCGCTCGAGCAAGGCCTGCTCGGCGATCGCCGGCTCACCCTCGCTGTCGTCGAGGCCCTCGAAGCAGATTCGCCTGTAGCTTCTGCGCAGATGGTCATTGAGGGTGTTGTGCGCGATGCTCATCACATACGTGCGAAATTTCGACCGCGCCTCGAACCCACGAATCGCGCGAGTCAAGCGAGACAGGGTCTCCTGGACCAGATCCTCACTATCGGGGCCGCTCACGCGCACTCGAAAGAACGATCGCACAGCGCCGACGTGTCGCGTCACGAGCACGTCGCCCGCGCGGCGATCACCCGCCCGCCAACGCTCGAGCAGCGCTTCATCAGAACAGACGGGGATGGGGATGACGGCTTGGGTGCTCACGACAGCCGCCATCGTAGTGGCGGCGACCGCGAGTGAGGGACACCCCGGGCCCTCCTATTGCAGCCAGGCAACCGTGACCGCGTCGCCCCCTTCGGCCGGCAAGCCTGGCCGCTGACGCCGAACGCTCTCGTGGCGGGCGAGCAGCTCACGAACCGCCTTGCGCACCGCCCCGCCGCCGTGCCCGTGGCGGATCATCACGACGTCCTGATCCCGCGCGAGCGCGGTTGCGACGAAGTCCGCGACACGATCTTGGGCGTCTTCATAGCGCTGGCCCCTGACATCGCAGACGTTGTCGACGCTGGTCTTCAACGCGACCGCGCCCTCGCCAAAGTGGGCCTGCGCCTGGGCTTGGATCACGGCCTGAAAGTCGAGGATCGGGTCAGCCTTGCCAGGCTTGCGGGCCAGCTTGCGCCCGAGCTCGGGCGACGGAGGCCGGCTCAAGTCGCGCAGCTTGACCGTGGTCCGCAGGGTTGCGAGCTGGACGGTCGCCTTCTTGGGGGGATTGCCCGACAGCGCGACGACCTCGCCCTCTTGCTTCATGCTCAACACCTGGACCCGATCACCGATCGCCAGCGTGCGCGGATCAATGCCCACGACCCCCGCGAGCGCGCGCGCGGCCGCGGCCTCGGTCACGGCCTCTGCGTCGCTGCTGGCCCGGTGCTTGGCGAGGGTGCTGCGAGCTTCGCCAGCGAGCTCGGCCCGGGTGGGCAGCTGCTCGACCTGATCTGGATCTTGGCGACGCAGGTGCTTGCGCTTGGTCTTGAGCTCGACCTCGAGCGCGCGCAGCTGCTCGACCGCGGCCATGTAGGCCTTGGCCTTGCGGCTGCGCACGCCCTCGAGCAAGCGCCGCTCGCGAATCCTGACCTCGTTGTCCTGCTGGCGCAGACGCAGCTGATCCCGCTCGAGCCGCTCGCGGGTGCGGGCCAGCGACTGCCGCTCGGCCTCGATGTCGCGCAGCAGCTCGTCGATCTTCACGCCCTCGTCGCCGAGCAGCGCCTCGGCCTGGGTCAGCACCGCCTCGGGCAGGCCCAGCCGGCGCGCGACCGCGATCGCGCTGGAGCTGCCCGGCACGCCAAGGCTCAGGCGAAAGGTTGGGCGCATGCGCGCGATGTCGAAGCCGACCGCGGCGTTGTGGAACCGAGCGGAGGTCGCGGGCTGGGTCGCCAGCAGCTTGAGCCGGTCGTAGTGGGTGGTCACCACCACCGTCGCGCCGGCGTTGACGAGGGCCACGAGGATCGCCTCGGCCAGCGCCGCGCCCTGCTCGGGGTCGGTGCCAACCGCGACCTCGTCGAGCAACACCAGCGTGCCGGGCCCCTGATCCGCCGCGGCCTGCAGGGCCTCGCGGACGTGGCCGACGTGGGCCGAGAAGGTCGAGAGGTTGGCGGTGATCGACTGATCGTCGCCGACGTCGGTGATCAGCGCCGAGAACACCGGGAGCCGGGGCTGGCCCTCACACGGCAGCGCGATCCCAGCCGCGGCCATCAGCGCCAACATCCCCAGGGTCTTGAGCGCGACGGTCTTGCCGCCCGCGTTGGGCCCACTGACGACCAGCGCGTGGCCCCGGTCGAGCACGATGTCGTTGGGCACCACCTCGACGCCATCGAGCAGCAACAGCGGATGCCGAGCGGCCCGCAGATCGATCGCGGGGCGCCCATGGGCAACCGACCCCTCTGGACCCTCTAGCCCGTTGGGCGGGTGCAAGATCGGAATCACGCCACCAAGCTGCTCACCGAGAGCTTGGCGGGCCAACATGAAGTCCAGCTCGACGCAGGCCCGCTGCATGCCGCGCAAGCTCGTCGCGCGCTCCGCCACCTTGGTCGACAGCGCCCGCAGGATCTTGCGCTCTTCTTCCACGGCCGCGAGCTCGGCCTCGCGCAGGGCGTTGTTGTCTTCGACCAGGCTGGCTGGCTCCAAATAAAAGGTCTGCCCGGTCGCGCTGGAACCATGAATGATCGCCCCGCGCTCGCGCACCGCCCCCAGCCGATCGCTGCGGACCGGCAGCACGATCCGACCGTCGCGCTCACTGAGGTAGTTGTCGCGCAGACACTCGGCGATGGTGGGGTTTCGCAGCAGCCGCTCGGCGTGGGTCTGCAGCCGCTGCTTGGCCGCGCGAACCTGCTTGCGCGCCGCGGCCAGGGCTGGGCTCGCGTCGGCCGAGATCTGCGGGACCTCGGGGCGTCGATCGATCGCGCGGTCGAGCTCGGTCAGCAGCGCGGCGCAGACCTCGATCGGGCCGGGGCCCAGGCGTGCCGCACACGCACGCAAGCCCCGCACCTGCTCCACCCCCAACGCCCCGCTGGCCTCGCGCCGCTCGGCCTGCTCGAACGCGGCCGCCAGCAGGGCGCAGGCGCGGCACAGCTCGGCCACGCCGATCAGCTCGACCACGCTGAGCAAGGCGCCACCTCGCGCGACCGCCAGGCTCTCTTCGAGATCCTCGAGCTGGGACAAGGCCGCCGCGATGTTGGCCCCGCCGCCCAGATCGTCGAGCAGCCACAGCGCCTCGATCCCCACCAGCTCGTCGAGCCGGGCCTGGGCGGCGGCACGCTCGGTCTCGGGCCGCAGCGCCGGCAGCCGGTCGAGCGCCGCGAGCTGCCGCGGGCTGAGAGCCTCGCCTTCGTCGCCGAGCAGCCCCAGCAGCCGCTCCATGGCCTCGAGATCGTCGTGGACCCGGGACCGGGCGATATCGGTGCGCAGGCGATCCGCGAGCCGTCGGACCAGCTGCGCCCACCCGAGGTGGCGCAGCGCATCACCCCGCCCGTTGGCCAGCCAGCGAACCAACATCGGCGGCTCCTTGGCCTCGGTCGAGTCCAGCGGCTCAGATCGGCCGCGCGGACGCGCCGAAGTGCGAAGAGATTGTCGCACGCGAGATCACTTTGGCGGCGCGGGTCAGCTTCTGGCCGCTTGCAGGCACCCTTTGGTCTGCTGCTCAGAATCACAGCGATCCAGACACTAGCACTTGGGGGCTTCGCGGGCGTACCATGCCGTGCGCCTGGGTCAAGCGATCCCACACCGGCACCCCGGGCCGGAACCCAGACCGCCCCACTCGCCTGAGCCGCGCTCCTCGAGACCCATGCACGCCTGGATCCTGTTTGTCTCGCTGATGGCCTTCTATACGGTCCTCTCGGGCCAGATCCACAGCGCGTTCTTGATGGGGGCCGGGGTCGTCTGCAGCGCGGCGATCACCTTGTTGGCCAAGCGGCTGGGCATCGTCGACGACGAGGGCATGCCCTACCGCTGGTGGCCGCGCACGCTCAAGTACGTGCCCTGGCTGACCTGGCAGATCGTGCTGGCCAACATCGACGTGCTCAAGCGCGTGTGGAAGATCGGCCCGCTCGACATCCAGCCGCGAATGATCCGCGTGCCCAACCAGCTGCGCACGGCCTACGGCGTCGCAACCTACATGAACTCGATCACCCTGACGCCGGGCACGGTCACGGTCGACATCGGCAAGGACGAGCTGCTGGTTCACGCGCTGACCAAGGAAGCCGCTGAAGATCTTCTCAGCGGCGAGATGCACCGCCGGGTGCTCGCCGTCGAAGGCCAGGCCCCCCAGGAGGCCAAGTGATGGGCCACGTGATGGGCCACGTGATGGGGCCAGGTCTGGCGGTGGCGAGCGTGGGCAGCTCTGGCCACTCGCCCACCTCCTACGTGGTGCTGGCGACCTGCCTGGTGCTGCTGACCGGCGCCGTGCTGCTCCTGATCCGGGCCCTGCGTGGCCCGACCGTGTTCGACCGGATCTTGGCGGTCAACGCGATGGGCACCAAGACCGTCGTGCTGGTCGCCTGCATCGCGTTCTTGGACATGCCGCGCGGCAACCCCAGCTTCTTCTTGGACACGTCGATCGTCTACGCGCTGATCAACTTCGTCGCGACGATCGCGATTCTCAAGTACATCCAGTACCGGAGGCTGAGCTAGTGAGCGTGCTCGAGATCCTTGGCGGGATCTTCATGCTGGGCGGCTGCGTGTTCGCGCTGACCGGCGCGATCGGCGTGCTGCGGATGCCAGACTTTTATACGCGCCTGCACCCGGCCGGAAAGTCAGACACCCTCGCGCAGGGGCTGATCTTGTTCGGCCTGGTGCTGCTCGCGGGGCAGCAGCTGATCAACGCCTGGCCAACTGAGGACAACAGCCACGCCGATCAATGGATCGGCTTCGCCAACATCATCCTCAAGCTCGCGCTGCTGTCCGCGCTGCTGTTCCTGACCGCGCCCACGGCGACCCACGCGATCTCCAAGGCCGCGCGCCTCGATCGCTACACCCGGCTGCCCTTCGACCAAGAGCCCGACGACGCGGCCGGGACCTCGCGCGTGGCGGAGATCGTGGTCGTGGGCGACATCGCGGAGCCGCTCGAAGAAGAGCCGGGTCCCGTGCTCAACGTGCGAGAGACCGTCGCGGAGGAGGACGACTCGTGAACAACCCCGTCCTGATCCTCGACGTCTTCTTGCTGGTGCTGGTCGCCGCGACGGCGCTCGCGGTCATCAACGTGCGCAGCATGCTCTCGGCCACGATCCTCGCGGGCGTCTACAGCCTGCTGATGGCGCTGGTGTGGACGAACATGCACGCGCTCGACGTGGCCTTCACCGAGGCTGCCGTCGGCGCAGGGATCTCGACGATCTTGCTGCTTGGCGCGCTGGTGCTGACCAAGCGCTTCGCCAAGCGAGAGCCCACCCTTCACCTGCCCGCGCTGCTGGTCTGCGTGGCGACCGGGCTGGTGCTGATCTACGGCACCTCCGACATGCCCAAGTTCGGCGACCCCAACGCGCCGATCCACACCTACCGGGTCCCACGCCTGCTCGATCAGACCGTCGGCAAGCACGAGTCTGCCGCGCCGCGCGACAAGGGGCACCCCCACGAGGGCCACCCCGACGACGACTTCAACGGCCACGCGTCCAACACCGTGACCAGCCTGCTCGCGGCCTACCGCGGGTTCGACACGATGTTCGAGACCACGGTGATCTTCGTCGCGGGTGTCAGCCTGCTGCTGCTGCTTCGGCGCCGCCGCGAGGGCGATCCAGGCGTGCCCATGTCCAGCTCGACGAAGCGGGGTGAGCCCTGATGGCGGCCAACAATCAGCCCGAGTCGGGCGGCGAGCAGATGAGTCAGCAGACGCTGCTTCGGGTGATCGCGAAGATGACGATCCCCTTCATCCTCACCTTCGGCTGCTACGTCATCCTGCACGGCGAGCTTGGCCCGGGCGGCGGGTTCCAGGGCGGGGTCATCGTCGCGGCCGCGTTCATCCTCTATGGGCTGGTGTTCGGCGCCGACGAGCTGCGCCGACGCATCCCCACCTCGATCATCGACGCGTGCATGGCCCTGGGCGCGCTGCTCTACGCCGGGGTCGGGCTGGCCTGCGTGCTGCGGGGCGGGACCTTCTTGGACTACGGCATGCTCAAGCCCGACCACGCAGGCGACGGCGAGGCGCTGGGCATGAGCCTGGTCGAGTACGGCGTCGGGCTCACGGTCGCCTCGGTCATGGTCACGATCTACCTGATGATCAGTGAGCGACGCGCCACCTTGCGCAAGGGGGAGGTCAGCTAGATGGAGTCGTTCGGCTACTTCAACTACTGGCTGGCGATCGTGATCATCATGATCGGCTTTTACGGCGTGATCGCCCGGCGCAACCTGCTCAAGCAGGCGATCTCGCTCGGCCTGTTTCAGACCGGCGTGTTCTTGTTCTACGTGACCATGGGCGTGTACCGGAGCCCCGACGGCACCTCCGGCGTCGCGCCGATCTGGACCGACGCGGCCAAGACCGGCCCGTTCGACAACCCCCTGCCCCACGTGCTGATGCTGACGGCGATCGTCGTGTCCGTGAGCACCCTGGCCGTGGCCGTGGCGATCATCGTCTCCATCCAACGCAAGTACGGCACCATCGAGGAAGACGAGATCCTCGAGGCCGACAAGCGCGACAGCTGAGCCCGACCATGGACATCGAGCTCCCCGAATCCATTCGCGCGCACCTCCCGGTGCTGGTCGTGCTGTTGCCGCTGTTTGGCGGGCTGCTGGCCATGTTCACCGGTCTGGTCCAACGCGGCGGCGGCGTGATCGCGTGGGCCTGGTCGGTGCTGACCACCGCCCTGATGCTGATCTGCGCGGCCGCGATGCTGCAGCAGGTCCACGCCAGCCCCGAGCCGCTGGTCTACCGGCTGGGCTCGTGGCCCGAGGCCTACGGGATCGGCTACAGCGTTGACGCGCTCAACGCCTACGTGATCCTGGTCGTCTCGATCATCGCGTTCTTGACCACCGTCTACGCCAAGGACAGCGTGATGGCCGAGATCGCCAACGATCGCCACCACCTGTTCTACAGCGTGTGGTTGCTGGCAATCGCCGGGCTGATCGGCATCACGGTCACCGGCGACACCTTCAACATCTACGTGTTGCTCGAGATCAGCTCGCTCACGGTCTACACGCTGGTCGCCCTTGGCGGCGATCGTGACCGCCGGGCCCTCGTCGCCAGCCTCAAGTACCTGATCCTCGGCAGCATCGGCGCAACCTTCATCCTGCTCGGGATCGGCTACCTGCTGATGCTCACCGGCACGCTCAACATGACCGACATGCACGACCAGCTGGTCCGCATGCGCGAGGCCGGCGACCTGGTCAACAACCGCACGGTGTTCGTCAGCTTCGCGTTCTTGATGGTCGGCCTCAGCCTCAAGATGGCCCTGTTTCCGCTGCACCTGTGGCTGCCCAACGCGTACACCTACGCGCCCTCGGCGGTCTCGGCCCTGGTCGCGGCCACGGCCACCAAGGTCGGCGTGTACATGACCTTCCGGTTTGTGTTCACGATCTACGGGGGCGTCTACGACACCAGCGCAGATCTTCAGCTGCTGGCCCTGTGCGCGTGCTTGGGCATCGTGGTCTCGTCGCTCTCGGCGATCCGCCAGATGAACGTCAAGAAGGTCCTGGCCTACTCCTCGGTCGGCCAGATCGCCTACATCGTGCTGGGCTTCTCGCTCGCCAACCACGCGGGGGTCACGGCCTCGGTCATCCACATCTTCAACCACGCGATCATCAAGGGCGGCATGTTCATGGCCGTCGGCGCGGTCGCGCTGCGCACGGGCGGCACCAAGATCGAGGACTTCAAGGGCATCGGTCGGCAGATGCCGGTGACCATGGCCGCGTTCACCGTAGGCGGCTGCGGCCTGATCGGCGTGCCGCTGACCTCGGGGTTCATCTCGAAGTGGTACCTGGTCCAGGCCGCCATGCAGGAGGGCTACTGGGGCGTCGCCGGGGTCGTGCTGCTTGGCGGGGTGCTGGCGATCATCTACGTCTGGCGGCTGGTCGAGATCATCTGGTTTGGCACCCCCGACGACCCGAGCAAGCGCGTGAAGGAAGCGCCGCTGTCGATGCTGATCCCCATGTGGATCCTGATCGGGGCCAGCCTGTACTTCGGCGTTGACGCGACCTGGACCGCCGACAGCGCCCAAGCCGCCGCCAGCTTGCTGCTCAACGGAGGTCACGGATGATCGGCATGATCGCACTGGCGGGGCTCCCCACCTTCGAGCTTCAGCTCAGCCCGATCCTGGCGATCGCGGTCCCGCTGATCGGCGCGTTCTTGATCGCCGCCGCCGGCCGCTGGCCCAACCTGCGCGAGGGCGTCACGATCCTGACCGCCGTCGCGTTGCTGTGGGTGGTTGGCAACCTCAACGCCTTCCTCGAGGCGACCCCAAGCAAGGCCGAGGCGCTCGTCGACGTGGTCCCCGGGATGTCGCTGGCGTTCCACCTCGAGCCGCTGGGCATGATCTACGCGATGATCGCCAGCTCGCTGTGGATCCTCAATTCGATCTACTCGATCGGCTACATGCGCGGCAACAAAGAGAAGCACCAGACCCGCTTCTACGTGTGCTTCGCCCTGTCGATCGCCAGCGTGATGGGCATCGCCTTCTCGGCCAACATGTTCACGCTGTTCGTGTTCTATGAGGCCCTGTCGCTGGTGACCTTTCCGCTGGTCACCCACAAGGGCACGCCCGAGGCGATCAAGGCTGGGCGCACCTACCTGGGCATCCTCATGGGCACCTCGGTGTGCCTGATGTTGCCCGCGATGGTCGCCACCTACGTGTACACGGGCACCCTGGACTTCACCCAAGGGGGCGTGTTCGCCCAGCCGCTCGCCAACGGGGATCTGAGCCCGGCGCTGTTTGGGCTGATCTTCGCCATGTACATGTACGGCGTTGGCAAGGCCGCGCTGATGCCCTCGCACCGCTGGCTGCCGGCCGCGATGGTCGCCCCGACCCCGGTCTCGGCCCTGCTGCACGCCGTCGCCGTGGTCAAGGCTGGGGTGTTCTCGGTCTGCAAGATCTCGATCTACATCATCGGCGTCGATCAGCTCCGGCTCTACGATCAGGGCGGGTGGCTGCTCTACGCCGCGGGCGGCACGATCGTGATCGCCAGCTTCATCGCGCTGTTTCAGGACAACCTCAAGCGGCGCCTGGCCTACTCGACGATCTCGCAGCTCAGCTACATCACGCTGGGCGCGGCGCTGCTGTGGCCAATCTCGGTGCGGGCCGCCGCGATCCACATCGCCGCCCACGCGTTCGGCAAGATCACGCTGTTTTTTGCGGCCGGCTCAATCTACACGGCCGCGCACAAGACCAAGATCTCCGAGCTCGATGGGATCGGCCGCAAGATGCCGTGGACCATGGCCGCGTTCACGGTCGGCACCCTGTCCATGATCGGGCTGCCGCCAACCGGCGGGTTCATCTCCAAGTGGTACCTGATGCAGGGCGCGTGGACGGCCCAGAGCGGGTTTGCGATCGCGGTGCTGTGCACCTCCACGCTGCTCAACGCCGCGTACTTCCTGCCGATCGTGTACCGGGCGTTCTTCCGCAAGCCGCCCGCGCCAGAGCACGGCGATCACGCTCACGGTGATGATCATGATCACCACGACCACGGCGAGGCGCCGCTGCCGATCGTCATCGCGCTGACCTGCACCGCCGCGGCCACCGTGGGCCTGTTCTTCTACCCCGATCTCTTCACCGGCTACGCCAGCATGCTGGCCGACGCGATGCCCAAGTAAGCGGGGGCCACACATGGAACTGGACGACCCCAAGACCATCCGCAAGCTCTGGCTTGGCTTTTATGTGGTGCTCGGCGTGCTGTTGCTGCTCGATCCCAAGCTGCTCGAGCTCGTGCACCTGCTCGAGCACGATCCTCACCACGCGGCGCGCTTCGTGGTCGACGGCTGGCCGGTGTTCTTCGCGGTGTTTGGGTTCGCCACCTGCTGGGTCATGGTCATGGGCAGCAAGCTGGTGATCGGCAAGATCCTGATGCGGCCCGACACCTACTACGACAGCTCGCCGCTCGACCCCACCCGCGACGCCAAGGGCAGGAGGCTCCCCGATGGCCGCTAGCTTCCCGCCTGGCTTGGTGCTGATCATTGGCGCGCTGCTGACCGCGGTCACGCCCGGCAAGGCCCACAAGGGCTGGTCGCTGCTGGCCCCGCTCGCGGCTCTGGCGATGATCTGGCTGTTCCCAGAGAACGGGCGGATCGTCCAGCACTGGCTCGACTACGACCTGGTCATCGCGCAGTTCAACGTGCCGACCAAGGCCTTCGCAACGATCTTCGCGCTGATGGCCTTCGGCGGGGCGCTGTTCGCCTTCAATCAAGATCGCCGCGTCGAGCTCAGCGGCGCCATGCTCTACGCGGGCGCTGCGATCGGCGTGACCTTCGCCGGTGATCTGATCACCTTGTTCATGTTCTGGGAGCTGATGGCGATCGGCTCGACCCTGGTGGTCTGGGCTGGCAACACCGAGGCCGCCCGCAAGTCTGGTCGCCGCTACGTCAACGCGCACTTGGTCGGCGGCGCGATCATGATGGCCGGCATCGCGCTGCACGTGCAGAGCACCGGCTCGATCCTGCTGCCCAAGATGGTGCTTGGCGGCGACCTCGTCGATCCCGTGCGCATGATCGCCGAGGGCGGCCGCGCATGGTTGGTCCCTTCGCTCGAGACGCCCGGCTCGATCCTGATGCTGATCGGGATCCTCATCAACGCGGGCGCCCCCGCGCTGGGCTCGTGGCTCCCCGACGCCTACCCCGAAGCCTCGCCATCGGGCACCGTGTTCTTGTCCGCGTTCACGACCAAGACCTCGGTCTACGTGCTCTTGGTGCTGTTCGCCGGCTGCAACATCCTGGTCTGGGTTGGCTGCCTCATGGCCGTCTACGGGATCGTCTACGCGATCCTCGAGAACGACATGCGCCGGATCCTGGCCTACTCGATCATCAACCAGGTCGGGTTCATGGTCTGCGCGGTCGGAATTGGCACCGGCCTGTCGGTCAACGGCGCCACCGCCCACGCCTTCGCCCACATCATCTACAAGGCCCTGCTCTTGATGTCGGCCGGCTCGGTCCTGTTCATGACCGGCAAGCGCAAGTGCACCGATCTTGGCGGGCTCTACAAGGCCATGCCGATCACCATGTGGTGCGGGATCATTGGCGCGCTAGCGATCTCCGCGGTGCCGTTGACCTCCGGGTTCACGACCAAGTCGATGATCACCGACGCCGCCGCCATGACCGAGCTGTGGGCCCCCGTCACCGAGCTCAACGGCCAAGTCGTGTGGGACAGCCTCCTGCACCCAAGCGTCGCGTGGTTCGTGCTCGTCGCCGCCTCGGCCGGCGTGTTCTTGCACGCGGGGATCAAGTTCCCCTGGTTCGTGTTCCTGCAAAAGCCCGCGCCCAAGAACGACGATCGCAAGCTCGACCCCCCCAGCAACATGAAGTGGGCGATGGTCTTGTTCGCCGCGCTGTGCATCGCCCTGGGTGTCTACCCCGAGCCCCTCTACGACATCCTACCGTTCCAGCGCCCCGACGGCGGCGACCTCTACCACGCGTTCACCTACGCCCACGTGATCAACCAGCTTCAGCTCTTGCTGTTCGCCGGGCTCGCGTTCTTCGTGCTGCTCGACCGGCTCAAGCGAACGCTAACGATCACCCTGGACGCCGACTGGATCTACCGAAGGATGTTCCCCGCCCTGTGGCAGTGGGTATTCCGCCCCCTCCTGCTAGCGCTCGAGCCAATCCACCAAGGCCTGATCCAAGGCCTCCCACGAATGGCCGCCCGCGAGTTTGGAGCCGGAGGCAGCGTAGGCAAGAACGCCCGCTACCAACGCTGGGGCGTAGGAACAACGGTGCTACTGCTGACCGTCGTGCTCCTGGCGTTCTTGGTCCTGAACTTGTTCGTCAACGCCTAGCCCCCTTCGTAGTTGGCCCCCACCCCCACCGTGTTTGGGCCCCACACCCCCACCGTGTTTGGGCCCCACACCCCCACCGTGTTTGGGCCCCCCCCGACCACAGCGGAGCCACCGGTTGCAAAACGACGGCCCGGCAACCAGGGCTCCGAGGGTCCCTCGGAGCGAAAATTCACGGCGTATTAGACCCAATCGAAGCGGTGAAGGTCACTCGTACTACCAGAAGACCGACACACCACATGCCCCCGGTGAGTGGTTTCGCTCCGAGGGACCCTCGGAGCCCGCCGGGCTCTCCTCCGTCACAACCACGCCCTCAACCACCGTCATCCGCCAGACGGTTCGCCCCCCTCAAACCGCAGCGGAGCCACCGGTTGCAAAACGACGGCCCGGCAACCAGGGCTCCGAGGGTCCCTCGGAGCGAAAATTCACGGCGTATTAGACCCAATCGAAGCGGTGAAGGTCACTCGTACTACCAGAAGACCGACACACCACATGCCCCCGGTGAGTGGTTTCGCTCCGAGGGACCCTCGGAGCCCGCCGGGCTCTCCTCCGTCAAGTTCACGCCCACCCCCAGGGCTTCCCCGACGTGATCGCAGCTGCGCATCGCCAAACCCAAATTTGTTCCGCCCACCCAAGACCGCACGCGAATCCAACTCGTTGTCACCCCCCGGAGACGACCCCCACCATGACCAAGTACCTGCTCCCCCTGTGCGCCGCCCTCCTCTTCCTCCCCACCGTCGCCCTCGCCGCCCCCGCGACCACCAATGACGAGGGCGCCACCGTCAAGAATGTCGGCCCCGACCGCGAGATCATCTTCGGGATCGACGATGAGATCGAGGGCGAGGTGCTCAAGCCAGGTGGAGTCGATGTCGGCGGTTCGGTCGCCAAGAAGCACGCCAGCATGATCGGCATCCGCGGCGAGTTCATCGACAAGATGATCTTCCTGTCCTTCGACATCTGAGCAGCCCCCGCTGCCCGAGCGTCAACAAACCCACCGACCTATCGAACGAATGGCGCGCGTCGCCACCTCGCATCATCGAGGTGGCGGCGCTTTTACTTGTCGCCGTCGTGCTCTTGCGCGGTGAGCTCCCGCAGCGCTTTTCGATAGGCCTTCTTCACGTCCTTGTTGGCTGGACGCGCGCGCATGGCCTCGCGGTAGGCGGGGACCGCTTCGCTCCAGCGCTCGAGCCCCTCGAGGGCTTCGGCGCGATACTTGAGCGCCACGAACATGTCGGGATCGCGATTGAGCAGCTCGTCGGCGGTGCTGAGCAGGCCCAGAAAATTCGCGTCGGCGCGCTGCTCACGAGCGAGCTGGCGCAGCGCCTCGAGCAAATTCTCGCGCGCGTCCGCGTGCTCGGGCCAGATCGCCAGCAAGTCGCGATACGCGGCTGCAGTTGGCTCCCAGTCTTTGGCCTTGGCGGACTTGCGGGCCCGCGGGCCCAGCACCTGCTCGGCGCCGCGGCGCAGACGGCCGATCGCCTCGTGGCCGGGATCGGAGTTGCTCAGGCTGTGGATCTCGAACGCCAGGCTCTTCGCCAGTGGTTCGCGCCAGCGCTCTTCGGCGAGCGCCTGCTCGGCACGAGCCACGATCGCAGCGACCTCGTCGTCTGGGTTGCCCGTCGCTTGGCCACCGGTGTCGGGGCCCGCGGTGTCCGCCTCAGGCCCCGCGGTGTCCTGCGCAGAGCCAGTGTCCCCCAGCGCGGCGGAGTCAGCTGAAGCATCCTCGCCTGCTCGCCCACCCTCGCTCGCGCCCTGCTGGCCGTCTGCAGACGCGCTGCCAGATCCCGAGCCCCCGCCAAGGCCGGTCGCCCAGATCCCGAGCACGGTCAGGGCGACCAAGGCCACGCCGATCAACACGCCGTACCCAAGCTGGCGCGTCTGCAGCGGCTTGTCGCCCGAACCAGCGGCGGCCTGCGCCACGCGTGCAGCCGCGGCCGCGTGCATCGCTTGATCGTGAACGGTGACGAGCTTCGCCGGCACCTCGGTGATTGAAGCCTCCGCGGGTGGAGGACCCAGCGCGCGCTGTTGCGGCCCCGAGCCCGAGGCCGAGGCCGCCGCTTCGGCGTCGAGCTGCAAGCCCATGACCGCCGCGACCGCTGACGCGCGACCTTCGATCGCGCGGGTCAGCTCGTACTCGAGCGACTTCATGGAGTCGGGCCGACGCTCGAGATCCAGATCCAGACAGCGCGCGACCACCTCAACGAGCGGCGCCGGGACCTCGGGGCGCAGCTCGGCCACGCTTGGCGCTTCGTCGCTGCCCTTCTTCATGAGCACGGCGATCGCGTTGCGCCCGGTGAACGGCAGGTGCCCGGTCAACATCTCGAACAGGATCGTGCCGAGCGCGTAGACGTCGGACTTGACGTCGGCGGCCGCCCCCGCGGCTTGCTCGGGGGCCATGTAGGCCGGCGAGCCCATGACCATGCCGGGGCTGGTCTGGGACGGGTTGATCGAGTTGATGTGCTTGCAGATCCCAAAGTCGAGGACCTTGACGAAGTCCGGGTCGCTGCCCTTGACGATCAGCACGATGTTCTCGGACTTCAGATCACGATGGATGATCCCAGCCTCGTGGGCCGCGGCCAGGGCCCGGCAGATCTGCCGACCCACGTGCACGGCGCGACGGACCGCCAGCGGCCCCGACTGCCGAATGACGGTGCCGAGGTCCGTGCCGTCGAGCAGCTCCATCACGAAGTAGAGATCACCCTCGTCCATCGTGCCGATGTCGAGGACGTCGATGATGTTGGGGTGGCCAGTCTGCGTGGCCGCCCGAGCCTCACGCATGAAGCGATCAATGATGTCGGGATCGCGGCCGTAGGCCTCGTGCAGGATCTTCAGGGCGTAGGTCTTGCCAAGCGCGAGGTGAGTCGCGGCGAACACCGCCCCCATGCCACCGACACCGAGCAAACGATCCACGCGGTAGCGCTTGCCGACCACGGTGTCGACGCGTGCGGCCGCTGCTTCGGCCAGCTCCGCTGGCGTGGGCCCGCCGTCCCAGCCGGTGTGGATCTTGCTGGACTCGAGCTCGTCGATGTCGCCGTCGTCGAGCGGAATGCTGGATGTGCCGCCCTGTTGCCGGTCGCTCACCGTTGGGTTCAGCTCGCCACTTTGCACGCGACTGGATCCGGGCTTGGGCTTGGGCGTGGGCGTGGTGCTGGCCAAGCTGATCGCGTCGCTGATGCTCAGCGTCTCGGACTCGTCGATCGACGCCTGCGCCCGGATCGGCGAGAAGTCTTCGCGCGAGTAGCTCGCGTAGTCCTGCGACTCGATCCGATACTCCCGCGCGAAGATGTCGCGCATGAACGTGGCCACCCGATCGACATCGCAGCTGGGGTGGTGGCGGGTGAGCACCTCGGACAGCGCGACCTTGAACTCACCGGCGGTCTGAAACCGATCCTCGCGCTCGACCGCCAGCGCCTTGACCACGACCTCGTCGAGGCCATCGGGGATCCCGGGCACGATCGACGACGGCGCCTTGATCTTGGGGTTGCGCAGCTCGGACAGGGCGCTGGCACCCAGCGCTTGGTGACGGTCAGCCGGAAACAGCTGCCGGCCGGTCAGCATCTCCCACAACACGATGCCCGCGGCGTAGATGTCTGTGCGGCGGTCAGCCGGCAGGCCGCGCGCTTGCTCGGGAGACAGGTAGCTGTAGCGTCCAAACACGACCCCGGGGTTGGTCAGCTCTTGCTTGATCGCGTGGGTCGCCAGACCAAAGTCCGTGACTTTGATCTGGCCGTGGTAGCTGACCATGATGTTGGGCGGTGAGATGTCGCGGTGGACCAGGTCGAGGCTCATCGCGTCGTGGACGTACTCGAGCGCGCGGCACAGCTCGCGGACAACGAAGGTCGCGAACTCGACCGGGATCCGGCGATGAAGCTGGGCGCAGCGGTTCCAGACCCCGCGCAGGTCCTTGCCCTCGACCAGCTCCATCGACAGGTAGTAGTCGTCGGCGACCCGGCCGGCGTCGAACACCTGCACCAAGTTCGCGTGGTTGAGGCGGACCACGACCTTGGCCTCGTCGAGGAACCGGCGGCGCACCCCGCCGCCGTCCTCGAGCTCGGTCAGGACCTTCTTGACGACGCACAGCTTCTCGAACCCGCCGGTCTCGCCCGCGGCCGCCAAGAACAGCTCGCCCATGCCACCGCGCGCCATCGGGCGCAGCAGCACGTACTTGCCGAACACTTGAGGAAAACCGCTGCTCTGGCTGCCGGACCCAGAGCCCGTCGGTTCGGCAGAAGCAGCCACGGCGCTCATCTTACCCAATGCCGGGCAAACCGCGATGTTCGTGGCCAACATGCCCGGTCGAAGGAGGCGCCGGCACCGGGGGACCGCTGTGCGCTCGGACGCGGCTTCTCGCCCGCTCGCGGCCGCCACCTACATCGGGCGGGGCCCTGGGTCGAAACCAAGGCGCGATCACTCACTGAGATCGCAGCTCGCTGGGAGCCGCAGGGTTCGGCGCGCGGGGGTTGGCGGGGGTGTGACCTCGACCACCGCGCGAACGACCGAGCATCCGGCAGCGCGCAGGCGGAGGGTGTGGCTGCCCGAAGCGACATCAGACGCCTCGAGATGGCCCGCCGCGTCCGTTACCCCCCCGGCGAAGGGCCCACCGTCAACCCGCACGCCGGGAGCTGGAGACCCGCTCCCGTCGAGGATCCGCAGCTGCAACACGACCCCGCGCGCGGGCTGTTCGGCGCGCAGCTCGACCTCGTCCCCGGCCCCGACGCTGTCGAGGACCGCGAGCTCCCGCCCATCTCGGACCGCACGTAGGCGATAGCGTGCCTCCGCGAGCCCAGTGAGCGCGAAGCGGCCATCCACGACCGGCGCGTGGTGCTGCTCATCCTCACGCTCGACGTTCGTGGCCAGGACCTTGGTCCGGGCGTCGAACAGCTCGTCGTCAGCCCCCCGCACGACGCCCGTGATTGGCGCGGCCGAAGGATCAAACACGAACGTGGACACGGTCTCCGCGTCGGGTTCGAGCTCGACTTGAAACTCGGTCGGGGCGAACCCTGGGGCCGAGACCAGCACGCGTGCAGGGAGCGGAGCTTGATCGAGCGCCGTCGCTCGGCACAGGCCGCTGCGAGCGTCCCCCGCTCCGCGATCGCAAGCATCACACGGCCGAAGCCCAGGGAGCGCCACCGCAAATTCTCCTGCTGCATCGGTCCGCGCGTGCGCGCGACGTCCGTCATCACTGCGCAGGACCAGGCTCGCGTCCGCGACCGCGGGACCGAGCGGGCTGTGCACGCTCCCGCTGATCCGAGGGGCAGCCGCGACCTCGAATTCGCGCCGCTCGTCGGGCGCGAGCTCCCACGCGATCGGCTGCTCGTAGGCGGGGTGCCGGAGCCGGACGCAGGTCGTGGTTGAACACGCGGGGGCCAGCAAGCTGCCGTCTTCATCGAGCTGCGCGCGGGCGCCGAGCTGGCCGTTGGCGCACCACAGCTCGATCGCACCCAGCGTGAGCGGGCCGTCCTCGGGCGAGACGAACACCCCCCCGACCAGGCTCTGCCCTGCCGGCAGCTGGGCCACTACTAATTGTGGGTCTTGATCGATGCCGCCGTGGCGCCAGGTGCCAGGCGAAGCGGCGCGAGTGGGGGTCGCAGGCGGAGCGCCCCGGGGATCGGCCAGGTTCGGGCCGTCCGCAAACCACCAGACACCGAGCAGCGTCAGCATCACCGCCAACGCGACGCCGAGCAGCACCCACGCGCGCGTCATGTCGGCTCGATCAACGGAGCCATGACCTTGGTCGCAAACTGCTCGGCGTCGGCGAGCACCTGCGCGACCAGAGCGTCGACTTGCGCGCGCTCGTCGGCGGCCGCGCCCGGCTCCTCGATGCCCGCGCGACCGTGGGCGAGCGCGTAGGCCTTGATCTTTGGCTCGGTCCCGCTTGGCCGAAACACCAACCGGCAGCCCCGCCCGTCGCCCTCGAGCTCGTAGACCATCACATCGCCGGGCAGATCCCGCGTGGGCCAGCCCGTTGACCTTGGCGCGAGGCGGTCGCTGGAGGCCCGGACCTCGAGCCCACCGAAGTGCGTGGGCGGATCGCTGCGCAGGCGATCCATGACCGCCGAGATCGCCCGCCGGCCCGACGACCCCGTTGCATAGAGGTTACCGGTCTGCTCGCGGTGATAGCCGTGCGTGACCCACAGCTGCTCGAGGCGACCAAATAGATCGCTGCCTTCGCGCTTGCACGCGGCCGCGCACTCGCACAGCAACAACGCCGCGATCGCCCCATCCTTGTCGCGGATCTCGTTGCCGCGCAGGTAGCCGTGGCTCTCTTCGCAGGCGAACACCAAGGTCCGCGGCTCGCCGCGCTGCTCGCTGTCGGCCTGCACGCCCGCGTGGTTCTTGAAGCCCACCAGCAGGTCGTCGACGACCTCGACCTCGCACGCCCGCGCGAGCTTGGCGATCAGCGGGGAGCTGACCAAGGTCGTGAGCACCCAGCCGCCGCGCAGCTCCTCGGCGCCAAGGGCCGACAGCTCGCGCAGCACGTGGTCGAGCATCAGCACACCGAGCCGGTTGCCGTCGATGAAGCCGTAGTTTCCGTCGGCCTGACGAACCATCGCGCCGAGCCGGTCGGCGTCGGGATCGGTGGCGAGCAGGAGATCGGCCCGCTGCGCTCGCGCGACCTCGAGCCCGACCGCGAACGCGGCGACCGACTCGGGGTTGGCGCTCTTGACGGTCTCGAACACCCCGTCGTCCGGTAGCTGGGCCTCGACCAAGATCGGCTGCAGCCCACGCGCGCGCAACACCGGGATCACCGAGCTGTGGCCAACCCCGTGCAGGGGGGTGAACGCGACCCGGAGGGCGTCATCGCCATCGATCGGCCCGGGGGTCACGCCTTGGGCCAGCACATACTCGTGGTAGGGGCTGTCGGCGCGCTCGGGCTCCGCGTCGGGATCGATCCGTTCCACGGCGGCAGGGACCACGCCGGCCGTGACCGCGCTGATGTCGATCTGCGGCAGCGAGCCTGGATTGTTGCCCGCCTCGACGATCCCCTCCATTAGGCGACGGTCGAGATCACCGATCACCTGGGCGCCGTCCGGACCGTAGATCTTGATCCCGTTGTCGGTGGGCGGGTTGTGGCTCGCCGAGATCACGATGCCCGCACCACAGCCGAGCCGCCGGACCAAGAACGACAGCTGCGGGGTCGGGCGCGGGCCGTCGACCAACGTGACCGCGATCTGCTCGGCAGTCAGCGCCGCGGCGACCACCAACGCAAACCCCCGGCTGCTGCTGCGGGTATCGTACACGACCGCGACCTTGGGTGTCTCGTCGGACTCGCGCATCGCGACCGCCAAGCCTCGGGCAGTCTCGCGCATCACCGCGGCGTTGACCCGGTTGGGACCGGCCCCGCACGGGCCACGCCGGCCTCCAGTGCCGATCGGGAGCGGTCCAACGAAGGCATCCTCGAGCTCGGCCAACGCCTGCGCCCGAGCCTTGTCCGCCGCTGGGTCCGCGCCCGCGACGCCGAGCGCGAGGGCGACCGTTCGTTCCAGCTCAGCCCGGGTGTCGGCGTAGGCAGGATCGCTCAGCCACGCCCGGATTGGGGCGCGCATGGACTCGGGGAGCGCGAGACGGTCGATCGCCTCGAACACGGATTCGGCGGAAACGGTGGTGGTCACGGTGAAATCTTACCTGTGACTAGCACGTTCGCGGGGCTCGAAACGCCAGCGCGAAGCAATTACGGCGCGCCTGCGTCAACGTGATCGACCGGCGCAGCCTCACGAAGTGTGGAACACTAGAGTGGGGCCAGTGTCGGACCCCCCCATTGGCGATACCGGCAGCACCAGCTGCACTTTGAAGGAAGCGGGAACCCTGTGAACGAGATCAAACGCGAGCCATCTGCACCTCCCCTCGAGCGAAGTATCTGGCAGCGGCTACGGCCCTTCGTTCGGCGAGATCTCAAAGGTCGGCTGATCTCTGCGTCCATCGCGGCGCTGGTGATCGCCGGCCTCTCCTGGTTTGGGGTCTCGGCGTTCACGCACCTCGACTCCGCGGGCGCGCAGGACCTTCGGGTCGAGCTGGGCCTCGAGCGGGCCACCGAGGTCTGTTCTAGCCGCACCGGGATGCCCGACTGCAGCTACGACGATCGGGCCCAGGCGGAGGTCGACAAAGATTGGGACCGCGACGTCCGCATCCGCTCCGCGATCCTTCAGGACCTCGACCTGCGCATCACCGCGACGCTCGACAACCTCGACGAGGCGCAACGCCTGCTCGGCCGCCAAGAGTTCGACTTTGGCAACGGGCTCGCGGCCGGCGGCGACGTGCGCCTGACCGAGCTCCTGGCGCTGCCCGACCTCGCGCCCATGCGCTGGAACAACATCTATGCGAACGGCTACTCCGTTCAAGATCTGCAAGAGGCCGCCACCTACGACGCGCTGCGTGACGCGACCCCGGCCGACACCCGCGCGCTGCTGGTCGCCGCGATCGACAGCGCCCGCACCCAGCTGCTCGGGTTCCAGGCCACCGTCAATCGCCAGCGCTCGCGCGAGCCGGCCCCCGTGGTCTCCGCGACCACGCTCGACCGCGACGCAACCCGCGTCGAGCTGGCCGTCCACCCCGAGCGTCACGACCTGAGCCTCGCTGCGAAACAATGGTTCGAGGGCGGGATCGCCGACGAGCTCAGCCGCTCGGCCTTCTTGCTGGCCAACGGCGAGGCCACGGAGTTCACGGCCGCGCTCAACCCGGCGGATCCGCGCTGGGCGGGGGGCTGGGAAGCCACGACCTGGACCAAGCTTCACAAGCCAACGATCCGCTACAGCTCGCCGATCACCGACTCGACCCGCTACCGCCTGGCGGGGATCTTGTTCTTTGCGATCGGCTGCTTCGTGTTCGTGGTCGTCGGCCCAGTCGTCACCGCGACCGCCACCGCCCGCGAGCGCGAGGCCGGCACGCTGCCGGTCCTGCGCATGACCGGGATGAGCGCGGGCGACCTGGCAATGGCGATGATCGTCGGTCCCAACGTGTTCGCGTTGGCGCTTGGCGGCGCGCTGCTGCTTGGTGGCTCGCTCCTGCTCGCGCTGACCGTTGGCTTCACCGCTATGGCGCTGCCGCTCGGGTTGTTGGCGATCATGGTCGTCGCCACCCACCTCACCGCGATCGGCCTGGGTGACGCGCTGGGTCAGCGGGTCAACGCCATGGTCGTTGGCGGGCTGCTCGGCGTCGGGATCCTGATCCCAGGTCTGCTTGGCGCTGGCCTGGCCTCGTTCGATGTCGCCGCGACCGGGCTGTTGCTTGGCCCGCTGCCGCCGCTGGTGGCCACCGTCGCTGACATCAGCGGCATCGAGCAAGTCGGGCTGTACCTCGGCAGCGAGCTGACCCTGACGATGTTGACCTACTCCGTCGCCGCGCAGGCGCTGCTTGGCCTGATCTGTCTGGGCTCATGGTGTCGCCGCGTCGAGCAAGGCTGGGCCCCGTTGTTCAGCCCGCTCGAAGGCGTGGCGCTGGCGCTGGTCAGCATCGGCTGCTCGGCGCTCACCCTGCTCGACATCAGCCACCACCACCAAGCCCAGGACTTCAACGCGCTCAACCTGCTGACCTTCCTCTCGAGCGCGTTCTTGCTCCCGGTCTTGGCCTGGCTGTTGGTCGCCAGCCTCCGTCGCCCCGCGCGGGCCCGGGCGGTCGCCGATCACATCGAAGCACGCAGGGCGTTCCTGCGGTTCCAGGGCTTCATCGTGGTCACCAGCTTGCTGGTCGGCCTCACCTACCACTTGGTCATGAACCAAGCTGGGCTCGCAACCACGGACTCGGAGGTCATGTGGGCCACCCTCGCGCAGCTGTTGCTGGCGGCCGAGACCGGCGTCGCAACCTTGCTGTGGGCATCACGTCGGCGCGAGCGAAAGCTGCGGGTCGCCTTCCTTGGCGGCGCGGTCGTGATCATGCAGCTCGCTTCGCTGCTCGGCACCTACGGGCTCGAGGTCGAGCACGTGGCGCTGAAGAACACCGCGGCCATGCCGTTGCTGCTCAACGTCGACGTCTCGCCCTACTGGCTGGCGTTCATGGTCCTGTGCTGGTCCGCTGGCTTGGCGCTGATCTTCACCGCGCTGATGCGGCGCCGTGACGAGCAGCGCTCCGCCGCGCAGGCGCAGGCGGAACTCGATGACGAGGACGACGACGAGTTCGGCATGCCGGGCCGCCGCCTCATTCACTGAGGCAGTCCGCGCAAACCACAACAGAGGGGCCGGCTTCGGTCCCTCTGTTTTTTTGGTTCTGCTCTTGGGCTCTATCGGCGCTCGGGTTGGGAGCTCACTCGGCCGCGCTCTCGTGCGCTGGATCTTTGGCGGACGCGTCGAGCGGAGCCGGCGGCGGATACGAGCGCCATTGCTTGGCCACGATCAGCCGCGCCCCGCGAGCGAAGGTCAGGTACGACCACCCCCACTGGATCAGCACCAACAGCCGATTGCGAAACCCGGTCAGGTAATAGATGTGGACGAGCAGCCATGTCCACCAAGCGAACATGCCGGCGAAGCGCAGCTTGCCCGCCTCGACGATCGCCCGCCCGCGGCCGATCGTGGCCATCTGGCCCTTGTCGACATACGTGAAGCTGCCGCGCTGTTCGCCCGCGAGCTCCCGCAGGATCGCGCGCGCGACGAACCGCCCCTGCTGCATCGCAACCGGCGCGAGCCCGGGATAGGGCCGGCCCTCCGCGTCGAGGGCGTGGGCGAGATCGCCAGCAACAAACACGTCGGGGTGCCCAGCCAAGCTCAGGTCCGCGCCAACGTGGACGCGATTTTGCCGATCCCGCTCGGCGTCGAGCGCCTCGAATTCGGCCGCGCGCACACCCGCGGCCCACAGCACCGTGGACGCCTCGATCCGCTCCTCGCCGACATCCACCCCGTTCTCGTCGACCTTGGTCACCAACGAGCTGGTCCACACCTGGACCCCAAGGCTCTCGAGGTCACGGGTCGCGCGACTGGCCAGATCTTCGTGAAACGCGGCCATGATCCGGGGCCCAGCCTCGATCAGGATCACCCGCGTCAGCTTGGGATCGATGTTGCGAAAGTCCTTGGCCAGGGTCGTGCGGCTCATCTCGCCGATCGCCCCCGCGAGCTCGACGCCCGTCGGCCCGCCTCCCACGATCACGAAGGTCAGCAGCCGCTTGCGCTCGCTGGTGTGCTCGGGGTGGGCCTCGGCCCGCTCGAACGCGGTGAGCACCCGGCGACGGATCTCCGTGGCCTGCTCGACGGTCTTGAGCCCGGGCGCGTAGGGCTCCCAGTCTTCGTGACCAAAGTAGGCATGCATGGCACCGGCCGCGAGCAGCAGGTAGTCGTACGCGAGCTCGCCAAAGTCGCCGAGCACCCGCTTGCCGGCCGTGTCGACCCGACGCACCTCGCCCTGGATCACGGTGGTGTTGCGGTAGTCGCTGAGCAGCCCGCGGATCGGCGCGGCGATGTCGGCCGGGCTCAGGCCCGCCATCGCGACTTGGTAGAGCAGCGGCTGAAATAGATGATGGTTGCGGCGATCGATCACCACGACCTCGAGCTCGCTGCCGTGCCGACCCAGGATCTTGGCCGCGTTGAGCCCGGCGAACCCGCCCCCAACGATCACGACGCGTTTTGGTTTGGCGCTGCTCGAGCTCACGGGTAAGGCTTACGACCGCAGCGCGCCGCTGTCACACCAGCGCGGCCCCACGCAAAAATCACCGGCAGTGCCCGCCCGGGCTTCAGTGATCCAGCAAGCGCTGCACCGCGTCGTGCTGGTCCACGAAGGCGGTCTCGCACGGGCGCCCGTTGGCGTACATGAAGCGCAACGGCACCCCAGCGACCTCAGCGGGGCCAAGCTGGACCAGCGTCGAGGATCGGGTGCCGTAGTTGATCGGCCGCGCGTGCACGCACATCGCATCCAGACCCACGCTCAACGCCCCCGGGGCAGCGCCGTCGCGCTGGTGTGGCCGGTGATCCGCGAGGATCGAGCGCCACCGCGCGATGTCCGGGGCCGGTCCGCTCGCTAGCTCGGCCGCGAGCTCGGCCAGGGTCTGGTGACGTGCGCTGACCCCGGCCCCCAAGCTGCGCTCGGTGATCCAGTGGATCCCAGGCGCGAGCTCGACCTCGTGCAGGCGATCACCGTCGCCCCAGACCACGCGTGCCCCGCTTCGATCCGCGAGCAACAAGTGAAATGGGTTGTAGTCGCGGGCCCCAAGCTCGCGCACCCGGGCGCGCGCCTCGGTCGGCGTGGCGGCCCCGAGCGCCTCGAACACCAACTCACCGCGCGAGCGCCTGGGCCGGCCAGCGCCCGCGAGGCTCCTGCGGTTGGTGATGCCCACGAACAACCCAGCGTCGTTGATGCCCAGCCAGGTCCCGCCAGCCTTCAGATCGCGCGGCGCCAACACCCGCCGCGCCGCGACCTCACCGGCCGCCCACACCCGTGGTTCGATCGCGGGCCGGTTCAGGGCTTCGTCGCGATTGGCCGCGATCACCAACGGCGACCCGGGCCAGACGTCGACAGCGGCGATGATCGTGCACACGCGGATTCTGATACGCCAAGGCTCGCGGAAGGCTACGCCCCCCGCTCGAGAAGCTACTCGCGAAACCGAACGTGCAGGTGGTTCACGTGCCCGCGCCAGTGACGGATCAGCCCATGGTTGCGGCCGCTCCCGCGCGGGTACTGAAAGTACTCGTCGAGCTTGTTCTGCGGCACGCCGTTGGCCTTGGCGTAATTGTAGAGCAGCTTTTGAACCTGATAGTCGAGGAAGATGCAGCGGACCTCGCCCGTCGCGATGAACGCCTCGACCAGGGCCCAGGTCCGCTCGAGATCGATCGTGTTCTCGTCGGCGCCAGAGAAGTGCAGGCGGTCGGCCAGCTTGCCCTGCAGGACCAGGCCAATGTCGAGGTCCCGGCCCTCTTGGTGCGACAGGTGCCCATTGAGCGGGCCGCCGCCGTCCTTCGAGATGTCGCCAATGCGCAGCTTGGGCCCGCCTGGGACCCGGCGCTGGTACGCGTCAACGACCTGGCCGATCAGCTTGACCGTGCGCGGGGTCCCATAGACGTTGTGGCTGCGCTTGATCGTGTAGGCCTTGTGCGTGGGCAGCTTGCGACTGTTGACCAGCTTGCCGGGCTGCGGCGGATCGGGCTCGAAGCCCGGCAAGATGTCGCCGACCGTCACGATCGCCAGCTTGTCCCCGACGCGCAGCTTGTTGGGATTGACGAGCGATCCCTTTTGCATGCTCAGGAGCTCGGCGGGGCTCAGGTTGTTGGCGTAGGCGATCGCGTTGAAGGTCTCGCCGGACGCGACTTGGTGGACCAGCTTCACGACCTCGCGCGGCGGCAGCTCGGGGCACACGGCCAGCTTCTGCCCGACCCGGATGTGGCTGGGGTTGGCGGCCAGCGCGGGGTTGAGCGCGATCAGATCATTGCTGAGCACGCCGTAGCGCCCGGCGATCAGCCCGAGGTGCTCCCCGGCCTCGACCACGTGGGTGTGCAGGGGGGAGCGGAAGTCACAAGCCTCGTCGTTGCGGCTCTTGGGCTTGGGTTTGCTCTTGGACTTGCTCTTGGACTTGGACTTGGACTTGGTCTTGGGCGGGGTCGCCTCAGGCGCCGCCAGGTCTTCGTGCGGATCACCCTCGACCTCGTCATCGACCGAATCTGGCACGTCAACGGGGTCCGGCTCGGTGGCGCCGGCGGGCGCCGGCGCGGCGAGACAGATGACGGTCAGGGCGGCAAGCGAGGTAAACAGAGAGATACGCATGTTTGGCTCCGCGACCACCGGCCGCTCACCTAGGAACACCTAGGTCGTGGGGATGGGGGGCAACCCGATTGTGGGAGCTGACCCCACCATCGAGGTGGATAAGATCACTTTGCCGAGTCGCCAAACTTTCTTCCAATTCGCCTCGGGCCTTCGTCGCGGTTACCTTGGGGGCGAGGTCTCCCCCATGCCCTACACGAGCTCATCCCGTCCTCACTCGCCGCTGTCATCCCCAACCAAATTCGTGCCGCTGGCGGCCGTGCTCGGCGTTGGACTCGCCGCGAGTTCGCTGCTCGGCTGTGCACCCGACAAGGGGCCCGGATCACTGGTGGTCAGCTATGTGCTGGGTAACAGCAAGACCTGCGCCGAGCTCGGCATCGAGGACATGCGGGCCGAGCTCGTCCAAGGTCCCGCCGACAACACGACCGTCGTGTACAGCGAAGACCTGCCCTGTGCAGCGGACTCGGACATCATCTTCGAGGGCCTCGAGCCCGGCATCTACTCGCTCGTGGTCGAGGGCTACGACTCGAACGGCGTGGCAACCCTCGACAACCTCGGTGAGCCCGCGTCGGCCCGCGCTGTCGAGATCTTCGAGGCCGCAGAGACCAGCACGGACGTGTCGCTGACCGCCCGCCCCGCGAAGCTCGAGATCGCATGGCGCCTCGGTGTCGGCGGGTTCGGCAACTGCGGCAGCGAGGGCATCGATCGCCTGCGTATCACCGCCTACCAGGTCGGCGGCAGCACCGAGCTGCTACAGACCGAGCTCGACTGCGAGCTGACCTCCGATGGCAACAATGGCTACCGCACGGTCCCCGATCCCGAGCGTGCGCTCAACGGCGCGCTGCTTGGCGAGGTCGGAATCCAGCCGCTCAGCGCGAGCGGCAGCCCCGTCGGCACCGCGGCAAAGTTCACCTTCATGCCGGTTGGAGCAGGCTACCCGGTCCGTCTCAACATCGAGTGCAGCGCCGCAGGCTGCTACGAGCAATAGGCTCTCCCGCCGCTCTGGCCCCGCCGATCTGGCGTCGCCGTTCGCGGTGGGTTGATCCCAAGACCGCGCAAAAACATCAACGTTCGCCACCAGCGGCGCGAGGCTCGGCCAGAGCAGCGCACCGCTGTCTTGGCGACCCGTGCCGGTAACCAATTCGGTTGAAATGCCTGGCCATATCGGTTAGGTTGTAGCCGTCTCGGTACTCGCATTCATTGAATGCGCCGCGACCTTGGACTGCGTCCCCTTGTGTCCCAGAAGGCCCCATCTGCCATAGGGCATTGGGCCCGATGCAACAGTTCAACGACTTCTCGTCGGCGTTCGCCCGAGACGTCTCACCCGGCCTTTCGAGCATGCACTACAGCCAGCTACGCAGCGATGTGACATCGACCGTCGAGCCTGGATGCGGCAACGCTGATTTGCTGCGTTTGCAGCTGCAAGGCTTCATCGACGTCGGAATGCTCAGCGAGCGACTTGGTGACTTGATCCATCGGATCGAGCATCACGCCCCTGACGCCGTATTGTGTGATCTTCGGACCGTCTCGGGCTACGGACCCGGCACCCCGGCCCTCGCCCGTGAGTGGTTCATGCTGGCGTGTCGCGCCGGCATCCGGCGTGTGGCGCTGGTCGCAACGTCCTCGGTGCTGCGCACGGCCGCGCTCGCGCTGTCCCACAACCTCAACCTCGAGCTGTGCTGCTTCTCGGGTGAGGCCCAGGCGCTGCGATGGCTCGGCGAGCAGAACAACGCCATGCCAAGCTCCAGCACAACGAGCTCGAGCGTTGGGTCAGGCGCTCGGGATGCTCGGGATGTGAACGATCTGCAGCTTGTTTCCGGCCGGGTCGAGTAGGTAGAACGAGGTCGCGCCGTCGCGGTGCAAGCGTGGCTTGGCCAGGATCTCGATACCGAGCTCCTGCGCGCGCCCGCTCAGGCGCGCGTGCCAAGCTTCGACCGCGGGCCCGTCAGGGACCATGAAACCCAGGTGGTCGAAGGGCGGGTGCGCGCGCGTGACCGTCGAGACCCGATGCACCGCGAGGTTGTCGGTGCCCGAGGTCAAGTACACCGCCGTCTCGTCGGGCTCCCAGTCGGTGCGCATGCCCATGCCCTCGCGATAAAATCGCACCGTCGCCGCGTAGCGATCATCGGCGACATTCAGGGCCAGGTGGCGCATGCCCAGCAGCGGCGGGGTCGATCGATCGTCGGCGGTGCTCACCCGCGGATCTTAGGTTTCGAGAACCCCTGCTCGCAAACCCCGACGTCGGTGGAAGCTGCGCAGACCACCCGTCAGCGCCGAGCTATCGGCGAAAGATATGCGGCGTGGACGGCGCGCGTCGAGCCGTGATAACCCGACCGCTGATCTCCCCAGGAGCCTTCGACGTGAAACGAGTCTTCGGTCTTGCCCTCGCTGCCATCTTGATTGTCCCCGCCTGCAAGCCGAAGGAGGTCGACGTCAACCTCCCCGAGCAGATCGCCGCCAAGCTCGCGGAGTCGGACTCGAACCTGCGCAACAACAAGACCGACGAGGCCGCCGAGGGCTACCAGTGGGTGCTCGACAACGACGCGGGCAACGTCGCGGCGCTGACGGGTCTGGGCCGGGTCGAGCTCGAGCGTGGGAATTTTGCCGCCGCCGTGGATCCGCTCGAGAAGGCCGTCGCCCAAAACGGTGAAGACGCCGAAGCCCACGCCGCGCTCGGGCGCGCGCTCGCGGGCGCGGAGAACTGGCCCAAGGCCGCCGAGCACCTGGGCAAAGCGTGGGAGCTCAACCACGACACGGAGCAGTTTGGGCTCGAGTACGGCGTCGCGCTGCGCGAGTCTGGCGACCTCGAGCAGGCCAAGGCCGTGCTCACCGAGGTCGGCGAGATCAACCCCAAGATCAAGCACGTGTTCCGCGAGCTCGGCGAGACCCAGCTCGCCGCCAAGGAGTACGACACCGCCCTGCGCACGTTCATGAAGGCGCAGACCAACTGGCCGGGCGACCAAGACTCCTACGCTGGCGCGGCGATGGTCTACGAGGCCCAGGGCGAGGTGACCAAGTCGATCGATCAGTGGTCGCAGTACATCCAGCAAGATTGCTGCTCGACCTACTCGAAGGACGTCGCCCAGCCCAAGCTCGCCGAGCTCAAGGCCAAAGAAAACGCGGCCGGCGCGGAAGCCCCAAGCGAGGGGTAGCGACCCTACTGAACCAGCTCAATGGGGCGCATGCGGCTGACCTGTCGGGCGATCGGCCCGGTCACCAGCGCGCACACGAACACCGCGATCCCGCTTGGGATTAGCAAGTCCGTGAACACGAACGCGACCGGCAGGTGGTCGATCATGTAGATGTCCGCGTCGAGCTGCAGCCGCAGCATCGACAGCGCGAACAAGCTCAGCGCGCCCAGCCCCAGCCCCAGCCCCGACCCCGCCATCCCGATCCCCACGCCGACGAGCTCGAACACCCAAAACAGCTGGCGCGGCTTGGCCCCGAGCGCCGCGAGCACGCCAATGTGGCGGCGCTCGCGACGAACCATGAGCAGCAGCGCGCCCAGCAGCGAGCCCGAGGCGACCAGCACGATCAAGCTCAGGACCAGCACCAGCAGCGCCTTGGTCTGGCGGATCGAGCTCAGCGTCGCGGACTGCGCGCCCCAGCTCGAGGCCCGATACCACGGCAGCAGCCGTTGGTCGGTGCGCGGACGATTCAGCTGAGCGACGAGCTCTTTGGCGATCGGCAGCGCGGTGCCGAGCCGGGCGTGCTCGAGCTCCATCTCGATCCCAGAGGCGCGCATCTGGCCGAACACGATCGCCTGCGCGGCGGTGATGTGGACGAGCACGAAGCTGGCGTCGAACTCGGCGAACCCCGTGTCGAGCAGGCCCAACACCTCGAACTCGCCGAAGCTCGGCTCGCCCAGGCTCTCGCCCTCGTCCTGGCGAATGGCGGCCGGCACGACCACGCGCACCCGCGAGCCTGGCCGGGCGCCGAGCCGCCGCGCGAGGCGAGTGCCAAGCACGATGCCGGGCAAGGTGCGCGGGCCGGCCGGGCGCAGGGATCCGAAGTCGCCGACCGCGAACAGCTCTCGGGTCGAGGAGAAGCCCGCGAGCCGCTCGGGGTCGACGCCCTTGATGCTGACGATCACCGGCGCTTGCTCGCCGTCGAGGGCGGACTCGGGCTCGACCTCGGACGCGGACGCGGGCTCGGGCTCGGACTCGGACGCGTCGACCACGACGATCGCCCCCACCCCGAACACGAAGGGCGAGGCCGCGCGGACCCGTTCGTCACGCTCGAGCTGCTGCGCGACCGCTTCGTACTCGAAGAAATCCAAGCCGTACTTGCTGACCATCGCGTGGCCGTTGAGCCGCGCGAGCGAGGACACCAGCAGCCCCTCGATCCCGGAGCCCACGCCCAACACCACGAACAAGCTGGCGACCCCCAGCGCGAGCCCGAGCACGGCGACCACCAACATCGCGCGCAGGTGCACGATCAGCGCCGAAGCCAGCAGCGCGAAGCCGGCCAGCCAAAACCCGGCGACGACTACGGGACCCCGCACGCCAAGCCCGAGCACCAGGCCCAAGCCGGCCAAGCCAGCGACGCTAGCCCACGCGAGGCCGCGCGCCCAAGCTGGAGCGTCGCCCTGCCGCAGGATCAACCGCGACGCCACCAACGTGATGAACCCACCCCAGCCAGGCGAAGCACCAGGCATGGCGGCTCACTCGTAGCGCAGGCCTTCGACGGGACGCAGCCGCGCGGCCCGCAGCGAGGGCGGGATCGTGGCGATGAAGCAGATCACCAGCCCCAGCCCCAAGATCCACGCGATCTGGACCAGGCTGATCTCTACTGGCAGCTGCTCGATGAAGTAGACCTCGGGGTCGAGGGTGTAGCCGTAGAGCTGGACCAACCAGCACATCACCAGCCCAAACACCACGCCAGCGAGCGAGCCCGCCAGCCCGATCGTCATGCCGGTGACCTGAAAGATCCGCGCGACCTGAGGGCCGGTCGCGCCCATCGACATGATGATCGCGACCTCGGGCGTGCGCCGAATGACCATCGTCCACAGCGCCGACAGCACGTTGAAGCTGGCCACGAAGATCACCAGCGAGAGGATCACCGTGATGATGTTCTTTTGGGTGCGGATCGACGAGAACAAGTTCTCGTTGAGCTTTTGCCACTCGAGCACGGAGTACTCGGCGATCTGCGGGCCGTTGAGCGCCTCACGAATCGCGGCCCCGACCTCGGCGGCCCTGTCTTGATCCGAGAGGCGTAGATCCACGCCCGAGACGATGTCCTTGCCCCGGTACTTGAAGCGCTGCAGCTCCTTGATGTCGACGTAGACCAGGCGGCTGTCGTACTCCTGAAACCCAGCCTGAAACACGCCCGCGACCAAGTAGTAGACGAATTTGGGCTCCTCGCTGTGGTCGAAGGTCGCGCCAGGATCGACGAGGCGGACGATGTCGCCCTCACCAAGGTCGAGCTCGCGGGCCAGCCCGACGCCGATGAACATGGTCGGCAGCGAGCTGGTGTCGATTCGGTCCTGCGCGGGGATCTCGGAGGTCTCGTCAGGCGGGTCCTCCCACACGTCGTCGTCGATGTGGCTGCGCCCGATCCGAAACGGATCTTCGCCGTGTTCGCGCGCGTTCCACTGGGTGATCGCCGTGTCGTACCAGCCGGGCCCGCGCGGGTCGGGGGTCGCGGCGATGACCTGCGGCAGGTCCCCATCGGCGCGGTCGGGCACCGGCATCAGCTCGTAGCTGCTGCGCAGATCCGTGAGCGGGATGACCCGACCGCTGCCGCGCACCAGGTGCGGGGGCAGATCGATGACCTGATCGGCGGTGCTGGGCTCGATGCCCTTGACCAGCACGCTCGCAAGCTTGACGTCGCTGCCGGCCACGCCCGCGTTGCCCGGCGCGCCCGCGCTCGCGGGACCGCCCGTGTAGGGCGCCAGCGCCATCGCGTAGTACACGAAGGGGCTCGCGCCCTCGACACCCGGCAAGGTGCGCAGCCACCCTTCGAAGCGCCGATACTCCGAGATGCCAAACGCCCGGGTCACGTTGATGTGCGCGTAGACGCCCAGGACCCGGCGCTCGAATTCGTGCTGAAAGCCAGTCGCAACCGACTGCACGACCAACAGCGCCGCGACCCCCAGGACCACGCCGATGATCGAGGTCGTGCCAAACACCGAGAAGCGCTGGCCGATCAGGACCAGCAAGCCGGCGAAGCTGGCGACCGCCACATAAAACACCAAGCCGACGCGCAGCGGCTTGAACAGCTCGAGCATCGCAGCGTCGTCGCGATCGACGACATGGTTGAAGGCCAGCAGGGTGACCAGCCCGAGCGCCGCCGTGATCCAGAACAGCGCCAGCCAAAACGGCCCGCGCCGCCACACCGGGGGCCGCTCGAAGTCGGGATCGGCGTCGGCCGAGGCGTGCGGCTCCGTGCCCGAGCCCAGCGCAGAACCGAGCAGGTCGAAGCCTGCGCGCCGGATGATCCGCAGGCCAACCAGCCGCTCGTAGCCGGTGAACCCGACCAACACCAACCTGAGGATGAGCAGCCCGAACGAGATCGCGCCCACCCAGCCCATGACCGTCACCCAGGTGGGCGCGTCGGACACGGCCAGCGCGGGCGTCCCCAGCGCGAGCAGATACAAGGCCGGTAGCGCGGGATGCTCGCGCACTTCACCACGGCGCATCCAGGGTCCGCGGGCGCGTGCACGAGGCGGCGGTGACTTGCTGTTTGAATCCTGCACGTAGCTCGCCGAGGCTCCGCCGGACGCTACTGCCAAGGCCCACCCCGAGCAAGCGTGGGTGTCACGCCCCCGGACAGACCCCGCCAACGAGCAGATCGTCCGCCGTTCCCAACGCCCCCAAACACACACGCCGAGCGCCGACAAAACCCGAGCTTGACCGCGATGGACGTCAACACACGGCCAGGTAACGCGATCGAGCAACTTGGCGTGAGCGCCGGCAACACAAATCGAGAGCGATCTCGAAGACTTGCCGAACGTCCAATCCTTGACATCAAAACCGGGCGCGGGCTACGCTCTGCTCGATTCTCCCGGAGCACTGCATGCCGCGAAGGTTCCTTTGCTTGTCCGCTCTGGTGGCCACTCTATCCGTCTCTTTTGAGGCGCAAGCGGGCAAATACGATCTCGATCTGACGCCACTTGGCCAGGTGGACGCCAACAACGGTACCGTGACGCAGGATAACGCTGCGTTTCGGTCCCTATCGTCTGAAGTCGGGGTGCTCATGGCGCCAAAACCGATCGATCCCGCAGACTCTCTGGGTCTGTCTGGGTTCGCGGTTTCTGCCGACGTCACCATCAACACCCTCAGCGGTGATGCCGACTACTGGCGCGACACGACTCGGGGCAGCCCGAACAACGTCGCGCCGTCGTTGCAGATCATGGGGCGCAAGGGGCTGTGGCCGGGCATCGAGATCGGTGCCGGGGCGACCCACTTGTTGGACAGCCGCATGTGGACGATCTCTGGCTACGGCAAGGTCGCCCTCCACGAGGGCTTCCACCACCTGCCGATCCCGTCGATCGCGCTGCGCGGGATGTTCTCGCGGCTGCTCGGATCCCGGGACCTCGACATGACGACGATCTCCGTCGGCGCGTCGCTGTCCCACGTGTTTGGCGTCGGCAGCACCTTCAACATCACGCCCTACGCCGGCTACGACGCCTTGATGGTGTTCTCGCGCACGGGGATCCTGGACTCGACCCCAGGCCACGACGAGTTCAGCGAAGGCTCGGTCCCCTGCGACAACGGCGACCCCGGCTGCAGCCTGCAGTCCGAGTTCGTGTTCCGCCAGCAGGACGTGATCCTGCGACACCGGCCCTACGTCGGGATGCGCTTCATCTTTAGCGTGCTGCGCATCGGGCTCGAGGCCATGTTCGTCCCACCCGGCGGCTCGACTTCGGGCGCATCGACCGGGGACGTGACGGACAGCTCGGGGTTTCAGCAGCAGTACACCGTGTCCTTCGGCCTGGACTTCTAGGTCGGACTTTCGGCAAGACCCCGGAGACTGTCCTTGATCATCGCCTGTCCCGAGTGCACGAGCCCCTTTCAGGTCGTTGACGGCCAGATCGCGGCGCTCGTGCAGGTTGAGTGTCCAACCTGTCGCTTTCGCATGATCCTCGACTTCGAGGCGGCCAACGACGCCTCGCTGCGCGAGGCAGGCATGAAGATGGCGCAGGGCTTCCAGAGCGAAGTCGCGTATCGCCAAGCGGTTGGGCAGACGGGCGGCTCTGCCCAGCACGCCGCCAGGCCGGAGCTGCGTGCGGCGCCCGAGCCCGAGCGCCGGCCTGTCGCACAGCCCGAGCCGGCTCCCGAGCCCGCTCCCGAGCCGGCCCCCGTCAGGGTGCCGACGGCGCAGATCGGAA
>NZ_JMCC02000132.1 GCF_000737335.2 Enhygromyxa salina | reverse complement strand
TCGCCATCGCCATCGCCATCGCCATCGCCATCGCCATCGCCATCGCCATCGCCGTCGCCGTCACCGTCGCCATCCCCATCCCCATCCCCATCCCCGACCGCAGCCGTGTCGTCATGCAGCCAGAAGTTATCCCCGCAAGAGGCAACCCCCAGACAAACCAGCCCCACACCAACAGCTCGCAACCAACTTTTCGTGTTCATTCGTCAGAATCTCCCTACCACCAACACCCCTCCGTTCATCGGAGACAGGCTTGGCAACACACTCAATGAAACCTTGCGACGCCGCCCCTCGAGCAGCACCGCATCAACAACGAAGATCGTCAGCCCCACCGCAGCCGCCCCTGTGCCCGCGACCACGATCCCCATCCCGACCGTCCGCGGATCCACGTCCCAGTCGAGGTCGGGCATCGTCATCATCAACACGCCACCTCCAACCGTCGCCAGACCAGCAGAGAAGGACACCCCTCCCGCAAAGCCGAGCCGCCCAACCCCCAGCGTTCTACGTGGCGTCGGCGTGGCGGCCGATCGCGGCGCCTCTTCCATGCACGGCGTCGGCGGCTCGGGCTCCGGCTCCCAGCTTGCGATGCCTGCCACCAGCTCGATCACCCGCGCGACAACCTGCTGTTCCGAGCACGCCAAGCACCGCCGCGCATCAACCAACACCTCACGGCCGCCATCCGCCAGCGCGTCCACGCTGATCGCATACTCACGCAGATCAACATCCGACATCGCCAGCCGCACCTCGAAGGTCACCGCGGCCCCACCGCGCACGACCTCGAACCCAGCCTCGCGCAGGGCGCTCGGCAAGTCTCGCTCGAGCGCCACCGCAAGCCGATCGCCAAGCGTGACCTCGAGGTCCGAGGTATCGACCAGCAACTCGACGTCTCTGGGCCCAGCCGCGGGCGTGCTCGCCTGCGCGACAGCCCGAAAGCTCCCGAGTAGCACCGTCAGCAACAGGATCCCGGCGACGCGGAGCGCTCTGATGTCGTGCCGACTGTGCATCTCGTCGTGTGAGGCGAGCGCCCCGCGGGACCCCGGTCGTCATGCTGGTCGGCGACGCCGTGGCGCCGGTACCCGCGCGGCCCATCGTTGGGCACCGCATTGGTCAGTCGCCGAAAACCGAAGAGTGTTCGGAGCAGGTCCGCTTTGAGGCGGCCGGTCGCGCGTTGGCTGATCTGTTCGGATGCGTGACTTCGTTGGTCTGCGCGCACGCGTGATCGGGCGTGTCGCGTTGCTCACCGATGAGTCGGGAGTTTTCCGCACGTCGTGTGTCCCATGGACACAGGACGTGCGTTCAGAGCCCCCTTCTAGGTCTAGGGGGCCACACATGCGGATGCGAACAAACGGCCCCGAGGAGGCGAAGCGACAAGACGCGAAGCGGCTGTCGTCGGCGAAGTCCAAGGTCTGTGTGGGGGTCATGAACAGTCAGATCAGCCACTGCTCCACCCACCGCGCCGCCCCCGGCATCGAGGACTCGCGCACGCTCGCGGCGAAGCGCTCGAGATCCAGCGGCACCCGACGCAGATCCACCGAGAGCGTCCCATCAGCTCCGCTGATCACCCCATACTCGCACCACGGCAGGATCTTCGGCGCGCCGCCATCGAAGGCGCGCTCAAAGGGCATCCCCACGCTGCCAACGTTCACGATCAGTCGCGCGTCGAGCCTGCGCAGCAGCTGCACGTGGGTGTGGCCGCCAACCATGACGTCGAACTCGTGATCGCCGATCCAGCTGACGAGGGTGTCGCGCGTGGTCGAAGCGAGCACTTGGTCGGTGTCATCGCGCGGCGACCCATGCACACACAACACGCGCGCGCTATCGATTTCCAGGGTGAGCTGCTCGGGCAGCTCCGCGAGCTCGCGCAGCCTCGCCTCGCCCAGCTGCGCTTGGGTCCAGGTCTCGATCTCGAGCAGCATGTGATGCGGCGGGTGCTCGTCGAGCGTGTCGTGGTTGCCGCGGATGCAACGGACCTCGCGCTCGTGCAGACGATCGAGCAGCTCGCACGGCTGCGGTCCCAGATCGACGATGTCCCCAAGGCACACGATCTCGTCGACGCCGAGCTGGTCGATGTCGGCGAGCACGGCGTCAACCGCGACCAGGTTGGCGTGCAGATCCGAGATGAACGCGACCCGCCTCATGTCCGCAAGGCTAGCCTTTCATCACCCTCACAGCCATGGGCTGCTTGTTGTCCATTGGGTCGGCCGCGCTGCTAAGCTGCTGCGGTGACTGGCGATTGGGTCCGGATTGCCTGCGCGAGCGTGCTGCTGCTCGCGGCCTGTCGTGGCCCCGATCTTGCCGAGACCAGCGCTGGCGTCACGACCAACGCCGATCAGCCGACCGAAGAGGACGAGAGCGAATCTGCGACCGAGACCGGCGACCCGGACGGTCTTCAGCCCTTCGAGCCCGAGGTGTGCGGGTCATGGAACCCACCCGCAGCGACCCCGGCCGGCACGCCGCCCGCGGAGCAAGCCTGTGCAGGCCAGGAAATTTGTCCAGTGTTCACGGAGGTCGCCGAAGCGGCGGGGCTCGGCACCGTGCAGTTCGTGCCCACCCACCCTTCCAAGCTGGACTGCATGTTTCCGTGGGCGACCTCGGGCGGGCTCAGCCCCCGACAAGACTGTGAGCCGCAGTGGTTCACTGGCGGCGTCAGCGTTGGCGACGTGAACGCTGACGGCTGGCCCGACGTGTTCATGACCCGCCTGGCCGCGCCGGATCACCTGTTCCTCAACCAAGGCGACGGCACCTTCGTCGACGTCGCCGCGCAGGTTGGGCTTGGCGACTGCAGCTGGACCAACGGCTCGGTGTTCGGCGACATCGACGAAGACGGCGATCTGGACCTGCTCGTCACCAGCGTGGGCGCGACCGAGCACCAGCTGTGGATCAACACCCTCAGCGAGACGGGCGAGCTGGGCTTTGACGAGCAGGCCGCCGCGCGGGGGTTCGCGCTCAGCTCGACTCTCATGCACTCGGGCGAGGGCGTCACGCTTGGCGACTACGACCGCGACGGCTGGCTCGACGTCCACGTCAACGAGTGGATCAAGGTCGAGCACATGCCAACCCCCGAGCAGCCAGCGTGGCAGCGCCACGGCGGGCGGCTGCTCCACAACACCGGCCAGGGCAACTTCGAGGACGTCACGGCGGCGTACGGCGTGGATCTGTCCGCGCTCGATCCCGACGGGATCTTCGCGTTCTCGTCGACCTTCGCGGACCTCGATGGCGACGGCTGGCAGGACCTCGCGATCACGGTGGACTTTCGCCGCTCGCGCCTGTTTTGGAACATGGAGGGGTTGGCGTACCTGGACGGCAGCGGCCCCGCGGGGGTCAACCGCGAGTCCAACGGCATGGGCTCGACCTTTGGCGACATCGACAGCGACGGCGATCTTGACTGGTACGTGACCTCGATCGCCGAAGCCGACGCGTGCGAAGACGACGAGACCCCCCCGTGCTGGTCGGGCACCGGCAATCGCCTGTACAGCTACGAGGGCGCCCGCACCTACTCCCTGATCACCGACGAGGCTGGCGTACGCGACGGGGCCTGGGCGTGGGGAACCATCATGTTCGACGCCGACAACGACGGGGACCAGGACCTCGCCCTCGCGAACGGCTGGCCGGGTCGGGATCTACACGGCGGCCTGTACCACGCGGACACGCCGACGCGGCTGTGGATCAACAACGGGCCCGGGTGGGGCGAGACGTTCATGACCGAAGAGGGTGAGCTTCGCGGGGTGTACGACCGGGGCCAGGGCCGGGGCATTGTCGCGTTTGATTACGACCGAGACGGCGACCTGGATCTGCTGGTCGCCAACCACGCCGGGAGCCCGCGACTGTTTCGCAACGACGGCGGCAACGCGCGGGCGTGGTTGCGCGTGGCGGTCGAGGGCACGACGTCAAACCACGACGGCCGCGGCGCGAAGGTGCGGGTCCAGGTCGAGCCCGACGGGCCCTGGCAGATCCGCGAGGTTGGGGTTGCGAGCCACTTTCTGGGTGAGGGCGAGCTGATCCAGCACTTCGGGCTTGGCCATGGGTTTGAGCTCGAGCAGGACACCGTGCACCGGGTCGAGGTCGAGTGGCCAGCCAGCGGGATCGTGCAGGGGTTTGACGAGGTTGGTGGTGGGCAGGTGTTGGTGGTCGTTGAAGGGGAGCCGTGACGACAGATGCGATGACCCTCGCTCCCGCACGTCGATCGATTGGGTCAAAGATGTGGGGCGTCGGCCGGTGGCGAGGTCGCCGTGACGGGTTTGGAGAACGCCGTGGCACGGCGCTTGTCCGCGACCATGGCTTGCGCGAGGCGAATGAAAAACCGGAGTACTCGGGGCCCTACGGCCGCGAGCTGTGCCGTTAGACCCGCGCGCTCGAGGGCATCACCTTCGCTGGAGCGATATCCGAGGCCGATCGTTCCGCCGGTACCGCTGGTTGGTGGGTCCGCTGCCACGACCGTCGTCGCACCCTCGTCGCGGTAGTCCGCGGTGCCGATCTCGACTAGCAGATCTCGCATTGTGAGCGACGCATCGGGGGCCACGTCGGCGTTGAAGCGTAGCTCGTACACGAGCGTCGCGGGGTCGGGATCCTGCTCGTTGTCATTGTCGCAGTTTAGGCCGGTCACCTCGAGATCGCGCACCGTCACGCCGTCTCCCAGCGACACCATCGCTCCGGGGCTCGGCACGAAGATGCCCTCGATCGTCGCGGTGAGACCCTGGTGGGACTCGCCGGCTTGCAGCGATGGGAGATCCCCGCGCACGAGGCCGACTGGGCCGTCTTGCGCCGCGAACGAAGCGTGAGCGACGAGGGTCGCAGCGTCGCTCAGGATCTGGGGCCCCGGTCCGGCGCCGAAGATCGCGTCGCCCGGGATCGTGTGGCTGACGCCCGGCAGGACCTCGAAGTCGATCTTGACGGCGTGGGGCCCTTCAACGGTCGAGGCGTGGATCGCCGCGTACACGCCGTCATCAGCGAGGCCGTCATCGTGGTGGCCATCATCGAACATGGGGATCCGCCAGCTGTACCCTGCCACGGAGAGCCGGGCCGATACCTCCATGCCGCCGACCGCCGCGCTGGACTTGATGACGCTGGCGGAGATCGTGACCTCGTCGCCGATCTCCCATACTGGGCGATCGATCCAAGCCTCGGGCGAATAGCCCGATCGAACCACCGACGCGACCCAGCCAACGTCCAGCTTGGCTTGGGTACTCGCCGACAGCTGACTCTTGTCGAGTCGCATGGTCCACAGGCCCGGCTCCGGGTTGTCGACCTCCATTCGCCGATAGACTGCCTGGACCTCGCTCGAGTCTCCGATTGGATGGCCATATAGAATGCTGCTTGGTGACACGAGCTCGAAGCTCAGGTTGTTGAAGGCGTGCTCGGTGCTCTCGCTGGTGACCACCAGGGGGCTGCCCAGCCACGCCACGTCGAGTTGTTTGGATCCCGCGGGCACCACGAAGGTGTGGGACTCGGTGGTCGTGGTCGCGACGAGCGGCGCTCGCTCGTGCAGCGCGATGGCGTCGCCGGCCACCACGGCCTTCGCTACGGCCTCGTAGACCTTGGCGGCGTGGGGCAGTGACCCGCCAGCGGCCTGCTCGTCGCCTGCGTAGTAGTGCCAGCCGTTGCAGCTCTCGGCCAGCCAGTGCGCCAGACCGATCCGGGGCGATGCGCCGGTCGTGATCACGTTGACGCGCATGCCCCCCTCTGCGCAGATCTGGGCGGCGATCTCGGGCTTGTTCACGATCCAGGTCTCGACGCCGCGGCAGCCGGCCGGGCCAGTTGGATCATGCTTGGGATCGACCCGGGTGAACTTGGCGTCGGTGAGCAGCACGACCTCGCGGTCGCCCGCCGGGGCCTTGGCCTGTGTAAACGCAGCCTTGGCGCCCTCGAGCACGGCGCACAGGTTCGTGAAGTGCTTGGCGTTGACATGCGCGTCGATCTCGTTGCGATACACCGCGACATTGGCAGGAGCCAGGTCCACAGGGGTACCCAGGGCGAGGTCTTGGGTTGGCACCCACACCTCGTTGATCTTGGTCGCGGACTTTACCGGCCACAGATCGTCACCCCACGCATAGATCCCCGCGCTGGTCTGCTTGGTGACGGCGACCTGGTTGAAGTACTCGGCCCCGTCAACCGCGTAGGTCCAGCCTGGGTTCCCGTTGGCGTCCTGACCCATGGAGCCCGAGGCGTCGATCATGACCATCGACCAATCGGCGAGGTCCTCGGCGTCGGTGTAATCGGGGACGTTCCAGGTGCAGAACGCGGGGTCGCCATCGTTGGGCGGGAGGCCGATGTCTTCGTCGTATTGGCCGTTGAACTGGAGGCTGCCCCACTCGAGCTTGGCTTGGTCCCAGCAGTTGAAGTCTTCGGCGCTGGACCAGGGGATAGGGTAGTGGCTCATGACTGTGCCGAGCACGCCCCAGTGTTGGGAGAGGCTGGCGCCGGTCTTGGGGTCGAGGTGGATGTGGGTGTTGGCGTCGCACCAACGTTGCTTGGTGCCAGCGGCCATGATGCATGTGGACTCACCGACGCAGACGGAGCGCTGCCAGTCGGCCTTTAGCTTTGCGGTACAAACCCCATCGCCGAGAGCAGGCTCGGTCTCGCAATCGTCGCTCTCCTCACAGTCAGCCCCCCACTTCGGCCAGAGCTCTGGACCGCCAAATGGACTGCTGTGCACTCCGGTGGGGTCATACAGGATGCAGACTGGGTGCGCCATGTTGTCTCCTCCCGCCGCCCCGCACTGAT
This sequence comes from Enhygromyxa salina, assembly GCF_000737335.2. Taxonomy (GTDB): domain Bacteria; phylum Myxococcota_A; class Polyangia; order Nannocystales; family Nannocystaceae; genus Plesiocystis; species Plesiocystis salina_C. Next base: position 17,038 of record NZ_JMCC02000132.1, on the reverse strand, counting down.
CGCCAGACACGATCCCAAGATTGGATATCACATCTTGGGGCGGACTGCCCGTTCCGATGATCCAGCCATCATACGTACCGGATTGTGTGATGTCGGCGCCTTCATTTACGCACGCTTCATGACGGATGCACCTCGCGCCGCTCGAGCAGCTCGAACTCGGAAAGCCCGTGCATGTATCGCTCGAGGTCGCGTAGCGCGAGTCTGCGCAAAAACCGAGATCATTGGATTTGGCATACTCATCTGGGAGCCCGTAGAAGTAGTGTCCCCACTCGTGAGCTAGGGTTTTGCCGTGCACCTCGGTCCCCGCTGGTTTGGGCGACATGAAAATCATCCTAATCGCGTGATCGCTCGCGTACGACTTTTGCGTGCCATGGCTCAAGAAGACGTCGCTCTCGCTGGCGCCGTAGCCGAACGTCACAGAATCGAAGTAGTGCTGTCCGTTCGTGACTTTCCAGAGGATCCGCGACCCCTCCCGGAAGAAGTCGCAGTAGTTCTCAGCGTCGCCGCTCGTCACCTCCAACGAGCCAAGATCCTCCGGTGGAAAGTTTGCGCGTACCGCGATCGACCAAGTCCCATCCCCGTGATCAATGAGCTTCTTCTTGCCGGCGAGAGCTGTGCCAGACAGCGCGCCCATGGCGACGCATGCAGCGAATGCTGCAAGACCAGATGTCGACCAACGCGAGGGGAGGCGAACTCGAGGACTCATGCTCGTGAAGTAGCACCTGACAGCAAGTGTGGCTCTAGAATAGCCTCGCTCTGGCTCCGTTGTATTTGCGTTGCAGCGAGATGGCGCTCGGCCACGACTGCGGACGTACTACATCGTCAACACGATCAGAGATCTGCGACTACTGTGTCTGAGCAATCCGTCACTCGGACATGGCGCAGCGAAACCCGGTGTCGGGTCCCAATTGAGCTCCCGGAACGGGTCCGCCGCCCTGGCCCCGCCACGCTAGATGCAAGTATCCGCCATTTGAGTCATACTGTTGGGTGGTTGTATAGGTTCCTCCCTTCCGCACTTTGAATGGGCCGCTGTCGGGGCCGGTGGGATCTTGACCGAGGTTGGGTTGCCCAGGCCCGAGCCAGTCGGCGACGACCTCATTCACGTTTCCGACCATATCTTGAACACCATAGGGGCTGTCACCCTGCGGCGAATGGCTGCCCGGACGTTGCGGCATCCCGGTGTCGCATCCCCACCCTTCGTGCGGATCCTGGTCTCCGATCGTCTCGTTCGCCATGCTGGCGTAGAAGCAAGTGGGCGCCTCATTCCCCCAAGCGTAGTCGCGGCCGTCGGTCCCGCGCCCGGCCTTTTCCCACTGCGCTTCGGTGGGCAGCTCGGCGCCCCGCGCGTTGCAGTACTCCAGCGCTTGCAGCCAACCCACGCAGGCGACCGGATAGGCGTCGATGCCCTCGGTCCCCCAGCGACAGCCAGAGGTCCGAAGGTCGTTCGGGTCCTCCGCCACGGGCGGCGAGCATTTCCCTGCCTCCACGCAGAGCCGATACTCACCAAAGGTCACCTCGTGTCGGTCGATGTGAAATTGCGACAGATACACGACTTGCTCGGGGATCTCGCGCTCTTTGAGCAAGCCCAACCCATTCGAGCCCATGATGAATGGCCCCGCGGGGATGCAGATCATCCCCTCATGCTCGGACTCACATGGCGGCTCATGACTGTCACCATCACCGTCGCCGAGCTCGCCGTCGCCAGGAGCGCCGTCAGCGTCACCCGGATCCCCATCGCCGTCACCTTGCACATTGGTATCCTGCGACCCTTTGGGCGGATTGGGGCCACAGGAAGTCAGCGCGAGCGCGGCGAGCCCCGCTCCCCCAGCGACCATCGCTCCGAAGCTCTGGTGTCGCATCATGTCATTGTCTCCTGAGTGTCCTCGCCGTCCTGTACGTATTGTGCCTGGCGTACCTAGAATGACGCACACTTGCCAAAGCACCCACGAGTTCGCGCGTGCCCAGACCCCGTTTTGTTTGCGCGTCCCCTCGAAGATGGCACTTCAACACCGGAGCACGCGCACCGGTCTCAGCGGGGGAAGTGAGCATCATGTAGCCGCCCCTTGAGCCGCTCGACGCGCTGGTGATGCTCGAGATCCATGCGACGCTGCTCGTCGCGGCCGCCAGCGAGGCTCGCACCCGAACACCTGACGCGACCCGGCAGACGCAGCGCAGGATTCGCACCCCTACCTACCCAGCATACATGCGCAGCGAGTTCACGGCCTCGTCCCGCATCTCGCAGAGATCCCGATAGTCCACGCTCCGCATCATCACGTACCCATCGCCAAGCAGCGTCGCCTTCCAGTTGCGGCGCGGGTGCCCGACCGGCAGCAGATCCGCGATCACCAAGCCGCCATGACAGCGCCGGTAGACCTTGTCCAGCCCTTCGATCCGCGTGATCCGACCCTGCCCAATCGCCCGCTTGAACACGGTCGCGACATGGTACCGCCGCTTTGGCTCGGCCTCGAAGGAGTGCCAGCAGACCGATCGCGCCCACTCCCGGTAGATGTCGATCTCGTTGCTGGCGTTGATCGCATCCATGAGCTTGCCGCCGCCGCTGCGGCAGGCGATCTCGCTGAACACGGCCTCGCCCTTGGGGGTCTTGAACCACTCGAGGTGGGCAAACCCGGTGCCCATGTTCAAGGCCTCGAGCACCTGCCGACCCAGCGCGATGCCGACCTCGGTGGCCGGGATGAAGGGGTCGCGCAGGGTGATCTGCGCGGGGCTGATCCACTCGAGCGTGCGCCCTTGTAGCGGCGGCGGGTGGTATTGGGTCACGCTCTCGAACACGGGCTTGCCGTTGATCGCAACGACGTCGTAGGTGAATTCCTCGCCTGCGATGAACTCCTCGATGCTGACCTCGGCGACGTGGGCCATGGTCGCGAGCTTGGCCTTGGCCTGGTCCTCGTCGTCGACCCGCCAGGTGTCGGCGGTGCCGGCCCCGGCGACCGGCTTGAGCACGACCGGGTAGCCGATCTCTCGCGCCGCCTGCAGCACGCCCTGAACCGAGGCAGACCTGGCGTTGCGAGGCATGCGAACGCCGGCCGGGACCAGCCGGGCCTTCATGATCGGCTTGTCGCGAAACCCAAGCGCGGTGTCGCGGTGCATGCCAGGCATGCCCAGGGCCTCGCGCACGCTCGCGGCCAGCAGCACCAGCGGCTCCCACAATGTCTCGACCCGATCCACGCCCAGCTTGCGGGCCACGTCGACCAAGGGGCCCAGCGATCGACTCTCGTCCATCATGCCCGGCAGCTGCAGGTAGTGCTTCAGGTGCCGCTTGACCTTGGGCGGCAGCGCGCCGATCGGCATCTCGCCAACGCCGTAGACCTGGGCCCCGACCTCGGCCAGGCCGCGGGTGAACTCGGGCATCTCTTCGGGATAGTGGGGGGAAAGGAACAGCACTTTCATGGCTTCACGCGATCCCTCATGCAGTCTAGCCGTTGGCTAGACGCCCAAGCTGCCAAGTACAGCCGAGCAACAGTAAGTAGCACGCCGCACCCACCGCGAGGGTGACCGGCACCCCCCACACCATCGAGCAGCCCAGGGCCAAGCCGCTGGCGCAGACCCCCGCGGCCCCGTTGATGCCCCACAGCCACGGCCCAAGCTCTGGGCCACCCTCAGACTCTTGGCGGCGCTGAACCAAGCGCAGCCCCAGCGGGAAGCCCAGCCCCATGCCAAGCGCGGGCACGGCCACGGTCACCACGCCCACGATCACCCGCACCGTCATGCCGCTGCCAACGAAGGCTTGGGTCAGCGGGCCCGAGGCCAGCGCCGCGACGACAACCAGCACGAAGGGCACCAGCGGAAACAGCTTGGCCAGCTTGGCGCTGCGCTCGATCTGCAGCTTGTTCGAAGCCAGGCTGCCGACCCCGGTGAAGAAGATGATGCCGCCAAGCAGCACCGCCAGCGCGACGGTTGGGTGGCCCAAGAACACGTTGAGTCGCGACAGCAGCCCGATCTCTACGAACATGAAGCCCAGGCCGATCAGCGCGAAGTAGGCGGTGGCCGCGGCCAGATCGCGGCGCCCCACTTCACGCAGCTCCCGACGCCGGGCCAGCAGCGGGCCGATCACCGTGATCAGCGTGAGCAGCAAGCTGACCAAGGTCGCGTAGACCAGCGTCTGCGTGGCCTGCAAATTACCCAAGAACGAGACATCCAGCTTGTCGACCGACTCGGGGTCTTGCAGCCACGTGCTGGGCTTGAGGGTGTTGAAGAAGAACGGCCGGTCGTCGGTCGGCGGGGTCAGATCCAGATCTTGCTGGCGGGCCCAGGCCCACAGCGCGTCCTGGCTGTCTAGCTCCCACAGCTGGGCGAGCACGCCCTCGTGCAGCGGGCCGCGGCGGGGGGTCGCCATCATCGTCAGGCCCTGCTTGACGGCGGCCACTTGCATCGCGTCGATGTCTTGCTTGGAGAAGGGCTTGGGCGAGATCAGCAAGGTCGCGACGTTCAGGTTCTGCAGCAGGATCAGGTGCTGGTGGGGATCCTCGACCCCGCGTCGCCACATCACCTCGAGCCCCAGCGCGAGCATGCGGGCGGTCTCGCCGGGCGACTTGGGGTGGTACCAGCGCGAGACCGTGTAGATCCCGTCTTCCTCGAGCCGATCAATGAACACCTGCCAGGCCTCGGCGGTGTACAGGCCGTTCTCGGACAGGCTGTAGCTGCCGGCGCCGGTCGAGGCCCAGGTGTCGATCAGCGACATCGTGATGACCGAGAAGCGCCGCTGCTCCCGCGACATGTGGCTGCGGGCTTCGTCGGCGACCAGCTCGACGCCGGGGATCCGGGTCAGCCGCGAGTAGTCCTCCATCACGGTGGTGTGCAGCTCGACGATCAGATCGTTGAGCTCGACGCCCACCACCGGCGAGTGACCCGCGCGGGCGGCCACGATCACGTCGCGGCCACCACCCACGCCGATCACCGCAGCCGGGCCGGTCGGGCGCAGCTGATGCGCGAACGAGGTGATGTCCCAGTCGATGTGCGCGTGGTCGTCGAGCTCGTCGGCGTGCTCGAACATCATGGTTGCCGCCGCGCCGTCGATCTTGATCGCCCGCTGCGGGACCGGCTGGTGCAGCTCGGGCGGCATCAGCCGGCTGCCGGCCCACATGTGCGGCGGGACCTCGATCGTCTTGTCCACGCTCACGCGCGAGTAGGTGTTCCACCCGATCCACTCGAACTGCTTGGGATCCTCGGGCATCGCCTTGACCCACGCCGGACGCAGCGGCGTGGTGTCGCCGCCCGCGTTGCCAAGGCCCAGGCCGACCAGCGCGACCGCCAGCGCGGCCCCACCGATCATCTGCCCGCGACCCGCGGTCCCGCGCGCGAGCCCAAAGCACGCCGCCCCGATCCCCGCGACCGAGGCGCTGATCAAGGCCGCGCTCGCGGCGTCGAGCGCGTCGAGCAGCGGGATCACCAGGGCGCAGCCGATCGCGGCGCCGCACAGATCAACCCCGTAGGCGATTGACGCAGGCAGCCCCGCGCGGGTCAGCGCCAGGGTCAAGGTCACCCCGCCCAGCGCGAACGGGATCGCTACCGCGCCGCCGTAGACCAGCAGCGCGAAGAAGTCCATGAGGTCGTCGATCGGCAGCAGCGGGATCGACATCGCCATCCCGATCGCGAGCGGTGTCGTGGCCGCGAACGCCAGCGCCGTCTGGGCCAGGCGCTCGGGGATCCGCTCGTCGGTGAACACCTGCGGCAGCAAGAACACGATCACCGCGCCCGCGGTCATGCCCAGCATGCCCAGCGAGATCACGAAGAACGCCAGGTGGTACCAGGCGATCACGCTGGTGATCCGGGTCAGCAGCACCTCGAGCATCAGAGTCGAGAGCGCGACCGCGAAGATCCCCAAGTAAGTGAGCGGGCGTGACGTTGCGCCGTTCAAGATGCGCGGAGGCTACCAAAGCCAGGGGATTGTGGTTAGATCATCGCCGTGGCTCACTCCCGATCATGGCTGCTCGCGCTGGGACTGTGCCTGGGCATCTGCGCATGCACCGGAAACCAAGAGGACGAGCCGCCCGAGGTGCCCGCCGACGTGGAGTACTGCGACGCGGTCAGCGATTGGGATCCCGCGCTCTCGCAGCTCGAGGCGGAGGTCCTGGTCTTGGTCAACGAGCAGCGCGCAGCCGGTGCCATGTGCGGCAACGACAGCTTCGAGCCCGCGCAGCCGCTGACCATGGACCCCGCCCTGCGCTGCGCCGCCCGTCGGCATGCGGTCGACATGGGCGAGCAGGACTACTTCAGCAACCTCGACCCCGAGGGGCTGACCTTCGCGGATCGGGCGGGCATGGCCGAGTACGAAGGGACCGCGCGCGGCCAGACGATCGGCGCCCGGCAGTCGGTGGCGGACCAGGTCGTGACCGCGATCATGGGGAGCACCGGTCTGTGCGCGCAGGTCATGGATCCGCTGGCCAACGAGATCGGGATTGGCCACGCCCCCGACACCGACGCCAAGTACGTACGCTACTGGGCGCAAGTCTTTGGCGAGCGCTGAGCGACCGTGCGACACTGATCCCGGATGTCTGCGCCCAACCCGCTCGTTCGTGATCGTGACGTCGAATTCCTGCTCTACGAGGTCCACAACGTGCTGCGCCTGTGCAAGCTGCCGGCGTTCGCGGACCACGACCGCGAGACCTTCGAGCTGTTCTTGGCCAGCGCCGCCAAGCTGTCGCGCGAGCAGCTGTACCCGCTGGTCCGCGAGATGGACGAGCAGCCGCCGCAGCTGATCGACGGCCGCGTGCAAGAGCACCCCAAGACCGGCGAGCTGTATGCGGCAATGGTCGAGCTTGGGATCCTGACAGCCGGTCGGCCCGAGACGGTCGGGGGCGCGCAGCTGCCCAGCTGCATCACGACGATCGCGTACCTCTATTTAATGGCCGCCAACGCCGGGTTGTCTGGCCATCCCTTGCTGACCGCCGGCTCCGCCCACTTGATCGAGAGCTTTGGCAGCGAGGAGCTCAAGCGCACCTTCATGGATCGGATGTACGCGGGCGAGTGGAGCGGCACGATGTCGCTGACCGAGCCGCATGCCGGCAGCAGCCTGGGGGATCTGAGCTCCAGCGCAACGCCGATCGAGGGTCGCGAGGGCGTGTACAAGATCAAGGGCAGCAAGATCTTCATCTCGGGTGGTGACAATCAATTCCTCGAGAACATCGTGCACCTGACCCTGGCCCGGCGCGTCGGCGACCCGGCGGGCACCCGGGGGATCTCGCTGTTCGCCGTTCCGCGCATGCGCCCAGGCGCGAGCGGGCTCGAGTTCAACGACGTGCACACCAGCCAGCTGATCCACAAGATCGGCTGGAAGGGGCTGCCAAGCCTGGGCCTGAGCTACGGCGAGGCCGACGACTGTCACGGCTGGATCGTCGGCGAGCCCTGCAAGGGCCTGAGCTACATGTTCCAGATGATGAACGAGGCCCGGCTGTTGGTCGGCGCCAACGCGACCGGCTCGGCCTCGGCGGCCTACCACGAGTCGCTGGCCTACGCGCGCGAGCGAACCCAGGGGCGCCGCCTCGACGGCAGCGCCGCGACGCCGGGTCCGGTTGCGATCATCGAGCACCCCGACGTGCGGCGCATGCTGCTGCGCCAAAAGGCGATCGTGGAAGGCTGCATGTCGCTGTTGATCATGACGGCCAGCTACGCCGATCTCGCAACCCACGGCGAAGACCAGGCCGAGCGCGAGCGGGCCAAATTGATCCTCGACATTCTGACCCCGGTGACCAAGACCTTCGCCGCCGAGCGTGGGTTCGAGTCGTGCAGTCTGGCCCTGCAGATCCACGGCGGCTACGGCTACTCGAGCGAATACCTGCCCGAGCTGTGGCTCCGCGAGCAGCGGCTCAACAGCATCCACGAGGGCACGACGGCGATCCAGAGCTTGGACCTGCTTGGGCGCAAGGTCGTGGCCAAGGGCGGGCAAGCGCTCATGGCCCTCAGCGCCGAGCTGCGCGCGGACATTGAGCACGCGCGCCGCAGCGGGGTCGACGAAGAGCTGTGTGACACCGTGAAGATCGAGCTGGCGCGGGCCACCGGGCTCACGCAGGTGCTGGGTGGGCGTGGGCTCAGCGGTGACACGGTTGGCATGCTCGCCCACAGCGTCGACTACCTGAATCTGTTCTCGAACTTGATCATCTCGTGGCAGTGGTTGCGGATGGCGGCTGCGGCCTGCCGCGCGCTCGGGGGCCACGCAGACGCGGACGCGACGGACTACTATCGCGCGAAGATCGAGGCAGCCCGCTACTGGATTCGCACGGACCTGGCCGACAATGCCCGGCTCGCGGTGTTGTGCGAGAGCAGCGAGGATTCGTACCTCAAGGTCGCCGACGCCGGCTGGTGACGCTCGGCGAAACCGGGCGAGAACCGGCCAAGAACCGGCCGCGAACCGGGCAGTCACATGGCGAGGGTTCTCATCGCGGTCGCGGGTCGCTCTCGATCGATCGCGCTGCGTCGTGCTCCAGGCGTCAGCGGCGTCTGCGAGCGCCCGGGTCCGACCGGCGTCGGCAACGTCCAAGCAGGTGGCTGCGCACGGCTCTCCGTAGCGAGATCAGCCGACGACGCGAGCGCGCGCCCTGGTCACGGCTCACCCTGGTTGGACCGCCATGCCCAGGAGAACAGATCGCTGCGCAATTGTCTTGTCTGCTGGCGGAGTGCGCGGCGCGTACCAAGTTGGCGTGATTGATGGGATCGTCGAGCTGCTTGGTCGCCGCGGCGGCGCTGGAGAGCCGCTGTTCAACTCGTTCACCGGCAGCTCGATCGGTGCGATCAACACCGCGTATCTGGCCGCCAACGCCGATCGGGCCGACCACCGGATCGACGGTCTAGTGCGGCTGTGGAACAACCTCGACGCCACTCAGGTGCTGCGACTCTCGCCGTCTTCGTTGTTGTGGGGGTGGCCACGCCTGCGCGTGCCCTGCCGCCGCCAAGACGTCACGATCACGTCGGGCTACATCGGCCGCTCGCTGTTCGACCCACGCCCGGTCCAAGCCCTGCTCGCGCGAGAGATCGACTGGGACCGGCTCCACGCGAACGTTCGCAGCAGCCTCGTCGAGGCGGTCATGATCGGGGCCCACGACATTCAGGAAGGGCGCAGCACAATGTTCGCAGAGCTCGCGGCGGGGGTTCAGCTGCGCTCGTACCCCCACCCTGTCCGCACGCTGCTCGAGCGCATCACGCTCGAGCGTGTGCAGGCTTCAACCGCGCTGCCCTTCATGTTCCCGGCCCAGGCGATCGGCGGTCGCTACTATATGGACAGCGGGCTGAGCTTGGCGACTCCGGTGCTCCCTGCGCTGCGGGTGGACGCCGACCGCGTTGTCCTGATCTCGCTCCACGAACAGGACCGATTAGAGCCACAAGCCGCGCTGGAGTACCCCAGCGTCATCTATCTCATTGGCCAGATCTGCGCCTCGCTGCTGCTTGATCCAGACCTCTCCAGTCTTCAGACCTTGCTGCAGACCAATCGGGTGTTCACGGCGCTGGCGAAGACCATTGACCCGCCCCAGATGGTCGACGTCGTTCAGGAATTCGCGGCACATCAAGTCCTGCCCTACCGGCCAATCCCGACCCTCGTGTTTCGACCCAGCGAGAACATTGCCCTGCTCACGGCGGCGTTCATTCGCGAAGAGCTCGCTGGCGACCGGCTTGGCCTGGTCTGGCGGGCGCTGCTGCGGGGTGCGGGCAACGAGGATGTGGTCGGCCACCAGGCGCTGCTGGCTTCGATCCTGTTTCTCGATGGTCGGCTCGCGACCCGGCTGATCGACCTTGGCCGCCGTGACGCGTACGCGGCGAGGGACCAGATCGTGTCGTTCTTTGCGGGCTGAGCAAGGTGGTTGACGGCTTGTTGCAGTCAAGCTTCGTCGCACACCGGGATCGTCGTGGGCGTGTTCACGTGGGGCAGGGCGCCCGGTGGTGGCACCTCCACAAAGCAGGCATCGATCTCGCCGGCCTCGAAGGTCAGGCGGACGTAGCCATAGATTGGCTGCCCTGCCCCCTGCCACGCGCCCGCGGTGCCAGCGATGATCTCGCGGACGGTGCCGCCAGCGACCGAGATGTCGGTGAACTCGCGCAGCATGTGGGCATGCCCGGCGATCACCAGATCGCCGCCCTGGTGGGCAAACTCGCCAAGGGTGATCATTGCTAGATCCTCGCGGGACCAGCCGCCGCCGGTCAGCCCGGCGTAGGGTGGGTGGTGCATGACCGCGAGCGAGTGCTCGCTGTCGCCGGGATCAAACAGCTCGGGCAGCCGGCCCAGCACCGACTCCGCGATCGCACCCGAGCCCGTGTCCAGCATCGCAATGTGGGCGCCGCACACGTCAAACGCATAGTTGCCAGGGCCGAAATTTTGATTGTAGAACGGCAAGTGCGACTCGTAGACGTCGTGGTTGCCGGGGGTGAGCGCGAACGGGACGGCGGCGGTGTCGAGCAGATCTTGGAACACACGAAACTCGTCTTCGCTCGACGACTCTGTGAGATCGCCAGCGACGAGCACACCCGCGAGCAGCTCGCCGGCCGCCTCCGCGAGATTCGCCTCTTTTTGAATGCGCTCGATGATCAGAGCGAATTGTGTGGGGTTGGTCTGAATGTCAGCGAGCACCGCCAGGCGAAACACTGGCGGGCACGCGTTGGCCTGGGTGAGGCCGCCACGCACCCACGTGTGTCCGCGCGCGGGCACGGTCACCAACAATTGACGCGTGGTCTCGGCGCCAACCACCGGTTGCTCGATGATCTGCGGGCTGGCGACGAGGGTGGCGAGCGGGTGAACGTTGGACAGCTCGAGCTCGAGCGTGCGCGCCTGATTGCCAGTGTTGCGCAGCGACAGCGCAAATTCCCCCATATGGGCGACGCGGGCGTGGACCGCTGATCCCCGCTCGACGATGATCCCCTCCGCGGCGTACGAGGCGCTGGGATCCGTGGCGTCTGGATCCTGAAAGCGCAGCTCGACGCCGCTCGAGCTCTTGAGTCGCGCGAAGCTGTTCTCGGCGACCACGCGGCACTCCGCGCGGGTGTAGTCCGGGGTCGCGCACTCGGTCTCGGTGCACCCGGTGAGGCTGGTGGTGAGGCCGAGCGCGAGCGCGGCGATCCGAGACGTCGTGTGATTCCGTGCGCGGGTCATGACTTGGCGTCTCCGAGGTTGGGGAGCACGAGGCCCACGCGCACGAAGGGGTTGAGGCCCCCACCCACGCGCGCGCCGAGCTCGAGTTGATAGGCGATCGGTGACCCGAGCGGGCGCACGCGAATCGCGAATTGGGTGACGACTTGGCCAAGAAACCCGACCACCGAGCCAAGATTCATGCCCGCGCCATAAAAGCGCGAGTGCACATAGCCAACCGTATACTGGCCGACCACCGCCGGCCGCCCGGCGCTGGCAAACTTGCGAATGGGTAAGTCGAGATCGAACCACGACTCGCTGTAGATCGGCGCGGCCGTTGGCTGGCCCGGGGCGACGCCGCCGGGCTCGCCGTAGCCGTTTAGATCCCAGCGCGGGCCCAGATAGAAGGTAAAGCGCTGGCGCGGTGAGAGGTGCCAGCGAAGACCCCAGTTGAGCGGGGTCAGAGCCACGCGCTGGCTGACGCGGGGTTCATCGCCAAGCGCGAGCGCGTCGCGGGCAAAGAACACCATTGGTTTGTAGCGAAGCTCGAATTGCCCCAACCACGCGGGGCGACGCTGGGAGAGCGGATAGGGCAGGCGCACGGCCAAGTCGAGGCCAAGGTCGAAGCGCCAACCCCTGCGCGCGAGCCCGGACCCGAAGGTGCCGTCGTCGTTGCTGGTCTGTGGCCGGGGGTCGCGCTCGACTTGATCGCCCAAGTTGCCGCCAACGCTGCCGATCAGGCGCAGACGCCCGGACTCGCGGGGGAACGACCAGGTCGGCGCGAACGAGCCGGCCAGCGTGTAGGGCACGGTCTCGTCGGTGTGGTCCGAGCCGCCAAGCCCAACCGAGAGCCCGAAGGTGGGCGGCGTGATCCGATCGGGCAGCGCGGGCCCGTCATCACCCAACACACCAACAATGCCACCGATGCTCGCGGCCCCCACCGCGATCACGCCCGCGCCTGCGATCGCCATTGCTGGGTCGCCGATGCGGTTGCGATCGCCGGCCTGGAAGATCAAGAACACCGAGGCCCCCGCCGAGATCGCGCCAAGTCCCGCGAGCAGCAGTCGCGAACTCATGACGCGCATACATGGATCGACCTCGGGCAGGCATCGCTTGGTCCGACGGGGGCGCGTTGGCGGCTCGACGATCGGCTGTGGCTCGATGAGCTCGGGCGGGGGCGGCGCGACCCAAGCCGGGGTGGGATCGTGGCCGAGCGGCTGTTCGGACCCGCCAGCTGGCTGTGCGGGCAGCGGGAGCGCTTCGATCGGGGCGGGACCGGGCGCGTCGGGGCTGTCGGGCTCGCGCGCGTCCGGGATCACCGACGCGTCTGGCTGCTCGAGCGGCGCAGGTTCCAGCGGCACAGGTTCCAGCGGCGCAGGCGGGCCCAATAGCAGCAGCAGCGCACCGAACACGAGCATGGACAGCTCATTGCTAACACACTCGATCCCGCCAGGGTCAATCGAAGTTCAACTGAAGTTCAACCGAAGATCTCGGCCCCGAGCTCGCGCAGCTCCGGCAGCGTGTCGGGCGGGTCGGCCCGGCGCGATGCTGTCCACACTTGCAGGTTGGCCCGCGACGAACTGATCGCTTCGATCGAGCGACGGGTCCGCTCACCGAGGGCCCGCGCACCCGCGTAGGCCGTATAGATCCGCTGTACCTGATCAACCCCAGGCGTGTCGGCGGCGACCGGGCTCGCAGCGGCGCCGGACCTGAGGACAGCCTCGAGTTGGTGTTTGGGCGGCGGCTCGGGGACGGTCTTGTCAATTCGGTTGAGCACGACCGCGTCGACCCGCAGCCCGTAGGCGGCCAGCTGACTCGAGAACGCCTCGGCCTCGCGGACCGAGAAGGTTGACGCGCTGGTGACCAGCAACACCCCGGTCGCGCGACTGCGCAGCAGCTGCTCGAAGTTGCCGCCGCGGCGATGAAATTCCTCGAGCACGTCGGCGAACTCGCGCAAGAACACGCCCAGATCCCCAATGAACTGGCCGCCGCCGATCGTCTCGAGCGTCTTGCTGAGCACCGAGCTGCCAAGCCCCAAGATCCGCGCGCCAAACCGGCCGGTGCCGGCCAGCAAGCGCGCGCCCGGGTTGTCGATCAGCTCGCGGACCCGCTTGGGCGCGTCAAGAAAGTCGATCGCGTTGGCGGTGGGCGGCGTGTCGAGCACGATCAGATCATGCGCGCCCGCGTCGACCAGCATCTGGACCCGGGCCATGGCCGCGAACTCGAGCGCGCCCGAGAGCCGCTGCGCGGTGGCCTGATACATGCGGCTGTTCAGGATTGTTTCGGCGGTCTGCGCCGTGCTGGCGTTGTCGCGCACGATGCTCTCGAACACCTTCGCGCCGTCCAAGATCAACGCGTCGAGGTGGACGCCAGGCTCGCGCACGACCGGCACCACTTCGCCGGGGGTGCAGCTCTCGAGCCCCAGCGCCTGCGCCAGCCGTCGCGCGGGATCGATCGTCACGACCACGACCCTGCGCCCTTGCGCGGCCGCGTGAAGCCCGAGCGCGGCGGCGCAGGTGGTCTTGCCGACGCCGCCGGGACCGACGCAGAGCACCAACCGGCGATCCTGGAACACCGTGGACGTGGTCTCAGCCATGACATAGGCTCCGGTCTGAATGAGCCAGCGTCAGGGGTATCGCATCCGCGTGGGCGAGCGCGAGCATGAGGTCGTGGTCGAGCTCGACGCCGCCGGTGAACAGAAGATCTTGGTGGATGGCCACGCGTACGAGGTTGCCGAGGCCGGTGCCAACGCCCTGCGCGTCAGCCCCCACGGCCCCGAAGACACCACGCAGCTGCCGGTCACGCTGGCCGGCGCGCCGCGCCCCAGCGAGGCGTGGGTGGCCGGGCAGCGGGTGCGGGTGAGCGTGCAGACCGAGCAAGAGGCCCGGCTCGCGGCGGCGCTGGGCACCAGCGCGGGGGCCACGGGCAGCGGCTCGCTGACGGCCCCGATGCCGGGTCGGGTCGTGAAGATCCTCGTTGGCGTCGGTGATCATGTCGAGCCTGGCGCGCCTGCGATCATCGTCGAGGCCATGAAGATGGAGAACGAGCTGCATGCGCCCGCCGCTGGGGTGGTGCGCAGCGTCGCCGTCGCCGAGGGCGACACCGTTGACGCCGGGCAGCTGCTGATCGAGCTCGAGCCGCCAGCCGCCGAGCCCGAGGGCTGAGCGATCACGGCTTGGCATCGGCCGCGTCCCCTCCGGCTTGGATCATCGCGAGCAGCGCCCGGATGTCCGAGAGCTGGTCGAGACCCCACGGCCACCATGGGACTGTGACCAGCTGCTCGTCGAGGCTGGTGCGGCCGTCGAGCCAGGCAGACACGACCTCACGCTGCTCGCGGCCGCGCTCGCCGATCTCGTTGACGACCGCGAGCATGTTGGCGACGGCTGGGTTCGCGCTGGCTTCGGGCGGCAGCGTGTGGGGGCCAAGGTCGGGCAGCAGCGGCCACAATTTGTTGACGACGAGGGTACCCGCGCCCATGCCGATCTCGCGGCGCAGCGCCGTTGCCAGCTCGCCGAGCTCGGTCAGCGGCCACGGCTCGGGCAGCCCCACCAGCACCGCCGCGCACACACTGGGATCCTGCAAGGAGTCGCGCATCGCGGTGGCTTCGCGGGTCAGCGGCCCGTCGGCCACGGTCGCCAAGATCGCCTGAGGCACGCCCAGGACCAAGCGCAGGTGGCCCGAGGCTGGACCGTCGAACACGATCGTGTCGTAGCTGCGGGCGCGCACGGCCTCGTGCCAGACCTTGCCGAGGATCGCAAAATCATCGAGCCCCGGGATCGCTCGCAGCAGCCGGCGCACGGCCTTGTTGCCGAACACCATGTGCGAGAGCCGCTGGCTCTTGGTCACCAAAGTTCCGTACTCCTCGACGCAGGTCGCGGGGACCAGGCGCTGGATGTCGAGGTTGGGGGCGACCTCGACCGGCGTGTCGGTGAGCTGCTCGCCGCCCAGCATCCACGCGAGCCGATCATCGTGGCCGGTGGTGGCGACCAGGACCTTGCGCCCGCGGCTGGCCAGGGCCGCGCCCAACAGGGCCGCGACCGTGGTCCGCCCGACGCCGCCCTTGCCGCTGACGATCAGCAACCGGCGGCTCTCGAGACCCAAGAGCAGCTGCTCGGGGTCGCTGCTTCGAAGCTCCGGCACCGGGCCGGGAGCGTGGCACAGCTGCCCTGGCTTGGCGAGTCCAGCTTGACCGGCGCGCCCGTGGGCTACCATGCTCGGCGCGGCTCGCCATGTCCGTTGACGTCAAGACACCCGCCGAGATCGAGAAGATGAGAGCGACCTGCCGGTTTGCGGCCTCGGTGCTCGACTTCATTCGGCCGCATGTCCGGGCCGGCGTGACCACGGCCGAGCTCGATCGCCTGTGCCACGAGTACATCGTCGAGCGCGGCGCGTACCCGGCCCCGCTCAACTACAAGGGCTTCCCCAACTCGGTCTGCACCTCGGTCAACGAGGTCGTGTGTCACGGCGTCCCCGGTCCGCGCGCGCTCGTAGACGGCGACATCATCAACATCGACGTCACCACGATCGTCGACGGGTGGTTTGGCGACACCTCCGAGATGTTCACCGTTGGCGAGATCAGCGAGGCCGCAAACAAGCTGATCGACACCACGCGCCGGGCGATGTGGCAGGGGATCCGCGAGGTCGCGCCGGGCAAGGCGCTTGGCGACATCGGGGCGGCGATCTTCGACTTCGCCCATGCGCGGCATGGCTACGCGATCGTGGATCGCTTCTGTGGTCACGGGATCGGTCGCGAGATGCACATGGCCCCGCAGGTCCACCACGTTGGGATCCGCGGCCACGGCATGAAGCTGCGGGCCGGCATGACCTTCACGATCGAGCCGATGCTGAGCGAGGGCAGCTCGCACTGCGACATCCTCGCCGATGGCTGGACGGCGGTGACGCGCGACGGGAAGCTCAGCGCGCAGACCGAGCACACGATCTTGGTGACGGCCGACGGGTACGAGGTGCTGACGATGCGCGACAGCGCGTGGCGCCCTCAGTAGATTGCTGCCCGTGACGGGCTTTCTACGGATTGTCCAGCGACCGGCTGAACCCGGTTGGCCAAAACTCGACGCAGCGCAACACTGCGAACTCGCCGTTGTCGAGCTCGACCACGCGCTGCATGTAAAAGTGCCAGCGCTCATCGTCGCCGAGCACACCAAACACGGACCCGCTGGACTGCACGAACTTCTGCGACTCCAGGAGCTGCTTAGCAACAATCGGCTGGGACATCGCCGCGCGCAGCTCTTGCTTGGCGCTCTGGCGGCCGATCAGGACCCCATACTCGAGCGCCGTGACGGCGGCGGCGGACTTGACGAGATCCGGGAAGTCACTTTGATGCTGCAGGTACCACGCGTTCCAGTCTGCGGGAAACGCCGCGCAGGCCCCAAACATCACCTCGTTGCGCTTGGAGATCACACCCAGCGCGATCTTTTCCAGGCAGCTCGTGTCACCGATTGGCGACTGCTTGGGGAGCGTGCCAGCGGCGTTGGCGTGATAGACACTTGGCAGCATCACGTTGCCCTCTACCACCACCGAGCAACCATCGAGCGCGGCGGTGAAGAACACGCGGGGAATGGTCTTTGAATCGAGGCGGATCCGGTAGGCCCGGTCGCCGCCCCACGGCAGGTAGTAGCAGGCCTTCTTCTTGTCGCCGCCGGGATCAACCGTGAACGTCACGCAATTGTCGACCGACGCAATGTCCTCGCAGTAATATGGCGTCGACTCTACATCGTATTGCTTGATCGTCGAATCGCCGCTGCGATGCTCACCGACCTCTGTCGACTTTGGGACCGTGCCAGTGGCGGCACGGATCGCATAGAGCGAGCCGAAGCCTAGAGCGCCGATCAGTTTGGAGTCGCGTCGTCAGGTGCGTCTGGGGCCGTTCCTGCCTAGGAGGGAGGCCGAAGCTGTATCCGGCATACTGCGAGCGCCGACCGACAACGGCAGGAGCGGCCCCAGATGTGCCTG
>NZ_JMCC02000131.1 GCF_000737335.2 Enhygromyxa salina | reverse complement strand
GGTTTGGTGGCGGCCGGTTTGGCGGCGGCCGGTTTGGCGGCGACCTGCCTGCCGGCAGTGGACGCGGCCGGCTTTCCAGTGAACCTGGAAGCCGGCTGGGTCGCGCGCGGCGGTGCGGCCTCCGGCGCAGCCCGGCGCGCCGTCTGGGGGGCCGGCACCACACGCACCTGCAGCTGATCCGCCCGGCGGGCGATCCGGACCACATAGTCGACGCTGTTGCTGGTGGCGGGCTGCTCCACGCCGCTGGTGTCGTCACGAGGGACCAGCGGCCCCCACCCGACACCCTCGAGCAAGGTCACGATGTGGGCGCTGCCCAGCGCGGTCTTGGTGACGGGATGCAGCTGCCCAGAGGTGAGCTTGAGCGCCGCAACCTTGTCAGTCTGGAGTACGAACTCCGTGACGTCGTCACGTTGGAGGTACCGCAGGTAGCGGTCGAGGTCGGCCACGGGGTCACAGCATACCGTGGTTGCGGACCGTTGCGGACCCGGGATCGGGCTACTCGTCGTTCCCGGAGGTTGCGGCGGGCGCGGGGATCAGCAAGCTCGCGAGCACCGACGCGACCAGCACGACCGCGACCAGGCCCAGCGACAGCCCGATCGGCACCTCGTAGGGGTCGAGCCAGGTCTGATGCGCGACACCGAGCGCGTACAGACCCATGCCGCCGATCCCCTCTGCGAGCACCATCTTCACGCCGATGAACGCGAGCACCAGCCCGAGCCCGTAGGGCAGGAAGCGGAACCGATCGATCACGTTCTCGAGCAGGAAGAACATCGCCCGCAGCCCCAGGATCGCGCACACGTTGCTCGTGAACACGATGAAGGGGTCGCGCGAGATGCCGAAGATCGCGGGGATCGAGTCCAGCGCGAAGATCACGTCGGCGGTCTCGACCATCAACAGGCACACGAACAGCGTGGTCACGAACCACTTGCCGTCTTTGTTGACGAAGAACTTGGGGCCCTCGTACTCGCGGGTGACCCGCAGCCACTGCTCGGCCTTGCGCTTGACCCACGAGTCGCCGGCGGTGTCGTCGGGCTCGTCGTCGCCGGAGACCAGCAGCTTGAGCCCGGTGTAGATCAGGAACCCACCGAACAGGTACAGCGACCAAGTGAACATCTCGATCAAGCCAAGACCGACCAAGATGAACACCGCGCGGAGCACCAGCGCGCCGAGAATTCCCGCGAACAACACCCGATGCAGGTGCTCGCGGGGGATCTTCATGTAGCGGAAGATGACGATGAAGACGAAGATGTTGTCGACGCTCAGCGACTTCTCGATCACGTAGGCCGAGAGCCACTCCAGCGCGTGCTGGCTGTCGAAGTACCACCAGACGAACCCGCAAAAGCACAGCGAGAGCGTGACCCACACCACCGACCAGATCAGGGCCTCACGCGACGAGACCCGATGGGTGTCGCGGTGAAACACCCCGAGATCGAGGGCGAGCATGAAGAGGACGCCGACCAAGAAGGCGCCCCAGAGCAGAGGTGATCCGACGCTATGGAAGCCCAAGTGGTGAAGTCCTGCGACGCGTGATGCCGAGTGCCTGTGACCCTGGTACGCCGAACCGTTCGGCTACTCGAGCCGCTTCAGATCGTCGCCGACTTTGACCTTGGCGGTAATCGAGCGCGGCTTGGAGTCGTCGTGATAGTCGAATTCTACCAAGGTGCCACCGAATTCAACATAGGCGTTGGCGCTCAGCGGCTTCCCAACCTCGCGGCTGGTGAACAGGTGGTACTTGAGCTCGATGTCGAACAGGATCGTGCCAGCGTCGCAGGTCAGCTCGTAGTCACCCCAGGCGGAGTGTTCGAGGTCGCCGGTGCCGGCGCCGCTCTGGCACTTTGCCTGGCCCTTGAACGTGCCCTCGGCCTGCAGGCCTGTGACGTGGGCTTCGCGCTCGTCGCCGTCGGTCAGCGTGAGCGCGTCGAGCCCCGCTTTGTTGAAGGTCAGCCCTTCGGTCTCGACGGGGTCGTAGCTCTTGGGTGGTTTCATCCACTCCACCTCGGGATGTTCTTTGGGCAGACAGGCCGTGAGCCCGAGGGCGACGGCCGCGGTCAGCACCAGAGCACTGGGCGCGCGCATGGGCGGGAACGTATCACGAGAGGTCGAGCCGCGCGATCTCGTCACCCGCCCCGATCCTCGAGGAGGTCGGCCGGATCGAGGGCCTGGGTCAGCGCGTCGCAGGCGGCCTGGGTGCGCGCCGGGTCGGCGCCCTCGAAGGTCACCTTGACCCGAACCCGGAGCCGGCCGGTCTCGTCGGGGTCCCAGCGGGGGTACGAGCCAATCTCGATGTCCGGGAACGCCGCGACGACGGCGTCGAGCGAGGGCGCGAGCTGGCTTTCATCCCGGCTGGTGTGGAGGGCGACCAGGACCCAGTCGCGGGCCCGCGGGAGCTCGTCCTCGAGACCCTCGAGCGACTCGATCTTGGCCCGCAGCAGCGGCGGGATCCCAGGCAGGATGTACAGCCGCGCGTCGTGGGGCAGGGGCGGGTGAGGCTCGAAGCGCTCGCCGCGGGCAAGGTCCAGGCGCATGACTGGCCAGCCAGGGAGCGCCCGCAGCTTGGTCCCAGCGGGGACGTCGGCCATGCGCAGCGCGGTCTCCGTCGCGCGCTCCTGGTAGTGATCGCGCAGCAGCGCGTCCATCTGCGGATCGCGGACCAGCTCGCGGTTTGTCGCTCGCGCGATCGCCTCCATGGTGACGTCGTCGTGGGTTGGGCCGACCCCTCCCGAGGTGAACACCAGCGGGACCCCGTGAACGAGCCGCAGCAGCGCCGCGCCGATCGCCTCGTGCTCGTCGGGGACGACGGCGATCTCACGCACGGCCAGGCCCCGGCGGCGGCACACCTGGGTCAGGTACCAGCCGTTCTCGTCGCGGATCTTGCCGGACAAGAGCTCGTTGCCGATCAACAGGATCGCGGCCTTGGCTCGGCTGTCAGGCATGCCGCGCCATGGTAGCTGGTTTTGGCCCGTGGTCGGGCTGTTGCGATCGTGATATGCGGTCGGCCGTGATCCGGGCCGCTGACGAGTCGCTGGACGATCCCCGCTACCACGGACCGGGGCTGCTGGTGCTAGCCGATGGTCGGGTGTTTCGCGGCCAGAGCTTCGGTGCGAAGGGTACGGTCGTCGCCGAGTTGGTGTTCAACACGGCGCTGTACGGCTACCAAGAGATCATCAGCGATCCTTCTTACGCCGAGCAGATCGTGTGTCTGACCGCGGTCGAGATCGGCAACGTCGGCACCAACCCCGACGACGACGAGTCCGAGCAGCCCGCCGCCCGTGGGCTGGTGATCCGCTCGCTGTCCCCGGTCGTCTCCAACTACCGGGCGACGGCGGGGCTGCACGAGTGGCTCGTCGCGCGCGGCGTCGTCGGCCTCGCCGAGGTCGACACGCGCGCGCTGACCCGGCACCTGCGCGAGCACGGCTCGGTGATGGCGGCTCTGACGACAGATCCGGCCCATTTGGACGACGTGGCTGGCTCCGTCCCCGGCTTGCGAGAGCTCGCCGCCAGCGCTCCTTCCATGCAGGGTCGCAACCTCGTCGACGCCGTCACCGCCAAGCAGCCCTACACCTGGACCACCCCGAGCTGGGGGAAACAGGCGCCCGCGCCGGTCGACGCTCGGGTCGTCGCGTACGACTTTGGGATCAAGCGCAACATCTTGCGCAAGCTGCGAGACCGGGGGATCGAGACCACAGTCGTGCCGGCTTCCACGCCGATCGCGGAGGTGCTCGCCCGCGAGCCCGACGGCGTGTTCTTGTCGAACGGGCCGGGGGACCCGGCCGCGGTCGAGCACGTGATCGCCCAGCTGCGCGA
The DNA here is from genome assembly GCF_000737335.2 of Enhygromyxa salina. Classification (GTDB taxonomy): domain Bacteria; phylum Myxococcota_A; class Polyangia; order Nannocystales; family Nannocystaceae; genus Plesiocystis; species Plesiocystis salina_C. The sequence goes on along the minus strand of NZ_JMCC02000131.1, from coordinate 19,976 downwards.
GCTCGTCCAGCTGCGCGAGCTCGTGGGGGGGTCGTCGCCGTCCACGCGAGATCTGCCGATCTTCGGGATCTGTCTGGGCCACCAGCTGCTGTGCCTCGCCCTTGGGGGCCGCACCTACAAGCTCGAGTTTGGCCACCACGGCGGCAACCATCCGGTCCGCGACGAGCGAGATCGGTCAATTGCGATCACCTCGCAAAATCATGGGTTCGCCGTCGACATCGACAGCCTCGGGGACGGCGTGAAGCTGACGCACATCAACTTGTTCGATCGCACCGTGGCCGGCGTCGAGCTCGAGGGGCGGCCAGTGTTTGGGGTCCAGTATCACCCCGAAGCCTGCCCTGGGCCCCAGGACTCCGACGCCCTGTTCGATCGCTTCGTCGGCGCGGTGCTCGAGCACCGCGGCGCATGAAAGAGTGAAGCGTGGCGGCGGGCTTTTGGCGAGCGCTGCGACGGGTCCGGCCGGTGGTGCCGCGACCCCCGGGGCAGCGACAGGTCGAGCCCGACCCCCCCCCGCGAGCCCCGGTGTTGGCTCGGGTCACGACCGAACGCGTCAGCGCGGCTGGTGAGGCGCTCGACGTGCTCGCGGCGGCGGCGTTCTCGGGCGGTCCCGGACGAGCTCGGGTCGCGCCGCTGCTTCAGCGCTTCGATCGTGAAGTCGGCGTGCTCGGGCCCGACGACCCCGACTTCGCGCTGCTGCAGGTCACGCGCATGGACTGGGCGCTGTGTGATGTCCCGGCCACCCCCGACGCCGTGCCCGGTGACACCTGGGCGTGGCGGACGCTGCGGGGCGAGGTCGCGGATCACAGCTTTCTGCCCACGCCGCTGCGGACCGCCGCGGCCAGGTCGATCGTCGGACTGTTCGAGGTCTATCCCGGCGAGCCAACGTGGGTCCGCGATCGAATCTCGGGGGTCGTCGTGCGCTTGCTCGACGGCGTCGGTCCGTTCGCCCCCGCCGATCCAACGGGTCCGGCCGGGCTGTGGGAGCTGCGGCTGGTCCCCGATCAGGCCGGGGGCTTCCACGTCGCGCGGGTGCCGATCGACTACCCACTCGAGCTCCTCGACGCGCTCGAGGACGCGTTCGGGCGCCGGTTCGAGTCGACGCCCTGGCCGACCTTGCAGGATCTTCGCCGCGCGCGGCTCCGCTACTTGCGGGCCGAGGGGCGCACCCCGATCTCCCGGATGCTGCGCTGGAGCTGACTGGTTTCAGCTCGGGCGAGGGCTTCTCGCCCGCTCGCGGAACTCACTCGGTTGGTTCTGGCGGCGGCGGCAGGCGGCGCAGCTGCCCGGGCCACCGGTGGATCGGCTGGCGCAGGGCCAAGAGCGGATCGATGTCGACCCCATCCACGGTCACCCGCAGTCGCAGCGAGCTGCCCGCAGCCAGCGCGATCGCGGCGCCGCGGGTGACGGGCAGCCCGGCGTGCACGAGCGTGTCGGCGACCGGCCCAACGTGGCTCTCGACGCCTTGGCCATGATCGAGGTGGAGCTCGAAGGTGCGCGGCTGTGTGCCTTCAGAGCTGATCGGCGTGACCTCGACGACCTCGGCGTCTGCGATCGAGAGCACGAACGCGCCGGGGTCGCTGGCGAGCACCAACCCCTGCTCGAGCTCGAACCCACCGTGGACCGGGTCGATCCGCCAGCCGTCGAAGCCGGTGAGATCCACGTTCTCGAGCGGCCAGGTGGCCCACGCGCGGGGCCGCAGTGGCTCGATGCTGGCGAAGGGATCTCCAGCCGGAGCCGCTCGGTCAGCGGGGAGGCCGACCGCCTGGGGATCAGCTTCGGCTCGCGACGTGGCGTCGCTCGGCGACCCGTCGCTTGGCGGCAGCTCGCGTTGGCAGCCGCTCGGCGTCCAGATCAAGCACGCGATCAATCCGACTGCAGGCTTGCGTGACACGGTCTTCAGATGACTGAAGTGGGGGGCTGCAGCCATGACGGCTCATGCTGCGCTCAAGCAGGCACGGCGCACAACCCCACGTTCTGGTAGCCGGGCGGCGCCGTGCCGTCTTCATAGTAGCCAACGCATTGCTCGGGCGAGGTGCACGGATCCGGCTCCGAGAGATCGCAGTAGGGCGTGCAGCAGCGCGAGCCGCCGCAGTCGTCGAGCACCTCGGCGGCGGTACACCCCAACCCGGGCTTGCAGCTCTGGATCGTGAAGCAGGTGTCGCCGTCGTTGCCTAGGCCGTCCTCGAAGCCCGGCACCGAGCACACGAAGCCCTGGGCGCCGACGCCGTAGCACCCGAGCTGGCCGCCGCAGTCTTGCGTGAGCGGGTCACAGCTGTCTTGGCACAGCGGCAGCGTTCCGTCGTTGAAGGCGATGCAGGTCGCGTCGGGCAGGCCGTCCTCGGCGCAGTCTTGGGTGCCGACGTCACAAAATGCCAGACACACGCCGTCACCCGTCGAGCCCGAGGTCACGGTCATGCAAAACAACCCCTCGGCGCAGTCATCGTTGTCTTCGGTGCGCACGCAGGGATCACCCAGCTGACCGTCGCCGATCACGTCCACGCACTTGTTGGCGTCGACGCAGCAGTAGCCCGGCTCGACGACGTAGCCCGTGCACTTTTCGCCCTCGGGGCAGTCTTGCTCGGCCGGGTCGCAGGTGTTGGTCGAGATCCCATCGGTCATCGGCACGAAGCCTGTCGTGGTGGCGGGATCGCCGTCGCCGTCGCCGTCGCCCGTGCTCATGTTCGAGTCCGCCGACTCGCTGCCGGGATCTCCGTCGCCAGTGGTCCCCGTGTCTTCGGCGTCCGCGCTGTCGGCAACGACCTGGTCTTTGGCGCAGCCAGGCGCCGCCAGAGCGATCCCAAGCGCGAGCAACACGCTAGCTTCGAGACGTGAGGAAGCCCGGGGCGGGCCATTGAACCAAGATCCTGCGCTGCTGTTCATCGAGCTTGTCCGAGTCGCCCCAAATCTAGCAATTTGCGCCTCCGGCCGGGGGTTTGGCTGTCACCGCCTTCCTATATGTCGCAGAGCGCATTTTCCGCTCGCTGGGCAAACTTGGCGCTGGACGGCTCCGCGCGCGGCGCGTAGCGATCCACGCGAAAGAATGCGCTCCCCACCGCCCCGAAGGCTGCGGTCGGCGCGGTGCGTCCCTACGGTCAAACTCAGGCGCCCTTGTCGCCCCTTCCCACGATCGTCTAAGCTTTGGCCGTCTTGAGCAACATCGAGCCGACGCCCTTCGGCGACAAGTATCTGCTTGTCGAGCACATCGCCACCGGCGGTATGGCCGAGGTCTATCGGGCCCAGTACACGGGCATCGAAGGCTTTGCCAAAGAGCTGGTCGTCAAGCGGCTGCGCGAGGAATTCGTCGAGCGGCCCGAGATCGTTCAGATGTTCCTCGACGAGGCCCGGGTCGCCGCCACGCTGACCCACAACAACGTCGTCCACACCTATGACCTAGGCGAACTCTACGGCGAGTACTTCATCGCCATGGAGCTGCTCGTTGGTGAGGAGCTCGTCGCGGTCCTGCGCCGGGCGGTCACGACGGGGCACATGATCCCGATGGACCTCGCCATCGGGATCATCATGCAGGCGCTCGAGGGCCTGCACTACGCTCACGCCCAGACCGATCAAAACGGTCAGCCGCTCGGCCTCGTCCACCGGGACATCAACCCGACCAACATCCACGTTGGCTACGACGGCCTGTGCAAGATCGTCGACTTTGGGATCGCGGCCACCCGGGCAACGGCGGTCTCCAAGGGTCCGGGTCAGTTCGCCGGCAAGCTCTCGTACATGGCGCCGGAGCAGATCCACGGCGAGAACCTCGACGGGCGCGCCGACATCTTCGCCGTCGGCGTGATCCTCTACGAGATGTGCGTGGGCCGTCGCTTGTTCCGCGGCAAGCCGGCCGAGGTCCGCGAGCGGATCCTGTCCGGTGACGTGCCCGCGCCCACCTTCGTCGACCCCGAGTTCCCGCCCGAGCTCGAGGCGATCATCATGCGGGCGCTCGAGATCGACAGTAACGATCGCTACCAAAATTGCGATCACATGTACCGCGAGCTCGACACCTTCATGCAGGAGTACGGGCTCGCTGCCACGCCGCGCCGGATCAGCGCGTTCATGAACGAGATGTTCGGCGAGGGCGCGCCGGCTGAGGTCAACTACGACGATCAGTACGACGACCTCGAGGACGAGGCGCTGGACTTCGACCAGTTCGACCAGCTCGATCACGCTGACGCTGGCGACGAGCAACCCGACTGGGCCAAGAGCCTCGACCTTCAAGGCAGCAGCAGCAGCGACGACGCGGGGACGCCCAAGCGTCGGCGCTCGATGACCATTGGCAACCTCGAAGAGCTCGTTGCCACCATGAAGAAGGAAGAGCCCGACGACGCGGGCGGGCGCACGCCCGAGCCCGCCGGTCCGGCTGCCAGCGCGTCGGCTCCAGCTCGTTCGGCTGCAGCTCGTCCGGCTGCGGATCGTTCGGCTGCACCGGCGGCGACCCAGGGCGCGACGAAGAGCCCGCGAGCCTCACGCTCCGGCTCCAGTCGCGCGCCGCGGGCCGGGTCACCCGGATCGTCGTCGCGGGCTGTCATTCGTCAGGCGACCACGCGTCACACGCTCTCGACCAGCGCGCTCGAGGCTGGGGTCACGGGGTCGTTTGGCCAGGGGGTCGTCAGCGAGCAGACCAAGCGAGGCAACCCGCTCGTGTGGATCGCGGTGATCGTGATCTTCGCCGCGCTGGCCTATTTCGGCTACACGATTTTGACCGCGAAGTGAGCGACGGGGTACCTTCCATGTTCGTGCAGTCGTCCTGGAACGCATTCTCGGCATTTCAGGTGTTCGGTGACCACGTTCCGATGGACGGCTTCTCGCTCGTCGTTCGGATCTCCGCCGACCCTTCCGCCGTCGAGGACATGATCGCCGCGCGGGCCCCCCAGCAGGCGGCCCTCGATCCCGAGCTGGCCGTCATGATGCTCCGCGCGGGGCTTGGGCTGGTGCTCTCGCCGTCGGTGTCATTCGTCTACGCCAACCCCGACGAGACCATCGCGGTGCTGCGCCGCGAGTCGGTGTTCGAGGTTGGCCAGTCGCTCGAGGTCCACGATCACCTGATCTCGAGCTGGGCCGCCCGCATGGCGCTGATCAGCGGCGTGTCGCTGCCGATCAGTGGGCGGGTCTACGAATTCCCCGACATGGGCGTCGTTCGCAAGGCGGTCCGCAGCGCGATGGACAACCACGAAGAGCAGACCATGCAGCGCTCGGCCCTGCGCTTGGGCGCGCAGCTGCGTGGGCGTGGCGAGCCGTTCCATACCTCGATGGTCGAGACCCTCGAGGAGCAGTCACACCTGCTGCGCGACGGCGGCATCGACGTCGACGGCTTGCCCTCGTGGTGGTGGCGGGGCATCGCGGCGCGTGCGGCCAGCGTCAGCGATCCCAATCAGGTCGAGATCTGGTCGCAGCTGCCAAGCAGCGAACAGATGAGCGCGCTGATTGGCTGAGCGGGGCCACGGCGTCGCGGGCCTCTACGTCCACGTGCCGTTTTGCGCGCGCGCGTGTCCCTACTGCGACTTCGACTTCGAGGTCGGGCGCGGACCCAAGCTCGAGGAGCGCGCGGCGGCCTGGCTCGCCGGGCTCGAGCGCGAGCGGGCCACGCGGGCCGGTCAGCTGGCGGATCGCTCGTTCGAGACCCTGTACATTGGCGGCGGGACCCCGAGCACGCTCTCGATCGCGTGCCTGCGCGGGCTGTTCGAGTGGCTTGGCCGTGGGCTCGGTGTCGTGCCCGACCAGCTGCGCGAGCGAACCATGGAGCTCAACCCCGAGCACGCCGCGCCTGCGTTGCTCGACGCGGTCGTCGAGCTTGGCATCGATCGCGTCTCACTGGGGATCCAGAGCCTGACCCCCGAGGGCCTGCGGCAGCTCGGTCGCGCCCACACGCGCGGGCAGGCCTTGGCCTGCATCGAGCGCTGCGTGGCCCGAGGCTTGCGGACCAGCGCGGATCTGATCGTTGGCTGGCCGGGCCAGACCCCCGCGCAGCTCGAGCAGGATCTGGGGGAGTTGGTCGACGCAGGGGTCGAGCACCTGTCGATCTACGGGCTGACGATCGAGCCGGACACGCCGTGGCCCAAGCTCGTGCGTCGCGGCCTGCGAGTGCTGCCCAACGAGGATCAGCAGGCAGATCTCTTGCTGCTCGTCGAGCGCGGACTGCTCGATCGCGGCTTCGTTCACTATGAGGTCGCGTCCTACGCTCGCCCAGGCGCCGAGGCGATCCACAACGGCAAGTACTGGGGGTGGGCCGACGTGATCGGGCTGGGACCCTCGGCGGCGTCGGTTTGGCATGTCGACGGCGCGGTCGAGCGGCAAGTCAACGCGCGCGGCCTCGGCAACTGGCTCGACGGAGAGGGCCCCGCACGCGAGCGCCTCGAGCGAGAGCAGGCCGCGGCAGAGGGCTTGTGGCTGGGCTTGCGGCGGCTGACCGGACTGGACGTCGATCGCTTCTGTCAGGTGTTCGCGGTCGAGACGACGTGGGTCGAGGCGCGGGTGAAACGCCAAGTCGAGCTCGGAAATCTAGTCTGGGAGCAGGGGAGGCGCCGACTCCGGGTGGGGGACGGGCGCTGGCTGTGGCACGACAGCATCGCGGTCGAGCTATTAATGACCCCCACCTAGACCTTGCTTGCGAACGCCTTCGTAGACGGCAGCGAACTTCGCCGACTGTAGCCGCTGGCGGGTCTGGTCGCTCCGCTCCTCGGGGCCGCTTGTCCGCGGGACGCACGACGCGCGGAAGAATCTAGCCTGCGCTTTGGCGACGTGCACGAGGACGATGGGAGGTATAAATAGTCTCGCCGTGTCGGACGACACCATCAGCGCGCGACAGCGACGCATCCTGATCGCGCTCTGCCGCGCGTACGTGCTCGAGGGCCGGCCGGTGGCCTCGGCGGCGCTGTGCAGCGCGGGCCTCGAGTGGTCTTCGGCGACGGTCCGCAACGAGCTCGCCGCGATCGAGCGCGCGGGGTTGGTCCACAAGCCACACGCAGCGAGCGGGCGCGTGCCGACGGCGGAGGGCTGGCGGATCTACGTCGAGGCGCTGCCGCGATCGGGGCCCCGGCCCGAACATCAGCGGCTGGTCGATGTGAGCCTGGGTGACAGCGGCAGCGATCCACGGCTGGGGCTGCGCTCGACGGCGCGGGTGTTGTCCGAGATCTCGGGGTGTGTGGCGATCGGCTTCTTGGGCGAGGCGCGGCCCGGGATCGTGCGCGCGCTCGAGCTGGTGCCGCTCGCGGGCACCACCGAGGCTGGCCGTCCCGGTGCGTCCAGCAGGCGCGCGTTGGTGCTGATCGGGCTCGAAGATGGATCGAGCTCGGTCCGCACGATCGAGATTGACGGCGAGCTGTTTGCGCGCGACGGGGCCATGCGGCGGCTGCAGGATCTCTTGCGTGAGCTGACCCTCGGGCACACCTTCGAGCAGGCCCGCCACGCCCTGCGTGAACTCCTCGACGCGCAGGCACAGCGCGTTGATCGGCTGATCGCAGAGGCGCTGAGGATCGGTCTGTTGCTGTGCGTGACCTCGTTCGATCCCCTGTGGATGCAGGTCGCCGGGCGCGGCAGTTTGCTGTCCCGGGATGGCAGCGCCGAGGGCGAGTCGATCGCCGAAGTGCTGACGCTGCTCGAGGACTACCAGCGCGTCGCGGAGATCTTGTGTCAGCTGCTGCCCGAAGCCCACGCCGATCCCCGGGCCTCGGTCCGGGTCGATCTGGCGTTCGATCGGGCGTTCGATCGGGCGTTCGATCGGGCGCTGGATCGGGCCTTCGATCGGGCCTTCGATCGGGCGGCCGAGCGCTCGGGGGCGATCCCGGGCGCGGGTCCCGGGCGGGGCACGGTGGGGATGCCGCTGGTCCACGTGGCCACGGATCGCGAGCTCGAGCCCCGAGCGAGCGGGCTCACGCTGGTCGGTTGTCGGCTGCGCTGGCCGGGCCCAGATTCTGGGCCGGACTCGGGCGCGCGCACGACTGGCGCGGTGGCCTTGCTCGGCAGCCCGCGGATGGATTACGAGGCCGTGATTCCTCTGGTAGAGTACGCCGCGCGAGCGATGGCCGCTCGCGGCTAATTTTCGCGCTGCGCTCGTGCGACGACGACGACAACGGCACGCCCGACCATCGTTTCACCAGGCGCAGCTAGCAGCACCCAGCGCATCAGCACGGAAGCCCCAATGAGCCCAGAACAGGATTCCCCAGACCCGGACCAAGACGCAGTCGCGCAGGCCATGCGCGAGGCCGAAGAGGCCGTCGACAAGGTCCGCAGCGAGTCGCAGAGCGGCGTCTACGACGTCGCCTCGGACGACACCGACGATGGCATCGAAGTCGTCGATGACTTCGTGGATCTCGAGGCCAAGCTCGCCGAGGCCGAGGCCGAGACCGCGGCCCTCAAAGACAAGTGGCTGCGGGCTGTCGCCGACAACGAGAACTACAAGAAGCGGGTCAAGCGGGACATCGACGACGCGATCCATCGGGCTGTCCAAGGGTTGCTCGGGAACTTCTTGCCGGTCGGTGACAACCTCGAGCGGGCCTTGAGCGTCGCACCAGCAGATGGCGGCGAGGCCCTCACCCCGCTCATCAAGGGGCTCGAGATGGTCCGCCAGGAATTTCTCAGCGCCCTGGCCAAGCACGGGATCAAGCCGATCGAGAGCGTCGGTCAGCCCTTCGATCCCAGCGTTCACGACGCGCTGCAGCAGATGGACTCGCCCGACTACCCCCCGGGGACCGTGATGATCGAGTACGAAAAGGGCTACGTGCGCGGTGACAAGCTGCTGCGACCGGCCCGGGTCATCGTCGCCGGGCCCGGCTCGACCGGCGCCCCCGCTCCTGCCAGCGCCGAAGCTGCTGGGGAACCAGCCTCAAAGGCTGGCGCGGCTGGCGACAACGAGGCCAACTGACGTAGAGTCACGCGACGAGCGCGACCGAACAGAGCGCGGAGACACGGATGGGCGAGCGAATCATCGGCATTGATCTCGGGACGACGAACTCTTGCGTCGCGGTGCTCGACGACGGCGAGGCTCGGGTTGTCCCCAACGGCGAGGGCGCCCGAACGACCCCGTCCGTCGTCGCGGTCAGTGACAAGGGCGAGCAGCTCGTTGGCCAGATCGCCAAGCGCCAGGCGATCACCAATCCATCCAACACGGTCTACGCCGCCAAGCGGTTGATCGGCCGCAAGTTTGGCGACGAAGAGGTCAGCCAGCTCGCGCGGTTCTTGCCCTACGACATCGTCCCGTCCGAGAACGGTGACGCGTGGATCGAGGTCGAGGGTCGCAGCTACTCGCCCAGCGAGATCGGCGCGTCCGTCCTGCGCATGCTCAAGGAGTGCGCCGAGGACTTCGTCGGCGAGCCGATCACCCGGGCCGTGATCACCGTACCGGCCTACTTCGACGACGCCCAGCGCCAGGCAACCAAGGACGCCGGTCGGATCGCCGGTCTCCAGGTCGAGCGCATCATCAACGAGCCCACGGCCGCGACCTTGGCCTACGGCATCGGCCGCGAGAGCGACGAGACCGTGACGGTCGCGGTCTACGACCTCGGCGGCGGCACCTTCGACATCTCGATCCTCGAGCTGCGCGAGGGCGCGTTCGAGGTGCTCTCGACCTCGGGCGACACCTTCCTTGGTGGCGAGGACTTTGACAACGCGATCGTCGACTGGGCCGCGGCCAGCTTCAAGGCCCAACACGGCGTCGATCTGCGCGACGACAAGCTGTCCAAGCAACGCCTCAAAGAGGCCGCCGAGAAGGCCAAGCACGAGCTCTCGTGGGGGCTCGAGACCGATCTCAACCTGCCCTTCATCGCCGCCGTCAGCGGTCAGCCGGTCCACCTCGAGCTCACGCTGACCCGGCGCAAGCTCGAAGAGCTGACCCGCAGCTTGGTCGAGCGAACGCTCGGGCCCTGCAAGACCGCGCTCGCCGACGCCGAGCTCGACGCATCGGACATCGGCGAGCTGCTGCTCGTCGGTGGTCAGACCCGCATGCCTCTGGTCGCCAAGCTCGTCGGCGAGTTCTTTGGCACAGAGCCCAACACGGGGGTCAACCCCGACGAGGTCGTGGCCTGCGGTGCAGCGATCCAAGGCGGGATCCTCGAGGGCGAGGTCGAGGGCGTCGTGCTGCTCGATGTCGTGCCCCTCAACATTGGGGTCGAGACCGCCGGCGGGGTGTTCACCACCTTGATCCCGAAGGGCACCACGATCCCCACCCGCAAGTCCGAGGTGTTCAGCACCAGCGTCGACAATCAGCCGGTGGTCCCGGTTCACGTGCTGCAAGGCCTGCGCGAGATGGCCGAGGACAACCGCAGCCTCGCGCGGCTGCAGCTGACCGACATCCCGCCGGCACCGCGCGGCGTCCCGCAGATCCGGGTCAGCTTCGACATCAGCGCCGACGGCATCCTCGCGGTCTCTGCCCAGGATCTCGGGACCGGCAAGTCGGCGGGCATGAACGTCCAGCCAACCTCTGGCTTGACGCAGACCCAGCTCGACGAGCTCTCGGACGAGGCCGAGCACAAGAAGACCGAAGACGCTGCGCGGCGCGAACTCGCGGATCTGCGCAATCGGGCCGAGACGCTGATCTACACCTGCGAGCGCTCGCTCGAGGCCTTCGGCGGGGGGCTGAGCGCCACCGATCGCGCCGACATCGAGAAGGATCTGCTGAAGCTTCGGTCTTCGCTCGACCTCGCGCAGGTCGACTCGATGGCGATCCGCGACTACCTGAGCGCGCTCGAGACCTCGTCTCACCAAATTTACGAGGCGATGCTGGCCGACGCCGAGAACGCCGAGGACGCCGAGTCCTGAGCGGCGACCCGCTCGCGACTGACCAAGGCACCCAAGCACCAAGAATATGGCGCGTCCCGACTACTACGCGATCTTGGGGGTCACCCGCGGGGCCGACGAGACCGAGATCAAGCGCGCGTACCGAAGGGTCGCGCTCGAGAGCCACCCGGATCGCTTCCCCGATGACGAGCAGGCCCACGAGCGGTTCCGCGAGGCATCCGAAGCCTACGAGGTGCTCAGCGATCCGCTCAAGCGGGCTCGCTACGACAGCTCCCGCTTGCTGCCCGAGGGGCTGGATCTGACGCGCCCGCCCAATGTGGCGACGGCCCGCGAGCTGTTCGCCAACATGTTTGGCGACGTGTTTGGCAGCCGCCGCAACGATCGCCGCAAGGGCCGAGACATCCGCTACACCCTCAGCGTCGAGCTCGCCGACGCCGTGCTGGGATCCAGCCACACGATCAGCTTCGAGGGCCGCGGCGCGTGTGAGAGCTGCGAAGGTAGCGGGACCGAGCCGGAGGGCCGCGAGGCGATCGAGTGCCCCAACTGCGCGGGCGGTGGCGAGGTCAAGACCGGAGGGCTGTTCAGCCGCCGCAGCAAGTGCGGTCGCTGTGACGGGCTCGGCATGATCCAGCAAGATCCCTGCGTGACCTGCCGGGGGCGCGGGGTGATTCGGCGGGAGCGCTCGTTCGATGTCCGGCTGCCGCCAGGCACCGACTCCGGCACGATGAAGGTCCTGCGAGGGCAGGGGGAGCCGGGCCGGTTCGGCGGCGACGCCGGTCACCTGCGGATCACGATCAACGTCAAGCCGCACCCCTGGCTGCGCCGCGACGGCCAAAACCTGCTGGCCAAGCTGCCCGTGCCGTTCACCCGCGCGGCGCTCGGCGGCAAGATCCCCGTGCCCACGATCGAAGGGTGGGTCGACATGGAGGTCCCGGCTGGGGTCCAGAGCGGGGCCAAGCTGCGCCTGCGTGGCAAGGGCGTGCCGGATGGTCGGGGCGGCCGCGGGGACCAGTTCGTCGAGCTGCAAGTCGAGACCCCCAAGCAGCTCGAGGGGACCCGCACCAAGGAGCTGCTGCTCGAGCTCGATCGAACCATGCAGCGCGAGCCGGTGCTGCCCGAGCACCGCGAGCTGCTCGCGGCGCTGGCTGCCCACGAAGGCCGCAAGCATCAAAATTGACCCCCACAGAGGGCTTCGCACTTTGCAGGTCACTCGCTTCGCTCGCTCCCGACGGGCTAGCTGTTCGCGGTCGCATGTGTGGCCCCCTAGAAGGGGGCTCTCGTCTGGGCTCCTACGGCCTCCGGGGCGGCGCTCCATTCGTTTTTGACCCCCGCGGACGGCTTCGCACTTCGCTCGCTCCCGACGGGCTAGCTGTTCGCGGTCGCATGTGTGGCCCCCTAGAAGGGGGCTCTCGTCTGGGCTCCTACGGCCTCCGGGGCGGCGCTCCATTCGTTTTTGACCCCCGCGGACGGCTTCGCACTTCGCTCGCTCCCGACGGGCTAGCTGTTCGCGGTCGCATGTGTGGCCCCCTAGAAGGGGGCTCTCGTCTGGGCTCCTACGGCCTCCGGGGCGGCGCTCCATTCGTTTTTGACCCCCGCGGACGGCTTCGCACTTCGCTCGCTCCCGACGGGCAGGCTGTTCGCGGTCGCATGTGTGGCCCCCTAGAAGGGGGCTCTCGTCTTTAGACCCCCACAGGCGGCTTCGCACTTTGCAGGTCACTCGCTTCGCTCGCTCCCGACGGGCAGGCTGTTCGCGGTCGCATGTGTGGCCCCCTAGAAGGGGGCTCTCGTCTTTAGACCCCCACAGGCGGCTTCGCACTTTGCAGGTCACTCGCTTCGCTCGCTCCCGACGGGCAGGCTGTTCGCGGTCGCATGTGTGGCCCCCTAGAAGGGGGCTCTTGTCTGGGCTCCTACGGCCTCCGGGGGGCGCTCCATTCGTTTTTACCCCCCGCGGACGCCTTCTCACTTCGCTTGCTCCGGACGGGCAGGCTGTTCGCGGTCGCATGTGCGGCTCTAGGCCTACTAGGGGGCTCGTCTGGGCTCCTACGGCCTCCGCCTTCGCACTCGCTCGCTCCCGATGAGCTGGCTGTCCCTCGAAGGGTTTTGGACTTCGCAGGTCGGTTGGCGGGCGGGTTGCGCGTTTGGCGCTTAGCGTGAACCTCTGACCAGGGGGGCGAGCATTCGTCTGCGAAAGCCTCCAAAGGGGTCCAAGAAACTGGTCCAACGCGATAAGCTTGGGGACGGCCGGTCGCGGTCCGACTCACTTCATGGTCTACATCGACATCCAGCATCGCGAAGTGACGCTCAAGCTGGTCTATTACGGCCCGGCGCTGAGCGGGAAGACCACCAACCTGCAGCAGCTGCACGCTTGCATGCTTGGCCACACCGGTGGCGAGTTGGTGACGCTCGACACTCGGGATGACCGCACGCTGTTCTTCGATCTGCTGCCGCTCGAGTTCGAGACGCGCGGTGGCTTCAAGATTCGGCTCAAGTTGTTCACTGTCCCAGGCCAGGTGATCCACAACGCGACCCGCAAGATCGTGCTGCAGGGTGCTGACGGCGTGGCGTTCATCGCTGACTCGCGGGTGGCTCAGACCCGCGGCAACAACGAGTCCTTCGCCAACCTCAAGCAGAACTTGCGCGACAACGGGCTCGACTTCGATGACATCGCGCTGGTGATCCAGTTCAACAAGCGCGACCTGCCCGGGATCCGCAGCGACGCGGAGGTCAAGCGGATTGCGACCAAGGGCAAGGAGCCGGTGTTCACGGCCGTCGCAACCGAGGGGCGCGGGGTGCCGGAGACCTTCAAGGGGCTCGCGGCGCTGAGCTGGAAGAAGCTCGACGCGAAGTTCAACTTCGCAGATCGCTTTGGCGTCACCCACGACGACTTCATGGAGCGGATCGACGAACTCTTCGCCCCAGTTGGGAGCGGCGACGGAGGTAGCGGGTCGTGAACGGCAACGAGGCGAAGGTCGAGCCGATCGGCGCGCCCGATCGTCGCCCTCCGCTCGAGCGCCTGGTCCGGCGCGATGATCTTCGACGCACACTGACCCCGTTTCTTGGCGAGCAGTTTGGCTGCATCGATGGGATGGCGGTGTTCGATCACGAGGGCGTCCTGTTCGTGCAGGTCGGCGCCAGCCCGATGCAGCACTGGGAGCAGCTCCCGCCCGAGGCGCTCGCGGCTCTGCGGCGCGGGGGGTCGCGCAAATTTGGACTGGGCGGGCACAAGTACGTGGTCCGTCCATGCTTCGCTGGCGCCGACCGGGTCGGCAGCTTCGTGGTGGCCATGCCCGGCGGCGACTCCGAGAGCTCTGGCGCCCACGAGCACCCGAGTGAAGACGGCGAGCGCTCACCGCTGCTGGTTGTCACCGACGCGCTGTCGGGGGTGCTCGGCGCGGTGTTGCAGGCTGGCTTCGCAACCTGGGTCACCTCGGAGATGCACCTCGCAGCTAGCGAGAGCAATCATCGGGCCCTTCAGCAGCGCAACGCCGAGCTCGAGCGAGCGGTCGCGCACCTGCGCGAGGTCGACCAGCTCAAGAGCAATTTTCTGGCGACGGTCAGCCACGAGCTGCGCACGCCGCTGACCAGCATCATCGGGTTCTCAGAGATGCTCGCCAAGGGCATCGCAGGTCCGCTCAACGAAGAGCAGACCGAGTACGCGAACACCATCCTCGAGCGCGGCGAAGAGCTCCTGCGCCTGATCACGCAGGTGCTCGAGATGTCCAAGATGGAGGTCGGGACGATGCGGCTGAGCCTCGCCTCGGTCGAGCTGTCCGAGGTCGTGGGGCGCGCCTTCTCGGCTGCGTCGATCTCTGCTGACCGTGCGCGGGTCCACCTCGTCCAAGAACTCGATCCAGAGATCCCCCGTGTCGTCGTTGACGCTGACAAGATCCAGCAGGTGCTGATCAACCTGATCTCCAACGCGATCAAGTTCAACCGACCCGACGGCTGCGTGATCGTGCGGGCCGAGCTCGCGCCCATGCGCCGGCCCTTCGAAGAAGACTTCTTCGGCGAAGAGACCGCCGACGCGCTTCGCGTGACGGTCAGCGACACCGGCATCGGGATCCCCGAAGATCAGCTCTCACGCATCTTCGACGCGTTCTATCAGGTAGATGCGAGCTCCACGCGTCAGCACGGCGGCGCCGGGCTCGGCCTGTCGATCGTCCGCAAATTGATCGAGGCGCACGGCGGCGAAGCGTGGGCCGAGAGCATCGTCGGCGCCGGCACGACCTTTCACTTCACGTTGCCGATCGCTGATAGCTGAGCCATTCGGCGCCATTCGTGCGCAGGTCGTGCGCCGACGAGTGAGCGCAGACGGGTGCGCGCAGGGATCGCCTTGGGATCGTCTCGCCCGCCCCCAATTGTGGGTTCAAAGGGCTGATTTGCGGGTCGTCTGCGTGGATCGAGCCCTTGGCTCGATCGATGGTTTGGGGCAAGCTCCGACGCCGTCACGATGAATGCACAAGAGCAGCTATCAGAGCTCGAGCGTCTCGCTACCGAGCTCGAAGTCGATGTCAGTTACGACCCGATGGCAGGGCTCGTCCAGGGCGTCGGGGGTCTGTGTCGGGTGCGCGGTCGCTATCGGATCATCGTTGATCGCCGGCTCAAGCCGCCAGAGCGACTGCAGGTCGTGGCCGACGCGCTGCGGCGCTTCGACACGGAGCAGCACTTCGTCTCGCCCCAAGTGCGGCGCTTGTTGGCCTGAAGCGCCAACCCATACGCCAATTGCTTTCAGCTCGGGCGAGGGCTTCTCGCCCGCTTACGGCGAAGTCAGTGGGGCCGCAGCAGGCCCAGCAGGGCAGGGTCGTTGGCGAGCAACGCGGTGATTTCCCCGCGCAGGCGCTCGAGCTGCGCAGGCTCGAGGTCGGCGGGGAACTGCTCGGCGAGGACCTGATCGATCAGCAGCTGTTGGGCCGCGACCGCGTCGATGCGCCCGCTCGACAGCGCTTCGGCGACATCGATGCCCTCCAGGGCCTCGCTAGGCGCGACCTCGCTGGCGCCCGCGACGGCCTTGGCGGCATCCAGCGCGGGCGCAGCAGCGGCGCCGCTGAGCTTGGGGTCCAAGTCGATCTCGTCGGAGCTGCTCATGCGCGTCGTTGCGACGATAGCACTGGTCGCGCGCCGACGGCACGCTCATACCGCTCGAACTGCGCAAGGGAGCAGGCCAAAGCTGTTTTCAGCTCGGGCGAGGGCTTCTCGCCCGCTTGCGGACACCCTTGTTGGACCGGTTCACCGAAGGCAGCGAACTCTTCGTCTCCATCTTGGTCAAAGCATTGACTTTCTCGCCGTCCACAGGTGTGATCAGACCAGTTGCGAGCTATTTCAGCGCGCAATTCGCTGGAGCGTTCTTTGTTGGACCTGCCCAAGAAACTCGCGCAATACCAGATCCTCGGTCGCATCGCTCTAGGTGGGATGGCCGAGGTCTACAAAGCCGTTTCGCGCGGCGTCGAGGGCTTCGAGAAGGTCGTCGCGATCAAGCGCATCCTCCCGCACGTCGCCGAGGACGAAGAGTTCATCACGATGTTCAAAGATGAGGCGCGCATTGCGGCGCAGCTTCAGCATTCGAACATCGCTCAGATCTACGAGCTCAAGTCGGAGGGCGAGACCTTCTACATCGTGCTCGAGTACGTGCCGGGCAAGGACCTGCGCGCGCTGTTCGAGCATGGTCGCGGCATCAAGCGGCCGATGCCGCTCGCGCAGGCTTGCTACGTGATCATGCAGGTCTGCGAGGGCCTCGAGTACGCGCACAACAAAAAAGACCGCCACGGTCGGCCGCTCGGGCTGATCCACCGCGACGTCTCGCCGCCCAACGTGCTCGTCTCGTATGAAGGCGAGGTCAAGCTGATCGACTTCGGCGTCGCCAAGGCCGCCGGCCGGGCCTCGCAGACGCAAGCCGGAATCCTCAAGGGCAAGTTCGGCTACATGTCGCCCGAGCAGGTCCGCGGCGCGACGATCGATCGGCGCAGCGATGTGTTCTCGCTTGGCGTGGTGCTGTGGGAGATCCTCTGCAACCAGCGGCTGTTCCAAGCAGAGACCGACTTCGCCACCCTGGAAAAGGTCCGCACCGTCAGCGTCGATCCGCCCAGCCGGATCAACCCGGCGGTCTCGACCAAGCTCGAGCAGGTCGTCATGCGATCGCTCGCGGCAGATCTCAACGAGCGCTACCAGACCGCGTCCGAGCTACACGACGCGCTGCAAGCGTTCATGTTCGAGGAGGGGCTGTTCTACAGCCGCAAGAACCTCGCAGAATGGATGCAAGAGTCGTTCGCCCGCGACATCGAGGCCGAGAAGGAGATTGCGCGTCAGGTGCCACCCGCTCCACCTCCCAGCAAGCCGAGCCCCAAGAAGACAATGGTGAACGCGGGGAACCGACCGCCGCCCCCGCCGGCTGGCGCCAAGAAGCCCCCGCCACCTCCGCCGGGTCGTCGGCCGCCGCCGTCGACTCCTGGTCGTCAATCTGGGATCGCCACCGAGGCCCACCCATCCCTCGCGTCGCTCAACGCCGCGCAAGAGCCCAAGCGTAGCCCGCCCAAGCCTGGCCGCGCGCGGGCCAAGACGATGGTCATGACCAACTCCAAGCCGGATATCCCCGGCGTGGGGAAGAAGCTGCCGGCCCGTCCCAAAGGCGCGCGGCCGGCTGGCGGTGGCGGTGGCGGTGGCGCGGACTTCGACTGGGATGACGACGAGCTCGAGACCAAGCTGTTCGAGGGGCAAGAAGAAGAAGCGCTCGCGGCTGCGCCATCGGTCCATCGCAGCACCCCGGGCGGTCCCGGGGTCGCAGTGGCCGGCGCCTCGGCGCCCGGCGCTGGCATCCAAGCGACGATGCCGCCCCCAAGCTCGATGACCCCGGGCGGCCCTTCCGCCGCGCGTGGCCTGCCGAGCCCCGCCGCCGCCCGCGGTCTGCCCAGTCCGGGCGGACACGCTGGGCTGCCGCCGCCTGGGCAGTCTGGCCAGGCTGGCTTGCCCTCACCTGGTGGGCATCCGGGATCTGGCATGGGCGCCGGGATGGGCGCGGGCATGGGCGCCGGGATGGGCATGGGCATGCAGGGCCAGCAGGCCCCGCAGCACGGCCAGGGTTATGGAGCGCCTCAGCAATATCAGCAGCAACAGGCGCCGCAGCAGCAGTATCAACAGCAGCAACAGCCCCAGCAGCAGTACCAGCAGCAGCAGCAGTACCAGCAGCAGTCTGGCCAGCAGCACCAGCAGCCGGCTCCCGTACCGATGTACGATGAGCCGGACGATGAGAAGAAGAGCAACATTGGGCTGATCATCGGCATCGTTGGCGGTGTCGTGGCGATCCTCGGTGTGGTGGCCTTCTTCGTAATCGGGCAAGGCTTCGCTGGCGACGACGAAGGCGAGGCCGCCGACACCAGCGCCGAAGCCAAGCCAAGCGACGCCGCCAGCTTCAACCTCGAGGTCAGTCCCGCGACCGCGACAGTGCTCGTGGATGGCAAAGAGATCGCTGGCGAGGCGCAGCGCGTCGTCAGCGGGCTCTCGGATGGTCCGCACAAGATCGAGGTCAGCGTCGCTGGCGGCGAGTTCTTACCCTTCTCCCAAGAGGTCACGCTGGCCGCGGGCCAGAACATGCCGCTGCCGATCAAGCTTCAGGCCGCCACGGTCACGCTCACGATCAACGTCGAGCCCGTCGCGGCGACCGTGACGTTGCTCGCCGGCGACGTGAGCACCGAGATCGGCAAGGGCGTCGCCAGCCACAAGCATCCGCTGACGCGCGAACCTGGCGTGGCGTACACGCTGTTGGGCGTCGCGGAGGGCTACGAAGACGTCAGGACCCCGATCGTGTTCACGGGTGACTCGGCCCAGAACATCAGCCTGGTGCTCGTCGCCAAGTCCGGCACCGCGCCCGGCCCGGATCCAACCTCGGATCCCACGCCAGAGAAGACGGTCGAGAAGAAAAAGCCGGTCAAGAAGGCGCCAAAGCCCAAGACCGCGGAGCTCAAGATCGGCGTGGCGCCCGGCAATCCGCCCGCCGACGTCTACGTAGACAACAAGAAAGCGGGCCGCGCGCCGGTGTTCGTCAAAGTCACCGCGGGCTCGCACACCGTCAAGTGGAAGTGGGACGACGGCAAGACCGACACCCAGAAGGTGACGGTTGGCGACAAAGAGTCAAAGCTGCTCAAGGGCAGCAAGTGAGTCTGGTTTAGGCTCGGGCGAGGGCTCCTCGCCCGCGCGTACACGGGTTTAGCCTGGCCCACATACGCGCTTCGCACTTCGCCGACTGCGAAGCGCGCAGGCGTAGTTGGTGGTCAAACCGAGCGGCCTACTCGCGGATCAGTACGTAGAGGTCGGGCGGCAGGTAGGGGCGCTTGGCCTTGCGCTCGGCTTCGAAGCTCGTTCGCAG
The DNA here is from genome assembly GCF_000737335.2 of Enhygromyxa salina. Lineage (GTDB taxonomy): Bacteria > Myxococcota_A > Polyangia > Nannocystales > Nannocystaceae > Plesiocystis > Plesiocystis salina_C. The sequence continues at coordinate 892 of NZ_JMCC02000131.1, read as the reverse complement.
GCGCTCGATCGACTCGAGTCCGGCTTCGCCGATCGTGGCTTGCAGCTTCTGTTCGAGCAGCCGGCGATGGTCGGGATCTTCGGCCTGCAGCAGCTGACTCTCGAGGAACGCGATCGCTAGCTGATCGGCGCCGCCCTCACTGACGAGCGTGGCCGCGAGCTCGCGGACCAGCGGAGGGGCGCCAAACGCCGCGGCCTTGCGGATCAGGCTGGCGCCCCTCTCCATCGCCGCGGCCTTCTCTTCGCTCGTGTAGCCCGGGACCGTCTGGACGTCGCGGGTGAGCAACATGCCGGCGGCGAACAGCAGCTCGTGGTCTTCGGGGAAGTGGGCGAGGCCCCGGTCGTACAGGGCGATCGCACGATCGACCATGGCGCGATCGATCTGATCGCCGCTGTAGATGAACGCCACGCCACCCCACGCATAGGGGCGTCGAAACTGAGGCGACAACGAGTAGATCGCCTCGAGGTACTCCATGATCCACTTGTAGTTGGTGGCGCCCACGCGATCGCCAGCGAAGATCACGGTGCGGATCCAGATCAGATCGCCGAGCGCCTCACGGTAGCCGAGGCTCATGGGCGCGAGGTGCTGAGCGGGCGGCAAGTACAGCAGGTCTTGATCGGGCGGAAACTCGTCGCGGCGTTCCTTGACCTTGGTGTGGGTCAGGAGCATCGCCGCGAGGAACCCGGGCAGCAGCACCAGCGCGAGCCGTCGCATGTCTGCATTGTACAGGGTTGGGCCAATTATGAAGAGCGGGAGCCACGTGGCCCCCGCTCTTGCTCAGCTCGAGTTGGATCGAGCGAAGGTGTCGACTACTCGACCTCTTGGTCGACGTAGAGGCCGATCGCCGCGTTCACGCCCTGCTGGTCACCAGCGCCGCTGCGCTCGTAGGTTG